>CAYPXY010000046.1:0-34928 GCA_964414815.1 uncultured Pirellulaceae bacterium | reverse complement strand
GATGAGGGATGAAGGATGAGGGATGAAGGATGAAGGGTGAGGGATGTGGCTACTTGGTTTCGAGGTCAGGGTATTTGATTTGTTTCGGTTCAAGGAAGGGCCCTGGCTTCAATACCATGTACACTCGGGTTCCACGGGGTGGCGTGGTCTTGGGGTTTGCATAAAACAGCAAGCTGCTGTTTTCCTGGGAGCTGACGATACTGAGGTCGATCGCTGCGGTTGAAAAATTAGAGACACAAATCATTTCGCCGGAGTTCGCGGCGTAGTACCGATTTTTGGTTTCGGGGTCTTCAAAAAAGCGACTGCCGCCAAAGACCCATTTGATGTTCGGGTACCTTTGTGTCCGGATTTTTTCCAGCGTTCTCTGATGCCGGCCAGGAAAATAATAATCGCGATAGAGGTAGAACCGGGGATCATACGGTGGCCGCAGTTTCAGCATTTCCTTGGCGGACCTTTTTCTGATCTGATTGATTTCCTCATCGTGCCAAATCAACTCAATGTCAATCGTCGAGCCGGATGGAGATGTAAAGCTGAAGTCATCCCAACTGCACGGCGCTCCAGGCGTGGCGCCCACGGCCAGCAAGGCAGCGTGCATTTCCTGTGCCTGAGCGCGGGTGGCGACAATCGATTCATGTTCCTTGGTTCTCTCAGGGCAAGCAAACATTTCGAGTGCGCCCGCATTGAGACAAATCGTACCCGCGATGATGACTTTCTTTTCGGTGAAATCGACCCAGATCTGGTTCTGTCCCAGCCGTTTCCAGGTTTCAGGAATCTCGATCGTCTGTTCGTCGTCCGTCCAGGGGGTGGATTCTGGTTGGTGATCGAGTTGTTGCACGGGCGTTTCTTGTTCGTGACTTGGACTCGCCGTTTGCTCTTGAGTCTGTCCTTGATCCTGCTCAGGCGTCTGGACGTTTGCCCGGGTTTGAGATTCCTGCGTGTCTTCGGGAGGTTGGGGACGCGCACACCCGGCGACCAGCAATCCGGCCATTACGACGACCGCAAGCCCTCCTGCTTGAAGTGATTGGACAAAGCCCTGCGGCAACGGGAACCTGGAATACGACATAAATTCATCAGAATTTAACAGACGGACAAACACGCTTTAATTAGGATACGGTTCTGTCGCGGAACTGACAACGAGATGGCTGTCGAAATGCCGGTTTTTGTCGATAATAGACTGCTCTGACAACCTGTTTTACAGCGGATGTTCCTTCATGTCACACAAAAAAAGTCAAAAACGCAACCGGCATCGGACGGCATCGACGAATGGGCCAGCTTCGTCTGCCGATGCGAGTCACTCTCTCGCGGTTGCGGTCCAGAAGGCACAGTCGAGCCGGGTGGGAGCGATGTTTTGGCTGCTCAACGAATGGACGATGGATGAGAAAGCCACCACGCAGATCGTCGCATGGTCGGATCAATTGACCGCTCTGCATCCGCTTTCAAAAAAAGAGCGACGCGCTCAGGACGGTTCCGTAGGCGAACGTTGGGCCTGCGTCTTCGAGGTGTTTGAGGGAACAAGCAAACCGGCCAGTGTGCGTAGCGTGCTGTTGAAACTGGCAAGCACCTTCTGTCTACCTCAGATTGCCAAGCTCGAAGGGAGAAAGCATCTGGTTCCGATCATCGAGCCAAGCGTAGCGGACCTGTCGCGGTTTCGGATCGGAGAAGCGGCACCGGGGCTGGGGAAATGGTTCGAGCAGATTCTTGCTGTCGAGGTACCACTGCGGGTGGCTCATGATTTTCCGGAACTGGTGGTCGATGCCGACTGGGTCGATCCGGCAATCGACTGGATGTCAGACATGATCACCCAGCACCTCGACACCGATGGTTGGCCGTCGGCCGAGTTGCTTCCGGTTTTTGGTCCGCTGGTGGCGAGCTGGTCGCGTTCGTTCTCGCTGATCGAGAAATCGGGTTGGCGATTGCGCAAAAAGACATTGAAGGTACTGCGCGGGGCGGTTCAACATCTGTTTCGCTTGCTGCGACCTGATGGGCAACTGATGTTGGGCGGCTTCGGAGCGATCCCCATATCGAAGCCTTGCATCCGGTCGATGCAATCCATTGTCGATGGTTCCTTCATGAAGCAAATCACGAATCAAATTTCGTCTGAACCGACGAAACCCAGAGGCTCCATGAGTCGAGCCAAGCTGGATTGCTCGGAGCCGGAAAGCACGGTATCCGAGTGGGGCGAGTCGGGCATTCTCACGGCAGGAAGAAATTTGCGAGGGGGGAAAATAGGATTCGAGTTTGCTGATGAGTCCTGTATTTATGAGATCGTCGGCCAGCTTCCCTTGGTAAGCGGTACGGTGTTTCCGCAGATCACGTTCAACGGTGAAGCCGTTCAACCGCTGGACTCGTTTGATCTGATCAGTCAAGAACTGGATGACCATCAGAACTACATTGAGTTGCAGATGAATCTGAGTCACGGATTGACGCTCAATCGACAATTGATGCTGGTTCATCCCGATCAAGTGTTCTATTCCGCTGATTGCATTGTGTCCCCGGAACCGGGAAAGATCGGCTATCGTTGTGATTGGCCGCTGGCTCCGGGAGTGGGAGTGCTGGAGGAGATTGAAACCCGTGAACTGTACGTTCAGACGGATTCGATTCAGTCGCTGGTGCTGCCGTTGTCGTTGCCGGAATGGCTGGTTGGTCCTTCAGCCGGAAAGCTGGAGTATGATGCTTCGTCCCGGTCATTGTGTTTGACGGATCAGGTCGAGGGCATGGGGATCTATGTGCCGTTGGTTTTCGATCTGTCGCCCAAGCGATCGCGAAAGAAGCGAACTTGGAGACCGTTGACGGTGGTTGAGTCCCGGCGAGCCGTACCTCGCGACGTTGCGGCAGCGTTCCGGTTTCAGCTAGGCTACGAGCAATGGTTCGCCTATCGAGCGGTGTCATCCAAGGGCTTGCGCTCGTTTCTGGGGCAACATTTTAAAGGCGAATTTCTGTTCAGCCGCTTTGGCCAGGATGGAACCGTGGACGAATACTTGCGGCTGGATTGAGTTTGGAGAGAACTCTTCTCATACAGCGAGTATTCCAAATCGGCCCATTGGGCTGGAGTTAATTTTCCAGGAACTTTCGGTCGAACTCGCTCAACTGGCTGACGTCCACGGTGATCTCCTTGCCGTTGTCCTTTCTTCTGAGCACGACCTTGCTGCCATCGCGGCTGATCAGTGCGGCTTCTATGGAGGTTCCGTTTTTGCTCTTCCATGTCCTGAACTGAATCACAGTTTCCATGGTTTCTCGTGTTGCCCCTGCCAGTTGCTGTTCCTCGGGCTGGTTCCCGAAAACCGCTTCCTTGAGTTCGGACTCGAGTACAGCGTGCAGCAAGGTCAAGGCGATAGGCGATCCACCGGAGGGATTTGGAATGGTCTTGGCTCCGACCACATAGACGGGAATCGGGTCAACATCTTGGTCTTGGAAAAGACCGGATGAGTCTTTGACCCATAGCAAATAAGCTGCCCCCCGATATTGAATCACCACGTCGTTTTCAGTGAACGCCCTTACGACAATCGCCCCATCCATAAATCCGACAGAGCCTTTTTTTTGCGTGTTCACGGGCGGTCCATAATTCCAAAGCAGCGCATAGAGCGACTGCGATGTCGGAGCCGTTCCGATCGATTGGCTCAACTTTTCCAGTTCTCGAACTCGTCGCTCCTGTTCGCGCACCAAGATCGATTTGACCTCTTCATTTCCAAAGTACATTCTCCCCTGCGGATCGCGAGCAATCTTGTCCGCTCCCAAACTATGATCAATTCGAGCTGTTTTCAGCGACTTGTGTTTATCCTTGGCGCTGCTGAGTTCACGACGAAGTGATTTTGCGAGCACCGAAAACTCATCGCGGCCATACTCGATGTAATCCTTCAAGGCTCTTTCGGGAACTTTCGAGCGCTCGACCAACGCACCGGACTTTGGATTGACCTCTTCCATGTCGACGCGTCCCAGTCCATCGCTTAAATCCAGCAGTGATTTCCTTTTGGCTTCTCCAATCGCGTCGCGGACGTCCGAGACCGAAATACCGAAATTCAGATTCTGGGCGCGACCGCCAGCCGATGCACGTGTGCTCATCGCCACCAGTTCGCCACTGGCGTTGATCAGCGGACCACCACTATTTCCCGGTGACAATGCCGCATCGACTTGAACCCAGGTTCCCCGAAACTCATCGGTGCCGCGTCCCTCGTTCATCTCTTGCTCCGATCGGATGGCACTGACAATGCCTCGCGTCGCCGTAAAGGACAATCCCATTGGCGAGCCGAGGGCGATCACTTCTTCGCCCTTGCGTGGAAGCTGGCTGGCCAGCGGTAAGACGGGCAGTGAATCCTTGTCAAGCTGAATCACCGCGATGTCGCGTTTCTCGTCAATGATGTAGCTGCCGAGAATTTTGCAGACGGTTCCGTTTGGAAATGTGGCCGTCGCTCTTCCGTTTTGAGCCCCCGCCATCACGTGAACGTTGGTCACCGCGATTCCGGAAGCGTCCACGACAAACCCGCTTCCCTGGCCGACGTTTTCGACTTCGATTCTCAGGACGCTTTCTTCTGCTTTTTCGACAATGTCGGCCTGATTTTGAGCCACAGCGACGGACGACAAAATCAACAGAGCAGCAATCACAACGCAGGAAGTGGCAGTTCGAATCATAGCGATCTCAATCCTATTCGTGGACGACGAAGCAGATAAAAACACGGAATACAATTTACGCTCTCCAGAACAGATCGTCAAATATTTCACCCAAGAAACAGCAAAATTATTCCTGTTAGCGGCTCTAATGGGCCGGCACTGCGGGTAAAGCCAACTGATTGCCGGTGTTTGAATCGTTCAGCGGACACAAAACGTACTACCGTTAAATCTACTTCTCGTCCTTGCGCGATTGCTGACGGTTTCGCAAAAACTCTTCAATGATCTCCTTCTGGCGTCGCTGATCGGGCTTGGTGATTTCGCGGACGCTGACAAAGAACAGGTCGATCAAGGCCATTCCCAGAACAAAAAACAACTGCACCACAATCAACAGCGTAAAGATAGCCAGGACCTTGATCTCCGAAACCCAGTACATGGCGGCCAGCATGAATCCAATCGACGTGACCAGCCCCGCCACAATCGTGCGCCGTCGCAGTTTACGCGTTTCAAATTGACGCAATGAGAACGACGAATCGGATTTCAGGTTTCGCTCAAACAGCAGTTGATGCCCCTTCATCAAAAACAGCCCGACGAAAATTCCCAGGATCCCGACAATCAGCGCCGACGTTTGCAATCGCTGGCTAATCGCAACCAGCATCGTCAATGTATTCATGCTTTTCGTCTCAGTAAATTATTTCAGGCGATTGAGTTGCTGCATCTGGCGAACCCATTCCAGTACAACGCGACCGACCTTGCCCAGCGACTCCGCCGAGCAGTTCTCAATCGTATCCTTCTCCGTGTGCCAATAGATGTTTCCAACTTTCGAATTGGGAAAATCAAAATCGATGATGTTGCAAGTTTCAATTTTCGCGATTTCGTTCAGCGGCAGATGATCGTCACGGATGGTGTGTCGCTTCGTGGGAATAAATTCTTTCACCCCCAGGTCGTCTGCCACACTCCAGATACTTTGAACCAGCTTGCGGCAATGTTTGAGGCTGTTGCCTTCCATGTAGATTTGCAGATCACTGTCTCCGACCATGTCCAGCAGTATCCCGAACTCGTATTTCCATTTTCCGCTCCGCCGCAAGTACTGATTGGCAAAAGCTTGTGACCCCAGAAACATCGGATCACGCTGGTAAACGTAGACGAACTCTTCACCATCAAAAAAAACGAAATCAATCCCGTACTTGCCATCGAGCTGTTCCATGAATTTTCCCAGCTCACACAACACTGCAACACCGCTGCCGCCATCGTTGGCCCCCAGAAAAACTCCCATCGGATTGGATGGGTCTCGATCGGGGAATGGACGAGTATCGTAATGACAGCAGAACAGCAGGCGATGCTGACGCTCGGGATGCCAGCGAACGATCAGGTTGGTCAGTTTGACGACCTGGGATTTACTGGGGTCGATCGCATCAAACGGCTGTTGGAAAACTTCTGCATTGAGTGCCTTGAAATGCCTCGTCAGATATTCGATCTGCTTTTGCATGCCCGGAGAGGCACTGACTCGCGGACCCATTTCGACGATCTGTTTGAGATATTCGTACGCCGCTTCGCCATCGAATTCGCCCGGTTCATCCTGGGTTGTTGTTGCCGACGGCTGGCTGGGTGTCGTTAATGGTTGGGCATCGTTACGCTGCGCCGATGACGTGCCTGTAAAGACAGACAGAATCAAGAAGACGAAAATGGTAGTGACTGCCTGAGTGCGTGCCTGCATTCGAATGCTTCGATCAGTAGAGTTCATTGATTCATCTCAGTCGGATCAATCATACGGTTTTGCCAGTGAATTGCCAATGCGTTGACAGCTTCAATCACCAGAATGCAGCCGTTGATGTGTCTGTTCAACGCCAATCACGCGGGACAAATGCAGATACGGACGCAATCCAAGCACTTTCTGCTTGATTTCATTTTGAACCTTTCCCGCTGGCCCACAGCACGGACATCGTGACGTTTTCTCCAGCCAAGTGACTTTGCAATTTTGACAATGGGGTTGCAATCGCCAATGAATGCCATCCGAATAGCCCTGGGGAACCAGTTCAACATGCAACGCCAATTGGTGCTGGCGGCTTGCCTGGACCGCATGAGTCAAGCGTACCAAGTCCCTGGTTTGCGGAATCGGTATCGAGTGATTGGCTGGCTCTTGAAACGGATCCAGCTTCGCCAATACCAGCGTCAATAGCTGCTCGAGAAAATGAAGCTGCTCGCACGAAAAGGGGGACCCATGCCACAGCCCAAACCAAGCGGGCTGGAAATCCGGAAAGTGGTCGGCGTACTCTTGTCGCAGTCCGCCCTCCTCCATGCAACGATCCATCAGCCGAACCAAATCAAACGGCGGGTGAGATTCAGGATCGTCAATCTGGTTTTCACAGATCAATGAGTTTTGGCAACCGCGAATCAGACTTTCGAAATCAAACCGCAAATCCGATGGTACGCTGCCATAACATCCTGCCCAAAGCAGTGGATTGTGGAGACGATCCGAATGGGCCGGACAATCTCCACAGGTCCTGGCAATCAAGTCTTCTCCTCCGAACAGATCAACGATTTCATCGACGGGAAATCCTAACGCTTCCTCCACAGCGACGTTGGCCGCGTCGGGGTGAAAGCAGATTCCGTCACGAATTCGTCCGTCCTGGTTCGCCACCGAAATCTCGCGGATCGATCGTAATTGTCGGAAGGTGGTTTCGGGCAGTCGCTGAGGAAATAGTTCGCGAAACGGACAGGGATGTTGAATCGCCCAGCGGACAAACATCGGCGTCGAACCGTGAATCGCGACAGATCGTTTCATCGCGGATCAATGTCGGAAGTGCCGAGTCCCGGTGAAAATCATCGGAATCCCATGGCGGTCGCAGGCTTCGATGGAAAGCGGATCGTTGACGCTTCCGCCGGGCTGAATGATCCCGATGATGCCCGCCTGGGCGGCTCGTTCTACGGAATCGGGGAACGGAAAAAACGCATCGGAGGCCAGAACGGATCCACGGCTTCGATCACCTGCTTTTTTGACCGCGATCTCGACGGAATCCACACGACTCATTTGGCCTGCTCCGACACCGACCAGTGCATGGTCCCGGGAAAGTGTAATCGCATTCGATTTGACAAACCGGACCAGCGACCATCCGAAAGCCAGTTCGCTGAGCATCGGTTCGTCAGGCTGGCTTTGAGTCACTACCTTCCAATTCGAGCGGTCATCGATTCCGTTATCTGCCTCCTGCACCAGAATCCCCCCCAACAAATACCGGTAGTCCCAACTAGGTCGGGGAGCCGAAAGTTTCCCTACATTGAGCAAGCGGACGTTTTTCTTCCACTTGGGAACCGTCGTCAGGATTTTGTGAGCGCGGTTGGTAAAGGAAGGAGCGACGATTGCCTCGATGAAAAAATCACCCTCGGCCAAGAACGTTGCCGTATCGACGTCGACGGGACCATTGACACCGATCACGCCCCCAAAAGCACTGACGGGATCCGTGGCAAAGGCAGCGCGGCAAGCTTCCGTTAATGTCTCCGCAGTGGCTGCCCCGCACGGGTTGTTGTGCTTGATAATGGCACAGGCAGGCTGGTCGAGCAGTCGAACGATTCCCAAGGCGCTATCGAGGTCGAGCAGATTGTTAAACGACAATTGCTTGCCGTTCACCTGCCGGGCATTGACCAGATTGGCGTCGCGACAGTTTTCAAAGCCGTACAGAGCGGCCGGCTGATGACTGTTTTCGCCATATCGCAATTCGGCCTTGCGATTGAGACAGATTTGCAACACCGACGGAAATGTTTCGCCGTCCTGTTGCCCGGAAAAATACTCGGCAATGGTTCGATCGTAATCGGCTGTATGTTGAAAGGCTTGCGCCATCAGACGTTTTCGCAGTGAGGGCGTGGTGGTCCCCTCTTGCTGAATCGTCTGCAACACCGAGCTGTACTGACCGGGATCGCAAACGACGGTCACGAAATCGCTGTTTTTGGCGGCGGCCCGAATCAGGCTTGGTCCGCCGATGTCGATTTGCTCAATCGCTTCATGAATCAGCACTTCTGGACGGGATATCGTGGCCTTGAAAGGGTATAAATTGACGACCACCATTTCAAAGGTCAGGATGTGGTGTTCGGTCAGGGCCGCTAAATCACCGGGCAGGTGATGACGACACAGAATCCCGGCAAAAATTTTCGGATGAAGCGTCTTCACCCGGCCGTCCATCATTTCAGGAAACTGGGTGTACTCCGAAACATCAATGACGGACAAGCCTGATGCTTCCAGATATTTCCGGGTTCCACCGGTGCTGTAAATTTCGATTCCCTGTGCCGCAAGACCGCTGGCAAAATCAACAATTCCCAGTTTGTTGCTGACGCTTACAAGCGCCCGTCTAATTTTGGGAGAATCCATTTTGAGGGAACGGGGATATCCAAGGAGTCAGAATGAGTGAACGCAACCAGTCCGTTAGTTATACCGTTATTTGAACGGATCGTCATCGGGGTCTGGATCCCCAGATTTGAACGGGTCGTCGTCATCTGATTGATTCGACTTGAATGGATCATCCGCATCGCCCGGTGCGTCAGCGAATGGATCATCACTGGCGGCAGGTGCTGGCCTGCTTTTTCGTGCTGCCTGAGCGATAATTTTTTCCGGATGGAAGTAGGGCATTTCACTCCCGATCTCATGAATGCACTGCACAATGCCGCTTTTCGAGCCAACATACAAACGATCGGTCAGACGATTGGGCAACACAAAGTCCACTTCACCGATGGCACATTGCGACAACACAGTACCGCTCGCTGGATCCACGACCAGCAAATTTCGAAATCCATCCGTAATGTAGACGCGGCTTTCACTGGCTCCGAGATAACGCCCGAAGCCCAATTTGGGAGCGTCCCATGCAAAGTCACCGGTGAGCGCATCGAGACAAAACATTTTTCGGTCCTGGGTCACGGCATAGACTTTGTCGCCAAACACAAACGGAGATTGCGACATCGCGGAACCGAGTGAAGTCTGCCAGACGAGCTTGCCCGTCGATTCCTGAACTGCGTAAACAAATCCATCGGCGGATGCCGTAAATACCATATCATCTTTACGCGTCGGTGTGCCATCGATAGGCCCATCGGCCTTTAATCGATAGACCAAGCGTTTCGCGTGCTTGCCTGAGACCCCTGAGAAGTTCAGGTATCCGAGATGGGTCGGCCAAGCTACCGTTTTTTCAGTTACCAGCGGCCGGGCGGTCGCGATTCCCGTTGCCACGATCGCGTACGAACCGAATCCATTGAGACTGATTTCAAAAATCTCCAGTCGTCCGTCCATCAGCGGAATGTAGATACTGCCATGCGCCACCACGGGCGGGGCCGCCACGGGATACTTGCAGTGGTGGGACCAGAGTTGTTTCCCTGTCACCGCGTCGAAACAGAACACTGCAGAACTGTTGACAGCGGCGACATATTGATCATCCCCGTGTACACCGACCACAGGATTCCCCAGCGAACCGAACGAGGTCGACCAGTTCTGTTTTCCCGAATCTGCGTCAATGGAAGTGACTTGTGAGTTGTCGCCCAAAATAAAGATGGTTGATTTGGGAAGCGAATATTGCTTGGACTCGACCTGAAGATCAGTATCACCACGGTTATTCAGCTCGGCCTGCAGAATTTCTTTTCGGAACTCGGCTTTTTCGACCAGTCCGTCAAGCCCCAACGGTTGATTGAATCCATCCAGTTCCGTTTCAGAAATACATTCACGATATTTCCCGGCCTTCAAAATGATAAAGGACGTTTTCCGTTCCCAATTGACATCGAACGCCCAGTCGACGATCTTGCCGCCCGATCCGAGACCCGCAGAGGTAAACCAGATCGAAGCCAGACCCGATCGCTCGAGATTGCTGTCGGACGTCACTCCCTGTGCTCGAACCGTGGTGGTCGCAAGGACGGCTGAAATCAGAATGGAAAAAACAGTTGTTAATCGCGCCATGATGGTAAATTAAAAAATTGACGGCCACAAAGCAACCCAATCATATCCGTTGAATGATGAAGGTCAAACAAACCGGATACGAAAAAAAATCGTTGAAGGTTTCCTGTTTCGTAGATCGACCACGCTTCAGGGATTCAGTTCATTCTAATTACTGCTTGGTCAGAATTTACCGAAAAATCCAGTCATTTCGCCGTTTCCTTGAGTCCCCATGAACGGAACGACCTTCAGGATCGTAATAAACAGAAGTTTAGCCGCAAGCCGCCGGGGGGCTGCCAAAAACGTACTGCAATGCCGAAATTGCTCCATCAGCCCCCCAGAGGCGCGCCGGGTTGTGGGGATTTTATTGGGAGGCAGGTCGATTATGGAGGCTACACTCTGCCGTCGCGCCTGCGCCGACGTTTCTCGATCTTCCCCCGCATTGATCATTGGCGATTCGCCTACATGAAGGCCACCAACCACTTGCAGTCGGCTTCGGCTTGCGGCTAAACGATTTGGCGTGAACGGGTTTCCACTGCCCCTAGACCCCTGCGGAGGAAATTCTTACGATATTGGTTGCTTGTTTTATGCTCCGGCTTGTTTTATGCTCCGATTAGCCCGTGAGCAATCTTTTACGCTTACAACCCGATATGAAAGCCGAGCTGGAACAAACCATCGCTTCCACCATCGACCAGATACTTGGATACCTGAATTTCGCATCCGGTAGCCACGACCCCAGATTCTTCGCGGCGCTGAACGATCTGTTTTGCTACTATTCTACCGGCACGCTGGAGCTGGATCGTCCGGAATCGGCTGCACCGTCCCTCCCGGAGACGGATCGAACACCCACCTACCGGACGGTTGAAAACGAACTGAAGGCCAGACTGACCAGGCTCAGCGGCACCAGTGAGACCTATCGCGATGCATCACAGGCTCAGAAAGTTCTGGATATTGCGTTTGGTCAGGTATTACCGGCGTACTTACACCACCATCGCGACCTGCTGTTCCATCAACGCGACGAGCAGATGTTTAATTCGTTTTTTGTCGGCAGGGTTCTGGAAACGGTATTGCAGTTCCACGAAACCGACCATGCCGATGAGATCGTTGCCGCGACGCTCAACAAGCTGAACAGCTTTATCGGCCATCGACCGGTGGCCACGCTCGAAGACCACCGTGTCGAACTTTATGCATACGAACGAGTATGCCCAATTCCGATCTACGTTCGAGAGGCTGGTGTGGCCTACGGTCCATACTCGGAACTTTTGGGACACGCGATCAAAATACTGACCGAAACCCATCCCGATATTCTACGGGCCGCTCAGTTCAATCCCGACCATCTGGAAGAGCTGGCCATTGACCCGCGGGCCTATGACTTCGATCACCCGATCAACAAACGTCCCAATCACCATTTTGGACACTGGGACGAGCATGCAATTGACCGGAAGGGAAACTACTTTCGGTTTATTGTTCATCAAGTGCTGCTCGACGCACTGCTGGAACGTATGGAACGGGATTCAGCCGCCCCTTGGTCGCTGCCTCGCGCGGAGTTGATGGTGGAAGCCAGTACGGTGCTGGCTGGAACCATCCTGATGGGGTCGGGAATCACAGGCGGGAGTCCAGGCTCCTATGATTCGAACACCAATTTGAACGATCTGGTTTATCTGATCGCCCACTATCGCGATCAATTTTACGAACAGGCAACTCAGCGACTGACGCCCAAGCATTTCAAGCGAATCCAGCAAGAGGCTCGACTGCGGCAGCAACCGTTGGGTGCGGCGCGGCAAGATATCAATGCCCAGTTGGCAAGACTTCGCGCGAAGCAACTGGTAAATTGCCGTCTTGCGTCGATTTTCGCCCGGATGGGCTACGCTCAAGCCGCCGAACAACAATCGGCGATCGTTCCCGTGGCCGCAGCCCGGATCAGTTGCCAGATCGAGTGCCTGATCGATGCAGCCTCACGCGCCGTCGCCGGCGGTGATCTTCAAACGGCCGCCGAAAAAATTCCTGAAATCATGGATTGCCTCAAACGGGGAATTGAAAACGGTTCCATTGTTGATCCATGGAATATTCTGGGATTCGACGGAAATTACAGCCTCTTTCCGGCGATTGAAAACACGGTGGCCGACCATCGGGTTTTCGAACTGATCGATTTGATGGAGCGGCTGTTTGCGATCTGTTCAAGAATTTGGAGCGAAGCAGCGGCCAACAACGACACCGCCATGATGGAATCCATCAAGACGGAGTTTCATCGCATTGTGACGTGGTGGCGACAGTTTGCCGCTCACGAAGTCGTCAGTGTGGAAGCCGTCGATGCGGATGAAGTCTTCGCCGCAGCACAACTGGTGGCTGAGGCGTTGAATCTGTGGCACCTCGGAGGCGCGGCCGCCGGCGATATCGAGTTCTGGGCGCAGCACGCCGAAATGTTTGACTCGCCCAAAGCCTACAGCCTCGTGATTGAAGCGTTGATGCAGCGAGCCGACTACAGCACTTCAACGGCACTGCTGATTCACTGGCTCTCCCAATCGGAAGAGATTCCGTTGCAAATGGCAGACAGTTCCTTCCACGAACTCGTGTTCCACTGGATTTCAGAACAACGGCGATTGCTGTTCGAGATGCAGTCCGGATCGATCGACCCGCCTGTTTCGCTTGCGCCCAATCGACGAATCGACAATTCGCCGAATGAAATCTGGAATCGCATTCGAAAATTTTACGATTTTATGGAGGCCAACGCGGACGACTACTGGAGTGTTCCGGAATTTGAGCTTCAGCCTCGTAGTGCTGCGGGTGAGGCAGAGGACTCCTCCGATTCTCCGCTAATCGAAAAGGAAGATGAAGCATGGGAGCAGGACGACAACGATTCGTTTAACTTGTTCGCCGATGACGACGAAGAATATGGTGAGGAAGAACTTTCGGACAGTACGGGTGATCTATTCGGAGCCGCCTACGACGAGATGACCTATCGTGACACCACCGATGACGGACACGAAGGTGAGGTCTTCGACGGAAGTTTGACCTCGGACGATGAACTGGAAGCCGAGGTTCAACGATTGCTGGATCGGCTGGAGTTTCTCAGCACGATCGCCAGCTACTGGGCGGTGGCGGCATCCATTCCGTTGCCCGTTGTTCGAAAAGAGGAGCTGGATGATGAGCTATCGGATCGCCTAAGAAAGCGTCGCGAGATTTTCAGACACTGGGTGGATCAGGCCACACTGAACCTGTCAAAGCTCAAGGAGTTGATGGAGTCGATCAGCAAGAAGTTTCCGTTGCCGCTGGAAGGTTCCGATTACGAAGCCATGCTGCACTATGATCAGCTTCGCTTGTACAAGGACACGTTGCTCGAACAGGCGATTTTGACGTCCATCGAAACGGAGAATGCGAATCGGATGTTGCTGGCGGTGGTTACGGCGGTGGACTGGCTGCTGAATGATTCCAATGATGAGGTGTCGCCGGAGGACGGTTCGGAAGCCGATGTCTTCAATAGCTCGGATCCCTTTGTCACCATTTTTGCTCACGTGATTCTGCAGCATACGGATGACGTTCGAAAGCTGTGCCAACCGCTGGCCGACTATCTGAATCGGCAAGCACTGCTCTATGTTCCCTTGGTGCGTGGCGGACAGCCCGATTCCATTGTCAAGACACGGATCCTGCAGATTGCCCTGCTGGAGCTGATGCGTCATCTGCCGGCGTTGGGGTTGTTTGTCGAAGCCTATCAATTGCTGCGAACGGCCCTGACGATGGAACGCAAAAATACGGTCGGTACGGGGGCGGTAACCGAATTCGATGAGCTGTTCGAGGTCGGATTCACCGCCATGGTTCACACCTTGATCGATTCTACCAACCAATTCAAGGCCGATCAGGAAATCGCAGATCCCGAAAACCAACCGGCGTCTCGGGCAGATGCGGAAACGCTGCTGTTCAGTTGCACCGAGAAACTGGCGGAGTCGATGCTGGCCATCTGGTTGGAGCACAGTCAGACGCTGCGCATCAGCGTCATGGAAAAAGTCCGCGATCAACGATCTTGGGATCGGTTGGTGGAGTTTATTCAAACCTATGGTGAGGGATTGTTTACCCAGCAGTTCCTGCACTTGGGCAACGTGCGCGGGATTTTGCATCAAGGCGTCGATCACTGGTTGAAACAACTGATCGATTCGCCGGACCAACCTGATTTGAAGCTGCTCAATGAAATGGGTACCGAGTTAGCGATGCCCAAGGCCGTGCGCTATCTCAAACTGGTGCTCGAAGCGGTGGTTGAAAACTATAATGAGTATCGGGACTACAATTCAACGACGACGCAATCCGATCATGGCGAGTGTCTGTACATGTTTCTGGATTTCCTGCGCCTGCTCAGTCGGTACGATCGAATTTGCTGGAATCTTAAGCCGGTAATTTGGGCGCATAGTATCTTTGTTGAAAATCAGCAGGCATCGGTCGCGCGGCGCTGGAGGCGATTGCTGACGGAACGGCTTGGTTCCGAGGCCGAAAAGTACCTTCGGATGTTGGAGCGCCTACGAGTCAAGTATTCGATGCGGATGGAGTCGGTGGGCCGCCGACTGGAAGGACGATTTGCGCATCAAATGCAGATCGACCGGCTTGTTTCACTGGTGGCTCCTGCCATGAAGGACCCATCCTCGCCGGAGTCGCGACGCCGGTTTGAAATGCTGCAGCAGCAAGCCCAGACATTCACACGATCCACCAATGGCGTGGGAATTGACTTGCCCGCTTGGCTGGCCGCACTGGAAAGCGAAGTCGAACAGTTTCAATTTCTGCAGCGTTTCAAGGTGGCCGATGACGATCCACCTTGGCCAGAAACTGCCAAAGTATCGATTGAACAGTTGCAGGACCAATTAAACGAACTGCCGGGACGTCCGATTTTTGAATAGGGCAAGTCGGTAGCCATTCTCACGGGTCTTCGTTCTCGGCATCGGTGTACCTATTCACGTCAAACCGTTTAGCCGCAAGCCGAAGCCGACGGCGAGTAGTTTGCAGTAACTTTGCGTAGTCTTCGAGCCAATTGATTGACGAGAGAAGAACGAAGGGTGGTCGGCGCAGGCGCGACGGCAGGGCTGCTGCCTCCGTAATCAACTCCCAGTAAGATACCTGCAATCCGATACACCGCGCGCCTTTGGGGTTGCTGATGGAGCGATTTCGGTATGAAGTACGTTTTTGGCAGCAACCCCGCCGGCTTGCGGCTAAACGGTTCCATTTCTCCTGAACGGTTGCGCGGTTTCCGCTTCCACATCTGGAAAATCGAGATTCGGTCGCTCGGGGATGGCGGTGGGCTCGGGAGTTTCGGGGACGTGTTGGGCTGGGCGAATGATGTCCTTGCGTTCCATCTGAAGCGCCCGCAGGTTGCTGCCCTTGATGACGTAATACCAATCGCCGAAACGCTGATTCAGTTCATCGACCAGCTTCTGGCCTTCCTCCACACGCTTCTGGAACAGTTTGATTTCGTCTTCGAATCGGGATTTCGCCAACTCATAATCGATTTTGTCGCGCTCGAACTCGGCGAGAGCCCCTTCGTAGGTGATGAACTCCGCAGGACGATCTGGCTCAGTAGCATCGGCTGGTGGCACGGAATCAGAATCTTGCTCATTGGCAGTATTGGCTGAGTTTGCCGAATCCGATTCGGTGGTTTTGTCAGCTTCTGCGGAGTCCGATGAAGGCTCTTTTGCTGGTTCGTAGCCGTCGGGTCTCACGGGTTCGATGGGCGGCGATGGCAATTGCGGCTTGGGACCAAGCAGTGATTCATCGAATGAAACCCGAATCATCACATAGCGATTTTTCTCGCCTTCCTGATAGTTGGCAATTTTCTCCTTGGCTTCTTCCGTGTCCTCGTCGGGTAGACTTTTAGCTCCGCCGACTTCGATTTCCTTTTCGGATCCTTCAACGGTTTTGCCCACTTGTAGGGTGTACAGCACCCCATCGCCGGTTCCCGCTTGGAACTGTCCATGAGCGGAGGCGACTTCCAGTTTTTGCTGGCTGCCTGCCAAGCTGAATCCGCGATCCTCCAGCTCATCCTGCAGTTCATCAACCGCTGCTTGCGCTTCCTGCGGATTGCTTTCCAGTTCGGGAATTCGGTTGAACTTCAGATCGGCTGTCAGCAAGGGTTGGCCGTTGAATTTGAATTTGGGTCGCACACCCACAATCGACAAACTGCCAAGTATCTCCAGCGATGAATGGATTTTGCCCGTATCGAGTTCTTCGCTTTCAGGATTGAGGTCGTCGAGAATCCAGGGATCGGTGAACGATGCACGATTGAGAACCACATGGTCTCCCTGGGTTTTATAGAGCTGTTTTACCTGTCCCAATAGTCCGCCGCGCTCTTCCGTTAGTTCATAGTTGTCGATTTCGATTCGGGATATGTGGGATGGATCGAGGCGAAGGAGATCGGGATCAATCCAGTCAGCAAATCGTGTCGATAAATCCACATCGATGATGGCTTTGTAGACTTGTTGTTCGTCCGCTCGTCGAAGATAACGGTAAACTCGCGATCCATCCGTTGCGGACGCAAGGTCATGGTTTGGGTTGGTGTCGTCGTCCGCACGTTGGCCGATAATGAAATCCACCAACGCATCACCGCTGGCGTCGAGCAAGGTCAGCCGCTTGCCAATACCGGAGACATCATCGACGTCCGCGATACCGGATTCGAGCGGATCGATCACACCGAGTCGCTCGTGATCGCTTTTGCCACCGGCGTATGACTCACGAATGATTCCAATCACCGATGTGGATGTTTGGGCCAGACGATCGGCGGCTTCGGCAGGATAGTTGTGGTGAGATGGAATTTTCCAGGTTCCTTTAACATTCCTGACACTGAATCGCTGCAGGTTCATGGTATCGGGATCGACGGCAACGACTTCGAGCGCCGTTGCTTTTGATGACGAATCAAAGTCCTCATAAAACGGTGTCCCGACCCGTTCGAAATCGCCGGTCGGGGTTGGCTGTCCGGAGAAATGCGAGAACGCGGCCACTCCGGCCAATGTTGCCGATACCGTTACAAATGCCAATGTCTTTGTAATTTCACTCATGGTTCGTGGTTGAATTCGGTGTTGGTTTGGTTCATGCCACTAAGGCGACCGGCAGGTAAAAGTTTACCCAAGCAGTGTTGTGTTTCCCAGACACTGATTTGCGAGTCTCGGAGAGACTCGCCTACACTATGGTTCGTGGTTGAATTCGGTGGTTGTTTGGTTCATGCTGCTAACTCGACTTTCGCTGGGGCGCGATGTTTTTCTGTTCGTTGTAGTATCGCAGCGTCAACACCAGAATCCCCAATGCCAACGCCGGTATCGGTGCCGTCAACACGGCCAGATAGCGAGTTCTGTTTTCGACCTTGGAGATCGCCTTTTGCTCTTCCGTTTGCAGGCGGTCAATTGTTTGTGACAATTCTTTTTCCAGTTTGCGTTTTCGCATGTCGAACCGCCGACGAGCATCGGACGCTTCCTGCGAGGTACGTTGCAGTTTCTCGATGACACTCAACGACTCATCCGATTGAATTTCCTGAGCCGCTAAATTGAGTCTCGTACGTTCCTCCGTCAATTCTTGCTGCATGTCGGATTCCGCTTGCTGTTGTTTCTCAGCACGTTCCCGGCGAAAAATTTCAAAATACTGTTCCAGTCGGACCAGCGTGCGGGGGCTGATTCGACGGTTGCGCAAATTGACAAACGACGGATTGCCCGATAGAACTTCGATCGCATTGGTCAGCAACGCCAAATTGTCGACGCGAGATTCCAGCCCGTCTTGTTGCAGGTAAGCCACATCCGAAACGAAATCCATATCTGTAATAAATATTACATTAATTGAGTTTTCGCCGTTGCCCTTTCCGGTAACATGGGCCGCAACCACGTGATTTTCTTCATCGAGCGTCGTCAGTGGTTTGGGGTTGATCAGAACCAAATCATCGGCCGTAAATTGATTCGGCGCCGCTCGTTCCTCGACTTTGATTTCTCCGGTTCGCCGGTTCATCACGGGAGTTTGCTGTTTGGGAGTGAATGTCAGGTGTTCCCAAGGAGTCGTGCCGGAGTCAGTGCCAATACTGACCAGCGGATGGAAGTCAAATGGGCTGTCATCGCTTTTGTGAACCGAACCGGGGTAGATGAACAGCAGTTCTTTCAAGCCGCTTGAGATGACGCTTTCGTGATTGAACGCGACGTGATTAGCGCGATCGCGAACAAAGACCAAGGCTTTGTCGCGAGGGCCATAAAGCTCTCGCAACTCTCCTGCGATATACTCGGGCCAGACACCTTTGAAATTTGGATGGGGGTTGTCGAGATTCCATACGGCTGTCCCTGAATTCCATTCCACACCGATCGCGCGAAGCAAACTGGCGGCGGTTCCATGGTCGGCTTTGGGGGCCGGAGAACTGGACAGGATATGTTGGTAGGGCGAGCGTGACGAAAGTCGCGGCTGTCGCGGAGCATTGATGACGCCCACCATTTGGGGATGTTGATAAGTCAATTGGAACGGCAGTGGGTCTGCCAGAATCACGGTGGGACGCCCCAACTGAATATACTTCACCAGCGTCGCCATCGCCGACTGATCAAGTGAGCTTGGGTCCGCCACCAACAATACATCGGGATAGGACTGGGTGGGTTTGGGTGGGCTTGTATCAGAAGACTCAGCGGTCGAAGCGACAGTGGACTCTGCGGTTTGGGGCGCTTCATCCAGAATCGCCGCAAATTCCGTTTGAGTGTAATGCTTGATTTTGAACTGCTTTTTCAGTTCTGCCATCGTGGACTCGTAGGCCCACGGAACTCGACGCCCTTCAATCAGCGGACCGCCAAAATAAGTATCCGTGTCGACGATTCCGACCGTAATCTGGTGGCCTTTATCAATGGTGTAGGCCAGCGCACGAGTCAATTCATATTCGATCGACGTGTCTCCATCGATCGACGGGATAATGACTTCGCCCAGCGAAGAGGTAATTTTCGCGCCGAGGTAGACGTCCTGCTCAACGACCCGCCCGGCAACTTCGGAGCGATCAAATTTAGGGTCGATTCCTGCAACCCGAGCTTCACTGGCTTCATCCGAGCTTGGCGCAACGTCGATGGTTCGAACGACAATATTATTGCCTCCTTGATGACTGAACTGGCGAAGCAAGCTGACAAGCTGATTTTTTGCATTCACATACTTTCGCGGCACGTCGCGACTGATGAATGCTTGAATCGTTACGACGCGATCCGCATCCTTGATCTTCTTCAGCGTATCGGTGGTGGTCTGGTCGAGGACGTAGAGCTTTTCAGAGGTCAAATCCGCTCGCGCCCAGAGATTCGATACCGCCGTGGTGCTGAGAAAACCAAGGGCGGCCAACCCCACAGCCAGCGAAAGGACCCGCATCAGATAATGGGGGGCATGCGTGAACTGTTGACCGCGACTCCAGTGCCGGCGACTGATGACGACGAGGTTCAGGTACAGCATGAACACGGCGAGTCCCAGGAAATAAACGACGCCCGAGAGTGGAATCAGACCGGTGGTGAAATCCCGTAGATTCCAATCAAAACCAAGTCGTTCCAACCCGATGACGCCCGAAAAATAGTGACCGATCAATACCGGAATTGCACAGAGTAGGGCTCCGACCACGAAGGCGATCGTCGCGCTGCGCGTCAGCGACGACGCAAACATCCCGATCGCCAAAAGGGCCAACCCCGCCAGCCAGTACCCGATATACGTTGCCGCAATCACTCCCCAATCGGGGGTTCCAACATTCGCCAGATTGATCAATTGAAACAACGAGAAAAACAGGGCGATGGTATAGACGGCCACGACGGCAAAGTACTTGCCCAACAAAATATCGAGGTCGGACGCGGGCAAGGTGAACAGGATCGAATCGGTTCCCTGTCGCTTTTCATCGGCCCAGACGGACATGGTAATCGCCGGGATGAAGAACAACAGCAAAAACGGCAACGAGCGACTGAGTTGATCGAGGTTGGCGAGATTGTCGGCAAAAAACTGGGGATTGAATGTCACCAGACTGCATACCGTCACGAACACAACAATAAACAGATAGCCCAGTGGGCCGGAAAAATACTGTTTGACGTTGCGAGCAAAGACTGCAAAGACAACGTGCCATCGAAACATGAGTGTTCTCCGTGTTGAAAGATCGTGAGAAAGGTCGTATGAAAGATCGTGCGAAAGTTTAATGGGCGACCGTAAAATGGGTCAAACGATGGAATGCGTTTTCCATTTCCTGACGGGATCCCATCTGGCCGATTGAATCGTCGAACCGGATTTGTCCCTGATCGATCAGAATGACGCGATCGCACAGAATTTCTACTTCTTGAAGGATGTGCGTCGACAGCAAGACCGTTTTGGTTTTTCCAAGTTCCTTGATCAATGCCCGGATGCCGACCAACTGATTGGGATCCAGGCCGCTCGTCGGTTCGTCGAGAATCAAGACGGATGGATCGTGCAGCAGTGCTTGAGCCATTCCCACCCGCTGGCGGAATCCACGCGACAGTTTGCTGATCGGCTTCTGGTAAACTTCTTCCAGATTACATTTTTCTACGACATAAGCCGTGCGGTCGGCTCGCTGAGCCGCGTTGAGGCCGCGAGCGCGAGCCAAGTACGAAAGGGCACTCTTGGGCGTCATTTCCTCATACAGCGGGCCGTTTTCAGGAAGATAGCCGATGCACTGGCTGCCTTCGATTCGATGGGTTTGCATATCGAATCCACCAATTTTGACCGTCCCGCGCGTCGGTGCCAGGAAACCGGTCAACAATTTCATGGTGGTCGATTTTCCCGCTCCGTTTGGCCCCAAAAAGGCGCAGACTTGTTGGCGGGGAACCGTAAAGGACACATCCTTGACGGCAGCGAATCCACCGTAGAATTTGCAAAGCCCGGCTGCTTCAATCATGGCTTGGCCGGCCTGCGTGGACGAACGACGTGAATCGCCACCTTGCGTTGTTTCAGTCATGGTCATAAGAGTTGATTGGGTCGCTAAATCTTGTGTAAGCGTCAAAAATTCTAATAGATGGAACTGAAATTGAAAAGCCGGTTCCGCGGCAGACTTCAGGCTTCAGACTTCAGACTTCAGACTTCAGACTTCAGACTTCAGACTTCAGACTTCAGACTTCTGGCTTCTGGCTTCTGGCTTCTGGCTTCTGGCTTTCGGTTTTCGGTTTTCGGAGATCGATTTTCTGAAAGTTGCCGTGTGACACCTTGTGAGAAGGTCAATCCCCGAATTCCAGTCCTGTACTTCAACCCACTGAATTGACGAGACTGCCAGGATTCCGGAAAATACAACCTTCGCTATCAGCAACTCTCCGGGTTTTGAACAGGGAAATCGAATGAATGACAAAGTCTCAGCATCACCTCACGATGGATTGTTCAGCTTGGGGATGTCTCATCTTTCCGCAGCAAAAAGCCTACTGAGGATGCAATTGTCACCCGACGCTCTCAAGTTGCTAAAACTTGAAACACTCAAGATCGAGCCTGGAAGTTTTGTCGATCCCGACCTGTCAGAAAAATACTCGGACCTTTTGCTGTCAGTCGAAATGGTCGACGACAAATCTGCGCCAGGAAAAACTCAACGCCGAGCCTGGTTTTATTTTCTGCTCGAGCACAAAAGCGAAGCAGATCCGTGGACTGTCTTTCAGACTCTGGCGTACATGATTCGGATCTGGGAGCGGGACAAACGGAATCAAAACCAAGCCAGTCCAATTGTCCCGATTGTGGTCTATCATGGTGAACGCCCTTGGTCTGGCCCCCGGCGACTTGAAGAATTGATTCCAACACCGGCCGAATTTGCTCCTTATCAGGTGAAATTCGAGTTCATGTTGCTGGACTTGTGGCAAACTCCTGATTCGCAAATCGCCGATGATCCGATTTTACAAATCGTCCTGAGGCTGCTAAAATATGGGCGAAGCCATCAATTGGCTTTAGAGCTGGAAGCGATTTTCCGAATTATCGCCCAGCATGTCAAACCGGATCAAGTCGATCAGTGGGTTTTTATTGCAGGAGACTATGTGATGAACGTCAGCAAACATCTAACCGAAGAAATCTTGGGGCAAATTGTTCAGGGCACGTTTACGCACATCGAACCGGGAACACTGGCTGATAAAATCAGTAAAAAAGCACATGCGAAA
Organism: uncultured Pirellulaceae bacterium; assembly: GCA_964414815.1. GTDB lineage: Bacteria > Planctomycetota > Planctomycetia > Pirellulales > Pirellulaceae > Mariniblastus. Next base: position 12,344 of record CAYPXY010000046.1, on the reverse strand, counting down.
GGTCATGCAGAAGGACGTGAAGAAGGTCGTGAAGAAGGTCGTGAAGAAGGGCAGGACGAGGGCATTCTTGCTGGCAAAGTCCAAATGCTTCAGGAGCTTTTGGGCGACACCGTATCGCATAAGTCTGAATTGGTGACACGCTCGGCGACCGAGTTGGCGGATCTTATTTCTACGCTCCAAAGGCGACTCCGAGATCGCTAGCCCGGCAAAGGGCGCTGTATCTCCTGTAAAGTGCTTGTCGAATGATTACGCCAATAATTTAAGCGACATCTGATAGGCGACTGCAAACTTTTCAAATCCCAGCTTGTCAAAAAACTGCAGCGACGCAATATCCGAATGTCGAACTTGGACTTCGACTTGCACGATGCCAAGCTGCTTCAAGCCTTTGAGCGCTTCGTTGATCAGAAAAGTTGCCATGCCCCGGCGACGAAACTCAGGGGCAATGTGTAGATCATAAAGCCCTCGGCAGCTCATGCCAAACTCCGACGCGATCGGCAGCATGTCCCAGAAACAAACCGCACCGATCGGAGCAGAGTTGGTTTTGCTGTGCAGCGTGAACCGCACTCGTTCCGAATGGCTGAACAGGCAACACTCCCACCAGGAAGTCTCCATCGGGTCTTCCGTCGTTTTGACCTGATACTGTCTTCGCAGCGCCATTTGATCTCGATCAACATTCGGACGAAACCCGGCCAGCTCTAGTTTCATCAATAACACTTCGTCATCGTAGCCGAACCCCCGGTCTTGAAGTGCAAACCGGGCGATCAAATCGTCGTGCATGATGCCAGGAACGCGGCTGCCTCCATAAAGCCCGAGATAGAACGGAGCATGAGGAAACTTGCTGCCAATTTCAACGCTTGTTGCACCCCGTTGCTGTAAGTAGTGGATGGCATGATTGATCAATCCCCCCGCAATCTGCGAATCATCCTCGCGTGGAACGACTTTCAGTTGCGAGAGGATTCCCGCCTGCGAATCCATGTCGCTCAGACTTTCGTTCGGGCCAAAGCCTGCGTGGATAAATCCTACAGGGGTTCCGCCCGCCTGTTCATCAATTGCCAGGATCAGTCCGCTGTGTTCGAAATAGGGCTTTGACAGAACCATCAGGTCAAGCCATTCGCTGTTGATCGCCGAGAAAAAGCCCTTGAACCGCTGCTGTTGTCGCCAAATGTTGACGATGTGGGGAACATCAGTATTGAGGAACGGGCGAAATCGAATCACGGGAACTTGCTGGCTGGGCGAGAGAACGGAAATCTCTTCCATCTTACGGCAATTCCGTTTCGAAGATCAAGCAGCCCTATTCCGTTTACTGGTCTTTCGAACGGGCTTTTCTTTCCAGCGTCGATGGACCCACCAGAACTGATCGGGAGCGAGCCGGATCGCATCACCCATGCGGTCATTGTACCACTGAGTCAGCGATGTCACATCGCGCAGCTCCTCCGGCAGCGACCATGGGTCCGCAACTCCAGGACAACCAATCTCAAAATGAAGCGGACGGTCCCGTTGACGACAGTAACTGACCATCATCGGCGCATTGGCGGACAGTGTAAACAATGCAATCGCCTTGTGGCAGGCGGCCGGCCGACCGAGAAAATTGACCCAGCAACCTTTGGTGCCGGCATGTTGATCACCGAGGATGGTCAGAATTCCTCCGCTGGCGAGGACTTCCTGAATCTCTCCCGCGCTGCCGTCCTTGGGCAGAATGAACTGTCCGTTTCGGGATCGGAACTGATTGACAAACTGATCCAGGCCGGGGCTGTCGAGCGGTCTGGCAACCGTATAACTGGGCATTCCCAGCAGTCCGGTCACATAGCCACCCATCTCAAAATTCCCAAAGTGTCCAGAAACGGCGACCAAGGGCCGGTAATCGATAAGATACGACGTCATCAGTCGCTTGTCCCGGATGTAGACATACTTTCGCCAGTTCGAATCGTGAATTTTTCGGGGCGCATGGATGATTTCACACCCCATCAAGAAAAGGTGATACCACATTTTCCGGGCCATGGTCTCGATTTCGGAGTCAGAAATGTCGGGATAGACCCCCCGTACGTTTTCCTCAATCACACGCTTGCGAAAACCGATCACATCTGCCGTCAGCCATGCCAGGCACCGGCAAATCGCCGCGCACTGGTCGATGGACAATACCTGAAGGAAGGCGATCAGTGTTTTCAGAGCCACCAGCTCCACCAAAGCGATCATGGACAGAATAGAAATATCAGTTGGTTCGGACGCAAGAATTTGATTCGGGGCATTCTGTCAGGAACGGGCGTTCGATTGAATAGCGATTTTCTCAATCTCACCAAACTACCCAAGTTAAACTTTGCCGATTGAGAAAAGATTAATGTTTGTATTCAGTTTGGCAATTGGATGATTTTTGACGCCTTCAAATGCCGAAGAAATGCGCAACATCAAATCGATTCTTGCGGGGGCAAAATGAAATCAAATACCATCCTATTCGCTGCGTACATCATTGCAGCGAACCTGATCCAGCCCGTTTTTGGCCAGTATCAGCAATTTCCGGATACTACCCCGTCTCATGGGTATGCCGCGGGGACCCATCATGGGACCCATTCCAGTTACCACCAGCCGTCTCCCTATCCGGCGACCGCCCCCCATTCGCATGAGGCGTACCACTACGAGAACTTTTTCGATGGCAATGGATCGACTGCCTTCGGAGAGAACCCACAGGCACGTTCGCAAAGCAATATTTACGCCGGGTATTCGTTTGCCTTCACCAAGCTCCATCTCAAGGAGTCGTTTGAGGCGATGATTTTTGATTTTGCAACCGGAACGCACCACCTGGTTCCGTTTGACTATGACTATGAAATGACTCCCCGGATATGGATTGGACTTCAAGGCTCTCGCGGCACGGGATTTCGTACATCCTGGTGGCGTTACAACGAATCAAGCAGCGGTTTCAATTTCACCAACAACGGATTCCAGGTCCCTGCTGCGACCGCGACATCGGTGATTTTTCCGGCTTCGGTCGTCGCCCCCAATTTTGGAGACGAACTGAATGTTGCCAGTTCAGCCAAAGCTTCCACACTGGATTTTGAAGGCACCTACAGCTTCCATCTCGGACGAGCCAGCGGAATCGTTGGTGGCGGTCTTCGTGTCGCCCGAAGCAGTCAGTTATCAGAAGCCGTCGTTACCCCAGGCCCCTTCAGCAATTCGCCAGACAGTTCGTTGAACTGGTCTCGGCGATTTGACGGTGTCGGTCCGGTCTTTACCGCCAACGGCAAACTACCGTTGGGACAGCGAGGTCTATACGCGTTGGGGGGCGGGAACGCATCGTTCCTGTTTGGCAACAAAACGATCGAGCGAACGGTGATCAACGATTCAACACCTTTTCCGAACCAGGGACTGCCCATCCTGAGTTTCCAGGAAGCCGATGAAATCGAAGGCATTTATGGCATCCGCTTGGGACTTGGAGTCGAACGCACGACCGTAATCGGCGACCTCTTCATTGAAGGAGCCTATGAAGGCCAGTTGTGGACCAACCTCGGCGCCCCCACGCTGACCTTCGCCGGGTTCAATGCGTTTGCTGTCAATTTTGGCGTTAGTTTTTGAATAACATTTCGCGACACCATGAAAGGCAAAGTATCTTTCCGCCCTACTTTCTTGTCTGATAGCGACGAGGTTTGGTTTCGAAGTCCATCTACTGGATTCGGTACGTATTCCCCCGTAGTTTGACGATCAGGATTTCGTCGCTGCGTTGTTCGGACAGCACCAGATTTTCATCCGCTTGGTTGTCCGCGACCAGTTTGAAATACGGATCGCTGAAACGTTCCACGTCGATAATGGACTTGTCGTTCTCCAGATCGACATCGGCTGCGTTGTCAGCCACGAGAGTTTTTCCGCGAACAAAAATCGTCACCGAGCCCACTTGTCGCATCCCTTCGGACGGTTGCACACTCTGGTTTGTATTGGAATCTCCGGCCAGATTGTTCGATGAAAATCGACCGGGAGCTACTCCGCCCTGGCCGCCACCTCCCCTACCCCCCATCATTCCACCCATGCCACCCATTCCTCCTCCGCCCGAGCTATATCGATTCAGGCTTTGTGCGGTTTGCGGAGATGCGACGGAGTTGTCTTTAAAGAACTGCTTGGACGCGCGTTGCTGGAATCCAGACGAGCCTGCAAGTTGGTTCAGACTTTCGAGGGCCAGACCCGCTTGTTCGATCTGCATACCATTACGATAGAGACCGGCAAGTTGCCCCTGATCGTCGGCCAGGTAAGAGGTATATGGGGTCACGATGCCGAATTTTTTGGAGAGCATCACTAACTCCTCAACCAACTCCTCGTTCTTGCCATTCAAATCGATCAAGTCGATGATCTCGCCGATCCGGCGGCTGGCCCAAAGTTGAGCGATAAACTTTCGGTCTCCCGTATCGCCCTTTGCAGCCAAGTTGACATCGAATTTGAAATTTTCTTTCTTCTCGTTGACGTCGCCCGTGATCTCAATCGAAGCAGGGCCTGATTTTCTATAGCGTCCGACCAGCACAATCTGTCCGCCGGCAAACATATCATTGACTTCCGATGGATAGAATCGGTCCACCGGTTTGCCTTCAGAAACGGTCAGACCTTCGAACCCAAAATCAAATTTGACATTTGACAGTACCGGTGCCGAAAGTTTTGAATACAGCCGAGCAACTGCGGCTTCGATGTTTTCATCAGGGCCAACGTACTCGCTTTGGCCGTTATTTTCTCGCGACAATCGATCGAGCAGTCGGCTATTGACGTCGTAACCCACTCCAAAAGTGATCAGTCTCGCCCGATGTTGATTGGCGGTCCGGGTCATTGCGGCAATTTTCAACTCGTTGGTTTCCCCCGCCGTCGGCTGGCCATCGGTTAAAAAGACGATGTAGTTGGGCGTCGCACCGGTTTGCAATAATCCCAACCCCTGTGTCAACGCTTCCTGGATATTGGTCATTCCTCCGGCATGAATCGAATTGACAAAACCGATGGCCTGTTGTCGGGAGTCGGAACTGAATTTCAGCAACTCGGGACTCATCAGTTTGACTTCGGAATCGTAGCTGATCAAGTTAAACAAATCATTCTGCCGCAAGTTGTTGATCACGAATTTGGCAGCCTCGCGAGCCTGTTCGATTTTGCCGCCGCTCATACTGCCGCTTTGATCGACGACAAACAGAACCGTCTTCTTTAGTGGCTCGCCTTCGCTCGGTTTCAGTTCCGGACTGGCGAGTAGTATGAAATAGCCGGCATCGTCTTCGTTGGGCCAGTAAGAGACAACACTCACGCCGATTTTGTCGGGGGTGGAATCAAACACCAGACGAAAGTCAGTCGAAGGGACCTGGTTGGCCGAAGTATGGGTCACCACCGCATGAAATTCGTCATCGCGTTTGATGTCCACGAGGTGCGTTGGGCTGTAGATGTTGCTGATCTTCTCCGACGATTCGATGGCTACTCTCAGTGACAACTTTTCAAGAGGTTGTGACGTGTATCGGGCAATTGCGAGCGGGAACAGGTAGTCCGTCAACCGATCCTGCTTGCGAAGCAACTGGGAATATTTCAGGGTGACGGTGCGAGTGGCCCTGGGAGGAATCGGAAAGACGCTGGTTCTGAACATCCCCTGCCCCACCCATTCGAGCAGAGCCGGATCCTGGTTCCTGCGAACGTAGCCTTCGTAAATTTTTCGAGCTTCGTCCTTGTCCAGTAATTTGGCTTCGTATTCCTTGCCATCGACCAGGAGTGTCATTTGAGAGACAGCGCCATCATACGGTAGAGGAAAAACAAAGCTGGCGTTGATTTGCCGGTTGGTCTGATTTTCGAAGACTTGAGAAATTTGAGTCTGGGCGATTTGCCCTTTGATGGAAGCGTCGAGCGAAAGTTCGCGAATACGATAACTGTTTTCGGGAGTGCGAGGATGAAATCGGGGAATCCGGATACGCTCATTTTCTGGCAATAGAATCACTTGGGCAAAACCTCTTGAAGCAAAAAGAAGGGCGAGACAGATACACACGCTGGCAGACGTTAGCCGTATTTTCATCGTAGACTCCTGGGTAAACATCAATTCTACGCGTTCAGACGCCTCAAGTCAGGAACGAGTTCCGACAAATTTGGCAAAATTGCAAATGGGCCGATTATCGGAACTTGACTTCTGCTTCAGTCGAAGGGCGGTACGTCATATCCCGGCCGAGAGTCCACTCTCCGTTGGTCAGGTACTCCGTTTTGATGTGCATTTCGCCGTTTTCTTGGATCGTCGATACCGATTTAACTTGGGTAATTCCCTGCTTGTTACCCGTCACCTCTTCGGTTGCCGACCATGTGTTGCCATCGATATCCATCGTGCCGGTGGTATAAAAGCCAGCGGTCGTAAAATACCAAAACGCAATTTTTTCCAGCTTGCGGTCCCACATCAGAATTGTTTCACCGCCGTACTCGCCATCGTTGACCGAATGCAGAACGCGAACCGCCTGTCCATTCATTGCCCGTTCCCAACGAGACACATCAATCAGAGGTTTTTCAGGCGTCGAGTTGGCAAACTCCCCTACAAAGGTTTTCCCGACCATGGGCTGAAACACTTTCAGGTGTTCATTGAGTGAGTCAGTCTCGTCTTGATTGCGAAACATATTCAATCCGGCAACCAGGATTAAACCGAAAACCGTCATCTTCAGATACATCACATTTCTCCCAAAGTTATTGGACAAAAAAACGTAGTCGTTTACGGGACGATAAAACGTTTAGCCGCAAGCCGTCGGGGGTTGCCGCCAAAAAATACTGCAACACCGAAGTCGCTTCATCGGCAACTCCCAAAGGCGCGCGGTGTACCGGGTTGCAGGTATTCTATTAGCAGGTAGGCTGAATACGGAGACAGCACCCTGCCGTCGCGCCTGCGCCGACCACTTCTCGATCATCCAGCTTCAATCATCAGTCGATCGACTTTCTATGATAGTCGCAAACGAATGGCGGTCGGCTTCGGCTTGCGGCTAAAGGTTTTTTGCTTCTTGAACGGTCACAAAAAATGTTGCCAATATTGTAGCGCAAAATCACTTCTTTTCCAGATGTTTGGCCCAGTTGATGGCTCCTTGGCCGATGATTGAATCCGGCATTTCCGCAGCACACTGTTTCAGCGCCGAAGTCAATCGCTCGACCGGCTCTCCGGCGGACTTGTACAGCAGAAAACGTTGGCGTTGCAATTCCTGACGCTGTGCCGGGAGAAGGTGGGGATTAGTCAGTCGCTGGTCGAGTTCCGTTTCGGCCGCAGGAAGTCCTGATTCTTTCAGCAGCCGCTCCGTCGTCTTGACGACTTCATCAAATGGGAACGCCGTTGCAAAAATCCAACCGCTCTCATCCTGGGGATCTGCTTTTTTCATGGCATCCAGAATCTCGTGCAGCGAAAACTTGCGGGCGTCTTTCAGGTGAAGCCCCAATCCGACCTCACCCACTCGAAGTGCCTCACCCAATATTCGGACTTGTTCGTGGCCGCTGGTGTTTTGGGCCTGAACCAGCATCTGATCACGGGCACAAATGCGGTCGTACCATTGCTGCAGTTGCGTGGCCAATGCCGTCCCTGAATCAAATTCATCGAGCGGTTGTAGAACGACCAATGCTCGCCCTTGGCCGTCGGTGATCAGGATACTGGGGTACGTGCGGACGTTGACGGCCGGCAGTTTATTGGCCCCCTCCGCCACCTGTTTGTCCTTGGCGCTCGGACTTTCCTTATGATCGACAGCGACCAGCGCCACCGAACGATCCAGATTTTTTGCAAGTTCCTTTGATTTGAAAACGTTCGCCAGGAACTGCTCGCCGAAGGAGTTCCAGTCCGAGCCGTGAAGCAGGACGACTACCATTCCGCCGCTATCCGGAGCCGCCTCCACCGCCGCCGCAAATGTCGGGTGCATTTTGGCCTGAGCCAACAGCGTGGACGGCACCAGGCTCAAGCACCCAAGCCCCACGGCCAGTACGAGCAACCTGCTGTCGAACCAGCGAGCTTTTGAGGGTTGATTTTTGTTCTTTCGCACGCGGTTAGCAGGAGTTTGAATCATTTTCTTTGCTTTGTTTTTTTTTAACTTCAGCCAATTGAAGTTGCCGACACCAGCCGTTGTGGGATAGACCTCCTGGTCTGTCAAGTGCGTTTCGACAGACCAGGAGGTCTATCCCACGTTCCATTTGGCTAAAGCAGATAGTACTTGCGGTTCTACGACTGAGGAACTCCGAACACCAACACTCGGCGTAGATGGAGAAAATCCTTTCGCCCGATGGAACCGTGAATTCGGATCAAGCGAGCTTTCACGGGGGCGTTGCTCAAATCGATGGTCCACTGAGTTTGTACTTCGTCGGTTTCGAAGACCTGAGACCAGTTCTGACCGTCCTCGGAGACTTCAACCTTCAAGGGAACCGCCCGGCCTCGATTGGTTTCAGAGTTGTCGATCACAATCGAAGAAACAAGTGAAATTTTCGGCAGGGTGACCTCAGCCCATTCGTCGTCTTGATTGGATGTATGGAACTTACCGCCTTGCATCGACAGGACGGCCGCATGTCCGGCCAGGTGATCCCATCGGGAAGTACTACTGAAGCCAATCGCTGCGCCTTTCGAGACCCACTTGAGGCCCCGCGGAGGCGCGACGGCGGCCAGACCTTCCTGATGTAATTGGGGATGCAACGTCACAAATTTCTGGAACAGTTCCGGGTCGCGTGATTTTCCTGCCAAGCCCATTCCTGTCTCGGCGACGCGCGCCATGGCATCCTTTCGTGAGGTGTCTTTGGCCTTTCCAGTCGGTTTCTCGCGAGAGAGTGCGCTATTGACTAGCATGGTCGATACGTCAGGATCATCGCCGAATCGCTGGAGCGAGTCTGCAAAAAAACGGTCGCAATCGGGGCCTTTCATGACCACCGGTGCGACGGCCTTGGCCAGTGATTTTCTCGTGTCGGAGGCTCGGCCGACAAATCGGTAGATGTCGTCGAAGGTTGCTTCCCAGTTGCAGGGATCCGAGTTGGCCGATTGGGGGCCCATGGCTTCTTCAAGCGCTGCGGTCATGATCTCAATACGTTGCTCAGCATCGTTAAACGGAGGAAGCTTCTGGTCAATACTTTTCAAGGTGGCGACCACCACCTGCGGGTACCCTGAAAAGGTCGCTGCCATTTGTCGAGCTTGCTTCTGCCACGGCTGGAGTTGGTCGAGGCCGCCTTGCTGCAGCAAACGAAATCGAATTTCCCACAGGATTGGATTTTCAGGCTGCACTTTGCAGGCCTCGATCGCCAACCGGGCGCCTGCCTGAGCGTCCTGTTGGGCGGCCATCAGTCCTTGGCCTGCCAGCCGCAAGGCCTTCCGGTTGACGTCCGGTTTGAGAAGTGCTTTTTCCTGAAGTTCAATATAGGGCCAGGTATTGTGAAAGACCGATTGGTGAATGCCCCGTTCGGTACTGAGCGAATACGCTGGAATCCATTTTCCGTCGACGCGAATCGCGTACGCGCAATGGCCGGGTTCCCCCATCGTGGTGGCTCCGATCCCATTGGCGCGAGCGGCGGCAGCACCAAAATGCGACAGCCCACCACAGACCGCACCAACTTCCCGTCGCATTTCATAGGGCCGAAGAATATCTTCGAATGGCGTGTAGTAACGCGGTCCCTGCACCGTCTCTCCAAAGGGGTTATCACCTCGATAGGGCGCTTGCCAGCAAGCTCCCGTGTATTCCATCGGCGGAAGCTTGACGTTGCTGTTGAGCCAGTCCAGTTCGTCGTTGGTCCCGGTACCATGATGCCACGGAAGGTTGACCACAAATCGGCGCTCCCAAGCCTCCAGTTTGTCGAAGGAAGGATGCAGGCGTCGCTGTTGCTGGGCGTCGCGATACCAAAGGTAGCGGGCGACCCCTTCATCCGGGCCTCGGTTGAGATAGCTGGCGGTAAACTCCAGCGCGACCGCCACAGCCGTTTTTCGGCGCTCGGGATCGGAGCCAACGGCTGCGTCGGCTTGGAGGATCGCCGAAAGGATCTGCATCGATTTTCCATAGCGGCTGAAATCGCTCAGTGGACCGGCTCGAAGAACCTCCGCCAGCAACTCAGGGCGGGATTCAAGTTCGCTCGGCCAGAGGTCCCCACTGAGGAACTTCAGTATTTCTGCATCGGAAACCTGTTCGTCCTGGTTCCAATGGCTCGGTTGATCACAGACAACCTTTCCGAAGGCCGGTGTCAGTGGGATGAGTAACGGGACGATCAACGCGACGATGGCGGCGAGCAATATTTGATATGACTTGGTGGGTTTACCTTGTTTCATCCGTTCGACTTTCTGTTGTGCAGGTGCGAAGTTTTTGGGTGAAGGGTCAGTATCCCATTGTAACTGCTGGGCGGGACGTTCGGAACCTTGCTTATTCTTCAGCGTAACTGGGCCGGAAATAGAACGGTTCGAGCTTCCAGATGTCATCGCGCCGTCCGGCTTGAAAGTACTTCCAGGCCAGTTTTCCAACCGCCGTTGCGGTCGGTATCCAACGCGATGGATCGACCCGATTTACTTTCCCGGAAGGGATCTGATCTAAAATCGGCTTAAGCCCCGTGCCGGTCACCCAGTCGTTTTCCAGCAGTCCAGATAACCACGCTTGACGATCCTGAATTTGATTTTGGGTGATTTCGTGTATTTCAGGTTCATGGTTCTCACCCTCATCAACCGGCCATTGTACTTCGTAGGCTCCGGTGAAAAGTTGTTGACGCTGAGCATTGATGACGGGCAGCACTCGAATTCGCGATCCCGATCCAGTCGCTGCTCGACCGCCATTTTCCGCCAGAAACGGCAAGGCCTGGAAAGCAATGACTTCCAGCGTGTTCACTGCAACGACCGGAATTTGTCCGGCGTAGGCCAGCGATTTCACGGCGACGATCCCCGAACGTAGGCCTGTGAACATACCTGGGCCATAGGTAACGCCCAATAATTGAACCTGGTTGAACTTATGATGGGTGTCACTGAGCAGTTTTTTCAGCAAAGGAAACAGCCCGGCACCGACACTGGGCAGTTTTTGAGATAGACTTTTGGAGGACGATGGCGAAAAATCCGTATGAATATCCGGCGGCAGCGACGAAGCTTGCCCAATCGGCACGCCTGATTTCAAAAGGGCCGCCGAGAAAGATCGATCCGAGGTTTCTATCGCTAAGGTTATCAAAATAGTACTCACTTTCCCTGAATTTGCTCAGCGGCCACCCGCCGGAGGTCGTGCAACTTACAACGTCTGCATTGTAGAATGGAATGGCTTCTGTTACTCGACGCCAAGTAAATATTGAGTCGAATGATTGAAAATCGCAAAGTAGTCAACTTTTTCCGGCACGCTGAACAACGGAAGACGATTGTTCTACAATATCCTGCGAACAAGCCCTATTGGAGTACCCCATTGGTACGTTGACGTACGACGATTGCAGTACCTGCGGATACTATTTAGACTGTCTGGTCCCGGATTGGGGCAAAAAAGCGATTGACCTGATCAATGGACATCCGTCTTTATGTATATAGGCTTTTTCACACCGAATACACAAACTGCTCGCTCATTCATTTAATCCTCCGTCTCATCTCCAAAAATTATGAAACGCGCTATTATCAGTGACATTCACGGTAATCTGGAAGCCCTGGTCGCTGTGCTACAACGTATCGAGGAAATCAAGGTCGATGAAATTATCTGTTTGGGAGACATCATCGGGTACGGCCCCAATCCGCTAGAGTGTCTGGACCTGGTGATGGAAAAGTGCCAATTGGTGATTCTGGGCAACCACGATCAGGCCGCTATTTTCGATCCTGAAGGCTTCAATCCGGTCGCACAGCGAGCCATTTACTGGACCCGAGGGCGACTGGAAGCAGATACCACCAACCTGCAGAAATCAGACGAGCGGTGGGATTTTCTGGGAGGACTCCCGCGGCGACACGACGAAGGCGAGTTTTTGTTTGTTCACGCTTCGCCACGCGACCCGACGAATGAATATGTGTTCCCGGATCTGATTTTTGAGCGGGAATTGATGGTGATCATGTTCAACCGATTTGACAAATACTGTTTTCACGGCCACACTCATATCCCCGGCATGATCACAGAACGGTGCGAGTTCATTACTCCTGAACAGAACGATTATATTTTTGAGTTGGGCGACACCAAGTGCATGCTCAACGTGGGCAGCGTAGGGCAACCGCGCGACAGCGACCCGCGAGCCTGCTTCGTCGTCCTCGATACCGACGAGAAAACCGTTCGTTACTACCGAGTCGATTACGATGTCGAAAAGACACGAAAGAAAATCTACGAGATTCCCGAACTCGACAATGTTCTCGGAGACCGGTTGCTCGGGGGAAGATAGGCCGGAGATCGGAAGTCAGAAGTCAGAAGTCAGAAGTCAGAAGTCAGAAGTCAGAAGTCAGAAGT
>CAYPXY010000045.1:0-35651 GCA_964414815.1 uncultured Pirellulaceae bacterium | reverse complement strand
TCCCTCGCTTACGCTTCGGGTTATGATTTCCACCAGACCAATACCATAGCGTGCGAGCCATCGTTTTTTTGGTTTTCTTTAATTGCCCTAAGTTTCCCCGGAAAAGTTTCCCAGGAAGTGAGATAGTTTCCCGCGTATGAGCGATTGCCTCCCCTTGCGATTCAAACGCACCCATCACCCGGCGTTTGCTATCGGGTTTGGCGTAACGTTTTTGCTTACATGGCTTTTGCCAGCAACCGGAAACGGTGGTCCGCTCCAGACCAGCGACCAACGACTGCTTGAAATGACCATTGAACAGCTCGATTCTCCTTGCTTCAGCGATCGCGAGTTGGCGACCCGATCGCTCGGAACGATGGGAGTACCGGCGGTCAAGCCCTTGGCCATCAAAGTGTTGACGGGCTCTCCGGAGGCGACGTGGCGGGCCAAGCAGGCACTCGAAGCCATTGGTACCCAGGGCGATGAGGCCGTCTTCCTGAAAACTGCAAGGGTACTTCAGTTGCTGTTTCCCGGAGAGAACGAGTCCTTCAACCAACGACTGGCCGAACTCCACTTTCAATGGCGGCTCGAACAAAAGAAAAGCATCCTCAACCAACTGCGTAGCAAGGGCGCGGGCATCGTCGATCCGATGGATATTGAAGGCCAAGCCTTCAGCCGCCCCAGGCTCGATCTCTATTCCGATCAGCCTGTCGCCGTTTCTCCACCGCAGGGAAATTCCGGGCCTAAGCTAAAACAATCAACGGAGCAGGCACTCGATCAGTTGGAAGAAATTCTGGATGCTTCAGCAGACGCCAACCGGGATCGACTGTTTGCTCCTCGTACACCGACGGCCGTAAGGCAGGCGAGCCGAACTGAGGCGTTAGCCGATATTGATCCCGAACTCCTGATCGAAATCGAATTGCAACGCCGGATGGCAGCTGCGGCCGGAGGTCACTTCTTGGCTGGCGGACAATTTTCGCTGTCGGGGAATGAGAACGTGACGGTGGTCCTCGATCATCAGTGGCAGGGGAATGAACACGATCTCATTCGTTTGCAGCATCTGTCTGATGTGACGCGGATCGAGTTCAGGAATATCGATCCGGCCCCGCTTCAACTGGAGGCGATCAGCCAGATTCCGTCGATTATTTCAGTACAAATCATCGGCGACGAATTCAATCCACAGCACTTGACGTGGTTGGCCCGGCTGGCGAATTTGCACCGTATCGAGTTTGAAGAGTACACCATCAGGCCGGCAACCCTTGAACCGCTTTTGGAGGTGCCGTCTCTGACTGCCATCGGGTTTATGCGATGTCAAATATCAAAGACGTCGCTTGAGTCACTCGAAGGACTCACGGAACTGAGATGGATTTCCTTTGCGGACATGCAAATCGATGCTGACGTTTTGCTGGAGCTTCGCCATTTCAAAAATTTGGTGAGTGTCAGTATGGAGTTGTGTCGGTTTCCAACGGCAGCCTACCGAAAACTGAAAACGCTCAAACCGGGGATTCGACTCGATTTTACTCCTCGAGCGGTACTGGGGGTTCGCAGTGCCCTTGCTGGTCTCGGTCCCACTGAATCCGACTGCGAAATCTCGCAAGTCGTTCCCGGTTCGGGGGCTGATAAAGGCGGTTTAAAACCGGGTGACATCATCAAATCCGTGGAAGGCCAAGCCATCGAAGTTTTTGAGGATTTGCGGCTGCACGTCGCCCAGCATCAGGCCGGAGATGTGCTGACGGTGGGCATCTTGAGAGGCGAAAAAGAACTTACGCTTGAAATCACATTAACGCCGTTTGAATCGGCTCAGTGAATGTGATATTTTTCACATAGCGAAAGCCGTCCAATAGAATATACAACCCGTGATCGCAGTCGCCATCATCATGCCGGTTGCGATCCATCCCCAAAGTTTGTGCTGGGCGCTGTGCTGGCCGGGCACCGGCGGATTAGGGAATCTTCGGAGCGCAAGAATTACCACGAAGGCCCAGACCAGCGGCGTGGGAATCGCGAAGAACAGATGAATCCAAAGGGTTCGGTCCACCCAACCGCTTTCGAAATACCTTGATTGGGATGCGATCGCCCGCCAGTCGGTCACAAAGCGGATGTCAAACTCAAAAATCAGGATGGCAACGATCAGAATCAGCGACAGACAGACCTGAATCTTGCGATGAGCTGAAAACCGCTTTCGTTTAACCAATGCGATGCTGACCATCAAGCAAATCGCAATCGCGAACATCGCAAGGAAAACAGCATCCAGTACAAAAGAACCACGCGTCGGAAGTAATCCCTGCGCGTACAATGAATTGATCAAGTTGCTCTCCAGCCCATTTCGGGGCCGTTTCGTTTTAAAGTGTTGTTATCGCGGGTCGTTTAGCACGATATGTAAAAACATTCGAAGAAACCTGCCCGATTGTAGTCGATTTTGCCGAATTGAACAGCAACGGTTTCGGTGTTCCAAAGCAACCTGATCGCCTTCGCGAGAACCCCTCGTCCACCTTTTTGCTCTGCGACCGAATTACACGGTGGCGGATTCGATTGTCAGTCCCGCCCTTGACAGACCCTCCGCTCAGGAACATAGTGGCTATCCGCTGGTGCAGCATCGAATTTGAAAATCATCAGGCTTGAGCAGAACACAGGTTCTTTTTTCATGGGCCCGAGTGGCGGAATGGCAGACGCTCAGGATTTAAAATCCTGTGACCGTTAAGGTCGTGCGGGTTCAAGTCCCGCCTCGGGTATTATTTTTCTTCGGTATTTCTTGGGTTTATTGGCTTTCATTGAGTAATTCTCAAAATGGCGTCCAAAAATCAGCACGCCCGTTAGCACGCCCGGAGATTCTGAGTGACCAGATGTGTCACCACCCTGAGTTAGTATTCTGGGGGTATGAGCACGAAGAAACAAAAGCCAAGCAAGCCGTCCAGATTGTTCCCGCTGTACGCACACGCTTGTGGCCAGTGGGCAAAGAAGGTCAAGGGGAGCGTCTATTACTTCGGAAAGTGGGATGATCCTGATTCGGCTCTTGATCAGTGGATTAAGGTCAAGGATGAGCTGCTGGCTGGCCGCCAGCCGGTCGTCTGGGATCTAGACAGCCTGACCGTAGGTGAATGCCTGAATATCGCATTGGCAGCCAAGAAGCAGGCGGTAAAGAGTCTGGAGATTAGCCAGCAGACTTGGGACGATTACGAGGCGGCTGGCAAGCGGGTATTGGAAGTGTTTGATCGGAACAAGCCGGTAAAGATGCTGACCCCCAGAGACTTTCAACTGCTGCGGCAGCACCTTCAAAAGGATTGCGTGTCGGTCACGCTGGCAAACCGGATACGGCACACAAGGGTGCTGTTTAACTGGTGTGAGAACAATGGCCATATCGAATCGATGAAGCCGATCTGGGGGACTGCATTCGGCATCCCTTCAGCTCGTCAGATCAGGCTTGACAGAAACAGCAAGCCAAAGAGGTTCACCCCGGCGGACCGAATCAGGAAGCTGCTTGCGAGTGCCGGTGAATTTAGCAATCTCAAGGCTATGATTCTGCTTGGCATCAACTGCGCGTACGGTCCAAAAGATTGCTGCTTGCTGAAGTGGAGCCACCTCAACCTCAAGAGCGGCTGGGCCTGCCTGCCACGCAACAAGACCGGAAAGGACAGGAAGGCCAAGCTGTGGCCGGAGACCGTTGCTGCGCTCGGCGGGATAGATGCTGGTGACGATGGACTGATATTCCGAACACTGGCCGGACAGCCCCAAACGACCTGGGGGATCGGACATGCGTTTGCTCGGCTGAAAGCAGAGGGCGAGCCATTCGGGTTCTATTGGCTGCGGCACACGTTCTCCACTATTGGGGAGGGGTCGCTAGATTTCGAGGCTGTCCGTGTGATCATGGGCCACATTGACGCCTCTGTGGCCGGGCATTACCGGTCAGGGGTGTCGGATGAGCGTCTGGAGGCAGTGTCGGATTATGTGCGGAATTGGCTATTTGAAGATTCGACCGATACGAAATCGAAACCGACGGGAACGCCGTGATGAGCTAGAAACCAAATTGAATGCAAATTCAAGCTTTCAAATACTTGCTAAAATTATTCTGCAAGTTCACGAAACGCTTTACACATTTGCGGCAGCGGCCCATGATTGTCCCTGCATTCGGTAGTAAGCAGGGCCAGTTCCTCGGTTGAGAATTGAACTGGCCCCAAGTGTTTCAAAAGTGAACCTGCATATATCATTGCGGCGATAGGGACGGCTAGCATCGCGTGGTCTTTGTCGAACGTGTAAACACCAGAATCATCTGAAAGATACGTTTCGACCAAGCGCCTTACTCCATAGTTCTCCACGTTCTGAAAATGCCCAGGAGCATCAGGCTCGCTGAATCGAGAGTTCCGGTAGTTGCAGTCTTCTCTCCTTCTGATCAGCCATTGCAGCGCCGGAACCCAATCAATCGTTTGCGTTGCAAAAGGGTGGGAAGGATTGATCGAGGCGAACAAATCCAGCACGAATGAATGGGTCGGTCCCGACCCCTTTTTACCTGACGATCCTACCGCTGACAAAATATAAAACGGAGAAGAGTCTACATAAAAGGTACAGATGCGGTCCGCTGCCAGTGCTGCCCGAAGGGAGTAGAAAACACTGTAATAGAGCTTTACAGTGGCCCATGTGTAGAACCCTTCATTAAGGCCGCGAATACCGTCAACCACAGAGAGACAGGCTGAATAGTAGTAATCCTGTGCGTCCTTCTCAATGGTTGTCCGAAGCGTGTTGGCTTGGGCCAGGTTGAGATTCAGGGCAGTGGCGGCCGCCCTGGTGTCAGATTTTTTAGCCGACCCTCCCGCCATCGCCGCAATGAGTTTATTGACATAAGCTCCGCCGTGATGCATGGCCTAGACCCTGATTTTCCTTTTTTCTGATGAGGCTTTAAACCTGTCTTTCAATAAATGCTGAACCTTGTTCCATGCCGCTCTGCCTTGCAGTCCCGACAGATCACTTCGCTCAATAAGAGATGAGTGTTCCAGTTGCATCCCTTGGTTAATGTAGTCCGCCGTAAAATCTTTGGCGAGATTGCAGTACGGTGTCACGGTGTTTTTCAGGAAGTCGATGGCACCTGTGAATCCGGCGGCGGTCAGAAAGACATTGGAGCGATCATCCCAACGGCTTCGATACCAATCGCGCAGCACGGTAAAGAAGTTGATGATACAGGCGGTTTGCGTTTTAAGCTCGGTCAAGCCGACTTGTTCAAAGACGCCCTGGGACTCGATCAGTGGCTTGATATTGCTTACAACCGTCGAAAGCGGGATTCCAAAACTGCCCCTGCGAGCATTCGGGAATTTGATGTACTCGCGATAAGGTGAGTGATCGTAAGTGTTCAGATTCTCAGCTAAATCGCGAGCCCGCTGTGCGACAATATCAACGACATAGTCGCTGGCAACGTTGTACAAATCAACTACTAGACTTTTCTTCACTTGTCGCTGCTTATCGTTAATTGATATAAAAATATCGGCACACTCGGTAGTCGAAAGCCCATTGTAAATGGTAACTGGAAGTTCAATTTTTCCAACTGTCTTTGGATTTTCCTTGAGCGCCTCGCGAAGCCCCTCGACTCGGTGTTGCCCATCAACCAATTGAGCCGACTTGTCTCTCACGAAAAAATGAATCTTACCACCGGATTTCTTGATTGGGTTTGTGTCGCTGACCCAGTTAAGGATGATGGATGCCGGATAATCTCCACCGGCCAGAGTAAATTCCTTGATCTCCTTTAGTCTTCCAGGCTCCAGAACACGCTGAACCGAACCTTCCTCGTTATCGATATTGCGAACAGAGGTGTAGGCAATCTTCGCAATCACAGAAACCGGAAGACTGGCGATCACAAACGACCGATTGCTTTGCTTCACTTCGATGCAGGTTGTTGAAAATTTTTGCGTTTTTGCCATTATTTGGTAGTTTCACAGGGGACTGGATGGTGGATGCTCATCAAAATAAAAGAGGGCCGCACCTTCAGGGAGCTGTAGAATTATAACCTGAATCACGCGCCGGATGTTCGATACTTTTCCGAACTGGCCCAATCTGGGTTGGTCGACTTGGGGATTTGGAGTAATCTGAAGGAAGATTTATCCTATCCCAGTTTCCAGAGGCAACCATGAAACTAGCGAAGTTCATCGTTTTAGTGCTTTTCGTCCCGGCCAGTGTAGTGGTTGGTCAACTGGAAGAACCGCAAGAACCGGCGAAGGATACGCCTCCAGCCCCAACCGTCGAGTCGATCTTGAAGCAGGCTGCTGAGGAGAAAGCGGCCGCTGACAAAGTGCTGGCCGAAGCTCAGGCGGCTCATCAGAAAGCTGTTCAGGAAGCGGAGACCAAAGCGATCGAGGGGATCAAGACGCTGGCCAAACAGCAAGCCGCTGCCGGTGACATCGCCAAAGCGTCTAAAATATGGGAGGAAGTGTTACAGGTTAATATTCAGGATCAAGATGCGGCTGATTACTTCAAGGCTATCGGGAGAGGTGATGTCGTTCGGAAGGCCAAGGGGGAACTGGCCAAGTCAATGAAGTGGGTTGAGTTTGTTGAGTCTGGAGGTCGAGTATTCAAGCGAATGCCCGATGGAACTTGGTCAGACAGCGATTCTCAAAAAGGCTCTCCGCTTGTTGAAATCAAGCGAACAGACTGGTACGTCTTGCTCGAGCGAACTAAGGATGGCAATCAACATTGGTATTTTGAAGATCAATTCCTGTGGAAAAAGAAAGGTGAATCATCTTGGAAATTCGCGACTACAGGAAGGTGGGTGAAATAGGTCTCTACTCCCAAGACTTCGCCCAGTGATGGACGCAATATGATTGAGGGTAATTTTTAGATTTCGCGATAGTGTTTCTTAGCTTCCAGTGGTAGGGGTAGAAATATTTTGTAGGGAAAATTGTAATTGAGTCTCGATTGGTATGATTGGTAAACCACCTAGGCCCCCAAGGGCATTTTCCTGAAATATAATCTGGCAGAAAACGCCACAATTGCTTCAGCCACGGATGATTTGAAGTTGCTCCGAATAATGCACAATTTAAATGCTTCTCATCTTCCTTGGCACAAAATGCGTCAACCCCCTCAATGAGCGGGTCAATGGCTCGATACCATTCAAAATCCGTATCGGCGTAAACACCGCCGTGATTCATCACCGCCCAAACTCGCACAACATCAGAAGCGGGCGAGTAGCCTTTGCACACACTGATCAGGTCCTGAATCTCTGACGTGTTCTCGTCATCCCACAACCTAAATTCCCAGTCGGGATGTAAGGATTTGCAGTCTTTCATCCATCGCTGCTGTTCTTCTGGCATCTGATTTCTGCCCAGCCAGACATGATGGAAAATCTTGGGGATTGTTTCGAACATTCCATCGGGATTCTCCGTTCCGCTACGAATCGACATGATTTCATCAAGCGATCTATGCTTGTAAAAAGTGTTGAGTATCTCCCGGTTTTTAATTAAATGCCGACGATTCGCAGGCTGATGGTACAGATGCATAAAAGGCAGGTTTCCCGCCATCATGGAGGCATTACCCCCCTTTGCAATTGCTTCCAAAGCTTGATCTTCACTGCCCCATCCTTCGAACTCCTCTGGCCATCCATTGACTGATTCAAGCCAATTTCTCTTGGCAAAGCTGATAGTTCCAAAGAATGTGGTTGGCTGGTGTTTTATTCGCCTGCCAACACCATTGTTGACCGGCGAACCCCAGTCCCACTTTCCATCGTGAATTCGATAGGCTGTTTTGTTCGGTGGCAACTTGAGATACTGGCGATTCGGTGAGTAGCAATCATACTGCTGCGCCTCTTCAATTGCCTTATCCCAGTCTTCCGGTCGCATGATGATGTCGGCGTCGAGGAAGCAAATCAAATCAGCCTGAGCGGCTCGCCAGCCAGCGTTCATTGACTGCGATCGGTTGAATGGCCCCATTTCACTGATTTCGATTCGCTTGAGCCATGGGAATTCGTCAGTGTGGTTTCCGCCGTATTCGATGGCGATAACCTCAATGTCATCACGTCGAGCGACAAGATTGGCCAGTTCGTTGGCGACGACTCTCCAGTTTCGGCGTCGGTTGCCTTTGATCCACGGGGGCAGGTACAGGGGAACGCAAATAGTCAGAGTTGGTTTGGTTTTGGTCATGAGGGTTAGGGTGTGGGGTTTCGGGGATGGATTAGGTGGTAGTGATTACTGGACACTGTTTACAGACCAGAGTATCCGAATCGGGCGGTTCGCCGTCGATCATGCAAGACTGGCCGAACTTGAGGCACTGGAACACGGGTAGCTCGATGGTTCGGCGCTTCCCGATGGGTCGCAGGGCAACGCCAGACACTTGTCCTCGGTGACTACAGGCAAGAACCTTTTCCATCAGCTTCTTTCGAAGTGCTGGATCAGGTCTTGGTGCCGGCGGATCGTTGACTTCTACAGGTGAGCGATTCGGGAATGTCTGAAACAGGAACCGGCGGAAGGCTTCGTTCCATGATCCTCCCGTTCCGACGAAGGCCTTGGTTTCTGGTCGGTGCAGTACATTGAGTACGTCAAATTCCGGCTTTCGATCGAAGTATCGCGCGAAAGGAAGCATCTTCAGTGGTTGGCGATCCTCTAAGAAAACGTTCTCGTAGACGATCTCCCACAGGAGAGCATCGTCTTGGATTCTGAAGTCGTTGAAAACCTGTTTGGCTCGCTCTTTTTGAACCACATGCGGGAGGTGCGTGGCAAAGTCCCAAGCAGGGTATCCCGCATTGAGGAGAGCTTCTACCGTCCGTTTCTTTGCAGAACTGAACCCGGAGTTTTCATTCCAGCTTTGCAAGTTCCGCTCTGTCTTTCGGCGATGTGCACGCGGAACAGACAACTCCTCGAGCGTTACAGGGTTGACGAAATAAATATCGTCCATCATCCAGACCGTCGTGTCTGAAATGCCCGGATGATGAATCGCCGTATGCCACTTGTTGAGTGCATCGGTCAGCTTATTTTTGAATCCCCGACCTTTGACAGTGCGAGGGCAAGGCACGATGTTTCCGCTGTGCCAGGTCGATGATGTGCGACGAACAACCGGCTGGTCGCCAATCAGCCAGACATCGAACGTCTGGCCCTCAGCAGGGCGAAAGTTCTGGTAGATCGAACGAATCGACCATCGCAGTTCGTCGTAGTTTGCACCATGCTGCCAGAACGGATAAACAAATGAAATGTTGGTGGTCATTTTACTTTCAGATTTTCGGCCAGTAGTTCAACAGCCATCTTGAAGTCTTCGGATGGAAAATCCCAAGTGGTTCGGTCGAGATGTAGTTGGCCGTTCCGTTCAGCCCGGAAGACAACCGCCATGAAATGATCGCCTTCAGTGGCTGTTTCAAGCTGATCTTCGGCCGCCGCGATCGCGTCTTGTTTGGTGAGATGTTCAGTTGGTTGGGTTATTTTTGTTTTTTCTTGCATTGCTAATTGCCTTTCGTACTCGGTTTTTAACGACTATCTTGATAAACGGAACTCGCTTTCGCTTCGCATTGATCGCCAGCTTTTTCAAGATGTAGTCCATCTTCTGTTCGCATTTATCGCATCCCCACTGGTTCATTTTTCTCTCAAGTGACTTGCAGGAGCATTTTCCTTTTTTGGGAATCGGGAACCATTCGATCAGCTTCCTGAGTTCTGTTCCGACTAGTTCCGGAGGTGAGTATTTCCGTTTCAGTTTGCGGTAGTTTCTCAGTGAAATCGTGATGTGCGTGTCGGTTTCGGACAGGACGTACGACATCACTTCGTCCAAGTATCCTTCCGGTCGATCTTGAGCGGCCTTTCGAAGTGCGAGTTTTGATAGGGTTCCCGTTCTCATGGCGGATCAAGTGGCCCTTCTGGCTCTTCGGGGCCCTCTGGGTCTTCTGGATCACCCGGATCTTCGGGGTCTTCTGGATCGCCTCCCCCCGGATCACCTCCGCCGCCTGAGTCGTCAGAATCGCCGGGACACTCTTCGTAGCAGAATTCAATTTCGAATCCGGCCCCAAACTTCTCTATGATTTCAGGCGCATAGTACGGGTAATACTCACCTCGGAATTTCAGGTGTTGCGGAGGGTCAATCAGGCAAAGGCACCCGTCTTGTACGTCGTATGTCTTATTAACCGTCTGCCCTGAATAGCTCCCAATGCTCCAGCTGTCGGCTCCGCAATCACCATCGCCCTTGCCCTCCGTGCCTGGGTTGAGAGGGGTCAATCCTGAGTACCCATCGGAATCGATTTCGAAACTGTAACTTAGTCCTATGTCTCCGTCGCAGTTCATTCCGTTTTCGTCGCAACATATCATCCGAGGCATGTCCAATCGAATTGTCAAAACGCCAGGCATTCGATACGGGTCTGGAACCTCAACTCCCCACGCAAAAATATCAAACGCGTAGGTTGTGTTGGGCTCAATGCTTCCTTCGAAGATGATAACATCGAGCGGCGGTGTTTCGGGCGGAGTAACGTCCAGCCATTCCCATGCGTAGACCTTCAGCTTGAGAGTTTCCAGTTTGTGACAGCCAGGTGGACAGTCTGAGGAACTGCTGGACGAACTGCTCGAGCTTGAGGATGAAGAGGAACTTGAACTGCTGGACGAGCTGGAACTTGATGACGATGAAGACGAACTACTACTTGAGGAACTAGAACTTGAGGAACTAGAAGAACTAGAGCTGCTCGAACTCGAACTGCTACTTGAACTGCTTGACGAACTCGAACTGCTGGACGAACTGCTCGAGCTGGAGGAACTGGAGCTTGAAGAACTCGATGACGAACTGCTTGATGAGCTGCTAGAACTACTGCTGGATGAACTCGAAGATGAAGAGCTTGACGAACTCGAACTTGAGCTACTGGAACTCGAAGAGCTTGAGCTACTGGACGAACTCGAACTGCTGGAACTCGAACTTGACGAGGAAGACTCTTTGCAACAACAGGGGAACCAACTCATGGCTGTGGTTCCTCCGGATTGTCGGACTCATCGGGGTCGCATTGTGCCTGGATGATGTAGAACAATCCAAATTGACGGATGGCGATTCCCTTTGTGCCCTCATCCAGATCACCAAAGATGCCAAATTGGTCGAGTACAATGTCTTCGAGCGGATCGTCCTGATCTGGGTTGACCACAGGACCGCCGTTCATCATCGTTAGTTGGGCAAGTCCGCTACCGCCGACCATGTCCTCAGTAAGGACAAACCGGAAATGTCGGTCGCTGTGATCGGGCCTCTTGATGATCTGCCAGCGTTCATCGTCTCCGGATGCAAGCTTGGCAACCAGCAGCATGTCACGGGGCTTCACTTGAACCCAATCGGACAGCCAGTCGTGCCAGGCTGGAACGGTAGGCTGGGCAAGGCTAAACACGCTGTCCGTAAAATAAACTGAATCTTCGTGCTGGTCATCAGGAACCAGAATCACTTGCCCGCTGCTGCCGGGGTTGATGGCTTCGGCCGCAACGGCCTTGCGAATGCATGGGGGGTGACTGCCTGGCCGGCGTTCGACCAGCGTCGGATTAGGGGCGGTTCTCCAAATAGTGGTTGTCGCCAGCGGCCCGTCCATTTTCCACAAGACTCTTGAAACACGCCCCCCGCAAATAGCAGGCTGGAATCCAAAGAATTCCTTGATAACCGGGGTCGATTCACGTAATGCCAGATCTTCTACGGCCTGTTTCAGCAGGTCGGTTTCGTCGGTTGCATCGCCATTGCTGGATCGGGGGGCCATTGTCCAGATCGAGATGGATCTGGAGTTTGGATCGCCTCCGCCAAGGTCATGTGCTTGGTGAAAAACCTGATCCTGGTAGCCTTTTTGACTCAGAGTGTGCAGCCACCGAAGCGGTGACGGAGGGGGGGATGCCTGAAAATGCCGATACATGTCGGCTGATGGCTCAGCCTGAGGTTCGTAAAACGGCTGGAATAGCAACATATCCAAAAACGGGTCGAACACCAGAACAGCCCGGATTCGGAATGCAAAATCTTCGATGGCCTTGAGCGTGCTGATGCCATCGTACCGATAGTGATTCAGTGCCTTGTCGCCCGCATAGGGAATCGCCAGATTGATCTCACTGCCACCCTTGAGGTCTGCTTTCAGGTCGTTGGCGATATCTTGCCAGTCGGTGCCGTTATCCCACTTGCGGGCCGTAGATCGGCGATCCCACAGATGCCGACGATCAGCGACCGTCACAAGCATCGGGCCTCCCACCATACGCAAGGCTTGTTGCGCTCGGACCGTCACAAACCCTTTCAACTCAAGGCCGTTGAGTTCGATGCTGAACGGTTCGGATTCCGGCCAATGATCAAGGAAGTCCTGGCGGCTGATCAGGAATGTCCCACGCCCGGGCTCGGCCCCCAGCCCCATTTCAAGCTGATTGACCGTGCTTGTCCAATCGGGTTCTACCTCGAGCTGGGAAATTAGCTGCTGCGCGTTGATGATCGAAACGCCGTTGATCTTCGCGGTTGTGATCATGCGGATAGCACTCCTGATCTCTGGCCAAATCCCTTCACGGGCGGAAACGGAATGTGCGGCAGCCGCGAAACCAGTTCGGGTTTGCGGCCCGTGGCGATCCACTCTTGTGCTTCTTTAACGCCGCGTCGGGCGGCTTGCTCGATCGTGAGGGCGGTCGCGCTGCAGCGGCAGTTTGATACAATTACTCCGTCAGAAGAAAACCAACCACCCGGAGTTTGAGCATCGTAGACATGGCCACACCAATTAATCTT
This sequence comes from uncultured Pirellulaceae bacterium, assembly GCA_964414815.1. Taxonomy (GTDB): domain Bacteria; phylum Planctomycetota; class Planctomycetia; order Pirellulales; family Pirellulaceae; genus Mariniblastus. Next base: position 23,024 of record CAYPXY010000045.1, on the reverse strand, counting down.
CCTGATATTGACAATCTCATCAGCGAATACGCCTCTGGAAAATCCGTCAAAGCACTCGCCAAAGTTCACAGCGTTAGCAGGGGTGTTATTTACCGAAACCTGAGGCTTGCTGGCGTTGCTCTGAGAGGCCGATCCGAAGCAGAGAAAGCGAAGTGGGCCAGCATTAAATCGAACAGGGAATCTGTTATTCGTCAGTGTGGCCGAGCGTGGGTGACTCGCCGGGGGGGAAAGGACACCGAAGCCACCATGAACAAGAGAGCTGTCAGCAAGTCCAAACGAATCGGAAAATGGGAGTCTGAGCTTTCCATCGCCCTGATTCAGTCCGGGATAGATATTATTCCCCAACATGCTGTCGGCAAATACAATATCGACATTGCCCTTCGAGAATTCCCCATCGCCATAGAAATCATCGGGACGAAGTGGCCGTATCAAAAGCTCCTGGCTCAACAAGAGCGAGCTAAATATCTTATCGATCTCGGTTGGTACGTAGTATTCGTCCATGCCCGGAGGCGATCCCCCGGCATTTTCAGGGGCGGAGGTCGCAGAGGCACCGGAACCAAAAATGGAGTTATCCGAACTGCCCCCCCTATCATCTTCGGTCGGCTGACTGATTACATAGCCTCCCTCTGCAAGATCATTAGCGCGAACAAACCCCTGAGGGGTAAGTATGGGATGATTGATGGTCACGCGCAAGAGCTTTCCGGACTTGGTTACGATTTCGACAGCCTCCCCCGAATAGTTCATCCGAGCCAAAAGCTCAATCCTCCCGCCAATCAATGACCCCGGCAATATGCAATTGAAATCCCAAGGCGGCGTAAAATAGTCCCAGAACGGATCGTCCCGACGATAGATGTTGGTGCCGTCGATACCGAGCGTGGCCAGGCTCAAATGAGTCTTGCGGGCACGCGCATCCCTGATCGGCTGATACGCCTGATAAGGAAACACCTCGTCAATCACCGGATCTTGGAAAAGTGACTCGCGGCCGTCACGGTATGCCGAATGAATCGTCTGTCGGTAAACCAGCTCGACCTTGGCCGGACTCATTACGCTCTCGCCGATTCGGTCGGATACCTGACGCTCAAATTCTCGCAGGGTCGGTCCCTCGGTGATCAGCTCATCGAGAATGTTTCGAGTCTCTTCAATTGAATCCTCGCTCAGTCCGCCGCCGATCGTGAACGCGCTGGCTTTGGCGCTGTGCGACAACTGGTCAAACTTGTCTCGCGACAGAACCCGACGATCCATCAGTGACTTGGCGGCGTTTTCGATGATTGTGAATCGCGGACCGGGTTCGTCATCAGGAAACAGTGAGCGAATGAGCGGCCTGTCTGGCGGCCTATCAGCACCCCCCAGCCTTCCTTCGGCGATCTGGTCTCGGAACCAGCGCGGCAGTCGGTGATAGTTGGTGCCGAACGCATCGAGCCACGTGATTAGCTGGGTCTCGTAGATCGCACCGGCAAAGATCGGCAGCAACTCCAGCTGCAAGCGAGTTAGCTCGCGGTAGATTTCCGACTGGCTTGCACCAGATACGACGAGGTCGATGACCGTCTGGCGATAAGCGGCCGCTAGCGATTCACCGATCTTGATCGAATCGTTAACCAGCTTCTTGCGGGGCTGGTTGCGGTCTGGTGTTTTCTGGATCATTGAACCCTCCCTGTTGCTAAGTGATCTGGGTATAATCCAAAGTCGAAAGGGGACTCTATATGACGGAATGGATCATGGGACTGACTCAACTCTGTGCGGCCGCTGTAGCAGCAGGCAAGACTCTCAAAGAGTGGAAGGCGAATCAGATGACGGATCGCGAACGTGAATTGCTGTCCGCAGTGGCTGAGCAAGGAAACTTTATTCTTAGCCACTCCGATCAGTGTGGAAAGTTTGTCAAGGCTGGCGCGAAGACGTTCATTGATACCGATCCAGCAATCACTGCCAAGTACATCGACGCTTTTACGCGACTGTGCGATCGCGGGCTGATCGATCATCAGAACGGAAACATCTTCCGGCTGACCGGGCACGGATTCGATCTGGCGAGAAAGATTCGATTGGGAGAGTGAGTAATGCTCGACTGGATTGCCACCATTGCCACGCTTTGCGAAACCGCTGCTAAGGCCGGACAGGCTTTGATTCAGTGGAGAGCGGACCAGCTGACAGAAGATGAGCGTGAACTGCTGATAGCAGCCTCCGCGATGGGAATGATTCACCTGACCCGATCCGACATGTACGGACGATTTGTGGTCGTCAATGGGGAGGCGAAGGTCAGCAATGACCCTGTTACCGGAATGCGGTATTTCGAGGCGTTTCAGTCGCTTTGTCAGCGTGGTCTGATCAGTCACGATCAGGGGGGCTTGTTCAGGATGACGATCAAAGCCATCGACCTTGGCCGCGCAATGCAGAAACAGCACACCGATCAGGTGAAACTGCATCTGCCAGAACAGAAAATGGGCAGCACGAATTAGAGGTTTCATAATTCCTTGACTTTTCATTCCAGTTGGTCGAAAATTGTTAATGCGATATGTGCTCGGTGAAGGTCTTGATTCCTTCAAGAACGCTGTGGGCGTAGGAGGCAGGTTGCTTGGCCAGTTTGATTTTGATAGTCAGGCTGGTCATTTTTTTGATCGCTGCTTAAACATGGTCTTAACTGCCAATCTGCGTTTTTTTGAATGGATCAATTGAATAACCACTGTTCGCCCATTAAATCGCTTCCGCACTTCAATCGCTGATAATCCTGTTTCTGCATCTTTCCCCGCAGGAATAATTTCATCCGGGAAATTCAGCGCATCACCGATATTCTCAATGTCTTCCATAGAAACGCTTAAGTAAGGGTCTTTCTCGTTTCCATGATCCTTAATCACTTTTCGAACTGTCGAGGCGTTGATATAGCTGGCGTATCCTTCGAAGTTCAATCCAACTCCTTTTTCCGCAGTTCGAATAAAGTCGCCAGAAGCTAAATCAACCACCGATTCCAGATTCCCCTTGGATGTATCCCAGCTTTTGGCTTCTTGAACGAAGCTATCAAAGCTAGTGCGATCTGCGACGTGCCCCCACCCATCTTTGTCCACCAGTTCCCATTTGGCATTTCGGTTAAACCGCCATGTTTTGTTGCCATCTGCCTTAATGTCCCCTGGTGACGGGCTTTCGGGATCTTTGTCTTTTGTGTCTGACTCGCCCGGCATGTCATCCTGATACCTGACTTCGCCAGTTGCAGTGTTCTTCCAGCCGCTTCCGCCACGATCTCCCTCATAGCGCTCCCATGACATGCGGGCGAGCGACATTCGAATATTATCACTCTCTGAATCGAACGTCCCGCGATTGCCTGTGGCGGACTTGATCTGAGCCGGATCAAACGCAACAATTTCACGGTGGTGGTATCCGGCAGGGCCATAATCGAGAATTACACCATCGAAACCAGCGTCTTGAGCAGATCGGGTTACCTCCTCGCTGGAGGCGTTTTCTGGCAGTCCCAATGCCTGACGTACAACGTCTCGCTTGTCATCTCGGAATGATGGCAGTGATATTGTCAATGGTCGCCGGATCGACAGCCAAACTGGAATAGATGCTTGGCTGCCATCGGTGATTTTCGAATCTGTTGAGAAGTAGAATCCTCGGCCAAGATGCCCACCGTCGGTAGCTGATCCTATTTTTTCGGGGCTGAAGGAATCAAAACCCGGACTGCTTGTTCCGTGATACACCGCTAGCGGCCGGCCTTCTGCATCAACAACCTTTGAGGCTCCCCCTGGATCGTTCTCCCAGTCTCCAAACCAGTTTTTAAACTCCTCGCTTTGAGTTTGTGGATTGTAATTCGCTTTGGCTGGCTCTTGTTTGGTGGACCCTGATTTTGCGGCATCATCAACTTCCTGTTGAGTCTTGCCCGGCACGAACTCACCACCCTTGTATAGCGTGCCGTCAATCGTTACACCGCCTTCTGGCGCGCGGGTTTGATCGCCCAGTGATAATCTGACTCGCTCGGTCGCTCCATTGACCAGCTCTGCCGCTCGTTTGGCCAGGCTCATTGATGTGATTCGCTTGTTCTCATCGCGCCAGCGACTTCTCTTGAATTCCAGCGTGTTGCCGATCTTGCCCGGTCGGGTATCGCCGTCTTGCGGGCCGTCGTCAGGCTCATCAATGAACGCCCCAAATGGATCATTGTCATCATCCGACTGCTGGTTTGGCCCTCCCGGCTGGCCTGGCTGTTGCTGCTGTGGCTGCATACCGCCGCCAGCATTCGATTGCTGTTCCATCGCCTGCTCAGCCAGCGGCTTGTGGTCGATCTCGAAATCGTGCGCCTGACCGAAGTTCCACATCACCAGCGGCTCAAGCACCTGTTCGGTCAGCTCATTGCAGATCGTTACTACCCATGAATCAAGGCTGGCATAAAACGCCGCCATCGGGATTCGCTTGCCGCCCCACGCACCTGTTCCAGCATCGTCGATTACACCGTCGGGAATGCCCATGCCTTGGCGAATTTCGTCGTCAAGGTCTTTTGGGTACTGCAAGATGTGCTGCGGGTTGGCTGTCACCTGTGCCCGCTGGTACGGCCATTTCTCATTGCCTTTTTCATCCCGTTCGGACGGACGGCAAATCGAATGACCGGAACGAATATCGTCCATGATCTTGCGAGCGATGTCACGGTTCGGGATCTCCTTGCCCTCGATGAAGGTCGATCCGTCGGGGTATCCAAGGTCGCCCGATCCGTAGGCGTCGCGGTGCATGAACAGCCGCCGCACATCGAGCGCCCCGCCATTGAGCCACTTGTCACACCAAGGCGAGAATGCACCAAACAGAGCGCTGTTGCCGTAGTCTTGGCCGGGTTCTTTGTCGTAGGCATGAAAGAACGCTTCGGGAAACGAGATGTTGACAACGCTTCCGCTGTCATCGCCCTGCACTCGCCGGAATTCGACACCCGCCGGTTCGCCTCTCCGTGTGATCAGTCTTGTGTCTTCGGCTCGCCGGAACTCCAGCCGGTTGACTTCGATCAGGTTCGTTGGGCCAAGTCTCAGGCAGACTTCCGCCGCGCTCCATCCCCAGATTTGAGCCTTGAGAATCTCTTGAAGATGATTGTGCCAGATTTTGTTCATCTGCCGCTCGACGAACGCCGCGACTTCTGGTCGGTCGGCCTTGATCCCCGGTTGCCACTGGCCACGTTCCTTCCAGCCCCATTCGACACCGAACAGTGGAGCTGAGCGAATTGCCAGACACAACCTGACCTGTGAGTCCCTCAGCATCGCGTGGATGGCCCAGAAGTCGAACGGAGGCAGGTCGCGAGCTTGTTGCCAGTATGTGTAGTTGAAGCTCTCGTACCCGCCCGTCATTGGACGACCGGTCGCCTGAACCCCCTTTTCCTTGAACCCGATCCATCGCCGGGCATTGCTGATCAGTTTGTCTAGCATTTATCTTCCCTTCCCGTTCCGGGCAATCTCCTGCTCCATGTGGACTTTCATACTGCCTGTTCTTGCGTCAAGCGCCGCCTGTTCGTCGCCGGTCGCAAGCAGAGTCAGGTTGTAAACTGAGTTATATGAGGCAGGGTCGAACGTTCCTTGCAGCAACTGCTCTTGAGCCTGAACGCGATGCAGGTTTGCGGCCAAACCAAGAAACTGTTCATCGGTCAGGCTGAACGGATTGACGCCCATCCAGTGAGCGACATCAGCGGCCGTTTCGAATTGCTCCCGATTTCGTTCGGCGACCGTTCGGGCTATTAGCCAGACTTGATACGCCGTAGTCGCACTGACAATCTTTTGCCACGACCTGGCCAGATGTAGCTGGATCAATTGAATGAACGATGGAGTCGGCAAGCAAACCGTCTTACCTCTCATGCTTGACACTTCAAGCTTGGACTGTCGCTCGATCTTCTGAAGCGTAAGAATGTCCATTGCAGTCAGGATGCCGTAGTTGGTCTTGATCATGCTGGTTCCTCCGGTGGATCATATCGGCCATCCTCAATGACGCCTGCAATGTCGTTGCTGTTAGATGAGTAATCGGGAGTGTTCTTGCTGTCAAGAACCAGGCCGATCACCCAGCTAGCCTCGTACACATCCAAGCAAAATTGCTTGCCGACGCACTCGTTATCAATCTTCGGCTCGCCAACCAGTCTCAACTGCTTCCCGTCGAGAGTGACCTTAGTTGGAGGGGGAATTGGGTATCCAATCCTCTGCGCGTTGCCACGCCAGATGAATCGATGAACACCTGGTGCTTTGGTGATATGGAGGTTGTACCCCTCGCCTACAGGATCAAATTTGAACGTCGATTGCTTCGGGCCGGTTGAGGCTTTGTTAAACTCCCCCATCTCGGACTTGCCCTCTCCATAAGTCGTATAGTACGCAGATTGGATATCTGGACACTCTTCAAAATGCGCCTCAAACTCTGTCCAGCTTTTCTCGGGCGGCGGCAGTTGTCCGCACAGGACGGCCATTGCAGTGAGCGGAGGAAACGGACTGTTCGTAGGTGTTGGGTAGTCGAACGATGATTGATTACAGAGATTTCTGTCACCCGCAACCAGCCCAGACCACGGCAGCCCCTTGTTGGACAACCCGGTGTCGCGCTGGGTACTGAACATGGAGTTGCTCCATACCTGCCAGTCTTGATTTTGCGTGGCAAAGAAGCTGAACAGATTCAGGCAGTCATTAAGATTGACCTTGGTAGTCGTCACATCGACCGAGAATGAATATCGATTATCGTACAGCCCCTCCGAGACCTTCATATCGTATAACTGGTACTGATGATTGGCGATCTCAAACCGTCCCAATCGATGCTCAAGAATTGCATTCCAAATGTCCCAGGCGCGGCGTCGGGGTGCGTCCCCTTGTAGAATGATTTCACAACTCACATTGGTGGCCGCACCTCGCCGTCTCCAGTTCGACGGCCGACGAACCCTGAGTGTTGATCGCTCCTGAATATCGACCACGCCCGGCGGGTATGCATTAGGGCTTTCGATCTCAACATCCCGGATCGTGATGGTCATCCGGCAGCCATCCTCGCTAACGGAGAACGATTGTGTCCGATGGCCGTTGATCATCGGCGACTTGTGGATCTTGCTCCGGTAGTTGTTGTAGATATCAGGAGATGCTGATTTCGAGACTTCAATTACCCCCTTGGTTGTACACGTCTGGTATCCACGCTCATTGAAGTCGATGGAGTGCTGGATCGAGAGGCTCACAAGTCCGTGGTGTTCCGGAGAGGCTGGGTTGCACGGAGTGACCGTAAACTCGATGGACCAGCTGATGTATCCGGTTCGCTTGCCGCCAATCGGGTGCCATTCGAGCGACAGCGGCCTTGGCCCGCCCGTGATGTCTTGATCGACAACATATAGGTTGATCGTATCGAATCCAATGTCCTCGATCTTCAGCGACCTGCGAGCGGTCAGCAGTGTGTGTCGAAGTGCATTCATCGTCTCTTCGCTGCCGTTGTTGCACCCCCCATTTTCGGGCGCAATATAATCGTTGACGTACAGGGTGATCTTGTGGTAAATCACCGTCTGCCTCTGAGCGTTGTAGACTGGCTCGACCTTGCAGTTGTAGGTCGCCAGTTTTGAAAACGTGTGTCCATTGTATGTGATCGCCATCAGAAACCCCTCGCCTGCGGGTTAGCTCTCACACCCTTGTTGTTGCCAAACGGATTGTGATCGAGCACCCAATCCGGTATCTGCCGGGTATTTGATTTTTCGCTGTCCATTTTACTAACCAACTCCGCCAGCCCGTCATAGATCGCATAGAGCGGCGAGGCAGTTCGCATGGCTTGTTGGGCAATGTCTTTTCCGGCCTGCTTGTTCTCGTCGTCCAATTGATCGAGCGAGACAAACATTTCAATCAGGTTGATGATCTTTGTTATCCCATCAACCCCCAAAGTTATGAGCGGCTCGAACCGTAGAACATTTTCCAGTATGGCTGTCCACATGTTATAAAACGCATCGCCCATTTTGTTCGAACTGTCCATGATATTGGCCAGCGGCTCACCGATTCGATCTGCCCGTCTTGATGCACGCTCTTCCTTGCGCGCCTCGTCATCGGCCATAACGCCCGCGATCGCTCCGCTGTACTCTTCGAGTGCGGCACCCGTTCGGCGGAACATTGTGAGCAACCCAGCACCAGCCACAACCAGACCGGCAAAAAGTGCTGTAACCGCCCCGACCGATGCCATCAGAGCGCCCGCACCACCAGCAACCGCACCGCCTGCCGCGCCGCCAGCTATCGTTGCCGTCGGTATCGCAGCTCGTGCCAATGCACCACCAGCACTGCCAGTGGCCGCGCCTTTGATTAAGCCCGTTGACTGAGCGGTGATTGCCCTTGTGGCTGTACCTCCAACCATCGTGCGGGTGACTTGCCCGTCTACAACTCCGCCAGCAGCAGCTCCCATTGAACGCACAGAGATAGCACGCCCAGGATCAGCGTGGCCAACGAACCGTCGGATCGCAGCGGAAGCCGCCTCGGCCGCGATCCCTTGAGCCACCCCGGCGGTGACTGGCGAGCCCGATCCAGATGTTGGACGCGCAGTAAAGGTCGCATTCGGTGGAATGGTACTACTCGTTTGAGTAGTGGTCGGGTGGGCGGCTCGGGCAGAGAATACTTGTGCGGCCGCAGCGGCTGCCGCAGTCGCTGCCTGCTTTACGACCGGCTGGTCCGTCGATGACGCCTGTTCAGGTCTCGGCTTGCCTTTTCCGAGAATCGTTTGCAGCCAGTCGTCCAGCCGCCCCATCGTCCGGCCCATCGCGGTCGAATCGTCTCGCTTGTGCCAAGACTCCGGCAGTTGCGGCAGCATCCGATCGAGAAACTTTCCGATCTTCCCGGGCAGCAGTCTTTCCGCCAGCAGCATGATCGCCGAACGAAGATTCAGGAACTCCAGCTTTGTCGGCCCAAGTGAATCACTGCCTCTGCTTGATGGGGGTTGCCCATTATCAGAGGGTCGGGTGGAAGGTCCAGTTGTCGCAGAACCCGGACTGCCCGGCTTGCTCGATCCGCCTTGCCCCGGATGTGACGATTCGGGAACCCCGCCTCCCGGATTGGGAGTGGTCGATCTGGATTCGTCTACAAGTACGATCTCAATTTTCTGATCACTCATGTCTGTCCGCTCCTACAACTTCCTCAGCTCAGCACGGAACTTTCGCTCGACCTGTCCGAACTGATCAGCCACGGCGATCCATATCTGCCGTGCGAGCGTCGGAGTGCAACCAGCACAACCAACCGACTGGAGTTCACTCGACAGGTTTTCCAGAAACATATCAGTCGCTTCAATCATCCCGTTCACTTCACTGAGCTTGTGCTGCCGCTCCAGCTGCTCGCACAACAACTTGATGAGCGTCAGATCGCAGTCCCAAACTTCGCCATCGGGCGTGTGAAATCTGAGATCACCCTTCTGAAGCTTGATTTTCTTTTTCCTCCAAGGCCAGATCATCAAGTCACCGTCCCGAACACTCCCGACGAATTCGGATAGGCCCTGAGCCTGATCGGAATCTGGCGAAGGTCAGACCCGTACAGCAGGTTGATTGGATACCCTTCGGCAATCACACTCAGCGGGAATGTTGCAGACACCGGACTGGTCATACACGAGTTAATCCGGGTAAGCACAATCTGCTTTGCTGCGCCGGGACATTCCCCAAGCGCAACATCGAGCGACCCAACAACCCCCATCGTGAACGGCACACCGGCGGATGCTGCATACGGCTCGATCAGCTCGGCAACGGCTGCCGCACCCGCTTGCAGCAGCTCGAAATCGATAAACTGAGACCGGCCCCGATAGACGGCATTGACGGGTGCGTCTCCAGCTTCATCAGCCGTGATCATCCGCTTGAAGAATTCATGGCTGAGCCTATATCCTTCGCGAGTCAGCCCTAATGCTTTGGCGTTGTAGGTTCCGGTGTATGGTCCTGCGATCATGCTCATTGATCAGTCTCCTTGCTTTTCTTGAATAAATCAGTTTTCTCGATTGGAATGCCAGTCGGATCGACAATCCTAAGCTTCTCGATCGCGGCCCTGCATCCGGGACAATTGACCACACCCGGTTGATCGGTCGCTGCCTCATTGTTGGTTGTGGTTGCTAAATACGCCCGGCGATCATCGCACGCCAGTTTGTACCGCCTGCCCGTGTATCCGATGATCGGCCCTTTAGGATGCGGCACAAGTTGGTGTGTGAGAGTCAGGACACCAACAAACGGTTCCTGATTGGCTCCGCATTTCGGGCACGCCACATGGGCATGTTCGACACAGAACCGGAACTCCTGATCGCTCACCTCCCGGCATTGAGGATTGCGACAGAATGCTGTTACCGGTTGATTGATCGTTCGATCTTGTGGTACTACGATGCTCATGCTGCGCCCCCTATGAATCTTGCTCCGCCAAACCCAATCCCTCGCACCAACGCTACAACGTTCTCACCCTTGCCTGCGAAGTGCGCCGCGTATTCGGCAGCGGTCGCGATCCGAGGTCGGGCATCGATCTTGTGCAGTGCCAGCGGATGCACGAACTGGCCGTCAATTCCAGCGTCTGCAAGCGTTTCGTTTAATTCGCACTTCATTGGCCAGTTCTGGTGCAGTAGCTGTATTACGTCGTCCAGTCTCTTATTGAGCTCAATCAGAAGCGAACTGTAAATCATCCTCCTGCGATCTCGCGGAATGGCCGTCACTCGCTGGAAGGCCGCAACCCGGACACCGAACTGAACATCCACCGCACCATTGACGTTCTTCCACTGTCCGAGAGAAGCCGAGTCCGCACTGATCGCCAGATACTTGTCTCCGGCGACTGCCGGACACTGGTCGTCAATCTCAATGTCACACTCTTCTTCGCGCGCGATGTTCGCGTCGATGATCGCTTGCCGGACGGATTGCAGCAGATAGTTTTCAACCAGTAACATCAGGCCGCCCCCGTGAAGATTCTGACCAGTGTTCGGTGAATCGCTCGCCGTCCGGCGGCCGCCCATCCCTCAGACCAGACGCGCGGAATCTCGCCCGTCGGCAGGAATGGCCGGGCGGGAATACCCTGTTTCTTCGATCCGTTCTGATGCACTGCCGCATAAGGCACGTTCGTGCCGACGGTCACACCGTTGGTTGCCAGATCGAAAATCTGATTCTCATGTTCAGGCTCGTACTCTGTGCCTTCTGTCCACTCGGCAGGACTAAGCGAGCTGAGTAGCACTCCAGTGTCCCGCAAGATCGACACCTTCCGGTTGCCATAGACCTCCAGCATGGTTTTGGCCCCCTCGCGTTTGACCGTCTCCCATGCGATCTGAGCCGCCCGGGCTTTGGCCTCACCGATCGGCATCGACAGTACAAACCGGGCAAACCGAGTCCCGAACACTTGTTGCCATCGTTTCTTTTGAGCGGCATTGAGCAGGCCCTTGTTCTCACCGATACCTCGACTGTGGCCACGACCCAATCCGGCGGCTTTCTTGAGTGCCGACTTCTCGCCCTCGCCGAATCGGCGACCGTAGGCCAGGTATTCCTTCGAAAGCGGCTGCCATGTAACGCCGTCCTCGCCGGTCTCACCTTCTGCCTTGCGTTCGAAGTCCATTTTGATGTCGCCGAGCGCGGCAACACCGATAGCCGTATGAACGGTTCGGGCGTGCTGGGCGTGATTATGGGCGGTTCCCGTGCATGATCGCACCAGCAGCAAAACCTGCTCCTTCACTTCCTCGCGGCTCATCTGGACATAGATTCTCATTAGTACCACCTCCGGGCGAAGTTGCGAGGCAGAGCACTGGGAATCGGCGTACTGATCGACTGCACAATCCGCGACTGATGATCGACATACCGTCGGTCGATCTGGTGATTGCTCATCGCCGGCGCGTTGACCGATGTCGATTCAATTCCGGGGATAGCGAACGATCCTTTTTTGGATTTGAATATCCAGCCTTCGGGGCCAAGGATGTGACTGTACTCTTGCGCCAACGAATCCGGTACAGGATTGCCTCGACGCTGACAGAGGTAGTATGAGGCCAGAACTGCACACCAGTGGGAGACAAGACGGGACTGAGCAAGCTGGTCGGTTTCGTACAGGGGTCGCAATAGGCCGATCAGTTCCGCCGTTGCACGCTCAATGCAGTCAATCACCACATCGTCATCACGAAGCCCATCGCGGTCGTGATCGCTGAATAGCATCACTCCGAGCGGGCTTAGCAGGGATTCGAGATCGGAAATCGTGCAGAACATAATGATTTGACAAAAAAGGGACGCACAACGAATTCGCTGGCGTCCCTGCGGGTTTCCTGAACGCTTGGAGGGACGGTCAGGCGAAAGGATGATCGTTAGAACACCACGGTTGCATAGGCTTCGCTGGCAGGGACGTGATTGGCGACCAGTGCGTTATCAAGCACAAACAGGTCAGTGCTGGTCGGATTGGATCGCTTGACACTCCATGCACTCAGTCCGACTTTGACACTCTCAGGCGCTCCGTCGTGCTCACAGATTGGCTCCGAGCCTTCGTAGCAACCGACCGTGCCGTCGTCGGGTTCATGGCCGATAAAGATCGCGTTGTTGTCACCGACGATCTTTTGATAGGTTTCACTGCCGGGGCGTCCGACTTCAAGGCCTTCGTCTGTGATGTACCACGTGACGTCAGGATAGACCGACAATTTCGCCCGATAAGCGTTCTTTATTGTGCTGGCAATCTGTGGGTCAAGCGCATCACGCTCAAGCACCACGAACGGAGGATTGGCCGATCCATGAATGGCCGCCACATGCTCGTTGTTGATGACGTGATTCCAGACCGTAGTTCCGCAGATCACTGCCGACAGATGCCCACCGCAAAGCTGCTGGAACGAGGCGTTGATCTTTCCAAGGTGGCCCGGAATGTCAGTGGTGTCGGTGGCCCAGCTTGCTCCGATAATGTCTCCGCCACCCAGCATGTCGAGCTTGGCTTTATTGCCTGCTGGCATACGGGCGTGCTGCTGAATCAGCGGCAATGCTCCAGATGTATTGGCGAAATCGAAGAACACACTATCACCATCGAATCCGATGTACAGCGAATCCCGAAGTGTGCCAATCAGCATGGCTTTGCGCCAGTTACTGGCCAGCTGACCAAGGGTGTTGGTTTCACGCCGAATCATGTCCGCGCCCGCTGCGTCTCGCACGCCCGGATTGTCGATCCGTCCAAGATTGTGCAGCACCTCCGCAAGCAGTGGCACCGAATCGTGCATGCGCGGGTACGTGAAATCGACCCGCCCCATTGGGTTGGGTGCGCGTCGTCCGGCAGCCGATCCCGGCACGCGACCAGCGGCGACCTTTCGAACGTTGTCGTAGATATGGTACGCGCCTTGGCGACCGTGGCCAAAGTTCAGAACGTTCTTGCCGCCATCCTGAACACCAAACAGTAGTTGCAGCCAGTCGGACGATGCGGCAGTCCGGCTGATAACCTTGGTCAGGAAATTGGGAGATAGAAGTTGTTGCAATGCAGCCATTGAATCAGTCCTTTGATGGAATGAAAACGGGCCAACGCTTTCCAGCGTCAGCCCCTCAAAAGCTGCGATGTTTGAGGCATCTTGCGGTTAATTACTCCGCTCTCGCCCAGCGGCTAACACCAGAAAGCGTTAGCCCGCGTAAATTGTCAGTAAGTCAGTAAATAAAAGTGATTGATTGATTAAGCGACAGTTCCGGTCGTTCCCGTGCTCAACAGCGAGTAAATCCATTTGAGCGTGCCATTCATGTTCACGCACTCAAATCGTGCGCGGGCACCCAGTTTCTGGTTCGATGTGTTGAACGTGACGGACGAACCGGCAGCACTATTGGCCGATACGATATGACTCGCACCGCCATTGATGATCATGTCGTTGTTGGTCGTTTGCAGGAACTCGTAAACCAGACCAGCTTTGCGGGTCGGCAGCGTGAACGTGACCGCACCCGTGATCGCCTGGAACTTGGTTCCGTTGTCGGCCTCGACAACTGTGTAGTTCGCTGCCTTGGTGACTACGTGGCCAGCCAGACCGGCCAGCGAAGCAGACACATCGTCGTCGAACACAAAACCGGACTTGGCGAACGCGGCACGAACTGCAAATTCAGCCGCATGGCCGACGAATGCCGCGCCAAGTACAAGCAGATTTGCTGCCCTGATAGGAGCCGATACCACAATGGGTGCGACCCGATCAGTATCCGCACCAGTCAACGGATCGACCGCCAGAAGCTCGACCGGCAAAATCCCTGCCGGAACTTGCGATCCATCGGTTGCTGCCGGATCGTACTGCTTCCATTTTTTGGTTGCAGCCACCTGCCCCATGACCAGACCGGGACGAAGCACTGTAGCCGGGCTGTTAGCGGCATCGCGAGCAGTGCCATCAATTACAGCCTGAGCCTGGAGGATCTGTAAACGGCTTGCATCGCCGCCCCAGATGAATTCGTTCGCGAATGTGTAGGCCGCAGCAGTCTGCCCGGGCGATCCAAATTGACCTTGTAACATCGGTTTTTCCTGAAAGTGTTAGATTGGTTTGTGGGTTCGGTGAGTCCTGTTTTTATCGCTTACCGCTTGAAAAAGTTGTCAACTTCTTTATCCAGAGCCTCTCCGGTTAGCTCTCCATTGCGAGTGGTGGCGTGTGCTGGCTGCGGACTGGCGCTCATTCGTCGAAGCCTTTCCTTGCTCGACCAGACAGCCCCCTCGGGAAGCGTCTTGCGGTTCTCAACGAAGGCCGATACCTCATTGGACAGCGGCTGTCCCTTCTGATCGAGCGAAAGACGAACAGTCTTCAGCTTATCAACCTGCGTGCGGATTTCGGCTGGAGTAGCGCGACCCGACTTGAGCAGTTTGTTGAGTTGGGTTGCCAGATCGCGTTTGTAAGATCGGCTGGCATATTGTGCGACAGATGTATCGGCAGACATATTTACAATCCCTTGTTGAGGTTGTGAGATTTCAAATTCAGCTTCATCGCCCCCGCCGTAGTCTTCACTGGTGGCGATCAGGGCAGTTAGCAAACGGTCAAGCAAGTTACTCGAATCGGTATCATCCGGCAGACGAATATCGTGATCGGCCAGCGCGGTAACGAGCGTTCCGACTTTGGAACTATCGAGATCTGAGGCAGGCACGTCATCAACCGATTCAGTGGCAGTGTCGTCAGCGTCCACCCCATCAAGCGCGATCGATTCCACATCGTCACCGAGCTCATCAGCTGGCGGCAGTTCGATTTCTTCCGGGTCGTCGCCATCGGCAGGATCAATTGATTCTTGCCCCTCCGTAGGCGTCTCACCTTCCGTGGATGTTTCGGCAGGTTCGCCATCGCCATCGCCAGCAAGAGCCAGGTCTAGCAGTTCGCCTTCGGCTTCCTCTTCGATGATGTCATCATCATCATCCGGATCGTCATCATTGGAGCTGTCAGCCGAGAAACGATAGGGCTTGCTCACCCCCATTCGGATCAAGCTACAACAAACAGGCTCAGCCGGTGTCTGACTGTAATCAACCGCATGATTCACGATGTCGAGGTGGGTAATCAGATCCCCGTACTGGTTGCCATGGCCGTCTTTCCAGTTCGGAAAGATAACGGGGGAAAGATCGACACAATTGGTTTCCGATTTCTGCGGCTGAATCCTGGCCTAAATTGTTTCAATATCATGGGTGGGACAAGAATAATATCGATTCAGATTTTGAAGAGGATGAGTGATGTCGCAACTTAGAATTCCCTGTCTGCATTGCAATAAAATCATCTCATATTCGGCCAATCATGCCGGAAAGCGGGTGCTATGCCCTAGCTGCAAAAAGGAGCAGCGACTGCCGCAACTGGAAGTGCCAAACAAACAGCCCTGTGACCCAGATGTAATCCCGGAGATCGTGACCAACCGAGGATCTCAAGGCACGTCGACGTATCTCGCTGGACAGGCCCAGTCATCCAGAGCTGCACTGCATCGCTATATCGATTGGGCTGGAAAACGAAGTGTTATCTTCCAGTCGGTCTTGCTGGCGTGGACGGTCTTCTGGGTGATTCTGGCGATGTTTATTATTCTCTCGTCATCGAGTGCGACATCAGGAAGGCACCGCGACGAAAGCGACACGGCAGCGCTCGGCATTGCCCTGATGTGCCCGCTGTCGATGTGGGCCTTGCTTGCCATTCCTCTTGGAATTGCTGCAATCGCAACGCTGAAAGAGAGAAAGCCTGAGTGATAGACGAACCCCAGATCAACAGTCCCGCTGTCTATTGATTCGAGTCGATTCCCCAACACCAGATCGCGAAAAAAATATTTCCATAAAACTGTACGCTCGTACAGTAAATTGTCCAGATGTGACAAACGCTAGCGTTAGATTCCGTGGCCTTCAGTTCATCAATTCCATCTTTCAAGGAACAGGCCATGAATTCCCGCCCTCCTTTTTCAGTTGGCGAAATCATCCACTTCGATTACCCCGAACAAAACACTTGCGATCAGCCTCCAGTCTACAAGCCTCGCTCTGTGCTCGTCACTGAAATCCGGGACATGGCGAAGTCCGGCTACCACCCAGAGACAATCGAGCGACGGCCGACGCTCAATCGTGGTCGGTGGCTGATCACGGGAATCTGCCTCGAACGATACGAACGCCGGATGTTCTACTGGGATGCTGCTCGTGAATCACGACGCGAAACCTGGCTCACTCTTGGCTTGTACGATCCGCTCGACGATGGCGAAAACCCCGAGCCGTGCATCCGGGTCGGCAAGTTCGCACCCACTGCCTCCCAGCGCGAGCTGCTGCGCGATGCGATCAGGAAGTACGGCAAGATCGCTGAAGAGCGCCCAGAAGTAACGCACTCCATTGGGATCTTCCCATGGGATGAATCAATGCCAGAACCCAAGAAGATCCGTCGGATCAAGAAACGAAAAAGCTCTTGAGAGATTGCATCCTTGGTCGAAAGTGGTCGAAAGTGGTCGAATCAAGAGAAATCACATCCTGTCAGATCAAGCACGCCCAGCACGCCCGAGGTCGGTTTTTGACACTTTTTCCACGCTATTTTTACGGGCTTTTAGCGATTGAAATGGTCAATTTGAGGATTTAAAATCCTGTGACCGTTAAGGTCGTGCGGGTTCAAGTCCCGCCTCGGGTATTGTTGAGGGGTTCCGTCGTGCTCAACCATTGCGGATAACGGTTCGACAGCACCTCATGAACCGTTACCAACTGTCCAGCCTTGTGTGTTCGCAATCTCTTCTTTCGTGGCCAAGTGTTCCACTTGACACTTCGGATACCGGACGCAAAAATCACCACCGCAAACCAGTCGTTAAAGTTTAGCCAGATTGTGCGAACTGCCGCCTGAATCCCTGAAATTATTACAAATCAGAGACGCATTACTGATTTTCGATGGCATAATTGAGCAAATGTCAGGACACTAGAACCCGGTTGCTGCTTGAACAAACAAGGAGTCGATTCGTAAGATTCCTTGAGTCGGCCTCGGCCGGCCAGGACCCTCTGAGTGAAAAGGATCTCGAGACAAAAGCTAGCATTTTTGTCCGGGAGACGTGACCTAAAAAAATGGCATAACAAGTCTGCGGTGGCTTGGGATATGATTTAGTCGCTCCCAGCCACTCGATAGGCTTTTTGAAGTCAAAAGCAGTTTTTTTAGTCACAATTCTCAGTGGGTTGAGTCTTGTCAGGACAATCGGTGTCCTCTGCTGATCTTCAAACGATGGGAGCGTTTCCGTGATTTCCGGTCTTCAAACTTCGATGAACAATTTAAACCACCCGCAATCTCTCAGTTCGATGGGGCCTGCAGAATCTTCACTTCGCGACAGCAGCTCGTTTGCGGGCTATCGCAGTGAAAGTTCAACGCTCGTCCCTCAGCGCCGCGAAGGTGGCAGTGTGGGAGCCGGGCATCCGCCATCGGCCTCAACCCGCGCCCTGTTCGGCGGAGGGGATGGCCGAGGCTATCCTTCGAAAGGCCTTTCATTGTTGATCGGAATTCTTGGCATGATCGCTCTGGGAATTTCCACCTACCTGATGTATCACTGGGCCACCAAGTCCAGTGTTGCAGGTTGCGATGGATCGATTTTCAGTTGCGACCATGTCCTCAACAGCCGCTACTCACAGTGGATGGGGATTCCGGTGACCGCGTTGGCGGCGATGACTTATATCTGTTTACTGGTCTCGCTAGGATTCGCACAGTTTGGATCGATCTCACAGAAAAATATCTCATGGTCGTTGGTTGTCGGATGTTGTCTGGCGGCAGGTTTGGCAGCGGCGTGGTTTATCTACCTGCAATACGCCGTCATTGGTCATTGGTGCAAGTATTGCCTGATGGCTCATGCGTGCGGCATTGTATTGGCACTGATCGTTTTAAAAACGCGTCCGGTGGGTATGAAAATCAATGGGATTGCCGGCGGAGTGGCCGCCGCTGGGTTGGTCGTGGTTTCTCTTGGTCAGGCATTTGGAGAAGAATCGGTGGCCCCCACCTACGTTGTCGAGATTTACGAGCAAAACGATAAAGCTCCCGAACAACAAGCGACTTACGAAGAGGACGTGTTTGATCCACCTACCGATGACAGTCTGTTTGAAGCGCCTGATTTTGGCTGTACCACACCGGTCCGAAATATTCCGTCAACTCAGATTACGGCCCAGTGGTTGTTGCCACTGTTTGCCGGTGCGAATGTCATGATGTTGCAAGACAATGGCAATCAGGACGGCCAACAAGACGGACAAGCGACCGATGAAAGCAGCAAGTCGTCCGACGAATCCGAAAAGCTGGCCGTTACCGAGCGACGCTTGGCTGAAATCGCCGGCGGAACCATCAAGCTCGATGTCAAACATTGGCCTCTCGCGGGCAATGCCGACGCCGACTATGTGTTTGTCGAGATGTTTGACTACAACTGCCCAGATTGCCGTCAGACGCATGCGACGGTGAAGGCGGTCAAAGAAAAATTTGGTGACAAGCTCGCAATCATTGTGTTGCCCCTACCGCTCAATCGGCAGTGCAACGACCAGATTCAGTACACGGCTCCCCAATTTACCGAATCCTGTCTGCTGGCCAATCTGGCAGTGGCGGTCTGGAAAGCGGATACAAAAAAGTTTGCCGAGTTCCATGACTGGATGTTCGCTGAACCGAATGCGCCAAGCTATCAGCGGGCCAAGGCCTACGCCGACGAATTGATCGGCAAGAAAGAGCTGGATGAAATTGTCAATTCGCAGGTTCCCGAAGCCTTCATCAAGAAACATGTCCAGATCTATCAGCGGCTCAATCGGGGCAACATCCCGAAACTGCTGCTGCGTGATGCGGGCTATGTCGGACGGTTCCAATCGGTCGACCAATTGACCGAAGCGCTGAACAAGCAAGGACCGATCGTCCCAACACCGATTAACTAATCGGGTTTGAAAGTATCTCGCAGCAGTTGCTTGTACTTCCCAAACACCTGTTGGTAGCTTTGGGATCGCCCTTCATCAGGCTCATATCGGGCGCGATGATTGCTGACCAGATTCTCCAGAAAGACTTCCCACTGGCCCGACTGTTGGGCTCCGCGCGAACATTCGACTGAAAACCGGGCCAGCAAAGCCGCCCCCCAAGCGCAACCTTCGGACGCATCGGGCAAGAGTGTCACCGGAGCTTTCATCACGTCGGCCACGATCTGAGCCAGTTCGGGAGTCCGGGTTAAACCGCCCGACAATACGATTTCGTTTCGCGGAAACCCTTGATCGTCGAGGATTTCCACTCCAATCTTCAGGTTGAAAATCGTCGCCAGCAAACCGGCCTTGATGGCGTTGCCTGCCAAATCGTTCTGGTCTGTCTGCCCCGCCAGAGCAGCGTGTCCTCCCTGCGGGATTCCAAACGCGGGTTCATCATCGAGAAAGGGCAACGCCAATAACCCGCCGCAATCGGGCGCCGCAGCAACGACCTCGGGCATCAACATCCTGAATGCCTCTTCTTGATCCAAGTCCCGTTGCTTGCCATAAGACTCTACCAAGGAATTCATATACGTCGTCCCGTTGCGAAGACAGACCATGTTGAAAGGTTGTCCGTCCGGTGCACAGAAATGATCGACGGCCAGATCGACGCCGCGAAACGCCCGGTCACCGATCGTATTGGCCACAACCGACGTTCCAAAAACGACCGAGACGGTTCCGGCGGCGGCAATCAATGATCCGGCAAGCGATGCCGGCTGGTCTCCTTCCGCGGGCGCAAGAGGTGTTCCCGCAGGAAGCCCCAACAGTCTGCTTCCTGACTCGTTTAATACTTCGCCTGGCTCACCGGCCTTTCGGACGGTTGACAGTAATTTCTGGAGCGGTTGAATATCCAAGTCCCTGGTAAGCCCTGCAAAATGGTCCAGACAGCGAACGCTATAATCGAATGTCGCTGGATCGATCGGAAACATGCCTGAGGCTTCACCGATTCCAAGAATCCACTCGCCCGTCAGTCGGTGGGCGATCCAGCCCGCGGGGGTCGTCAGGTGGCGAATCGACCTTGCCAGATCAGGTCGATGGCGCACGGTCCAGAGCCACCTTGCGATAGTCATTCGTTTGGGAACCTTGAACGCAAACAACTCCGTCAGTTCCTCCCCCTCGGCTTCATTGCGACTATCGCACCACAATCTGGCAGTCTCGATCACCTGTCCCTCCGCGTCGATCAGTACCTCGCCATGCATCTGACCGGCAATGCCGATTCCGAGAACTTCAAACTCGATTTGCTGGTGGCGCAAACTCGCCCAGAGATCCCGGGTTGCGGTTGCCAATGCGGTTTCCCAATCCGCCGGACGCTGTTCATAAAAACCGTCCGCAAGGTTGGCCACCATCTCGTACTTGGCTTCGCCCAGCCCCCGTCTCGTTCCCTCGTGATCGACGAAGACCACCGACAATCCCTGTGTCCCGACATCGATTCCCAAATAGCCGCTGATCATGATTGAGACCTCAACATTGTTTCTGTTCCTCGTCAGGTTGGTTCTTCTGCCGCCATCGATTGATGATCAGTAATATCGCAGGCATCATGATCAAGTCGCCCAGGAAGGCCAATACCAACAGGGCAGAAATGGAAAACGCAAACCGAACGATGACCTGCATCTCTGCAAAAGCATAAACCAGCAGGCCACCGCATGCAATGAATGTTGTGTGCAGCATCGCAGGGCCACATTGGGCCAGCGCACGAGCAATTGGTGTTGAAACGTTGGAAAGACTGCCCCCAAATTCGCGGAACCTGACCAGAAAATGAGTCGTATCATCGACCGCAATTCCCAGCGCAATACAGGCCGTCATTGCCACGGCCATATCGATCGGATATCCCAAAAAGCCAGCTCCGCCAAACAATACCGTGACCGGAAAAACGTTCGGAACCATCGCCAGTAACCCGATCGCCACGGAACGCAATGCAATCATCAGCATGGGCGTTATGATGACAAACGCCAACATGAAATTCCGAAACAGATCATGGATCAAATTTTTCTGAGCGTGCTGAAACAAGTTGGAGCGTCCCGTATGGATTACGCGCGGGGCCGCGGTCGCCGATGCGTTTGACAGGGAGCGGGTTTCTGCAACGATGGCTTCCGCTATTTTTTTGACTTTCTCGCCGACATGCTCCCAGTCGTAATCTGCCGTGAACGGAAAACGTAAACTGATTCTCCAGATTTCCAGCGACTCGTCGACATGCAGTAATTGGGTGTTGGCCATCCGCGCTCGCTCGATCCGCAGCATGTCACGATAGCCCTGTCTCGCCACAAACGATCGGGCGTCCCTCGCGCGAGGCTCGCTGGGTAGATAGTTGACCAGCGAGTGAGTAAACTTCACCTCTGGAATTTGTTTGATCGCATTTTGAATCTGGCGAACTTGATTTGCCCGTTCATGAAAATGGTCCCGATCTGCCTGATCAAACAGGATCAGCAATTCAGATTGATCGATCGGTCCCAATTGATGCTCAAGGTCACGGAGGGACTTCAGCACGGGTGAATCCGGCTTGAACAGTTTGTCAATTTCGACTTCCGCCTGGAGAAAAAGGAGTCCGTACAAACCCGTTGCAAGGACTGCGATACTCAGCAAGAAAGCAGGCCACGGACGCCGGGTCATGCGATCAACCCAGTTCTCCCAAAATCGGCTATTGCGATCCCGCTCTGCCAGCGTTTCGATGCCCTTCCCGCCGAAGCGATGGAGCAACCAGGGAATCATGATCAACTGAAAGACCAAGGTCACACCGACCCCGATCGCACAAAACAGGCCGAACTTCCGGATCGCCGGAAACTGGCTTTGCATCAGCGACAACATGCCGACGATGGTGGTCAGAGCTGAAACCGAACAAGGCAACCATCCCATTCGAAGGAGTGGTTTCGGATCGACACCGGCCGAGAGGGCATAGCGAATCAGGTGGACGCATCCGGATGTTGCCAGCACAAAAACTAGCGCCGGAATGATCGACATCAGACCTCCGAACTTAACTCCGAAGGCCGGAATCATTGCCAAACTCATGGTCGCAGCCATGATGGAAGTCGCAAACACAATGGCGGTTAAAACCAGATTTCGCAAGCAAAACCAGGCCATCAATGTTGCCAGAATGACCGAAGGCGCCAGCAGTAACTTCAGTGAGTTCATCAAGTGATGGTCAATCGTGGTGGCGATAAAAGGGTAGCCACCGAACGTCAATTGCTCGTATGAGAGATCAGGAACCTGGCTTGTCGCTTCCTTGATCTGTTCCATCACTTGGCGGCGATGGCTCGACCCGTGCGGGGTCAGTTCGGCATAAATGCAGGTCAAATTCGGATCCCCAAACCCGAAAAATACGCCTTGAAGGTTTCTGATAATTTGGGAACGGGACATGCGAGTGCCCTTCAATCGTTCCAGAATGTCGTTGCCTGAGATGAGGTTTGCGATCAGTCCGTCACGATCGGCCAAGCGAATCGCATCACTCAATGTATCCAGCCTTGAATCACCAATCGAACAGTTGGGCCAGGTGATAATCAGAAAATCATCGGAGCCGAAATAGGACTCAAAGATTTTCAATTCAGTTCGGGCGTCTGACTGATCGGGAAGCCACTCCATGACGTCTTCCGTATTGGAGTCAATTCGCGTCAACCCGGTCGCCGCCGCCAGCACGGTGACAAGGATGAGAAGGATGCCGGTTAGATCGAGACGGGACAAGTTTTTTTTGTCAGTTGTCAGTTGCCAGTGGTCAGTGGTCAGTGGTCAGTGGTCAGTGGTCAGTGGTCA
>CAYPXY010000044.1:0-38067 GCA_964414815.1 uncultured Pirellulaceae bacterium | reverse complement strand
ATGTCCCAAAACTATAGCAGGAGTCGTGTTTTTCTAAAACTTTAACGGTATTGCGTTTAACCGCGCCGCAACGCCAAGCGGTCAGAGGTCAGAGGTCAGAAGTCGGAGGTCAGAAGTCAGAGGTCAGAAGTCGGAGGTCAGAGGTCAGAGGTCAGAAGTCAGAGGTCAGAGGTCAGAAGCCCACACAGAGCCACTGAGATGTCCTCGCCCATGACTCTGTGTCTTTGTGCCTCTGTGTGAAAACCGGGGCCCTTGGAATGCGTCGGAGGTCAGAGGTCAGAAGCCCACACAGAGCCACTGAGCCACAGAGATGTCCTCGCCCATGACTCTGTGTCTTTGTGCCTCTGTGTGAGAGGTCGGGGTTTAGGAGTCAGTTGTCAGTTGTCAGTTGTCAGTGGTAGCGAGTTTGAAAACAATATTAGTGAAGATTAGCGAAGATTAGTGTTCTTCTTCCCTCATCCCTCATCCCTCATCCCTCATAAACATCCCTCATAAACATCCCTCATAAACATCCGCCTTATGTGATTGCGGAACTTTCCGCTAACCACAACGGAACGCTCGAGCGCGCCCTGGAATCGATTGAGGTCGCCAAACAATGCGGTGCCGATGCGGTCAAGATTCAGTCGTACTCACCGGACACGATGACCATCGACTCGAAGGCCCCCGACTTCCAAATCCGGGGCGGTCTGTGGGATGGATATACGCTTTACGAACTCTATCAACAGGCACAAACACCTTTCCACTGGCATCAAGCCCTATTTGACCACGCGCGGCAATGCGGCATCACGCTGTTTTCAACACCCTTTGATGAATCGGCGGTCGATCTGCTGGAAGGTCTCGAAACACCTGCCTATAAGATTGCATCTTTTGAGTTGACCGATTTGCCGCTGATTCGCTACGTCGCGGCGACCGGCAAGCCCATGATTTTATCCACCGGCATGGCCAGCGAAAACGAGATCGAAGAAGCCGTCTCGGCGGCCCGTGAGTCAGGTTGCCGCGAGCTGGTATTGCTTCATTGCATCAGCAGTTACCCGACGCCGATCGACCAAGCCCACTTGAGACAGATTCCCGCATTGAGGGATCGCTTTGGTGTCGCGACCGGACTGTCCGATCATACCCAGGGAACCACCGCCGCCATTGCCGCCGTTGCGTTGGGGGCAAGCGTCATCGAAAAGCACTTTACCTTGAGCCGTTCGGACGGCAGCCCGGACAGCCCGTTTTCGTTGGAACCGGATGAATTGAGCCATCTTTGCCGCGAAGTAAAAAACGCTTGGCTGGCGCTCGGGGGCGATGGCTTTTCGCGCTCGGAAGCCGAGCAGTCGAGTCAGCAATTTCGTCGATCCGTTTATTTTGTGACCGATCTGCCGGCAGGGACGACCGTCAAGCCGCATCACATACGCCGCATCCGACCGGGGCACGGGCTGCCGCCAAAACACTTCGATCAAATCGTCGGCCAGCGGTTGAATCAACCCGTAACCGCCGGCACCCCCACGGATTGGAAGCTTTTTGAGGGATGAGGGATGAGGGATGAGGGATGAGGGATGAAAGATGAGGGATGAAGGATGAGGGATGAGGGATGAAGAACACTAATCTTCGCTAATCTTCACTAATATTGTTTTCAAGCTCGCTACCACTGACCACTGACCACTGACCACTGACCACTGACAACTGACAACTGACAACTGACCAAACTCCTCCATGTCCACCATCCGATCCATCTTTTTTGCATCGCTATTTCTCGGCCAACTACTGGCTGGCTGCGTGGCGACTGCCCAACAAGATTTTCAGGAACTCAATCGTGTCAACCTGATTCCTTCATCGGAAGAGTTGCCGATACCCGGCGAAATGCGATTTGAGTCTCGGCCGGAAATCTCCGCTCGTGAAGAAGTTCCGCCACTGCAATTCGTACCGGCTCCCAATGCTGCGCCGTTCATGGTGCGGGTCAAGGACATTACAACCATCGAAGGCCATCGTTCGAACCGGGTGGAAGGTTTCGGACTGGTCACGGGCTTGAAGCAGACGGGTGGCAAGGGTGCCATCACCCAGCAGTTTGCCCGAACGATGCTCCAGCACCACGGTATCCTGGCCAATCAAATTCCGACCAAAAGTATTTCCGTGGTTTCGGTTTCTGCGGAGATTCCTCCTTTCTACAAGCCTGGAGAAACGTTGGTGGCGACCGTATCCGTACTGGACGATGCGATGAGCTTGTACGGGGGCCACTTGATGCGAACGGCGCTGACGGGCGTTGATGGTCAGGTTTACGCACTGGCTGGCGGGCCGCTGGAGATTGGTGGTTTTTCCGTTGGCGGGGCTGCTGCAACGGTTCGTAAGAATCATGACACCGTGGGCAAGGTTCAGGCCCAACTGGAAGTCGCGATCTGCGACGGGCCTCCATTCAACGGAACGCATTTTCGACTACTGCTGAGAAACAAAGACTTTACAACGGCCTATCGCATTGCGACTGAAATCAATAAGTACTTTCCCAAATCGGCGCGAGCCAACGATGGGGGTTCGGTGGATGTGTTAATTCCGCCAACCTTCGCCAGATCCCCAGTCGACTTTTTGGTGATGGTGAACGATTTGCGGGTGGAACCCGACCATCCGGCACGTGTGGTGATCAACGAGAAAACAGGGACCGTCATTGCCGGTAAAAATGTTCGCTTGTCGAGCTTCATGTTTGCCAAAGACAACCTGGTGATCGCGACCAGCGAAACGCCGGTCGTTGCCCAGCCCGCTCCCATGTCGGGCGGGCAAACGGTGGTGGTTCCCCGAACCCAGATTCAGGCCATCGAAACAGGCGGGCGATACAATGTGCTGCCCGCCAATACAACCGTAGGCGATCTGGCCAATGTGCTCAACCTGCTGGGAGTGGCACCGCAGGATATGATCAGTGTGTTTCTTGCGCTGCATCAGGAAGGCTCGCTCCATGCCGAGCTGGTCATTGAGTAGATGGTCGGTGAGTGGTTGAGCAATCGTAGGGGAATTTAGAAAAGTAGCGAGACATTGATAGGAGAGCAGGTATGAATTCCATTGCATCGTTGCCCATTTCGTTGCCGAACATGAACGACTCGTTTTCGTCGACGCCGGTGGATCCGAGCAACGAGAAAGCACTTCGCGAAATCGGAAAAGACTTTGAGAGTTTGTTCTACTCGATGCTGCTGAAGGAACTGAGAAGTTCGCTTGAGTCTGAAGAAGGTGGTGGTTTATTCGCGGGTGAGAAAACCGGAACGCTCGGAACACTGTTCGATATGTATATGGGCCAGCACCTCTCCTCGTCCAGTTCGCTCGGAATCAGTCAGGCCGTTATTTCCTATCTGTCCAACCAACCGCGTGAATCGTCGCAAACCCCGCCTGATATTGACATCTCCGGATAGGTTCTTGCTTTCGGATATCTCGTCATAGATTGTGTATTTTTTAACAAACGTGAATCGTAAGGAGGCAGCCATGTCCACGACTTCAGCACTCGGAGCGGGCGATCGACCCAAGGACGATCTGCTCACATCGGCCGAACTGAAACTCATTGGCCAGGCGATACTCGAACATTTGTGGCAGGAGTCGACCTATCTCGATAGCGTCATCGAGTGCAGTATGAAAATGAGTCATCTGCTCAGCCAATCCAGCTATGCCAGTCAGACCGATCATGACTCAGAATCATCGCCTAGGGAACCCGCCACCTCGGCTCACCAGCAGCTCAACCAACTCAAACAGGAACTGACCGACTCTTTCGAGCCCGTCGCGGCAGGCCGGCAGCAACTTCAGGCAGCACTGCGAAAACTGGAACCATTTGTAGAGGGAACTCCCACGTTAAGAGATTTGGTTCCGAGCCTTGATCTCGTCACCCGTGACGAACTCGAACAGTTGCGAATCGAGATCAAACGTAAAATTCACGATGTTCAAGCGATGACGCTGAGTAATCAAGCCGTTCTGATTTACACACTCGATTTCTATCATCGCTTGATGACGGGCATCACCGGTGAGTCGACGTCCTCCAAAAGTTATAACGCGCACGGTCAGACCATTCATCAATCTTCCACACACCTTTTGGAAAAACAATGTTGAAAAACCTGTCCCAAAGCCCGATGAAAAGCGAAGTACGCTAGCTTCTTGACCGAAGCAGGCAGGCTCGATCAGGCGCCAAGTCAGGTTTCAAGAATGCCATGAATTACTCTATCGGACTTTCGGCGATGCGAACGAGTCAGTTCGCCATCAACATCGGCTCACAGAACATCGCCAACGCCAATTCGCCGGAATACCATCGCCAACGGGTTCTACTGACCGCTCGACCTCCGCAATGGGTCGACAATCGTTTTCTCGGTAATGGAGTCGACGTTCGAAGTGTTGACCGGATTCGAAACGGCGTGCTGGCCAGTTCGTACACCCGGTCCCTGTCGGAAATGAGCGGGATCGGCTCGGGGCTGTCCGTTTTACGTCAAATCGAATCCGAGTTTCTATTGGGCGATGGATCGGTTCATCAAACGGTCAGTTCCTTCTTTTCCGAATTGACCCGAATGTCGGCCAATCCGGACCAACGAGTCGGAAGAGACGCTGCGATCAACGAAGCAGTCCAGATCGCACAGCGAATCAACAGTAGCTATGGTCGTTTGGACGAGCTGAAGCAGCGTCTCCATTCACAGGTTCAAACCGAAGTCGATGTTCTCAATCAGGAACTGACGGAACTGGTTCACCTGCAAAATCAGATCGCCAGCGTCAGCATTCAGGGGGCCTTGCCCAATGATCTGCTCGACAAACGGGATCAACTGGTCAACAAAATTGCCGAAAAAATAGATGTCGAGCGAATCGAACATCTGCAGAACGGGATGGGGTTGACGGTGGCTGGCGGGACCGTTGGTGTGGGTGTGGTTCCGCCGCAATTTGCCGCCGTGCGGAACGCGGACGGGTCCGTGGGTGTCGTGTTGGCGGGCACGGATCGTCAGGTCCAATTCCAGAGCGGATCGATCGCGACGGCGCTGGAAGCTCACAACTCAACGATCAACCAGTATCAGCATCGGCTCAATGAGTGGGCCAGTACCTTCATCCGCGAGATGGATCAGGCCCATGCCCAAGGGGTCGGCACCAGCGGGCCGTTCAATGTCTTGCGAAGCACTCGCTTTGTAGAAAATGTCAATACTCCGTTGGCTCATTCAGGATTGGCCTTTCCGGTTCAGGCAGGCGAACTCCATGTGACACTCACCAGTGAGCAGGGCGAGAAGCGGACGCACTCGATCTCGATCAATCCGCAAACGCAGAGCCTGCAGGACATTGCGGCCCAGCTCAACAGCATCGACCATTTGACCGCCACCGTGGATCCCGCCACCGGTCAGCTCTCCGTGTTCGCCCAGTCCGGTCACCGGTTTGACTTCACGGGCAGTCTGGAAACGATCCCCGGTTTGAGTTCGTTTACCGGGACATCCGTTCCGCGATTCTCGGGGGACTATCAGGGCTCGGTCAATCGAAATCTGAACGTGACCATTGTGGGATCGGGGACGATCGGTGAAACTCCCGGCTTGATCGCTCGAGTCACCGATGCCCAGACCGGTGCGGTCATCGCGGATCTGGACATTGGAGAAAATTACGAAGCCGGTTCTCCGCTGGAACTCCCGGACGGAGTTCAGTTAAGCTTTTCGGCTGGAACGGTAGTTGATTCCGAGCCGTTGAGCACACCGCTGGTTGCCAACTCGGACACCTCGGGCATTCTGTCGGCATTAGGACTCAACAGTTTTTTCAGCGGTTCCAACGCGAGCGACATTCGCGTGTCTCAACGCATCCTTGAAAATCCAAACGACTTTGCAACGTCGAGGTCCGGCGATTTGGCGGACACTTCGAACCTGATGAAGATGATCGAACTGCGCGAAAAGCGGACGGTGGGAGAGTTGAAGATGACCTTCCAGGATTACGTCAGTGACCTCAGCACGTCGATCGGATTCGAAGTCCAACTTCAGGAACGGCTTTTGACCAATGTCGTCGGGCTTAATCAGCAATACGAAAGCGAGATTCGCGCCATTTCGGGCGTCGACCTGAACGAAGAAATGCTGTCGATCGCACAGTTTCAAAAGCAGTACGAAGCCGCTATTCAAGTCCTCCGAGTCATGGATTCCATGATGTCCGAATTGATGATGGTCATCCGATGATGATGGTCATCCGATGATGATGGTCATCCGATAGTGGATCCCATTTACGTTTACAACAACCAACCCCCCCCTGCCATGTTCCGCACCACTGCTACGGCCATCAACCACCAGGCAATGCAGTTTGCCAGTCGTTTCAACACAAGCATTGCGCTCTATCACAAACAGATTTCGTCCGGCGAGCGGCTGCATCGACCTTCGGAGCATCCGGTCGATTATCGCCAGGTGATTTCGTCGCACGCACGGCTCAATGAACTGGCCGCCGACTCGTTTACCGCGCAAGATGCTGAGTCAAAACTCAATTTCAGCGTTTCGCAATTGACATCTGCCAATGACCTCGTGGTCTCCGCCAGGACATTGGTACAGCAGGGCATTCAAGCAACTTCCGACAGCGAAAAAATAGCGATTGCAACTGAGCTGGAGGGGATTCTGGCCTCGCTTCAAAGTATTGGCAACTCAAAAAATTTCGGGGCGTTCGCATACAGCGGGACACGCGCAGATGTCCCGCCGTTCCGGTTTGGCGACAGCGCGGTGCCAGGCGGAACCCTGTCGGTCGAGTATCAGGGAGCTTCGTTCGCAAGCCAGGCGTATGTCGGCCAATCGGTTTCTGTCAAAACGTTTTATCCGGGAGATCAGGTATTCGGGCCCGCGGGCCGAGGCGAAACCGTGATGATGAGTCATACGGGTGCGAAGACGGGGGTGGGAACATCCAACCTGATCGGCCGCGCAACCTTGCAGGTACGTCATCTGGCGACGACTTATGCGGCAGGTTCGGGGATTCAACCGGGCACCTCGTCGGCTCAGGGAGATACCGTGATGGGGGCGATGGGAGCGCATTGCGTACGGATCGTCGATACGAGCGGCGACGGCTCGGCGGGCACGATTTCCCTTAACGATGGCCCGCCAGTCGCCTTCACCAACGCGGACACGAATCTCGAAGTGACCAGTGCGGACGGACTGCGGGTGTTTGTGAACATGACTTCTATCCAGCCGGGCTTCAGCGGCGATGTCGATCTCCAGGCGACCGGAACGCTGAGCATTGATGGAGGACTGACGACGACAGCCATCGACTTCAACAACGATCAAACCGTGGTGGATTCAACCTCGGAACGTTTTGCACGTATTGATGCGTCGTCCATCCACAAGACGGGCGATGACTATCTCGAATTCCCAGGAACTTCGAATGCGTTTCAAGTCATCTACGAAACGATCCAGGACCTGCGCGGCAGTCGGAACCTGAGCAATCAAGAGTTTGCAACTTCGCTGGGCCGGCGCCTGGGCGACCTGGAACAGATGTCGAACAAGATACTGGACACGGTGGGTCAGCAATCGGCTTCACTGCTGGCCTTGCAGCGGCTGGGCTCCACGATTGAAAACATGCAACTGGAAACCGGATTGCAATTGAACGAAGTGCAATCAACGGATGTCGCCGAGACGATTCTCAAGCTTCGCAATGACCAGATGCTGCTGGAGTTGACTTATGCGATCACGGCTCAGGTTTCGTCCGTCCGGCTGATCGACTTTCTGAGATAGCAAATAAAAAAAGGTGCAACTTTCGTTGCACCTTCTTCCTGATTCAAATGACTGCAAGCAGCCGAACCAAGCGAACCAGGATTAGGAAATCTTGGTTGCTTTGGCCTTTGCAGGTCGCTTGGCGGCCAACTTGGGAGCCGCAATCTTGCTCGTTCCGGCGTTCACCTTTGTTTTGGTTACTGTCGAAGCTGCCTTGGCGACCAAGGTTGTTGCTTTGGGGGCCTTGACGGCCGGGGCCTTGACGGCTTTGGTTGAAGCCTTGGGGGCGGTCGCGGCTTTGGCGACGACTTTCTTGGCTGGTGTTGACTTGACAGAAGCGGCTTTTGCAGATTGAGTCGCCTTGGTGGTCGTCTTGGCAGTAGGTTTCTTCTGTGCCATTAAATTGAACTCCTAACGGAAAAAAATTGTCCTTGGGGGCGTGGCCCAAACCTTCCTGGTTTGTCAGCCCGCTGGCACTTTCCTCATAAACACTACATCCTGAAGGTGCCAACAGCTATATGAATCGGAAAAGTGAAGTCATTTCATTCTGCAATTCTGAAAATTTTCGCTAAACTCCCCAGTGCTAGCGAGCCGGTCACGAATTCCACTTGGCGTAGGCATCGATCAACTGCCGCACGGCAAACGCAGTGACCATGATGATCGCCGCAATTGCCAAACTGTTTTGCAATCCGTGATTGCGAAAATGAAACATGGTCTGCACACGGTTCATCATTACGACCAGTAAGATGGCCAGGATGGGCAGCAACAAACCGTTGAGTGATTGAGCCATCAAGATCGCCTGTTGTGGACTTGAACCGAACGCGACGGAGAATACAACGCCGCACAGCAACACGAACGATGCCACCATTTTCAATCGCCAGTCCGAAAGCTTGTCAGGCCATCCCATGGCACCGGCCACGGTGTACGCCGCCGCAATCGGCGCGGTGATGGTGCTGCTGAACCCCGCCGCAAACAGCCCCAGACCAAACAGAATCCTGGCCCAGGAACCCAGCGCTGGCTCGAGTTGCCTCGCGATGTCGCTGACCTTGGTGAACGAAGCATCGCTCGAGGTTTGTGCCGTGGCGGCGGAGGGTTCGGCTGCGGGTTCAACATGGAAGGCGGTCGCGGCCGTGATCAGAATGGCGGCCGTGATCAGGCCTCCCAGTCCTACCGAAATCCAGGTATCGCGACTGGATTCCTTGACCGCCTTTTGCTTGTCAGCGGTTTTGCTTACGGAATCAGCCGGCCAACGTTGGGAAGTGGCACTGGCGTGCAAAAATAAATTGTAGGGCACCACCGTCGTTCCGATTAAGCCAACCACCAACCAGCCGCTTCCTTCCGGAATCGTAGGAATCAATCCGGCAAGCAGTTGCGCCAGGCTGGGCATGCCGATGAGGGTGGAGGCAAAAAAGGTGACACTCATCACGCCGACCAGCCACGTCAGGATTCGGCGAATCCAGTCAAAGTGGCCTGTCATAATCAGCGCCCAGGCAACGACCGCGTTGATCAGCACCCACCCGACCAATCCCGGATAGAATGAGAAAACGCCCGACGTGGAATTCGGCGGCAAGCCGGTGGTCGTGGATTGAATCATATCGGATCGAGCCGCAGCGGATTGAACTTGTCCCGATGGGTTTCTACTGGCCGTCGACGATGAATCGGACAACGATGAATCGGACAACGATGAATCGGACAACGATGAATCGGACAAGGATTCGATCCCGGACGCGGCTCCCAGAAGGTTTCCGGTCTGGAACGCAGCATTCCCAATCAGGATAGCGGCCAGCACCAGACCGAGAATAGCCCATCGTGCGACCGGGTTCGAAAGCGAACGGCGAATCGACTGAGCCAATCCGCCACCGGTCACGATCCCCAATCGCCCGGCCATTTCCTGGAGAATGATGGCAGTCAGGGTGGAAAAAGCGACCGCCCACAGCAACGAAAACCCATACTGTGCCCCAGCGCGACTGGCGGTCAGTACGGTCCCCGGACCTATAAAAGCGGCGGTCACCAGCATGGCTGGCCCAAAGAGTCTGGATGGCTTTTTCGGCACTTGAATTGCTCCTTAGGCGACCGGCAGATAAAAACGTACCCTAGTGTAGGCGAGTCGCTCCGCGACTCGCAACTGAGCGTCTGGGAAACACAATACTGCTTGGGTAAACTTTTACCTGGCGGTCGCCTTAAAATCGAATTTTGGCTATCCTACCAAATCGTTTCAGGTTTGGCTGCAAGTGTTCTCGACGATTTTCCAACGGCGCACCAGTATAGGGCAAGAGCTTCCCGGCCACATAAACTGCGGCCACCGCAGCCTGATCCTTGGCGACTTGCTTGACACTTCATTTCCCATCCTTCATACTTCATTCTTGAATTGCGGGGCGTGGCTCAGCCTGGTAGAGCGCTGCGTTCGGGACGCAGAGGTCGCAAGTTCAAATCTTGTCGCCCCGACTATTTTTAGAAACAAGCCCTTCGGCGAGTACGTCGAAGGGCTTTCTTATTGTGGGGACTAGACTTACGTCGACGAGAGTGCAGTTCAAAAACACGATTTCGAGGATTCGACGTTTTTCAAACACATCTGCCGTAACCCATTTCTGGGTAAGGGTTTGTGAAAGTTCAAAAACTCTGCTGGCCAGGTCTGCAATTTCGTCGTGGGAGCGGTCGAGAGCGTCGCGCTGAAGCTTGATTGAAGCCAGCCGATCGCGGAGTTGAGTTCGTTTGGTGGCGTACACTTCTTTGTCGTCGATTCGCATCTTGGCGAAGATGCCAAGCACTTGTGCATCAAGGTCCGCTTCGCGAACGCGAATTCTCGGGTGATCCCCTTTGTGGTAGTACACGCAACGATAGTAGTTGTATTGCTTCATCCCGGCTTTGGTCATCTTCGATTTGGTTTCACCGGAGATTGGATGCCCACAGTGGCCGCAGACCATTCGCTGACCGGCAAAGGTCATGTCGTGGGATTGGTAGATGTGTCCACCAAGCAAGCCTTGGACGCGATCCCAGGTGGCTCGATCGACCAACGGTTCCTGTTTGCCGGGATACCACTGACCGCGATACTCGATCTCACCGATGTAGGCCCGGTCCTTGAGGATGTTATGCACCGAGCTTCGCGGGAACTTCGGTGTCGACGGGCGAAACTGACGGCCTTCGGCGGCGAGCTTCTCGACTAGCGTGAGCAAGCAACTCTGGCGTGACCCACGCTGGCGCACCGCTCGGCACGGCGATGGTGGCCGTGGGGCGTTCTTGTTGCGTCGCTTTGCGGGAGGAACGGGTGGCCATAGGGAATTTCGCGATTCAGAACAGTCGGCGTTCGACTTGATCTCCGAGGACGGTCCATTGGGAGTGAGGAATTTCTTGTCTGCCAAACAGCTCCAGATATGGTCCGGGGCTGACCCTCTCGATGATCTCTCGGATGATGTCTGGCTTCTGGCTGTGGCGGCGACGACGATTCAGCACCCAACGGCGTTGCATGTTGTCGGCAAACGGCAGCCTTGGCCCCGCACGGATGAAGGATGACGAAGCCGACAGATGCGAAGTTACTTGCCACCAATGCCCCGGCTCATTCCGGCCTCCTGCAAACCAGAGGCTTTGTTGTTCGATTCCGGAGGGGTTCTGAGCGAACTTCTCGTGCGTGCCTCACTCGGTTGGTGGTCAAGGCTCCGTCCTTGACGAGCAACCGGGTGAGGCAAGTGAATGCTGTCTTGCCAAGACTTTCGGAAACGATTCGTGGCTGAAGCGCCTAACAGTGGGCGTCGAACTCGGTTCCGTAGTCTCGCAAGGTCGATTGCACAAGCCCACTACCGGATCGATCCACGATCGCGATGTCGGTTCAGCTCCGCAAGAGCTATCCATTCTGGTCGTAGGCTGCTTGCAGCAGTCGTTCGACTTGATTGGTAATCTGATCCGGGGAAGTGAGGGACAGTTTGTGCGTTGCCTGCCCCGGTGCCTTTGCAACCGCAAGAAGTTTCGAGGCGGGTGGTTTTGTATATCTCAACCCGATGTCGATTCGATCGCGAGTCGCCGCTGCAACTGCCATGAACTGCCGCCGTCTCACAAACGGTATATAGGTGGATCGTCCTTCCAAAGTAACATCCTCACCGAAGGCTTCGACGATTTCACGCACACGGTCGAAGATCGGACGCAACACAACTTTGGGACCGGCATATTGATGATCGATGTATTCTTCGACAGACGGACGTTCCCAACCAGCAGCTCGGGCGGCAGCATCGGCGATGGCCCACTGAGAGTTCTTGAAAACACCATGTTCGTTCTTCAACCAGCGGCGCACGGCATTCTGATCGAGTGGATCTATTCCGCTTGACTGTACTAGCACCACCCATTCCGTCAATGTTCGCCCCGTTCTTTCTTGCATGGAATCAACCAAGGCGGACATCATATCTTGCGGGCTCTTGGATGGTTTCTTCATCGTTTGTCGCTTGTTATAACCCGCTACGAGTTTCCGTAGCCGGAGGGAAATCCCTGATTCAACGAGCTCCGCGAGGTGGTCAGGTAGCTGTTCGAGTCGCGTCTGTAGCTCTGCGCTCGAATCATACCCGGCAGCCTCTAAAGCTTTAAGGGCATACAGCAAAGCTCCCATGCTATGGTCAGCGGCGTGTGCAGTGGCAACTGCGTGACCAGCCGCACGAGCGGCAGCCGTTGCGGCTTCATCAGTTGCTTCGCGAGCAGCAGCATGAGAAGCCACCGAAGCTTTCATCGCTACGCCCGTTTTTACTTCACCGCTGGCCCACAATCGCGCAATTTCGAGTGCTTGTTTAGGCCGTTCGTCGTCACTGGATCGCGAGAAGAGGTGTTGCACCTCATCGGCGCAATCAGCGGCCCAACGAGCAAGAGTGATATGGCTGTCTTTATCCAGCAGTCCGCCGCGATGAGCGGCAACAAAGCGACGGTCTCTCATTGTTTTCCTCATGCAATTTCTACTCTACTGAGGCGTCCCGTTTCGTCCAGAAAGCGTCGAATCTCCGTTGCGTCGAAAACGGCTTTGCCGAAACCAATTCTAACCTTTGCGTGCTGGCTAGCCCACCTTGTTAAAGGGACGGTCCATGACAAACGATCCGCATTCGGGCTGGATAAGACTCGGCACCCGCGAAATCAGCTATTGACTTGCAAACTACCGCCGCTTATTATTAACCGATTGGTTAATTAACCGAAAGGTGCAATACGATGCTCGATACGCTTAGCCAGACGTTTGCGGCTCTCGCCGATCCGACGCGAAGGGCGATGCTGGAACGGCTTGCGGATGGGGAGGCCAATGTGTCGGAGCTCGCCCAACCGTTTCTCGATGAAATGAGCTTGCCAGCGGTCACGAAACACTTGAAAGTGCTGGAACGAGCTGGGCTGATCACCAAAGGCCGCGAGGCGCAGTGGCGTCCATGTCGCTTGAACCCTGAAGCGTTCCACGACGCCGATGAATGGATGCAGCAATACCGACAACTCTGGGAAGAGAGCTTTGACCGGCTCGATGAGTATCTGAAAACGGTCACCGCCAAGAAAAAGAAAGCTACCTCCAAGCCGAAAGCAAAAGGGAAGAAAAATGGTCGCAAGCAATAGAACGAATGAGATTCGAATCATCCGAACCTACGACGCCGCAGTGGAAGATGTTTGGGATGCTTGGACCGATCCCGAACAAGTGGTGCAGTGGTGGGGGCCACGTGGTTTCACCCTTACCACCCATAGCAAGGAGTTGCGACCGGGTGGTATCTGGCACTACACGATGCACGGGCCGGATGGCACCGGCTATCCGAACAAGACCCTGTATCACGAGGTCGAAACACACAAGAAGCTGGTCTACGACCACGGCGGATACGATGATCGACCACCGCTGTTTCGCGTGACGGTGCTGTTCTCGGAAATCGCCGACGGCAAAACGCAGATGGACATGACGATGACGCTTGCGACTCCCGAAGCAGCGGAAGAAATCAGCAAGCATATTAAGCGGATGGGTGGCAACGCGACATGGGACCGTTTGGCGGAGTATCTTGAAAAAGCATCCACGGGCAAGGAAACGTTCGTGATCGCACGGAGCTTCGACGCGCCGATCGATTTGATGTTCGAGATGTGGGCCGACCCGAAGCATCTCTCGCAGTGGTTGCCACCGACCGGGTTCACGATGGAGTACCTTCGCTCGTCGATCGAGCCGGGCAAACGCACCTTCTGGATGATGACCAACGGCGGCCAGGTGAAGTTTTACGGCCACTGCGAGTACCTCAAAATCGACAAACCACAAACGCTTGTCTATACGCAGCAGTTTGCCGACGAGTACGAGAACGTGTCGCGTCCTCCCATGATGCCGAACTGGCCTGAGACGCTGCTCATCACCGTTGTTTTGACCGAAGAAGGGCCGGAGCGAACGCGGGTCACGGTCACTTCGGAGCCGCACGGCGACATCACGCGCGAAGAACTCGATGCGTTCATTGACGAGAGAGCAGGTATGACTCAAGGTTGGACGGGTTCGTTCGACAAGCTTGAGACGTTGCTGGCACACGACTAGCCGATGTTTCACCTGTCGCTTTTCACCAGTGCAGCGAGTCTCGCGAGTGCCATCCGCCATCCAGTTTTGTTGTCCGCTGTCGAAACTCCCGACGGTAATCCGTCGTAAACGGCAGAATGCAACCTCAACCGCGGGCCTCTTCATCGTTTCATCCCTTGTTAACACCCGCCGCGTGGAGAACCGTCCCGGTCACAATCCAAGCTCTTTTCGCGACGCAACAGCGAGTTTTTCAACCAGTTCGTCAGGGATGGGCTTTTGTGGAGTAAAGGTGACTCCGGTCTTGGTGGCCTTGAGTCCGGCGGTAGCAATGTCGTCGGCGTGGGTGGCGATAGCTCCTTTGCTCACGTAGAGACCACATTGTTTGCTGAAAGCTGCGTAGCCCACGATGATCGATTTTCCGAAACCGAATCCAGGCATATCGTAGGCGATCAACTCCTCAGCGTCGGGAAGGGCTTTGGCAAGCTGATTGCGAAGCTGAGTCAACAGCGGCCGAAACGCCTCGGGTGCGGCAGCAATGTAGGCGTCGTGGTCTGCAAATTTTGTCATGTCAATCGCTCTGAAGTTGCAGCTCGTGGATTGGTTTGAACATTCAATAGTCCGTCTAACCAGGACGCCCATTTCTCCTTCGTGGCTTCGACTTTGTCAGAGGCATCATCACCGTAGAGGTAGAGGACGATGCTGGCATTGGTTGTTTGGCCCATGCTGTAAGTTCCAATCAGGGCGACACCGGGAGTAGGGGATGCCAGCCGTAGCAAAACGTAGCGTTCCCGATCACTTTGCTTCACACGCTCGACTGTTCCATGTAACTTCTCCGGCCCATGTGTCGTTCGTTCTTCGCCGACGTTCGCTCCAGCAAGTCCCAACGCTTCGACGAGACATTTCCAGACTTCGAGTTGCGAAGCCTCAACGCCCGTCATGGCCTGGAACGCTGCCGCTTTGCTGCCTGCAAAATGCGTAAGATAGAGATTCAGCACCTCGAAGAAGCCAGGCCAACCCTTTTCAAAGCCTTCCAGTGAAGAGTCCCAGTCATCGGTCGAAGCGACCAGCGAATGGGTCATGCGAAACAGGCACGTCCCGTCAGGTCTGCTTGCTACATTGACCTCGGTTTCTACCGGCGGCGCTCCCTCGTTCCATTCACGCTCGATGTAACCGAATCGGGAAGGAGGTTCCCATATGGTCACTTCTCCCTTGGAGCTTCCGTAGGGGCCGAGATCGAAAAGGATGGTACCGCCGACTCGCTCTTCGATGTCCGTCTTGGTGAACCATGCGGCATAGCCGTTACCGGTCGCAACCGCTTGCCATACCTGCTCGGGCGTGCCTGGAACGACAAGCTCCATCTCCACCCAACGCTTGCCGGTATCGTCTTTTTTGATTGGCATGGAAATCTTCCTTCTGATCGGTTGGTGATGATTCGATTCTTCGCACTAAACTCAGCGTGCGAGGTTGTTGACGTCGACGCTGTAAAGCTCGGCATTCTTTTGCATGTAAACTGATCCAGAATGGACGCGGCATCTGTTCCAGCAAGTTGTCTTCCAAGATGCCGAGGTGCGTGTGCCAACCGGAAGCAACAAGCATCTGCTCACCCCGATCTCGCAGGCGGGTGTGGGTGATGACAAGCAAAACTTTATTGCCTTGCGGTGTCAGCTCGAACTTCACTTCGGACGTGCCACCGCCCCAAGTGTAAGCGAGCAAACGTGGTGGATCGCATTGCGTGACGACTCCTGCGAAGCCGTGGCCACACTCCATCGTCTTGAACCGCTCTGGAATTGGCTCCTGATGCGGAGTTAGGCTGGAATGCAAAAAGTTGAGTTGCACCTTGCCTCCGACACGCAGTTCCATTTCTCCCGATGCCAGCCACTTTCCTCGTTTCTCGCTATCGGTGAGATATTCCCACACTCGTTCAATCGGTCCCGGTAACAGACGCTCGATGCGCACCGTATCTTTGGAAGTTACTTTGTCGTATTCGTCCATCGTCAGCTCTCACTCGTCTGGTTTATTCAGTTCTCGTTCCAAAGCATCCAGCCGCTCATTCCAAAATGTTCGTTGTGCTTCGATCCAGGCAGCCGCTTCATCAAGCGGTTGCCGATTAAACGATAGCCAATGCTCCCGACCTGCTCGCCGTCGAGTCACCAGCTTTGCCCGCTCCAACACCTGGATATGTTTCGAAACAGAGTTCAGCGAAATATCGAACGGCTTTGCAATGTCGGTCACTCTTGTCTCACCGCGCGACAATCGGCGCAAAATGGCCCGACGTGTCGGATCAGCGAGAGCCGTCAACGTGCGATCGAGTCGTTTTTCAAGAGCCGAGGCCATTACATTCACCCTTTAAGGTGAATATCCTCTGGTGCAACTCGATTGTCAAGGGCAGTTAGAAAAGCGAACGGTAAGAGTAGACGCAACAACCAGTAGCGAAGTGCTTCTGGCGTGGCATCAACTCTACGCTTTTGAGGCTTTGTTGGCCGATTCCGGAGGGGTTCTGAGCGAACTTCTCGTGCGTACCTCACTCGGTTGGTGGTCAAGGCTCCGTCCTTGACGAGCAACCGGGTGAGGCAAGTGAATGCTGTCAGGCGCGAACGTTCTGAATCAAATCGCTATCGAGCAAAATTTCGTTGCGGTCGAGAGGATTCAGTACGTTCCGCCCGCTTCGTGCATTTGGCGACTGACATGCCGATTCTGCTTGGTGCGTCGTTAAGGAGAAACGACTGAGCGCAATGCACGAGCGTTCTCCCACAGCGATTCGCATACTGCAACGCTTACCCGTGGATGATTGAGTGTTGATCTGCGCTAGAAACGATAAGATGATCGAGAAGCTGAATCCCGATGATGTCACATGCTTCACGCAGTCGATTGGTGAACGCCAAATCCTCTTTGCTTGGAGTCAAATCCTCGGATGGGTGATTGTGCGCAACGATCAGCGAAACAGCTCCGCAAAGAATCGCCCTCTACAAGATTTCCCATGGATGCACCGGGCAGCTATTTGCGGTTCCGATCGCGACGAGCGAATAGCTTGCAACTCGATGCCTGCCATCAAGGTATAAAGCGACAAAATGCTCTCTCGAATTATCCGTCAGTACACTACGAATGAACTCCGCTGCTTCTTCAGGCCCACCGACCGGAAATACTTTCTGACTGGTCAAGTGGTACGTCGCTCGCACTTCGCGAATGTAAATATCGTCGTAATGAGCATTCGTTGTCATCGTCATGATGATGCACCTCCGTGTTGATTCGTTCTTCGATTTCGGCCTTCAGCGTGAGCTACTGGCCGGACCGAAATGGTTTCACGGCAAGTCAAGGTGGAGTCTTGGCCGCAAGGCCAAGCAGCAGCGAACGCCGCAGGCGAGAGCGGACCTTGATGCCGTGGTATAATGAGAAGTGCCGGAGAGCAGAGGTGTACTTGAGGCGAGCGTGTGAGGTGATGCTCAGGGCGTTTGCGGAAGTCGCTCTGCGAAGCTGGTAAACGCCAATCGGAATCGATGATTCTGTTCCCAGTCCTGCTTCATGGCGTCTGCTTCGGCGATTGCCAGCACGGAATGCTGGATGAGAAGCACGACAATCGACTCGGTGGAATGAATCGTCAGATTGAGGCCAGCGCTCGTGAGTTTTCTCACTGCCCGCTTGTCGTCAATCGCCAAAGCGAGTTTGCGATGCGCAGCCACTGCGATCGCGGAGCATTCTCCGACACCCAGGCCCGTCGCTGTGAACTGGGCGAAGAGCTGCACCTCCTGTAAATCGGTGACGCGAATCTCTTCCAAGGTGCCAGCGGCAAAGGCTGCTTCCAATCGTTCCAACTGCTCCGTGAAATGGGCGGTCACTTCGGCGCGAACGTGGTCAGTAACGACGAAGCGATGATTCGGGAGGCGTGCCAACAATTCTGTCCGGTCGAGGACAAGAAAATTGATCAGGACGCTCGTGTCCGTGATAACGACGATTTCGCTCATCAAGTTTCATCCGTGAGGCTGGGCGACGCTATGCGGCCTCCGCCAACATGACCAAATCCTTCGCCGAGAAATTCAGCAGTGTGCTGAGGTCTCGCAATTTGCCTTTGGAGATCTCCTCCCGTCGAAAGGCTTCCAATGCCAGGTGAACAACCTGACTGACGATCTCCCGGTCAGGCTTTCGTTCGTCATGCCCCTCCAGATCGACCAGCACTTGGAGCAGGTCCAGGAACTGCTTGCCGAAATGCTCCTTGTCCCGCAGTTCGGTGAAGTCGGCATCGTTGACGATGGACAAGCTCTTCAAGCGGAACAGTGCCGCCTGATAGCTGACGCCAAAGTGATGGGCGAGCGCCGCAATGTCTTCATAGGTCAATACCTGAGAACGTGGGGCAGCTCGTCGCGAGGCGCGTACCTCTTCGGCGTTCTGCTCGGCGGTAGGATCGTAGACCGTCTGCTCAATGAGACTCGGTCCCGCTTTGAATCGCGAATTTAAGAAGGCCCACACACCAGAGCGTGGAAGCAGTAACACGGCAGCAAAGGCATTGGCTCGAACTTCGGGGAGCTTGCGCCGGTTATCTTCCCGCGAGACGGTTGCGGAGTCTTGTCGATCGAGTAAAGCGTGGGCGTATTCGTGTGCATATGAGAATCGCTTGCGCGCACGCGGGTGCCCGAAGTTCACTAGAATGAACAATCCGATCGAGGAGTGGTTGAGGAACAGCCCGGACATATCGTCAGGAAGCTCGGCTCCTGAGGCCCAGATGTTCTGACTGTTGATCAGGTCCGACATATCGGGAATTGGATTGTGCCCCAACGCCAGACGGCGACGCTCTTGTTCCGCAACGAAATTGCCTTGCTCAACCGCCTCCATGACATTTCGAGGCTGTGGCAGGTCGTACGACGGAGGTCCGATGTGCGGAGGGCGATCGAGAAGATGCTCCAGCTCGACCCCGGCGCGACAGATCCCCAGATAACGCGACACTTCAGATTGCCAGGGCATATCCTGCCCTTCGACCTGAGCAGCGCGAAACAGAGCGATAAGCACGTCTTCTTCTGGTGCAGAAGCTTCCGCGAAAAAGCTGGCGATCGGTCGCCCGTAGAGTTGAGCGAGTTTCGCCAGTTCGAGCGTACTCACGGCGCGATTTCCCGATTCAGACTGAACAATGGCAGTCCGAGGCAGGTCCAAAGCTTTGGCAACTTGCTCCTGAGTGAAACTGGCTGCAATTCGTGCATCCTTGAGCCTGGAGGCCAAGGTCATTTGGTCGATATTCATGGCTTTTCTCCCTGTTTGTGGCCCAAAACTGTGTTCAGGCGGTGCCGGGGAAGTGCTCCTCCGTCTTCTGTCTCCACACATCCCATTATGGCACTATCGGAACTATTTTTCAAGGACTTGGCTTTTATGTTCGATTGGCGAACAACGGGAATGCGACGGGTGGCCTGAAAGAACGTCTCTCGACCATACGAGACGTAACGCTAGCGGTTTCTGGAGTTTTCATGACTGACAGGATTAGCCATTCCCTGGACATGGGCCGCTGTTATCCCCAGAAGAGGGGCAATGCGGGTTATAGACGATCCGGTGAGTTTTTGGTCGCAGGAAAGTTGGTCCTCAAAACGAAGGTGGGAAACTATCGAGACTGCAAGCTGGGCGAATGGCAAGGGCGATACGCTCGACTATTGGAAAGAGCTGATGGGCCGATCATTTACGGTAGACGAGGACTAGACTCATGAGTTCAACTGGCACCCAATCAACAACATTCACGGCGGTCGACATCCGAAAGGTTGTCGATAACTTCGCCGCCGATTTTTCAATGATGGCTCAATCCACTGGATTGCGAACGCGGGAGAGCGTGGCCAGCGTTATATCTGACCTGAAGGTGTTCGCTGAGAAGCGATATCTCGTCAAGGTAACGCTGGTACTGAAAGACTCGGCTGGTAAGCAGATTCGGGGCGCGCGATACGAAGTCTCGGAAGCTGCGACTGGGTGGTCTACGCTGATACTGGATCGTTGGCTCAACATCCAATGGTTCAGACCGCCATTGATCAGGATGTTCTTCGCGATCAGGTTGTGAAATGGAAGAGCCGATTTTTCGGAAGTTCCTGGGCCAACTATGATCAGGCCAAACCCGGAATGTTTCGTCTGAATTTTTTGACCCTACGGGCCTAATCAAACACGCTGAATTCTACTCCAGTAGTTGTTAAATCGTTGCGAAGTAGATGTGACCACAAGTTGTAGTACCAGTTGAAATCAATCATCCCATCTTGTAGTTTTCTGAAACTTCCAAGCACGACAATTTCTAACTGCCCCTCGTAAGTTGGGTCGCAGTTAAAACGATACTCATGCTCCTCCACGACGACTCCGACATCAAGTGACGCGATTTGGTTAGTGCTAAAAAGCTCTGCAGCATGATCGTAAGCTAGATTTTCCTCAATTTCGATAGAACGCACCTCTCTCCCATCTTCTGTGGCAACAAAAGCATTTATATGCCCATCCACCGTAAGCACTACAGGCGCAAAACGAAGTGCGTTCATAAGCGACTCACTTTGCGATGCTCCGCTAAAGACGCCATGAATTGTTAAAGATACAGATTTTGACATTTTAAGGAATTAACTCCCATGGTATTCCCCGCTTTGCCAACCAGTTGATAACCTCTGGTGGCGGCTTAACATTTGTGACAAGCACGAACTTCTTGCCTTGCTTGGCAGCTTCTGCTGCTGCAGATGAAATCTGCGACGTAAACTCGTTCCACTTCTTAGACTTAGGGTCCCAGTGCAATAAAAAACTTGTCTGTGCGAGTGCCGCTGTCGGTCGTGGTTGAGATTTAGCCAGAACGCCATGTTCGTTTGGCGGGCGGTGATCGGAATCGACTCATTTCAAGTTCAGAAGTTCACTGTTCAGTTTCAGTTCGTTTCATTGTAACCCAATCAGGCAGAGGGAGGGTGCTGCGGATGAAAACGAGACGCAACCTTGTCGTCGTCGACGAACAATCAGTTGCGGAGCAACGAAATTCAGTAGCCTCGTGACGGAAGTCCGAGGTAGGAAGTCCCCTCCTCCATTTGCGGAATCGCGAAGCGATGACATACGAAGCGAATGACCTACGCCTGGAGCGACTCGCAACTCATGACGCCAATGAATGTCATCGCTTCGCGATTTGAAAAACGGGAATAGAAAAAAAG
The DNA here is from genome assembly GCA_964414815.1 of uncultured Pirellulaceae bacterium. Lineage (GTDB taxonomy): Bacteria > Planctomycetota > Planctomycetia > Pirellulales > Pirellulaceae > Mariniblastus. Next base: position 16,822 of record CAYPXY010000044.1, on the reverse strand, counting down.
GTTGGGCGCGATCACCTTGGGCTGGCGCCACAAGGCTACTGAATGTCATCGCTTCGCGATTGGGGGGCGATACCAAGTTCAGCGAAGGCTTTCATTCGATCCTTGGAGGTCGTGCGGCTTTCGTGTCGCATTTCTTTCGAGTTTTTGGAAGTAGACGGACAGAGACAAGTAGCCTGAAAGGCTTGGGCAGGGCAGCCCAGGGCAAGTTCGCGAAGCGGACGTCGCCCTGGGAAAGCGATCCGCTCGCCCACAAGCACGCTGAAGGCGTTCGGCAGGCCTGGCCGCACGCCTTCAGCGTGCAATGAGTTTAACATCTCTAACCTGGGGCGGCACTCGCTGCGCGAGTTTGCCCCAGGCCATGCACCTTCGGTGCGTTTCCCGGCTAAACTAAACCGCACGGCCTCCTTGAACAGTAGGGTATTGAGTCGGTGCGAATACCGGCTCGTAGTCCGAATTGCAATGCGTATCAGGAGCGATTCTTTCGTTCGCTCAAATCGGAATGTTCTGATCGGATGGTTGAGAGGTATCGATTGATTTATTATCATCAAGGAGCTGCTGGAGTCAACGACTGCCTGATGGGTAACGGTTCTTCCAAATGGTTTGCAGGATTGACGGGGATTGGCGAGGAAACATCACGATATGCTTCAACTAAAAAAATCGGTTCGGCTGGAATGCTTGGGGCTTCCCTTTCGGAACGCATTGATTGCCGCACACGAGATGGGCGCTGAAGCAGTCGAAATCAATGGCCGTACGGAAATCCGGCCGCAGGAAATGAGCCGCACCGCTGTGAGGGATTTGAAGAAGATTCTGTCCGACTTGAAGCTGTGCGTTTCGTCCGTCTATTTTCCGACGCGACGCGGCCTGAGTGTGGTGGATGATCTCGACCGGCGAATCGATGCGCTCAAGTCGGCGATGACGATGGCTTACGATCTGGGGGCGAGCCTGGTAGTTACCCGTGTCGGGCGGATTCCTGCTGAAACCGAGTCCGAATCATGGACAACCATGATTCAGGCGTTGACCGATTTGGGAAACTACAGCCAAAAGTCGGGTGCATGGCTTGCCGCGAGAACCGAAAAGGATTCGGGCGAACGTTTGAAAGGATTGATTGAGTCGCTGCCGCCCCATTCACTGCACGTTGATTTTGATCCGGGTGATTTTGTGATTCATGGCCACAGCGAAGTCGCGGCGATGAAGGGGCTGGGCCAATACGTCCGAAGTTTTCGCGCGCGGGATGCCGTTTCCGAGTTATCGCGGGATCGCGGGACGGAAGTGCAACTGGGACGCGGAAGTGTCGATTGGCCTGGACTGCTGGGCATCCTGGAAGAGCATCACTATTCAGGCTATTTGACGGTTGACCGTGAGCCAGGTGAGAACGCGCGCGAGCAATGTTCGCTGGCGATGGAGTATCTGACGAATTTGTTCCGGTAATCGATATTTTTGACTTTCGAAATCAATGGGATTTCCGGAACTCTGGATTTGCGGATCTGCTTGCTTTTTGGCATCTTTCAGCTACGATAGAGAACCTGGGCAAGGTTCTTCGACACTCTAAACTTCTGAAAGTACTTCTATGTCCAGATTTCTGTCTCTATCGTTCCTTCGTTTTTGCAGTGGATCGTATCGGACGCGTCAGCCCCTTCATGGTCGGGCTCTTCATCATCTCTCTCTTCATGGCTTGAGAGTAAAGGCCGGAGTTGTATTTTCCGGCTTGATGCTTGTGATGCCCACCGTCACGATTTCGTATGCTTCGGTTTGTCAGGATCAACCTGCGGCCAATGTTTCATCATCGAGCGACGACGCCGTCGACGACAAGCCCAAGCTGCCGGAAATTCCGGACGAGCCTCGGTTCATCGATCCAGGCAAATTTTTGCCGGAGAAACTTGTGGCCCGGGCGACGGTTGAGTTTCGTTCAACCGCGCTCGATGAGGTGGTTGAGTGGCTGCGCAAGGAACACGGATTGACGGTGGTGGTTCGCAAAGCGGAACTCGAAAAGGAAGGAAATTTCGGGGATGAAATCATGGTGACGGATTCGCTGCAGGAGGCACCGCTTTATTTTCTGTTGGATCGGCTTGGCCTTTTAGGGATCGGTTGGTATGTCGAGGATGGAACAATCTATCTGACGGCACGCAAGATCGTCGATGAGCGAACCTATACGGCACCGTATCATTTGGGAGAATTGCTCGATGAGAAATACCAGGCGGACGAAATCGAATCGCTGATCGAAGGAGCTATTGCACCGGAGAGCTGGGATTTTGAGGGAGGCAATGGGCGGCTCAATCTGGTGGGGGATGTGTTGTTCATCCGCAATACAGGTTCGATTCATCGAAAGGTTCAGGGATTGTTGGCCGCGCTGAAGCAGCATGGTCGTCAAACCTTTGTCGATACGCCGTCGGTCAACGTTGAATTGAGAAGCCGATTGTCGGAGCCCGTGTCGTTTCGGTTTCAAGCGACTCCCTTGAATGAAGTGGTCCGTGAGTTGGCCAGATTATCCAACGCTGATATTCGGCTCGATCAAACGGGACTTCGAACCGAAGGGGTTCGCGAGCGTCATCCTGTGACGCTTCAGGTAGAGGACCTGCCACTCGAGCGGGTGTTGGATCATCTGTTGAAAGAGCTTGGACTGACGTGGACCATTCGCGACGGAGTGCTGTGGATCACGGATGAGGATCGGGCTCGGGCCCAGCATATCGCGGGAGTGTACGATGTTCGCGACCTGTGTGCCAACGACGACGAGTCGTACGCACTTTCCGATGCCGTCACGTCGCAAATGCCGGACATTTGGTCCGGCGACGGCGGAGCCTCCGTGCTGCGATTTGCCAAGCCGGGAACGGTCGTTGTTTGGGCCAGCCTTGGCACCCATACCGAGTTGCTGGACTTGCTGGAGAAGTACCGGTTTGCATTGCGAACGTCGAGAATTCGGCAAGCCGATCCGGAGGCCGATCCGGAAAAGACGTTATACTATCGTCTCGATGCCAATATGGCGGGCAGTCTCGTCTCCGAGATTCAGTTGCTGGTCGAGCCAGACTCATGGACATCGAGCGGCAAAGAATCCGCCGTAGGCACGATCAGGATTCTTGAATCCCGCACCGAGATCCAGGTCTTCAAGTCGGACGGACAAACCGTTCAGGTTGCGGTGGCGAAAAAAGTGTTGGCGATTCACCAACGACAATCGGTTCACACAAAAATTACCAAGCTGATTTCCCGAATCGAAGATGGCGATTCGGAAACTCGCAACCTTCCCGGTGGCATGGGGGGAATGGGCGGCGGTATGGGAGGATTCGGTGGAGGCTATTTTTCAGTCGAGCCAAAACAGTAGTTTAGGCGATCGTCAGGTAAACGTTTACCCAAACAGTATTGTAGTTTCCCGGGTGCTGAGTTGCGAGTCTCGGAGAGACTCACCTACACTAGGGTACGTTTTACCTGCTGGTCGCCTTACAGATTTCCGCGTTTCGCTTGTTCGAGTTCCAGTGACTCGAACAGCGCTTTGAAATTGCCTTTGCCGAATGATTCGCTGCCGCGGCGGCAGATGATTTCGAAAAACAGTGTCGGGCGATCCTGCAGGGGCTTGGTAAAAATCTGCAACAGATAACCTTTGTCATCGCGATCGACCAACAGTCGCAGATCCTCAACGGCCTGGTTGTCCTCGGCGATTTCTCCGACGGCGTCCCATACAATGTCGTAGTAGGAGTCGGGAATATTCAGAAAATCGACCCCACGTTTGCGAAGCTGATCCACGGTATTGATTTCATCTCGCGTCAGCAATGCAAGATGCTGAATACCGGGTGTGTTGTTGTGCCAGTCGAGATACTCCTCGATCTGGCTTTTTCGTCGTCCTGCAGCCGGTTCGTTAATCGGGATCTTGATCAGTTCGCGGCCCGAATCCATGACCTTGGACATCAGCGACGAATACTCAGTCGAAATATCCTTGTCATCAAAGTGCTTGAATAATTTGAATCCTAAAATGTCTTCGTACCACTGAACCCATTCATTCATTTTTCCCAGTTCAACGTTCGCGACGCAATGGTCGACGTAAAATAGACCGGTCGGGTGTTGCCGGTTGTACTCGTTGATGGACAGGTCATCGAGTACGTTGAACTGCGGCAGAAAGCGATTGCCCTTGACGATCGCCCGGTCTCGAACATAACTGCCGCTTCGCGATACGAAGCTGTGAATCACGCGGCCAAACGTTTTGATGCCGGCGCGAACGACGGTGCCTGATTCGTCCGATAGTTCTCTCGGTTCATAAGCCGATTCCGCGCCATTTTTGATCGCCTGTTCATAAGCCATCACCGCGTCGTCCACCGTGAACGCAATGTCCTTGATGCCGTCCCCGTAGAGGGCCACTTCCTTGGTCGCCTCATGTTCGGTGTTCAGGCCGCAGGTCAGCAAGAAACGAATATTGCCCTGTGTCAACAAATAAGTGGCTGCGTCGCGGACCCCCGATGTCAAGTCGGAAACTTGTTCGATTTCAAAACCGAACTGATTGGCGTAGAAGTAAGCCGCTTGTTTGGCATTGCCAACATAGAATTGAACGTAGTCAACGTCGATCAATCGAAGTGGGTCGGTGGAGGGAGTACGGTTGGGGGCAGGATTTTTTTCGATCGTGGAACTCATGGCTTCTCCAAACTTAAATTAAAAAATTCCCAATTGGTCGCGGGCGTCATCGGTCATCATGTCCTGGGTCCACGGTGGATCCATCACCACCTTCACTTCGACTTCTTCGACTCCATCCAGCTCACCTGCATATTTTCTGGTTTCCGCCACCAGTTGGGGGCCGGCAGGACACATGGGGCTGGTCATGGTCATTTCGATCTGTATGTTGTACCGATCCGGTTCGTTTTCCGCCGGTCCGACCTCAATATTGTAAATTAAACCGAGATCCACGATGTTGATAAACAACTCGGGATCGATAACTTTTTTTAGGGCTTCGCGAACGGTATCTTCGTGAAGTGACATGGCTTGGGGTCCTTAGGTAGCAGAATCGATCGAACCAGGCTGGCGACCTTATGGAAATTTAACAATGTTTAGCCGCAAGCCCTCGGGGGTTGCCGCAAAAAAGTAGTTTAGTATTGCATTCACTTAACCGGCAACCCCCAAAGGCGCGTGGCAGTATCTTATCCTCAGTTGTTTTCATCACGATTGAAGCAACTGCATCTAACCCGACGCGCCTGCGCCGACCACCCTTCGATGTTCCAAGCCTTCATCATTCACGGATCGGCTTCATGCAGAAGGTGTACGCAACTGGAGGTCGGCTTCGGCTTGCGGCTAATCTAACCCGACGCGCCTGCGCCGACCACCCTTCGATCTTCCAAGCCTTCATCATTCACGGATCGGCTTCATGCAGAAGGTGTACGCAACTGGAGGTCGGCTTCGGCTTGCGGCTAAACGTGTCTGCAACCGCTTATCCATTTTACCCCGATGGGGATTTTGTATCCAGTCCCGGTGTTACTTCTGCTTTTTTGACCGTGGAACCTTGGTGGTTCGCTGAGATTTTCCCCGTCGCCCTCCGCCTTTTTTGGAAAGCGGACGCGCGGCTTCGACGGCGGCCAAGGGTTCGCCCAAATGTTGTTGCAGCAATTGAATCCGGTCGCGCAGTGCCGTGGCTTTCTCGAATTCGAGTGCTTCCGCCGCTTCGAGCATCTCCGTTTGCAACTCCGAGATCATGGTGTCGGTAATCACGATCGAATCTTGCGTCGCAAGCGCTGCCTCGGTGGCCTTGCGACGGGCACGCAGGTCGGAATTGATGCCCGCCGAGATTGGTTTGGCCACGGTTCGGGGAGTGATGTTGTGCTGGCGATTGAATTCTTCCTGTAACAGCCGCCGCCGCTGGGTTTCCTGAATGGCGTTCTTCATCGCTTCGGTCATTTTGTCCGCATAGAGAATGACTTTTGCATTTACATTCCGCGCGGAACGGCCAATCGTTTGAATCAGCGAAGTCTCGCTTCTCAAAAATCCTTCCTTGTCTGCGTCGAGAATCGCGACCAGCGAAACCTCTGGCATATCGAGCCCTTCACGCAGCAAGTTCACGCCGACGATGGTCTGAATTCTGCCTTGGCGCAGTTCGTTAATGTGCTCGACACGTTCGAAAGCGTCCAGTTCGCTGTGCATCCACTTGGTCGGTACACCGTTGTCACAAAGCCAGGTCGCAAGGTCTTCGGCCAGCCGCTTGGTCAGGGCCGTCACCAGCACACGCTCGCCCACCGCCTGACGGGCTTTGATCTCGGTGAGCAGATGAGCAATCTGCCCGCTGGCGGGGACGACTTCGATCACGGGATCAAGCAAGCCGGTCGGACGAATGACCTGTTCAACCACTTCACCACCCGTTTTCTCCAGTTCATAGTCGTTGGGCGTCGCGGAAACATAGACCACCTGATGGATTCGGTTTTCCCATTCCTCAAATTTGAGTGGTCGATTGTCGAGCGCACTCGGGAGGCGGAAGCCGTGAGAGACCAGTGTATCCTTGCGGCTGCGGTCGCCGGCATACATCGCACGGATCTGCGATACCGTGACATGCGACTCGTCGATGAACAGCAAAAAATCCTTCGGGAAGAAATTGTACAACGTCTCCGGCTCTTCACCTGCCGCTCGACCGGCAATATGCCGGCTGTAGTTCTCGACACCCGGACAGAACCCGATGTGTTCCAGCATTTCGATATCGTAGCGTGTCCGCGCGTTGAGCCGTTGGGCCTCCAGAAGTTTGCCTTCTTGCTGAAAATGCTCCAATTGTCCCGCGAGTTCCACGCGAATGCGTTTCACCGCTTCGGCGATGCGGTGCTGGGAAGTCACAAAGTGCTTGGCCGGATAGATGAACACCTGATCCAACTGTGAAATCACTTCGCCGGTCAGTGGGTTGATGATGCTGATCTGCTCGACTTCGTCGCCCCAAAATTCGATTCGATAAGCAAATTCTTCGTAGCTTGGCCAGATCTCAACCGTGTCGCCTCGCACCCGAAAGGTGGAACGCGCAAACTCGATATCATTTCGCTGGTACTGAATTTCGACAAACTGCGTCAACATTTGGTCGCGGTCGATGATCGCCCCACGGCCGACGGCCACCATCATCGACCGGTAGTCTTCCGGCGATCCCAGTCCGTAAATACTTGAAACACTGGCGACGATGATGACATCTTTGCGACTGACCAGCGAACTGGTGGTGGCCAATCGCAACCGGTCGATGTCTTCGTTGATCGAAGCATCTTTCTCGATGTAGATGTCGCGTTGAGGGATGTAGGCTTCCGGCTGGTAGTAATCGTAATAGGAAACGAAGTAGTGGACGGCGTTGTGAGGGAAAAATTCCTTGAACTCCGAATAAAGTTGAGCGGCCAGCGTTTTGTTGTGCGAAATGACCAGCGTCGGTCGCTGCATTTGTTGGATGACGTTAGCCATGGTAAACGTCTTGCCGGACCCCGTGACTCCCATCAATACCTGATGACGCTTGCCAGCCTTCAGTTGGCTCACAAGCGTTTCGATCGCCTGAGGTTGGTCGCCGCCGGGCTGGAAAGGGGAGTGGAGTTGGAACATTTTTTCAGAGGTCGGAGGTCAGAAGTCAGGCAGAAAGATTGAACGCAGAAAGATGGAGGATTGGAGGTTGCGAGTTGGGGAAGAACTGGAAAACCATATTAGTGACGATTAGCGAGGATTAGCGTTCCTTCATCCCGAACCCCGAATCTTTCCTGTCGTAATTTTTCTGCGTTTGATCTTTCTGTCTAATCTGCAGCCGAAGTTCTCCATTTTAGTTCTCGAGCAAGTAGGCTTTCAATCCGAATTGGGGATTGGCAATAAAAACGGCTTGATTTGCCTGAGTTTGCCTTCGGCGATGCCTGATACGTTTGTGATTTCTTCGTGGGATTGAAAGGGGCCATTGACTTCGCGGTGTTCGACAATCGCTTTGGCAAGCGTTTCGCCAATTCCAGGTAGATTGATGAATTCGAACCACTGAGCCTCGTTCACGTTGACTTGGTACTGAGCGGAACGTTTTGAGACATCATCAATGTCCACCAAGCCATTCTGTATCCACTGAATTCCGAAATAGAGCGTGATGCCGATCAGGCCAGCCACCACCAACATCGCCGCCATCGGTTGGTGCTGTCGCCAAAGGACAAGTTTCCAAGATCGGAGAAAGGACATGCGTAGTACGGAATTTATTCCGTTCACTTCATTGGCGGTTGCAAATCAGTTTTGTTAAATATTTAACAAATTAGTTGGCATTTATAATTTGGTATTGTCATCGTAACCCGACGCGTCAGCGAGGGGCAAACCAAGCAATCTCCTCGCTTACGCTTCGGGTTGTGATAGACATTGCGAAAGCCTGGGATTTATTTGAGGACCATTCGAAAGTAGAGCGGAACGAATTCCATGCTGCAACCCGCTAGCGACACGCAACCTTGCTAGCTATCGACTCTGTCGGTTGCATAAAAATTGACTGACGGGCATCGCTGGCCCTTCCGATATTGATTAAGTCGAATCCTCATCTCGCCGAATCCCGGTTCGATGCAAGAGGCATTCGCCCGCTGATAGACCCTTACTTTTCAGGAGAAAAACATGTTGCTCCGTCGTGACTTTCTGAACGCAATTGCCGCTGGATTCGCTATGGCTGGAACGAGCGTCGTGTCAGGAAGTCAAGCACTGCTTTTGCCGGGTGTTTCCCCCATTGAAGACCTTAAATGGAAATCCTTTGTGGTGGAAACGCTGCCCAATAATGACGCCTACCGCTCGCCGGTTGTTACCGAAGTCAGCGTTGAGCCCAACGGCAACCTGATTGCCTTCGTCGGCGACGACCATGTGGTCAGCCTATATGACCGACAAGCACAAGCCTACCTGAAACATATCAAACAACATAAAGATTGGGTCAAGAGCTGCACCTTTTCTCCCGATGGAACGCGATTGGCAACCGCTGGCAACGATGGGTATTTGTTGCTGTGGGATATCAACGCGCTCGATCAGCCTGTGCTGACCCAAAAGCACGACGAAGCCATTGTGCAACTTGCTTTTTCGCCGGATGGAAGCCTGATTTCAACGGTCGGGTTCTGTGGGAAGCTCCGCATCTATGAGGTAGTGAGCGGAAAGCTGATCGGTGAATTGCCCAGCCCCTGTCGCGACATGCACGCCGTGGCTTATTCACGCGATGGACAGTTGCTCGCGGCGGGCGGGCGATGCGGTTCGATTCGCGTTTGGGAAACGGCCGGCCTGACCGAAGTTAGCAAATTCAAAGTCCACTCGCAGCGTGTGCGTTCGATTGAATTCAATGAGCGCAATCAAATCATCAGTGCCAGCGACGACCAGTACGTGCGGATTACCGATCCTCGCCAGCCCGAATCGAGTCGACATCTTCCACGCCATGCCGCCAAACTGTTTGCCGTGGTGTTGCTCGATGAAAACTGGCTGGCGACGGCGGGATCCGACAACCTGATCCACATCTGGCAGATCGACAACTTGCAGGAGGTCGGAATTCTGAAAGGTCATACCGGAACGGTTTCGAGTCTGGCCTATGGCCAAGGTCATCTCATTTCGGGCAGTTTCGACACTCAAGTCCGGATCTGGAACGTCGGCAAGCTTGGCGGAGTTCAAGAACGCACCACGGACCGGGGCACGAACGGCTGGAGTCCCTCGTTCAAGTAGAAACCTAAGTGGGATAGACGTCCCCGTCTGTCAAACCGCAAGTGGGATAGGCGTCCCCGTCTGTCTTCACGGTTGAAACCGCACTTCCACACAAAACCTAAATCACTCAATCACAGCGGCATTTACATGGAGGTAAAAGCCTTGGGCATTCTCAGAAAAATCGCAGACCGTGTTCTAGGATCAAAATCTTCGGACGACAACAAGCAAAAACAGGAAATGCTTCGCCGCTGCTACATCGAGGTGATGGAAGAGCGGCGGGTGTTGTCGGCCAATCCGGTCGTCGCGGGAATTACGTACCGCGAAGGGGACGGTGGTCTCGACACACAACCGGACTACTTTGAAGTCACCTTTGAGGGCGGATCGGCAACCACTCAACTGACTCAGTTCACGCTCAATGGTGATCTCAACAGCAATGGCGTGCGGGACTTCGGAGATATTTTCTTTGACACCAACGGCATCGGTGCCGGTGGCTATTTTCCGTTCCGTTTTGATGCCGCCAGCAGCGTCGGGATCACGGCGAGCGATATCCTCGGCTTTGAAGTCTCTGAAGATGGTCTGGTGCTGACCGTCAATCTGAAGAATTTTGAAGCCGGCGACGTTTTCGCGTTCACGATTGACGTCGATGAGATGGAAAATCTTCGCCCCGACATGATTGTCTCGGGTGTTGAGATCGAAGGCACGGCCTTCGGTGCAGTCTTCGAGGACGCTCACTATACGTTTACGCGCCAACAAGTCGAAATCGACGTCCAGCACAGCGAAAACTTTATTCAGCGTCAATGGTCGGGGACCTTCTTCGATGATTACGATGTCTTGTTCGCCGAAGGTGGAACGCGCGCCGGCGGTACACTGGACCTGAACCCAGACAACTGGAATCAACAGGCAAACCGTACGGCCGGAGCGATCGATGTCTATCAACTGACCCCCAAACCGATCACGATTGCCGGTACGGTCTATCACGATGAGAATGCCAACCTCAATTTTGACGGCAGCGAACACGGTATCGCCAACGTCACCATTACGTTACAGAAGCTTGACGAGACCACCGGCCAGTACGTCAACGTCGCCACGACGACGACCAATGATCAGGGGGCTTACAAGTTCGGGCTTGAGCTGAATCTGAAGCCCGGCACCTATCGGTTGATCGAAAGTCAACCTGAGGACTACATTAATGTGGGAGCCGTCGTCGGCTCGCATGGCGGAAATATCTCTCAGACGAATGATGGTCAGCCCAATATCCTGACGACGATTTCGATTCCGTTGGGAGGCATGCATGCGATCAACTACGATTTTGCTGAAATCAAACCTGCCGCACTGTCGGGCTACGTCTGGCACGACCAGAACGACAACGGCATCTTTGATTCGGGCGAACACGGAATCGCCAATGTGCTGATTCAGGTCACGCGCGTCGGCTCGCCGTTCCATCACGGCAACGATCCGTGGGGAAGCACTTCGCCGATCTTTGTCCGCACCAATGCAGAGGGATTCTATTCGGTGGAAGGATTGCCGCCGGGAGTGTATGAGATCATCGAGATCAATCAGTATCCCGAAGGTCAAAACCCTCTGTCCGGTTACATTGATGGAAAAGAATCAATCGGTAACGTGGGAGGAGTGGTTCGCGGAATTCAACACAACGATCGATATGCTCAAGTCAATCTGCTCTCCGGCGACCGCGGCGTCCGATACGATTTCGGCGAGTTGAAATCGACGTCGATCAGCGGCTATGTCAGCCTGACCGATCCCAACGGCAACTGTGTCGAGATTGGCGATTCCAGTCGGCAGGGCATCGGCGGTGTTCGGATGGAACTTTATGACGCCGCAGGGAATCTGATTGCGTCCACTCAGACCAATGCCGCCGGCTACTATGAGTTCAAGGATCTGATTCCGGGAACGTACACGGTCTTCGAAATCCAACCGGAGGATTACCTCGATGTGGCCACCAAGGTCGGAACCGTCAACGGTCAGACGACGGGAACAAAAACCAACAATCGTATTTCCGACATTGTGCTGACCTCCGGCAATGACGGAGTGATGTATAATTTCTGCGAAACTTTGCCCGCCTCGATTTGCGGCTTTGTCTACCATGATCGCAACGACAACGGCGTGCGAGAGTCGGGTGAAGAGGGAATCGGTAACGTCCGAGTGGTGCTGTATGATGCCCAAGGCAACATCGTTCGCCAAACGACGACGAACGCGGAAGGGGGGTATTGCTTTAAGGACCTCTATCCGGGTGAATATCGCGTGGTTGAATTTCAGCCCGATGGCTGGGTTGATGGAAAAGACACGACCGGCAAGATCGACAACCAGACGCGTGGTCAATCGAAGAACGACGAGCACTATAGCATCGTTGTCAAGGCCGGCGAAAAAGGAACGGAATATAACTTTGGCGAATATAAGCTGGCTCAGGTCAGTGGCTACGTCAGCCTGACCGATCCGGATGGCAACTGTGTTGACATCAGCAATCCTGACCGGATGGGAATCGTCGGCGTCCGGATGGAGTTGTACGACGGATCTGGAAATCTCATCGCATCCACGTTGACCAATGGCGCCGGCTACTACGAGTTCAAGGATTTGATTCCGGGAACCTATACCGTCGTCGAAGTTCAACCCGATGCCTATCTGGACGTGGCAACGAAAGTCGGAACGGTCAACGGTCAGACCAACGGAACGAAGACCAACAATCGCATTTCCGATATCGTGCTGACCTCCGGCAATGCGGGAGTGATGTACAACTTCTGTGAAACCCTGCCCGCATCGATTTGTGGCTTCGTTTACCATGATCGCAACGATAACGGTTTGCGGGAATCGGGCGAAGAAGGGATCGGCAACGTCCGCGTGGTGCTGTATGATGCCCAAGGCAATATCGTTCGAGAAACGATGACCAACGCCGAAGGAGGGTACTGCTTCCGAGACCTTTATCCGGGCGAGTATCGCGTCGTTGAGTACCAACCCAATGGTTGGGTGGACGGAAAAGACACGACCGGTAAAGTGGGCAACCTGACTCGCGGCCAGTCGAAGAACGATGAACACTTTAGCGTCATTGTCAAATCGGGCGAAAAAGGTGCCGAGTACAACTTTGGTGAGCTGAAACTGGCTCAGATCAGCGGCTACGTGAGCTTGGTCGATCAGTACGGTAACTGTCTCGATCCGGGCGATCCAAACCGGGTCGGTATCAGCGGTGTCCGGATGGAGTTGTACGACGCTCAGGGGAATCTGATTGCTTCAACCTTGACCAACGCAGGCGGACGATATGAGTTTGTGGGTTTGAAGCCGGGAGAGTACTCCGTGGTTCAGATCCAGCCGGACCAGTACTTCAGCATCGCCCAAAAGGTAGGAACGATTGCCGGTACGAAAACCGGAACGGCCACCTTGAACCAGATTTCGGGCATTCAACTAGGCTCGGAGGATCGAGGCGTCTGGTACAACTTCTGTGAGGCATTGCCAGCGGAGATTCATGGCCGGGTCTGGGAAGATGGGCCTGCCTTCCGCACGGAAGACGGCGGCCTGCCCGCGAATTATCGCAGTCTGCGTGATGGCATTTTCGACCCATCGGTGGACACCCCGATCGCGGGCACGCGCATGTATCTGTATCACTATGTTACCGTTTCGACAGATGATCCTGATGTCGTCGAATTCGATCTCCGTCCGGTGACGTTGAAAGACGTGATAGGCGAGTTCTACACTCATATGGGAACGTCTGATCCGAATGCACCGGTTTGGATCGATACGAATACAGAAGGCTTGTACGCGTTCAAAGGACTGCAGCGAGGCAGCTATATCGTTCGCGAAGAGCAACCGGTTGGATACTATGATGCGAACAACATGGTCGGAACCACGACCGGGTTCACGTTCAATTCGTTGGGTTCGGTTTCAGCCGCTCCGCAAAGTCTGTTGCGATCGTTCAGTTCCGAGCAGATCATGAACTCGATTGTCAATATTCAGGTTCAATCGGGCGGTCGTTCGCTGGAGAACAACTTCAGTGAAGTCCGAGTCGAGCGGTTGCCTGCTCCACCGGACACGCCGATCATTCCACCGATAGACACGCCCATGCCGCGTATGCCCAACCCAATTGGGCCGGGGCCAGGAGTCACCGGATTTCCGGGATTGTACGGTGCCGAGCCGACGGGTTACGGACGTTATGTTGGGCCAGCCGACCGGGTTGCGTTCCAGCGCGCCTCGGCGGCGGTGGATTCGCCCTATACTTGGCACCTCAGCGTCGTCAACGGTGGCGATCCGCGCCATCAAAACGATGGACTGGAAATCAACTCCGCGTGGCAACAAGTGGGCTTCATTCACAACAATGACTGGAATCGGTTTGATATGAATCGGGCGACGTGGATGTTTGCCGATTCCATCGAGAAACACAAGTTTACGGTCAGCGATCTGAGTTCTCGCTTTGGAATGGTCGACGGCATTCCGCTCTCGGGCGACTTCAATGGTGACGGAAAGGACGAGATCGCGGTCTTCAAAGATGGCTACTGGATGATTGACATCAACGGCAACGGCATCTGGGATGACCAGGACTTGTTGATCAAGTTCGGCGACGCCGAGGATCGCCCCGTGGTGGGCGACTGGGATGGTGATGGTAAGGATGACATCGGAATTTACGGACCGATGTGGGAGAACGATCCTGAAGTGATTGCCCAAGAGCCCGGATTGCCCAACCCCGACAATCAGACGACCAGCCGTCCGAAAAACGTTCCGCCGAACGAACATGATGCCACCAGTCGCGCTCGCGTGATGAAGTTGTCCACCTATGGAAAACAACGCGCGGACGTTGTGGATCACGTGTTCGGCATCGGCGATGGAAGCATCGTACCGGTGGCGGGCGACTGGAACGGCAGCGGCATTCGATCCATCGGTACGTTCAAGGACGGCCACTGGCACCTCGATCTCAACGGCGATGGCAAGCTCGACTATCGCGATGCGAGATTCAAATTCGGCGAGTCTGGCGACATTCCGATGGTCGGCGACTTCAATGGCGACGGCATCGACGAGATTGCCGTTTATCGATCAGGTATCTGGGTCATCGACAGCAACGGCAATCGCGAGCTCGACGCAACCGATCTCACGTTCGAGTTGGGCGGTGCCGGAGACAAACCGGTCGTCGGCGACTGGACAGGCGATGGTGTCGACAAGCCGGCGGTGTACCGTCAGGATTCGCACGTGGCGTGGTAGTGGTTGATCTAGCGGGGCAGAGTTAGTTATCCTTCCTTCTGCCATTGCTGCAACCAGCTTTTTGCCCAGCTCGCGTTTGGTTCTGTCAGCTTGACGCGGGGTGGTTTGCTGTAGTCGATCACAAGATCGTAGCCCGCGCGGTCGTAGGCGATATTCAGGACCTGTCTTAAATCCAGCTCAATATCTGCATCGTCTGGCAGTAGCGGTAGTTGGATGATGGGCAATCGTTGAGTCAGCCGAATCGGCCACAAAATGCCTTGCGGATGAGCTCTATGTCTCGAAACGTGAACCAAACCGGAATAATGACCTTGCGTCCTGGATCGCGGTCGTCGGAAACATAGACACGTTCCTCAACCATCGCGTGGTAGCGGGGGCGCAGCGACACATTCAGACTTTCACGAATCACGGAAATCATCTCGTGATGCAGATCAGGCCACAGTTCGGGCGATTCAAGATAGGGATCCATTCCCGGGAAAGGTGAGGGCATAATTTGGCAGAAAACTTGCTACGTTCGACATTTGATTCCCTTGAGAATAACGCTGGTATCCTTATCCTCTAAGGTTACTCGCTTCCCTCCAGAAAATCCACTCCGAAACAGGGGCCCTGTTTCGCATATCGGGAGCCACTTTGCTTGACTGGAAGAACGCGATTGCGATACCGGCAGGGCGCTTGCGGGCTGCTTCATCAACCGTTACAACGATTGAGTCTGATACTGGCCTCCGAATTTGGCCCTCCGAACCTTGTGAGAATTCAAAGACTGTAATGAATGCGATTCAACCTCCTGTGGTGACAACTGATAACGTTCGAAAAACGCTCGACCGGGCTTTGGATGCCGGGCAGGGCATCTTGCGGCTTACGCCGACTTGGGTTCCGAGAAGTTTCCTGCATCCCGGGAAACGGATTCGGCTGCATCCCGATGACTACTATGCGATGGGCGCTCATCGGGGTGGAATTGATGAACGATGGTTTGCCAGTACCACGGAAGCCGCCAACGAAAATCGGGAACCGACCGAAGGTTTGAGCTTTTGTCTTTTTGAGAACCAGCGATTTCTGCTGCGCGATGCCGTCAGCGAATTGGGAAGTCAGCTTGTGGGCCAAGCCATCTGGAGCAAGTACCAGCGCTGGCCGGTGTATTCAAAATTCTTCGACAACATGGGGCCGATTCCGCATCACATGCACCAGTCCCATAAAGACGCGGCGCTCGTCGGTCAGGAAGGGAAGCCGGAAAGTTATTATTTCCCGCCGCAGTACAACAATTGCGACAACCATTTTCCGTATACATTCATGGGGCTTGAGCCCGGCACGACGAAAACCCAATTGCGAAAGTGTCTGGAAAGTTGGAACAAAGGTGAGAACGGAATTCTCGATCTTTCGAAAGCGTATCGGCTACAGCGCGGAACGGGTTGGCTGATCCCCCCCGGTGTATTGCATGCCCCCGGATCGCTTTGCACCTACGAGCCGCAATGGGGAAGCGATGTTTTTGCCATGTTCCAGAACATCGTCGAAGGGCGGTTCGTTCCCTGGTCGTTGCTGGTCAAGGACATGCCCTCCGACAAACACAACGATCTGGATTTTATCATCCAACAACTCGACTGGGAAAAGAACGTCGATCCGAATTTCAAAGCCAACAATTATATCGAACCGGTGGTTGCCGATCAGGGAGATGGCTGGATAGACAAGTGGATCGTGTACGGAACCGTCGATGGCGAACAATTGTTTTCGGCGAAAGAACTGACGGTCCATCCCGGTGCCAAGTGCGTGGTCAAGGACCCCGGTGCCAGTGGCTGGATCACGGTTCAGGGCTCGGGTCGAATCGGCAAGCTCGATCTGCAAACGCCGGTGATCATTCGCTACGGAGAAATGACGGCGGATGAAGTTTTCATTTCGGCAGCGGCCGCCTCGGAAGGCTATGTCGTCGAGAATACGGGACATGAACCGTTGGTGGGGTTGCGGTATTTTGGGCCGGGAATTGGGAGAGAGGGATGAGGGATGAGGGATGAGGGATGAGGGATGAGGGATGAGGGATGAGGGA
>CAYPXY010000043.1:0-38337 GCA_964414815.1 uncultured Pirellulaceae bacterium | reverse complement strand
CTCTGACCTCTGACCTCCGACCTCCGACCTCTGACCTCTGACCTCCGACTTCTGACCATGAAACCTTCTCATAAAACCTGGCTGATCGTGGGCGCTGCGATTGCGTTGGGCTTTGTGCCGCTGTTGATTCCCTTCTTTAAGGGGCAATGGGCGCGGAGCGAATATCAGGCGTTTCCCTTGATGATCGGCGCGATCGGGTTCTTTCTCTGGTCTCGATGGCAGGTGGCTCCCACGACGGATCGCAAGCACTGGACGCTGTCCGTAATCGCCTGGTTGGCGACGCTCAGTGCGTTCGTCAACCTTGGTCTGGCAATGTTTTTTTACAGCCCCTGGCTGGCGATGATCGCCTTTGTGTTTTTTGCGTTGGCGTTCGCGATCAACGTTTGGCAGCGCTGGGCCGTGGCTGGCATTTTCATGATCTGGATCCTGGTCTGTCTGTTGGTGCCACCTCCCCTGGATCGGGATCGCATGTTTGTCGCTAAATTGCGATTGTTTAGTAGTAGTTTGACCAGCAAGATCCTGGATGGTATCGGAGTGCTTCACGTACTCAACGGCAATGTGTTTGATCTTCCGAAAACCCAATCGACAGTATCCCCGCCTATCGAAGGCGAATCAGAAGCGACCGACACGGGCATCAAGAGCTTATTTGTTGACGAAGCCTGCAGTGGCGTCGTGTCGCTGGTTTCAATCATGACCTGCATCGCGATCTATGTTGTCTGGCAGCAACGAAGTTTGTTTCATTTTGTGTTGTTACTGGCGTTCGGGTCGCTGTGGGTCATTTTCATGAACACGATTCGGCTGGCTTCGATTGCCGTTGCCTGGTACTGGTGGGAGTTTGATCTGTCCGAAGGCAATCCACACATGCTCTTGGGCATGGTCATGTTTGCCATTTCGGCTGCCGTGGTATATTGCGTGGATCA
The DNA here is from genome assembly GCA_964414815.1 of uncultured Pirellulaceae bacterium. Classification (GTDB taxonomy): domain Bacteria; phylum Planctomycetota; class Planctomycetia; order Pirellulales; family Pirellulaceae; genus Mariniblastus. The sequence continues at coordinate 37,417 of CAYPXY010000043.1, read as the reverse complement.
GTGGCTGAATGAATTTCTGGCCCCCATTGACATTTCCTGGCGGGAAAGAGACGACACGACCAGGAAAACGGGGTTGACGCTGATGAAGGTCTGGAATGCTTTTTTCGCAGCACAACGTGAGGGAGTTGAAACCGATGAATCCAAAGGCCGATCACTTCAGCCAGCGAAATTGACGGGGGATGCTCAAATGAAATCGCTTCTGGCTCCGACCTCGTCGGTTGGCTGGCCGGTCTTGGCCATTTTGGCCTTGGCTGGAGCGGCGCAAATTACGCTTGTGGCTCCCAGCGAAGCCAGTTTGCAGGCAGCCATTAAGGCCGCCAAGGAGCGAGCTATTGTCCTGACCAAAGAGTTCGATCCACTGAAGGATTCTAATGAGCGACCGTTGGAACTGATCAAGTTCGATGTTTCCGAAAGAGATAAGTTTGATGCCTGGGGTGAGTTCTCAAGAGCTTTTGAGTACCAAAGCGAGGAAGGTCAGACCTACCAGGTTTCACTTGATTTCCCGTTTGGGCCTCATTGGCATGATTTGCGAGATTGTTATCGAGGGATTGGTGGCCAGATAACGGAAGAGAAATTTTTCGTGATGGATGTGAAGCTCGATGAAGCGGCAGCACCGAGATTGGGAACCGGTCGCTTGACCGACGGCTGGGAAGCCGACGAATTCCTGTCGGTCAACCGACATACGGGCCGCACGCACTTTGTGGTGCACTGCGCGTTCTATGCTGACGGAAAGATTTTCAACCGGCCTCGAGGCGGAAGCCTGTTCTACGATTTCGTCACGCACGTTGCCAAGGGACGTGACCGGCAGGAACAGGCCGATTATTTTCAGGTGCAGGTCGTCGTCTATTCTCCAGAGGGGGTTACTCCCGAGGTACAGGAGGAAGTTCGTAAACTGATTGGATTTGCTGCGGAGCGATTCAGAAGCCAAATTGCAGAAATGAAATAGACGCAATTTGTATTGAACCATGACATCTTCCGATAACAAACCCGGTTGGTTTAAGTCACTGTGGGCACTGCCCCAGCGGGTGATGGTGATGTTCGTGGGTTGGTTAGTAACCGCGAGCGAATGGTTTGAGCGTCAATGGCAACGTGGAGACAACACCGTCGATAAGATTAGCCAATCGTTCTTTGCGGCAAACTCATTCTTCGCCAGAATTTCGTGGTGGTTTGCTTCTCCGTTCGTTTGGCTGTGGCGATATGTCATTGAACCGGTGGGATCGCGACTTCTGGATAACCCTGTCTTCCGGTTTTTCGGCAAAGCCACTTATTGGCTGTGGTATCCACTGTTGGCAACCGCAACGTTTACTCAGGAATTTTTGGTCTCCCGCAGCCGGAAGCTGTTGACATGGAGTCTGCCCGTGGTCATGGTGCTGGGCAGCGTTGCGTTGGTGTTCTGGCTTTTTGGGGGCGATCAATCGCAGCGATACCGACAGGCCCGCCAGGAGGCAGTGGCGCGAGGTCAATTGCCGGCCGCCAGGTTGTTCCAGCAGAAACTGCAGTCCCTGTCGGCGACGTCGATTTATGCCGAACTACTGGAGATCCAGCAATTGGCCGATGCCGGCAAGATGAAGGAAGCCTTGTTACTGGCCAGTCAATTGGCTCCACTGGACAAGCCAGGGTTTCCGGAAATCCATTTCTGGCTGGCCCAACAGTACATCACGGGCAATACGGGTGTACGGGATGCCGAAGCCGTCCGATTGACCGAACGACACTTGGGATTGCTAAAGGGAAGTCTGCCTCAGGGGGACGACCGTCGACAACTGCCCAACGAAGTTCTGCTTGTCGAGGCACTTCTGGCATTCAAGAAGGGAAATATCGATCGCGGGTTTGACTTGCTTCAATCGGCATCTCCGAATTTTGCGGCGGGTATTATCTTGCAGCTTGAATCCAATCTGAATCTGGGGCGCACCGACGAAGCACTTCAGAATGCTCTGCAATTACATCGAATTGTCCATGTAAACCCGGGGGTTCTCAAGGATTTTTCGGAACCGCTCTTTCCCGTCTGGTGCAGCGTCCTGGCCAATGCTGGCCAACACAATGAATTGCGGAGTGCCGTTAACCTGTGGTATCAGACTTGGCCGAACAGTACTGCCGCCGGGACGGAGTTGTCTCGCATCGAGCTGACCGAAGTCGATACCTTGATGGTTCGCGGCGGACAGAGTGACTTGATCCGTGCGACGGAGATTCTCAGTGGAGTATCCCGGCGACTGGGTTCCCAAGGCCATCCCATCCTGGGGGGCTGGCTCACGTCACGACTGCCACCGACCCATCAGGAAGTCAATTTTGTTCGATTGGCGGAAGCGGTTGCCGACCAGCCCTACATTACGGGAACCCTGCTGGAGATTTTGGGTACAGCCGCCACCTTGAGGGGTGAACATGAACGGGCCATCGAGCTTTTGAAACGGGCCGTCGAAAAGGAGCCTGAAAATGCGATCGCTTGGAACAACATGGCCTATATCTATCATGCCAGCCTCAACGATCTGGACCATGCACTCGAAGCCGTAGAGAAAGCGATCAAGCTGAACCCGGACAGTGCGGACATCCGGCACACGCGGGGAATGATCTACATTGACCTCAAGCAGTGGGATCGGGCGATCGACGATCTCAAGATCGTACTGTCGCTTGATCCCAACGCGGAGAACGTTCACCAAAAACTGGCCGAGGCCTATCGCGAAACAGGGCGGGCAGAGCTGGCATCGTTCCACGAAGGGTTGGCGAAGTAGGGGGTCAGAGGTCAGAGGTCGGAAGTCAGAGGTCGGAAGTCAGAAGTCAGAAGTCAGAAGTCGGAAGTCGGAAGTCGGAAGTCGGAAGTCAGAGGTCTGGCAGAATCGACAAATCGACAGGAAGATTTCTGGACAGGAAAATTGGGTGGGTGGAAAAATGTTATTAGGAAGATTGGGGTAGATGGCTGATCGGTTTCGTCTGATTGCAAATTGCAAATTTCTAATTGCAAATTGACGCAAGCGAAACCTCATCCTTCATCCCGACCGCTTGGCGTTGCGGCGCGGTTAAACGATTCATCCCTCATCCCTCATCCCTCATCCTTCATCCTTCATCCTTCATCCTTCATCCCTCATCCCTCACCCCTCATCCCTCATCCCTCATCCCTCAAACCGGCTCGCCCAGGCCGATCTTGACTTTCGCTCCCGCGTACAGCTTCTGGGCGTCGGCCAGGACTTCATTCAGCTCCTCCACTCTCCGCTGGTCTGACGGATGAGTCGATAGGAACTCGGCAGGGCTGCCGCCACTTTTCATGGTGGCAAAGCGTTCCCACAGTCGGGGTGCCGCTTGCGGTTCGTAGCCGGCTTCGGCCATCAACATGATCCCGATCCGGTCGGCTTCCAGTTCATGTTTTCGACTGAACGGCAGCAACACACCGTATTGCGATCCGGCTCCGTAGGCCATCATTAAAACTTCTTGCTTGCCGGGAGCATAAATCCCGGTGACCTTCTCGGCCATCATTTTGGTTCGGTCGGCGATCAGCGTCTGACTCATTCGCTCGCCACCATGTCGGGCCAGTGCGTGTCCCACTTCATGGGCCATCACTGCGGCGACGCCTGCCTCGTCGTGACAGATGGGCAACATGCCCTCGTACATGGCCACCTTGCCACCGGGCATGCAGAATGCGTTCTGGGTCGGTTCGGCAATCAGCTTGAACTCCCACTGATAGTCTCCCCGGTCCGCCACGGCGGCGATCCGCATTCCAACCCGCCGCACCATTTCGCTCAGCCGAGCGTCCTGGGAAAGCGGGGCTTCGGTCAGAAATTGTTGATAGGCGTCCAGGCCCATCGTCAGTTCCTGCTGTTCAGGGACCAGCAATAATTGCCGCCGGTTCGTGACCGGTACGGAACGGCATCCGCAGGCGAGCGAGCATAAACCAATGCCACCCAGGGCGACGAAGTTGCGTCGATTCATTTTTTTTCGGGAGTTGGGATTCGGGATTTGGGATTCGGGATTCGGGATTCGGGAGTTGGGATTCGGGATTCGGGGTTCGGGATTTGGGAGTTCGAGGTAGGTGTTGATAGTTGCGAAGCAACGGTATTCAGTAGCCTTGCGGCGTCAGCCCAACGGTGGACAGTCGCCGTACCCATCCCTTCAATCTCCGCTCGCGAAATCGCGAAGCGATGACATTCTTGAATGTTGCCTCAACGCCTAATGTCATCGCTTCGCGATTTGACAAGCAAAAATGGGATGGGGGTGACGGGGCCATCATTGACCCTTGGGCTGACGCCGCAAGGCTACTGATTGTCATCGCTTCGCGATTAAAAATTCCTCACTCCCACGGCCTTGTTCCGGCCTCCGTTTGTACTGTTCCGGCGACCAAGACTAGAAAAATTCCCAAACCCTGTCACCCGCACTGGGGGCTGGTGGAAATCCCTGCTATCACTGTTGATAATATTCGAGTCATAACCCGAAGCGTAAGCGAGGGACCGCGTTTCTTCCCTCGCTTACGCTTCGGGTTGGGATTTTCACCAGGTCACCCTCGCTGTGGCCGCTTGCATTTGCCGTCCGCCGCTGATGCGATCTAACGGGGCATGTTTTTCCGTTGCTGGGAGGGTGTTTTTATTTCGTGCATTGACACGTTAAAACAGGCTGTTTCTGCTTTACCAAACCGGTTGTATCTAAGAGAATTAAACGGTTTAAATCAGCAAATCATTTGATCTGCGCCGCTGAGGCCGTTCGCGTCGAATAAAGAAAAAGGCGCCCCAACCTAGAACCTGAAACTGAAAATCATCGATGTCTGAAGTCATCAACAGCAAATTATTAAACGAATCCAACGAGCCCTACATCAAACAGACGACGGACAGCGATCCGGTCGAAACCCGCGAGTGGCTCGATTCGCTCGAATATATCATCGACAGCAAGGGAAAGGATCGAGCCAAGTACCTATTGTCCGTGCTCGAGGCCAAAGCCCGCATGGAGGGTGTGGATCTCGAAATGAAATCCAACACCCCCTACATCAACACGATTTCGACGCAAGATCAGCCCGCTTATCCGGGAAATCGCGAGATTGAACGGCGGATCAAGAGCATCGTCCGCTGGAATGCGATGGCGATGGTGGTTCGCGCCCAAAAAATATCGTCCGGGCCAGGCTTGGGAGAGTTGGGCGGCCACATTTCAACGTTTGCGTCGTCGGCCACACTGTACGAAGTGGCTTACAATCACTTCTTTCGCGGCCGCGGAGCGAGTGGCTTCGACGGCGATCAGATTTATTTTCAGGGGCACGCATCTCCCGGAATGTATTCCCGAGCGTTTCTCGAAGGACGACTGGGCGAAGAAAACCTGGTGAACTTTCGACGTGAACTGCAGGACGTTCGAGGGCTCTCGTCCTACCCGCACCCCTGGCTGATGCCGGACTTCTGGGAGTATCCGACGGTGTCGATGGGACTGGGGCCGATCATGGCGATCTACCAGGCTCGGTTCAACCAGTATCTTAAGGATCGGGGGATCAAGGATACATCTAACCAGCGGGTCTGGGCGTTTCTCGGTGACGGCGAATGCGATGAGCCGGAATCGCTCGGGGCCATCACGCTTGCCGGGCGTGAGCAGCTCGATAATCTGACGTTTGTGATCAACTGCAACCTGCAGCGTCTCGACGGGCCGGTTCGCGGCAATGGTAAAATCATGCAGGAGCTCGAAGCCCTCTTCCGCGGCGCAGGCTGGAATGTGATCAAGGTCGTCTGGGGTGACGATTGGGATCCCCTACTGGAAAAAGATACTATGGGCTTGTTGGTCAAGCGGATGGGCGAGGTGGTCGACGGCCAGTACCAAAAGTATACCGCCAGCTCGGGTTCGTATATACGAGATCACTTCTTCGGGCGCTATCCCGAGCTGCTTGAACTCGTCAAAAACTACTCGGACGAAAAACTGCTCAACATGCGGCGCGGGGGGCACGATCCCGAGAAAGTGTATGCGGCATTCAAGGCTGCCGTCGAACACAAGGACCAACCCACCGTGATCCTTGCTAAAACGATCAAGGGCTATGGCATGGGTGAGGCTGGCGAAAGCCGCAATGTGGCCCACAACCAGAAGAAACTCAACGAAGCCGAATTGCTGTCGTTCCGCACTCGGTTCGGTATTCCGATTTCCGACGAAGAAGTCGGCAAGGCGCCTTTCTATCGACCGTCCGCAGATAGCGTCGAAATGAAGTACCTGCGTGAACGTCGCGAAGCGTTGGGTGGCAGCGTTCCATCCCGTCCGCTCGAAGCTCCGAAAATTCAGGTGCCGCGATTTGAAGGCGACTATCGCAAAATCGTCGATCGCGACTCGGACCGCAAGCCGCTGTCCACAACAATGGGGTTTGTTCGTTTGCTCGGCAAGCTCATTGAAGACGAGCAAGTCGGCAAGTACATCGTTCCGATTGTTCCCGATGAATCGAGAACCTTTGGGATGGAAGGGATGTTCAAACAGGTCGGTATCTACGCCCATGCCGGACAACTGTACGAGCCGGTCGACAGCGAGCTGATCGCCCCCTATCGAGAAGCTCAGGACGGACAATTGCTCGAAGAGGGCATTACGGAGGCCGGATCCATGTCGTCCTTCAATGCCGCCGGTACCGCCTATAGTGCTCACGGGGTCAACATGATTCCGTTCTTCATCTACTATTCGATGTTCGGATTCCAGCGCATCGGCGACTTGATCTGGGCGGCGGCCGACATGCGAGCCAAGGGGTTCTTGATCGGCGGCACCGCAGGTCGAACGACTCTCAATGGCGAAGGGTTGCAGCACCAGGACGGACACAGCTTGCTCAATGCGATCGCGTTTCCGACGGTGCGGGCCTACGATCCGGCATTTATTTATGAAACGGCTGTGATTGTATTCGACGGTTTGAAGCGGCTGTACGAAGACGGCGAGACGGCGATTTACTACATCATGGTCGGAAACGAAAACTATGTGATGCCCACCATGCCGGAAGGCTGCGAAGAGGGGATCATCAAGGGGATTTACAAGTTCCGATCCCGCGACGTCGCCAACGCAAAGCATCGAGTCCAGTTGTTCGGCAGTGGTGCGATCATGAATTGCGTCCTGAAGGCCCAGGAGATTCTGGCCGATCAATATCAAATCGCCTCGGATGTGTGGTCGGTGACAAGCTACACCCAGCTGCGCCGCGAGGCGTTCGAGTGCAGTCGCTGGAATAGGCTGCATCCCGCCGAGAAGCCGAAGAAGAGTTATCTCGAAACCGTGCTGGCTGGAACCCAAGGTCCGTTTATCGCCGCGAGCGATTATGTTCGCGCCTTGCCGGAACAGCTTTGCGAATACCTGCCCGGTGATCTGGTTGCACTGGGCACGGACGGCATGGGGCGAAGTGAAACCCGACCTGCCCTGCGACGCCATTTTGAAGTCGATGCCGAATGTATCACGATTGCCACGTTGTACAAGCTTCACCAGGACGGGCATTTCGATGCCGCGTTTGTCCAGAAAGCCATTGCCGATTTGGGGGTCGATCCAGATAAAGCCAACCCACTTACTGCGTAGGAGGGATGAGGGATGAGGGATGAAGGATGAAGGATGAAGGGGTTGGAAGGGAAGAAGAACACTAATCTTCGCTAATCGACACTAATCTCATTTCCGAACCCGCAACTTCTGACTTCTGACCTCTGATAACTGACCTCTGATAACTGACCACTGACAACTGACAACTGACAACTGACTAACAAAAAAATGCAAAAAGAGATTCCGATTCCAAGTCTTGGCGAAAGCGTTGCCTCCGGTGATGTCCTGGAAGTCCTGGTCAAGGTCGGCGATACCGTCAAGAAAGATCAGGGACTTGTCGAGCTTGAAACCGACAAGGCCACCGTCATTGTTCCGTCTACGGCTGCCGGTATCGTTCAGAAGGTACACTGCAAAGCGGGAGATACGGTCCAGGTTGGATCGCCCATTGTCACACTTGAGGTGACGGAGGGGGCCGGTGCGGAAGCTCCTAAGTCGGAGAAACCGGCTGCCCCGGCTGCCTCGCCTTCGGCGCCGACAGCTCCCGCGGCTCCCCACGCCTCTTCGGCGCCGACAGCTCCCGCGGCTCCCCACGCCTCTTCGGCGCCGGCTCAACCTGCTGCTCCAGCATCCACTCCATCGGCCCCTGCCCCTCAGGCGGCTGCACCCACCCAATCGGCTCCCGTTTCAGCCAGCGGTCCATCTTCAGCGACTCCGAAGGCTGAAGCAGTCGTTTCGTTCCCGACGACATCCGACGATGGCCGATTGAGCCAGGTCGCTGCTGGCCCCGCCATCCGCCGTTTCGCGCGTGAGGTCGGAGTCGACATCACCCAGGTCGCCGGAACCGGCGAGCACGGAAGAATCACGCGCGATGACATTCTCAAGGTGGTTCGCAACGGCAATCGGTCGGGCGGACAAGCGGTGGCGACTCCATCCGGCGGTCAGTCCGATGGACATGGCCCCGTTCACATTGAAAAGATGCCTAAGATTCGTCAGACGATCGCGCGCAAAATGCACGAGTCGTGGACGACCGTTCCCCGGGTCACGAATTTTGACGATGCCGATGTGACGGCACTGGAAGTGATTCGCAAGAACAGCAAGGACGACTATGCCAGTCGGGGCGTCAAACTGACGACGATGCCGTTCTTGATCAAGGCGGTTGCGATGGCGCTCAAGTCTCATCCGGTGATCAATGCGTCGGTGGATCTGGAAGGCGGGCAGATCATTTATAAGGACTACATCAATATTGGAATTGCCGTCGATACGGAACGCGGTCTAGTGGTGCCGGTGCTGCGCAATGCAGATCGGCTGAGCATCCCCGAAATCGCCCGGCAACTGGGCGAAATGGCGGACAATGTTCGCGACAACAATTTTTCGGTAGAAGACCTTCGCGGGGGCACGTTCACGATCAGCAATCTGGGCGCCATTGGCGGCACCTATTCGACGCCGATGGTCAACACGCCTGAAACCGCGATCTTGTTGGCGGGTCGCTCGCGCAAGCTGCCGATCGTGACCCCGGAAGATCAAGTCGCAGTTCGGCTGATGATGCCGCTGAGCCTGTCCTATGACCACCGCCTGATCGACGGCGGCGCAGCGGCCAGGTTCCTCAACGATGTCATCGGCTACCTTGAAGCCCCCAGCCGATTACTGCTGGCGCTGTAGTTCATCACTGGTTTAGCTGAATCACTTTGGTTCCAGCGATGTCATCGTGGAGACATTTCTTATTTTCTCTGAAAATGAACAAGGCGTTTGCCAAGCTGAATATCCCGCCAATATACGGAATGGCGCTGAGTCCCCAAATCGGCAGGTATCGCTTCAGTACAAGATGGCCAAAGGGAAGCAATTGACCGCTGTCCGAAACAATTTGAGTTTTCATCACAATTTTGCCCACGGTTTGCCCGCGTGTGGCAAGTAGATATCCGTTAATCGCCAAGTAAATACCGGCTCCTATCATCGTGCCTAAAATACCAGAGACAATGTTGAACATTGTGCTCTCCGGATTAATTCCTGCCATGACTAAAACGAACCCCAACCCCATTCCCACGACGAAAGCCAACGGAAGCACAATCAGGCCATCGATGAAGCTCCCCAAAAAACGATTCAATCGCGATGCAAGTTCACCATGTCCGGCTGCGGAAGGTTTGTAGGCTCCCTGAACAGGACTTTCATAGGGGTTTTGAAACGGGTTGTTTGACATTGAGAATACTCCAGATTGATTACTCTATTGAGTTTGACGGCGCACCACGGCGTAAGTCCGTCTGGAAAACTGTTTGTATGATTCAATTCCGGTGACTTGTCAAGTAGATCACAGCTTAAACAGCCGTAGCAGGGGCTGAGTCAGCACGATAATGACGACCAGCGAGACGATGTTCATCCAGAATCCTGCCTGGACCATTTGCCGAACGGTCACATGGCCCGATGCAAAAACGATGGCATTGGGAGGCGTCGCCATCGGTAACATGAACGAGCAGGAGGCGGCCAAGGTTGCGGGGAAGGCGAAGCGAACGGGATCGACTCCCATACTGATCGCGATCCCGCACAAAATGGGAACCAGCACGCTGACCAGTGCCACATTGCTCATCACTTCGGTGGCACACATGGCCAACGTCGTCAACAGGATCAGCGTCAGCCAGACATGACCATTGGCCAGTTCCTTGAAGTGTTCTGCCAGAGTTGAAATTACTCCCGTTCGCTCGAATCCGGCGGCCAGTGCAAGCCCTCCGCCAATGAGCAACAGAATCCCCCAGGGTAAGCGCTTCATCGCGTCCCAGCCCAGGAGCGGTTGGCTCTTTTTCCAGTCGGCCGGAATGGCAAACAATGAAATGGCGGCACTGAGAGCAATAATCTCATCCGTCAGTTTCAGCCAAGGCAACCAGGCGACGATCACGCTGCGAAACATCCAGGCAAAAACGGTTGCCAGAAATATTGCCAACATCATCCACTGGGGCCACGTCATAGGCCCCAGTTTTTTTCGCTCTTCGGCAATCACAGACTCTGCGTTTTCAATCTTCAACCCTTTGACCGGAAACAATACATAGACAAACAGCAGGTAGAGCGCGGTCGAAAGCACCATCAGTATCGGCATCGCCCATAACATCCAGGTGAAAAACGGAATCTCGGTTTGCAGCATGTCCGAAAAATAGCTCCGCATCACCAAATTGGTCGGTGTACCAATCACCGTTCCGATTCCGGAAATGTTCGCTCCATAGGCGATGATCAAAACCAGCGAGGCCGCAAATCGCTGACGGGCCTTGAACTCATCGGAGTCGGTAAACGCTCCCGGCTCCAGATTCAGCAATTTGAGGACCGTCAAGGCCATGGGCAACATGACCACCGCGGTGGCTGTGTTGCTGATCCACATGCCCAGCGCGATCGTCGAGATCAGAAATCCGAGCAGGAGTCGCTGAGGCGAGACACCGGTCACGCTGATGATTTTCAAGGCGATTCGCCGGTGCAAGCCGTGCTCTTCCAGCCCCAAGGCCAACACAAAACCGCCAAAGAATAGATAGATGATCTTGTTGCTGTAAGGCACAACGGCTTCATTGAGCGTCATCACGCCTGTCAAGCTGAACAAAACCATCGGCAGCAGTCCCGTTACTGCCAGTGGAACCGCCTCGGTCACCCACCACGTCAGCATCCAGGCAAACACGGCCACCACTTCGTTTCCGCCACCGGTTAACGCAAACGGCTTGAAGTACATCAATGCCGCAAAAAGCAACGGCCCGGCGATCAGACCGATCTGTTTGGGGAGGTCGAATGAGTTCGATGCGGTTTGGTCGTACATGATTTATGGGGTAGGGGCGCACTTGCCGACGCGCCTGCGCCGACCATGACTCGATCTTCCGGATTCAATCATGGGTTGATCGGCTTCTTAGGCGACCGGCAGAAAAAAAACGTACCCTAGTGTAGGCGAGTCGCTCCGCGACTCGCAACTCAGCGTCTGGGAAACACAATACTGCTTGGATAAACTTTTCCCTGCCGGTCGCCTTACAGTCACTGCAAACAACAGGCGGTCGGCTTCGGCTTGCGGCTATTTATGGAGCGCGGGACTCTTGTACCGCTTTGGATGTTTGGATTTCATCGGTGGCCGAAACCGTCCGAAGCCATAGAAACGATAGCGGGACAGAGTCCCGCACTCCATAGAGGCTAAACGTTCGTGGTGCACTTTTTCACCGCTGCCACAATGGCATCGACCGTAATTCCAAAATGTTGATACAACACGGTATCGGGTGCGGACGCACCAAAACCGTTCATGCCGATGAAGGTTCCCTGTTCGCCGAGATATTTCTCCCAGCCCTGCTTGAGACCGGCTTCCACCGCGACGCGACGTTTGACGGCGGGAGGCAATACCGACTCGCGATATTCTGCGGGCTGTTCGTCAAATAGCTCCCAACACGGCAGACTGACAACACGTACCTTGGTGGTCGCCTCTAACTGTTTCGCGGCATCGAGACAGAGTTGCAATTCACTGCCCGTGCCCATCAGAATGACTTCCGGAGTTCCCTCGCAATCGGACACAATGTAGCCGCCGCGCAAACAGCCTTCGGCAGAACCATGATGTTCGCGATCAATCGTCGGCACGTCCTGACGAGTCAGAACCATAATCGTCGGACGATCCGCCGTAGCCAATGCTGCCCGGTAACAATACGACACCTCGTTGGCATCGGCCGGCCGCATCACCAGCACGTTCGGAATCGCTCGGCACGCGGCGAGGTGTTCCACAGGTTGGTGGGTAGGCCCATCTTCGCCCAAGCCAATCGAATCATGCGTCATGATATAGAGTACGGGCTGATGCATGATGCCACTGAGCCGGATCGACGGGCGGCAATAATCGGTGAACACGAAAAAAGTGGCCACATACGGACGCAATCCCGACAGCGACATCCCATTGGCGGCCGCGGCCATGGCGTGTTCGCGAATTCCGAAATGAAAATTCCGGCCGCGGAAGTTTTGGCTTGAGAACCGTCCGGCATTCGGGTCATCGTTGTACGACTTGTTCGAACCCGCCAGGTCGGCTGATCCGCCGATGAAAAACGGAATCGCTTCGGCCACCGCGTTGAGTACTTTGCCGGAAGAGATACGGGTTGCCATGCCTTTTGAATCGGCGGGAAAGAGCGGCAGTTTTGACTCCCAGTCGGCAGGCAATTGCTTCGCTCGCATGCATTCGATTTGGGCGGCTTCTGCGGGAAACTCTTTTTTGTATTTGGCAAATTTTGAGGTCCACTCCGAGTAAGCGTCTGCACCTCGCTTGCCGATTCCTTCTGCAAAATGCTGTCGTACATCGTCTGGAACAAAGAACTTGTCGCCGGTCCAGCCATACGATTCCTTGGCCAGCTTGATTTCCGATTCGCCCAGCGGTGATCCGTGGGCGCTGGCAGTGTCCTGCTTGTTGGGAGCGCCGTAGCCGATCACACTGTTGACAATGATCAATGTCGGGCGCTCTCGTCGGCTTCGAAACGTCTGGAATGCAGCACTCAAGCTTGCCAAGTCATTGGCGTCGGCAACCTGCAGCACGTCCCATCCCAATCCCTGAAAACGTTTGGCCACATCTTCGCTGAAGGCCAACTCCGTTCGGCCTTCGATCGTGATCTGGTTGTCGTCATAAATCCAGCAGAGATTCGACAACTTCAGATGCCCGGCCAGCGAAGCCGCTTCACAGGCCACGCCTTCCATGATGTCGCCATCACTGCAGAGTGCGTATACGTCGTAGCCAAACAGTTCGTACCCTGGTCGATCGTAGTTGGCGGATTGCCACTGGCCGGAGATCGCCATACCGACGCTGTTGCCCAGCCCTTGTCCGAGCGGTCCCGTCGTGGTTTCAATGCCTTGGGCATAGCCATATTCGGGATGCCCCGCGCAAGGGCTGTGAAGCTGGCGGAACTGAATGATGTCGTCCAGCGAGATCGCCGGTTTGGGGATCGGATCGCCCAGCTTGTTGGTTTGGGACACGCCGGTCAGATGGAGCAGCGAATACAGCAACATGCTGGCATGACCACACGACAAAACAAAGCGGTCGCGGGCCACCCATTGCGGATGCAGCGGATCGTATTTCAGAAAATCGTTCCACAGCACATAGGCCACTGGAGCGAGAGCCATCGGGGTTCCCGGGTGGCCGCTGTTGGCTTTTTGAACCGCGTCCATCGACAGGGTTCGAATCGTGTTGATCGTCAACGTGGAAATATCGATTGCAGTGGCAGACATATTTGATCCTTCCAATGGAGAAATTCTATCAATCCATGAGTGTATCGCCGGTGGATCGGAATGGTCAACCAGTGAGGACGTTCTGGGATTTCCGCGATTCAGACTTTTTACTGAAGACCTGGCCGGGTAAGATGGGTATCAGCAGGAGAAAACAACATGAACCCCAAACCCACCCCATCAAAAATATCGCGACGTGATTTCCAGCGGCTGGCGCTTGCGGCAGGAATTGGCTCGGCCGGTGCGTTCGCCTGGCGGCCTGGCCGTTCGGCGGCACTGGATCGCAAAGCGTCACCCAATGAGAAATCGCCGGCTGAGTTGATTACTCCTGAAGCCAAGCGGGCGATCGATCGTGCTCTGATGTATTTGCTCCGCAGCCAGGTCAAGCAAGGACGCAATCGCGGAGCGTTCGGAAACGGCGGACTTTCACAAGGGGTCGCCACCTGTTCGATGGGCGGGTTGGCGCTCATGTGCGCCGGGCACATCCCGGGCGAAGGCCAGTTCGGAAAAGCGATTGATCTGTGTGTCGAATATGTGCTGAGCAATGTTCGCGACACGGGCTACATTGCGATGGACGATGGGGGCGCTCGCGAGAACATGTACGGGCACGGCTTTTCGATGCTGTTCCTGTCGCAGGCCTATGGCATGACCCGCAAGGCCGCCATCGGCGAGAAATTGCGGCGAGCCGTCAAGCTGACGATCCAGTGCCAGAACGATGAAGGGGGCTGGCGCTATCAACCCATCAAGAGCGACGCGGACCTTTCCGTGACGGTTTGTCAGATCATGGCACTGCGCGGTGCGCGGGATGCGGGCATTGATGTCCCCGATGAGACCCGCAAGAAGTGTATCGACTATGTGATCCGCAGCCAAAACAAGAACGGAAGTTTCCGGTATACGCTGCAAGGTGGCCATACGACGTTTGCGATGACGGCGGCTGGCGTGACGTCGCTTTATAGTGCCGGAATTTATGAAGGGGAAGTGGTGGAAAAAGCCCTGGAGTACCTGGATAAATTCAAGCCGAACGAGGGCCAGGTAGGCGGCCACTATTTCTATTCGCACTACTACGCGATTCAGGCGATGTGGCACGCGGGCGGCAATTACTGGAACAACTGGTATCCGTCGATTCGCAATGAATTGATTCAGTCGCAAACCGACGAAGGTTCCTGGCGTTCGAGCGAAGCCGGCCCGGAATTCGGCGCAGCGGTGGGTGCGATCATCCTGCAAATCCCGCTCAATTTCCTGCCGGTGTTTGCACCGTAGTCAGGTTTCAGACTTCAGGATTCAGAAAAGTAGGCCGGAACAAGTAAACGCCGAGTGAAGCCGGCTATTCCGAGGGACATCGTGCGTTTGCGCAGTTCCGGCAACACCCAGGGGCGATGCCGGAACTGCGGTCGCAGTGGCAGGTGCTGCGGATTTGAGGCCTTATTCCCGTGACCTTGTTCCGGCCTACGCGAGATTCATCTCATCCAGGCGATCGACTCCGGCGGCGGAGATGGAATAGACTCCGCTTTCCTCGCGGCGAATCCAGCCTTTTTCCTGGAAGTACCATAGGTGGAATTCGATCGACATTTCATCGCATCCGGTCAAGGCGACCAGGCTACTGGCGGGCAAACCTGGATTCTTAAGATTGCTGCGGCGACGTGTACATAGCTGGGAGAGAATTTGATAACGTTGAGTCGTGTCGTCCATCGTGGGGCTTGATGGAGATTGGGATAGAGCAGGATTCGCGACTGCGGATGGCTTGGACGGTTTTGTAACTTGTGAAGCTTGTTGAGATTGCAACTCTGTGTCGTACTTCTTTCGCCGCTCGGGAGTCTTGAGTGTTTCGTATGCCTCGGTCAGGGTCTTAAACTGATCGGCTTCCGTCTGCCCCGAGCCTTTGGCGCTGAATTCCTGAATGAGCTGTTTGAAGTGGCGCTCGATGGTGTCAAGCGTCGAGGTGGGAGAGCAGTTCAATAGCTGGTAGTAGTCGAGCATGGGGAGGAATGGGAGAGGGGGATGGCCCCTGGGTGGGGGAATCATAACCCGAAGCGTAAGCGAGGGAAGAACCGCGGTCCCTCGCTTACGTTTCGGGTTATGATTCGAATATTATCAACAGTGAATCCACCAACCCAGATGGGGGATGGGAGGCGTTCAAATTTAGCTTGCAGCTAGCGATTCATTGCCATTAAGTTGAAAATGGGGGCATTGCGGCGACTTTTCTGATTATTCCGATTATTTCAATTTTAACGAAAGAGTCATCCTTGCCGATTCCGATGAGTGTATCAAAGGCTTCTTCGCACTTTTCGCTTTTGTTTCGAAGTGCGGGCCGGTTTTCAAGATATGTCCAGGAAGATCGCAATGTTTTCTGCTCTACGACTCACGATCCCATTCACACTTTTGATCCTGACCATCGTCTCTACGGGCTTTTCCCAAAGCCCCGATTTTGAACGGAGGATGGCAGCCATGCAGGAAGCTCGCAGCCGAGCCAATGGGTACTCCAGCGATGCATATTCTGGAGGCCAGACGCGAGTCGCGTCGGCAGGATACGAGTATGGCACTCAGACATCGGCGAGCCGACCTGCACCCAGTTCAGGGCAGCCAGCGGCCTCTCGAACGACGCAAGCATCCTCCCATGCACGCATCGCCCGGGCACCTGCTCAACCTGGCCGAGCTTCCAACCTGCGCGTGGCTCAACTCAATGATCAACCGATGTACTCGGGCGGCTCGCCTGTGGCATCGAATGAAGTTTATCACGGCGTCGTCGAAGGCGACTATCACGAATCGGGCTACGAAGCCAGTTGTGGTGACTCGTGTGGCTATTTCGATGGGTACGGAAGCGGCGATCTGTGCTGCGATCGCGGTGCTTGCCCTCCAGGAGATTGTGCCTTGACCGGATTAGGATTGATTTTGTATCGCGGTGACTATTTCGTAGGAGCCCAAGGCTTTCAGGAACCCATGTACTTGATGCCGCAGGGGACTGCC
The DNA here is from genome assembly GCA_964414815.1 of uncultured Pirellulaceae bacterium. Lineage (GTDB taxonomy): Bacteria > Planctomycetota > Planctomycetia > Pirellulales > Pirellulaceae > Mariniblastus. The sequence continues at coordinate 20,824 of CAYPXY010000043.1, read as the reverse complement.
GGTGATTTGGGTCTGGAACGAGATAATAATTTTGGATTTTATGGCGGTGCCAACTTTGGCATTCCAATGTGCAAACTGACTTGTGGATTGTTCAATGGCCAATGGGGGGTTCGCTCCGTCCAATCGAATTTTGGTGGAGGCTCTCGAACCGGAGATCATCGCGATCAAACGTTCATGACCGCTGGGTTATTCCGCCGAGTGGACTATGGATTTCAGGGAGGGGTGGTGGCCGATATTCTGTGGGACAACTGGTTCGTCGATTCCAACTTCGTCCAGCTTCGCAGTGACCTGAGTTATCTGTGGGCGGGCGGAACCTCCTTCGGATTCCGATACCATGTCAATATGACGGACGATACCAGTACAGTGAGTGGAATCAACCTGGTTACTTACTCAGAAGATTCCTATCGATTCTATCTTCGCCACGAAGCCCAAACCGGTGGCTTCGGCGAGATCTTTGCGGGTTGGTCGGACAGCCGACAAACGGTGTTCGGGATTGATCTCGATGTGCCGGTTACCGAACGGCTGGCTGCTCAAGCGGGATTCACCTACTACGGCGATGATACGTTGCCACAAAATGTCAGCAATCCTGGCGGCTATCAATTTGAAGGCTGGAACGTTTACGCTGGGTTCGCGTTCCGTCCGATGGGACGATGCTACTATCGCGGATACGACCGACCGTTCTTCAACGTAGCGGATAACGGTTCGATGATGGTCCTGCGACGACCGGAGTAGAAGTCAGAGGTCAGAAGTCAGAGGTCAGAGGTCTGAAGTCTGAAGTCTGAAGCCGTAACGGTTCACGACGATCCAAAACGTTTAGCCGCAAGCCGTCGGGGGTTGCCGTCAAAAATACTGCATCACCGAAATCGCCTTATCGGCAACCCCCAAAGGCGCGCGGTGCATCGGGTTGCAGGTATTTTGTTGGCAAGCAGGTGGACGACAGAGGCTGCACTCAGCCGTCGCGCCTACGCCGACCCTTTCTGGACCTTTCAGCTTCAAGCAAGAGTCAACCTGCTTTTTTTATGATCGTTGCAAACGAATGACGGTCGGCTTCGGCTTGCGGCTAAACGTTCTTTTACTCCGTGAACGGTTACTCTGAAGCCTGACGTCTGACTAGTCGATCAGTTCTTCGATATCTCCCACATCATGGCTTTGCGGCAGGTCTTCGAGGTCTGCCAGATGGAAGAAGTTTAAAAACTTTTCCGTTGTAATATAGGATGGCGGCACGGACTTGTTCTCACGTGCCGCTATTTCCAGTAGCCCTCTTTTGACAAGCTGATTCAAAATCGGGCCGCTCGGCTTTTTGCGTAGATGATCGACCTGGTCGCGCGTGACCGGCTGGTTATAGGCGACCAGGGCCAGCACTTCGATATTGGCCGGATTGAGCTTGACCGCGCGGGTTTTTCCAAACAGTTCCTGCTGAAACGGAACCATCGAATCTTCGATTTCCAAAAACAGGCTTTCGTCGAGTTTCCGAATCCGGTAAACCGCTCCTTCGGCTTCGTATCGGGCGTTCAACTGCTCGACCATCTTGAGTACTTCTTTCAGAGTGACATCTCTGAGCATGGAGGCGATTTTCTTTGCGGTCAGTTGCTCTCCGGGCGGCGTACCGACAAACAGCATCGCCTCCACAATGGACTGAGGACTGATCGTGCATCCCGCATCGTCGTCGATCGGCGTCATGGAATGATGGACCGTTGGTTCGGTTGATCGTCGAGACGAGGTTCCCGCTCTCACTCCATCTACAGAATTGGAAAGTCCGTCGGGTGCAGGTTCGCCCGTGGGTCTGGTTTCGACCGGCTCGGCTGGTTTCGCGGGCCGCCCGGCAATTTTGGCGTAGGCCTCTCGCAACTGATCCAGGGATACCTCTTCGTCATCGGATTCATCCGAGAAAATATTGTCTTCCATTTCGTCCATGTTTTTGTAGAACGATTGTCCTCAATCGTTCATTATTTGGTACGATTCCAATGTTGTTCGAGGCCTCCCAATTGGCCAACCTTATTCGGCGTGCTAAACAATGGAGGACCATTGTTCTACAATCTCTCGTGAACAGTTATATTCAGCTTAAGGGACAACACGATCTACTGGAAGGTGAAGCGATGAGTTTTATAGAGCACTGTTTTGCGGCTGGATCCAAGCTCGGCATTTCATTCATACTGGCTGTCGTTGGGCTGTTGAACGTTCAGCGTGTCGCGATGAGCCAAATCGGGGACGAAACCAGAACGACAGCATTGAACATGGAAGCAGATTTGCAACCGGCCCACACTGGCCAATCGAAACGAAACATGGTGGCTTCGGTTCATCCGCTGGCGACTCAGGCGGGTGTTCGGGCACTTGAACGAGGTGGCAACGCCGTGGATGCCGCCGTGGCGACTGCTTTAACGCTGGGGGTGGTCGATGGTTACAACTCGGGTATCGGAGGTGGGTGTTTCATACTGATCCGGCGAGCCGACGGTTCCGTGGTGGCCATCGACGGACGTGAAATGGCTCCGGCAGCGGCTCATCGCGATATGTATTTGCGAGACGGAGTCGCCGATCCCAAGCTGTCGCAAACCGGAGCCTTGGCGATCGGTGTCCCCGGCGCATTGGCAGCCTGTCATGAAGCCGTCACCGAGTTCGGTCGATTGCCCTTTGCAGAATTGGTTTTGCCGGGAGCAGAAATCGCTGAAAAGGGTTTCGCAGTGACCCGCGAGTTTCAGGGCAGGCTTCGCGCGGAACAGAAATCGATTGCGCTCTTTCCAGGTTCGGCGGCGGTTTTGTTGCACGAGGATGGCTCGATTTATCAGGAAGGCGAAATCCTCAAGCAATCCGATCTGGCCAACACCTATCGGCAAATTGCCGAACACGGATTGAACTGGTTTTATCAAGGTCCCTTCGCCGAGCAAACGGAAGCGTGGAGCCGGGCCAATGGAGGCATCATCACGACCGCTGACTTCGCAAGTTACCGAACCGTGCGGCGAACTCCGATACGAACAAGCTACCGCGGTTTCGAAATCATTGGGTTCCCGCCGCCGAGTTCCGGCGGTGTCCATGTCGCACAGATTTTGAACATTTTGGAAAACTTTGAACTCAGTGCCACCACGGATGAGGAACAACAGCGAAGTACCCATCGCATTGCCGAGGCGATGAAGTTGGCGTTTGCCGATCGGGCGTACTGGTTGGGCGATCCGGACTACGTCAACGTTCCTCGAGGCCTGATCGACAAGGCGTATGCCAAGTCGCTGGCAGAGAGAATTTCTGATTCCGAATCGTTGTATGTCCAATCGCATGGGACACCTCCGAACTCTACGCATCAGTTTTTTGAAAAGCACACCACTCACATCGCAGCAGCCGACAGCGAAGGGAACTGGGTTGCGATTACTTCGACGGTGAACACTACGTTCGGCTCCAAGGTGATCGTGCCCGGCTTGGGAGTCATCATGAACAACCAGATGGATGATTTTTCGATTGCTCCCGGCGTTCCCAATGCATTTGGCCTTGTGGGTGCGGAGAGCAATGCGGTCGCTGCCGGCAAGCGGCCTCTATCGAGCATGAGTCCAACGATTGTGCTGCGCGATGATCAGCCCGTGTTGACGATTGGCGCTGCGGGGGGGCCGACGATTATCTCGCAAGTGGTGTGGGGCATCATTGGGCATCTGGATTTTGGCAAGCCGATTGACCAAGCCGTTGCGGCGCCCCGCATTCATCATCAATGGACGCCTAACCGGCTGCGAGTGGAACGGTCGATGGAAGATGGTGTTCAAGATTCGCTCAAAGCGAAAGGGCATGAGCTGGATTTGGCAGGTTCGATCGGGATCACGCAGGCGATTTCCTTCGATCGGGAAAGCGGCTCTTTTACCGGTGTTGCGGATCCAAGAACGACGGGCTCCGCCCAAGGTGAAAAGTAAGTTGTGTGAAATATTTCACAGTTTTAAATGATGAAACCAAGAGGTTTCCAATTGCAGTTTTTGATTGATCCCATTCAAGGCCAAGTCATTGATTTCATTCGATTGGAAAGTGATTTGATGGACGCGTGCGCTCGGGGGGCGAGCAGTGATTTCGACAGGCCGGAAGGTCTATCCCACTTGGGTTGCGCGAGTAGTACTTTCGACAGGCCAGGAGGTCTATTTCGCTTGGAGGGCGCGGATGAGAAGCCTACCGAGTGTCCCACGTCGCAGTTATATCTTGGGCTTGTCGATTGGCTGAGCCAGATCGTTCGCAACGAACCCGAAGTCCGATGTCTGGATATTCAATTGGACATGCCTGGATCACCCAAGCCTGTATCACCCAAGCCTGTATCACCCACGAGTCCCACTCATTCTGCCTCCCCCTTCCCCAACTCCGAACCCCGAATCCCGAATCCCGAACCCCGAATCCCGAGCTGGCGGAAGCTTTTTCTGGAATCGACCAGCCGAATTTTACTGGAGACCTCCGGATCGAGCGGTCAGCCCAAGCAGGTTTGGCATACGATCCCGTCGCTGACACGGGGAGTACAGCTTTCTGAAAAGCACCGCGATGATGTCTGGGGCCTGACTTATCCGGTGAATCACCTGGCGGGAATCCAGGTCTTGTTTCAGGCTTTGCTCAATCTCAATCCTGTCGTCAATCTTTATCTCGCGCCGCCGGAAGTGGTTCATCGGGCCATTGAGCAGTATCGGATTACCCATATCAGTTGCACTCCGACGTTTCTGCGAATGATACTGGCCGACGAAAAAGTACATCGGTCCGTGACGCGGCTGACCAGTGGTGGCGAGCGGCTCGATGCAGGTCTGGTTCAGTCGTTGGCACAAATGTTTCCCAATGCAAAACTGACGAACATTTATGCGTCGACAGAAGTAGGGTCGCTGTTGGTCGGTCGTGACGATACGTTTGTCGTGCCTAAATTGCTTGCGGATCAGGTGCAGGTGATCGATGGAGAGCTTTGGCTGCATCGCGATTTGCGGGTGGACACTCCCTCACTCACTTCGCCATCTTCTTCTACCTCATCCATCCAAGGGGGCGAAGGGGAGAGAGACACTTATTGGTCAACGGGGGATCGGGTTGAAGTGGTTTGCGGCGATCCGTTGACCATCCGATTTGTCGGTCGCGAGCATGAATGGTTCAATGTGGCGGGAAATCGGGTGGATCCATCCCGGCTTGAGTCGATTGCCCGGAGTCATCCGGAGATTGCCGAATCGCGTTTCTACGGCAAACCTAATTCGGTAACAGAGAATCTAGTCGCCTGTGAGCTGGTCATCAAGCCAGGCGTCTCCCATTTTGATATAACCTCCTGGCAGGAATGGTTTCGCCCGCAAGTCAACCGCCATGAAGTGCCACGGCTCATTCGAGTGGTGGAGCGAATTGAATTGACGGAATCCGGGAAAGTTTTGAGGAGGGATGAGAGGGTACCATGAAAACAGCTTTACTAACCGGCGCGTCTCGAGGTCTTGGATGGGTGATTGCCAGACAATTGCTGGAACAGGGATGGCGCATCGTGACCGTTCAGCGCCATGTGTCCGAGCCGCTGAATGAACTGAAACAGCAATTCCCGGATCGGCTGACGACGTTTAAGTTTGATCTGGCGAACATTCATGACATCGACGAGCGTTTTCGATTCGACTGGTTTCCTGACGATGCGCCCGTTCATGGGCTGGTGAACAATGCCGCTTCGGCCTATGACGACCTGGTCACCAATCTGGATTCGGACACGTTTCGAGCGATGTGGAGTCTCAATGTCGAGTCGCCGATGCTGTTGACCAAGCTGACCATTCGCCGCATGTTACTGCATCAGATTCCGGGTTCCATCGTTCATCTTTCGTCGGTCGCAGCCCATAAGGGTTTCAAGGGACTGGCGATGTACGGAGCCACCAAGGGAGCGATCGAATCGTTCTCGCGCGGGGTCGCCCGAGAGTGGGGAGGCCGTCAGATTCGTTCGAACTGCGTGGTTCCGGGTTTCATGGAAACCGACATGTCTGGCGGTTTGTCAGAAGAAATGCGAAACCGAATTTATCAGCGAACCGCCTTGAAATCACCGACCGATCCGGCCAGTGTCGCCGCATCCGTTGGCTTTCTGTTGTCGGACTTAAGTCGTTCCATTACCGGACAGAATCTGTTTGTGGATTGTGGTAACCATTAGCTATTCTCTGCGGATTAGGTAATCTGGGCGGAGTCGGCGGCAAATAGTTCGAAAACGGCACTGACAAAATCCGTTACATGTGGATAATGGAGACCACCCGGTTCGTATTGGTTTTATTGGATTCTGTCTCATCGTTGCCACTCATAATGACCTTTGCAATTAAACTCTCTGGAAATTTCTCTCTTTTGGGGTTTCTGTTTCTGTTGGCCGTTCCGAGCGTTTCCCATTCTCAGGAATGGGCCAGAAAAATGTTCAAGGAAACCTCCCATGATTATGGAGACGTACTCAAAGGCGAACTGCCCGAGCATCGATTTGAAATCGAAAACATCTATCAGGAAGACTTGGTCATTCAGCAGGTCACCACCAGTTGCCCATGCATCATGGCATCACTCGAAGGCGGAAAAAACGTACTCAAGACCTGGGAGAAGGCCTATGTCGTTTGCAAATTCAACAGCCCCGCATTCGACGGACATCGCAAGGCAACGGTTACGGTCCGGTTTGCACGGCCGTATGCCGGAGAAGTCCAGTTGAACCTGGCGGGCAACATTGTTCGGGGAGTCAACTTTTCGCCGACCTCGATCGAGTTCGGGCAGATTTCCGAGTCCAATTTACCGACGCGAACGGTGCAGATTTCCAGCAGCGGCAATCCGAATTTTCGCGTGGTTGACGTCAAGAGCACGTTTTCTCATGTGGGCGTCCAGCTCAACGAAACGGTCCGCAATGGAAACCTGGTGAAGTACGACATGTTTGTCCGCCTCAAGCCAACGGTCCCCAGCGGATTCAATCAGGGCGAGCTGCACGTGGTGGTGCAGGAAAACAATATCACCCGACAGATCCCGATCAAGTTTTCCGCCAAACTGGTCTCCGCATTGCAACTGCCGGAATCCATTTCGATCGGGCCGATTAGTCAGGGAGAAGAAATCAGCAGAAAGGTCATCCTTCGCTCCGAGCAGGAATTTCGCGTGACCGATGTCACCTGCGTGAATACGGCCTATCGCGCCAAGACGCTCAGCAGCGAGCCTAAAAAGGTTCAGTTTGTTGAAGTGATCTATACGGCCAGCCAACCGCCCGGCCATCACGAAGACGAGCTTATTTTCTTCATCGACGATCTGCCCGACCCTGCCGGAAAGATGAAAGTGTACGTTGATATTGCCGAACCGGAATAACCGAGTAAGGATCCTTTGACAGCACTTTCTGGCAATTTACGCAAGCTGGTAAAAATGCAGCTTTCACAGATTCTCTACTCCACCAATTCGGATCGGGGCGATCCATTTCATCTGTTGTGACGTAATCAATCAGCCGATTAAATCGTTACAGTCTGATCGTTTGACCGCAGTGTCGCACTGCGCCAGCGAGTCAGCGACTTGCAGGATTGGTTCTCAGTTTTATGGAAAACCGGAATTTTGTAGTGAATTCAATTCAATTCAAGGAACGGTCTTCCTCGGGAGCGTGGCGGCGACGTCACCTTTCTGATTTGACAGTGCTGGGACTCGCGTTTTTCGCATTTGGTTTCGTCTCCATTCCGATTTGCGGATTCGCCCAAACGACGGAATCGGGCTCGAGCAGCCGCCAAAACCGCGAGCATGCCGCCAAACTGATCCCCTTTCAGAATCTCAACCAGCCAACTCGAGACAAGCTCTCGGAAGTGATCGATGGAGTAAGTCTCTATCGCCGGTTGCCAGCCGATTCCATCGTGGCCGACCCGGATTATTTTCGCTTCCTGGTTCGCTATCCGGAGGTTCTGGTCAATATCTGGCAGTTGATGGGCGTCACGCAAATGACCACCGTGCGTACCGGCCCGTTTCAACTCGATACCGACGATGGTTCCGGCACGGTCAGTACCCTCGATCTCGTCTACGGCAATGACAACCTTCACATATACTATGGTGTCGGGACTTATGAAGGTCCTGTGCTGCGGCGAAAAGTGAACGGTCGCTGCGTGTTGATTCTACGAAATGATAATCGTGTCGATGCCACGGGACAGAACCACGTCATCAGCCAGTTGGACATTTTCCTCAAGCTCGACAATGTAGGCGCCAATCTGATGGCCAAAACGGTGCAGCCGATTGTCGGCCCCACGGCCGATCAGAATTTTCTGGACTCGTTGAAATTCGTTCAGCGACTCAATGAGACGACCGCTAACAACGGGCCAGGAGTTCAGCATATGGCGCACCGACTGAACGTTGACGAAGAAGTTCGCCAGCGGTTTATCGAAGCTGCCGGTCTGGTGTACGAACGAAATTTGAAACTGAAAGCCAGTATCAACGACCCTCGTTTGGGCGACACGAGTATGAACCTGCGTTCGCCCAACTCCCCGGCAAGCACAACCGTTCCGACTCATTATGAAACGTCCGACCGCAACGTGACGTTGACCGATCACGCCATCCCGGCCTATTTGCCAACGCCGGGCTACGGCGCACCCGCCTACGGGCGGCAACCGTAGGCCGGAAGTAGCCGTTCACGGAGCGATCGAACGTTTAGCCGCAAGCCGAAGCCGACCACCATTGGTTTGCGCCGATCATAGAAAGTAGATCGGCTGATGATTGAAGCTGAAAGATCGAGAAGTGGTCGGCGCAGGCGCGACGGTAGGGTGTCGTTTCCCTGCTCCCTATTCCCGTCTCAATCTCTCTCTGGCCTCTTCCGCCCAAGGACTTTGGGGGGCCAGATTCAGAAAATAATTCCAGTGGTACTCGGCTTCCAGCGAACGGTCCATCTCATCGAGCAACCGCGCCAGATGGAAATGAACATCAGGATAATCGGCGTGATGGGTTAAAGCACCGGCGAAAGCACTATAGGCCAGTTCATACTGATTCAACTCCATCAACACGCAGCCCAAACTCGCTCGGGCTTCCACCAAGGTGTCATCGAGTTCGATGGCCATGTAGTAGCGTTCTCGGGCGCCCTGTAAATCGGACTGTTGGTATAGCATCTCCGCAATCCGGAAACAGATTTCCGCCGAAGGCCCGATCTCCAGACACATCGACCGGTAGACATCAATCGCCAAATCGACTTCGAGTCGGTCTTCGAAGTAATTGGCCAGTTCGATGAATTCTTCCGGCGTGGTAAAATGCCGACAATCACGGATGGATAGGGCTTCGGATTCCTTTTCCAATGCGCCAGCATATCCGAGATGATCGTCCAGTCGTATCGAAACCGGTTCTTCATCAGCAGACAGCTCCGAATCACTCTCGATGTCTGCAAAATCCATCCGCTTCTGTCCCCCCGGTTCAATCAACCCATCGTCCGAGCGCAGCAGCAAATTTCTGCCTTCCACGATGAACGAGAGTTGTCCGATCGGGCGCGGAAGGTCTGGATAAAGCGCGGCCAATCGTGCGAGCTTGGACTCGATCTGTTGCGGTGAAGGGTCTTGCGACATCAACCGGGCAATCCTTCGCGCGGTCGCAACTTCCTGAAAATCAAAGTACGGCAACTGCTTGAAAAGCCGAACGGGTTGAATCAGTCCTCGGCGCTGCCACCGATGAATGGTGGCCACGGGCAAGCCGACCAAATCCGCCAACATCCAGGGCGTGTAAAGCTGACCGGGTTCGTCGCCCGTGTCGATCACATTGCTGAGCTGAGTCTCAGGCATCACCAGCCTCGGTTGCGAGCTTGTGAGAAAACTATAGTCTATCGTTCCGTCGAGAGTACATCCCGTTGATGATTGGGGCTGGATTCTGGTCGGTGAGCGGGGCGAATATCGGTATCGAGTCCCGATTCGCGGCGAACTTCGATGCGATCCAACCCACCCCGGCTCGATGTGTCGTTGGCCAGCGTTGGGGCTTTGTCGGCGTCTGGAACACTTCCGCCCGAACGAACGGATCCCATGTTCATGCCGGGATTGGCCGCATCTGGCTCACGGCTCTCATCGACCAGCACGGATTGGGGGGCCCTTTTGGAATCGGTCGACGAAGAACCTGAATTCCAGCCTCCCTCGTATCGTGAGCTGGGCTGTTCCGTGGTGGAGCCATATCCCTGAACGTGTCGATTCGAAGCACGCATCTCTTCTTCCGAGACGGGTTCGCCCAGACTCAAATGGTTTCCATGTCGATCAACTGGCACTTTCACCATAATCGTTTTGGCAACCTCGCGTTCCTCCTGATAGGTGACCCGCCGCCGGACCTGTTTGGGAACTTCTTCGACACGCGTGATTTCCTTCCAGCGATTCACTTCCACTTCGTAGGGCTCAATCTCCACAACTTCTTCATAAACCGTTTCTGTCACGGGGACTTGCTTAATTTCTTCCACGTCGACATAGCGTGTTTCGGTGTAGGGGGTTCTCTCCACGTACTGCTTTACCACCGGCTTCTTAACCGTTACCGGAACTTGGCGAGTCACGGTTTGAGAAATGGTTCGCTGCACATCATAGGGAACGCGGCGAGTTTCTACCCGATCTTCATAGCGTGAAATTTCGACAGGGCGCCGAGTCTGGATCGTCTCAGGCACCAAGGTCGTCTGTTCGACCGATGTGGGAATGAAGCCGGTCACGGTCGAATATTGATTCGGCTGAACCCAATGCAATCCACGTCGTCGCCAGACCGAATTTTGCGTTGCGGGGTCAACATAGTAACCTGGCTGCAGCCATTGCAGATGTGGGCGACCATGGAGGTCGGTCGACTGGGTCGTCACCTGCGTTGGCATCAAAGCGGTATGGGTGGACGTTTGAGGTCGGTAGACGGTCTGGTTTTGGACTTCAATCATATCCTCCGTGATCTTCTGACGAACCGTATATCGCTCATCGCGATACTGGGTTTCAATCACGGGCTTCTCAACGGTGTACCGCTCGTCACGCATTTCCGTCACCAGATCGTAACTGGTTTCTTCAACGGTTCGTTCCCGGTACCGGGTTTCAGTGATTGGCTTTTGCACAACGGTTCGCTCTTCACGCATCGTCGTACGTGTGACGGGCTTTTTGACCACCGTGCGGCGTTCTCGTTTCTCGATCTCGGTGACCGGATGGGTCTCCTTGATTTCTCGAGTTTCATACTGAGTCTCTTCAACCCATTTTTCAAGCGTCACCGGTTCCTTGACGTAGATGGTTCTCGGGATGTACCGATACCCCGCAACATCCGCCGGATTGTAGGATTGCCCGGAAGCCGGTACCGCAAACACGAACCCCGTCAGCAAAACAAACGCCGAGAAACGAATCGCACGATTCCATTTCGAGCCCAAAGTTAAACTCATATCACTAGCCCATTCGTTAACACATAGATTTCCAGAGATCAGGTCCGCTGAACACCTTGAACACCCTTGGGCGGACTCGAAGTTTTTATTATTTTAACTCCTCTCTCTAATTTATATTAGGCGTGCCGATTGTCGAGGGCGAATCGAAATTACGGAAACGAATTATAGGACGGTTTGTAGAAGCTTTAACGATTACGCAAACCCTCCGAGACACTGCCGCTAGCATGCCCGGCCGCCTGAATGGTCCTGAAAATAGGGGGGTAGGAGGGAAATATCCCCCGGATAGAATCCGGCGCCATTTTTCAAGCGTTAATCGCAGACAAATGCTGCCGGTTTTCAACCGGTAGATCGTTACCTTCTACCTGACAAGTGACTACAAAAAAAATAGATGCCACCGGATTTCATCCGGTGGAGTTTCACCTCTGCCGTATAGACTGCACATCAAGCCATGCACGTCCCGCCCGCTCGCCCTAGCGTTTGCTGACCCGGGCGTACCCAAACAGGCCCACTACCATCAGAAGTGCCAAAACGCCGGGGGCAATCAACAACAGCATTCCCCAGTTCGGCGTAAAGCCGCGGGCTGGGTCGTAATCGAAGCATCGAAACAACGCAGGCCGCTCACCGGGGGCAGGATAGATCGGTACAAATTCGCCACGAGCTTCGGCCAGCATCTCCTTGAATCGGCCCGGTGAAATCTCCTCGCCGACCGAAAGACGCAACAACTTTCCTTGTCGGGCCGCCACCGTGATCGCTGGATGATTGTATTGCTGCCGCTCCTCATCCCAGCGAAAATCAAAATCGAGTGCCTGACACAACTCGTTTAGCTCCTGTTCCGATGCCGGGACCGCAAAGGTCCAGCCGTGATGGTCCTGCAAGCCATGATGTTCCGCCAGCGCTCTCAGTGCGGCCACATCATCGCGAAGGTCAAAGCTGATCACCACCATTTGATAACGGTCGCCGCTCGCACCGACCTGCTCCACCGTTTTGCGGAGCAGTCCGAGGTAGGGCGAACAGATACCCGCACATCGTGAGAACACCAGCGTCAGGAATACCGGACGCTGATTCCACTCGTCGCTCAAGCGGCCACGGCTCCCATCGGATCGAATCAGCCCGATGTCCGGAATCACACGTCCGTACAACATCGCCTCATCCGGCGGACGAAATAACAGTTCCTGATCAGGAATCTCCTGTCCAAAAACAGCGGGCGTCACGATCCATCCCCAAGCGGCGATCATACCGCACAGAACAAGTCGCTCGATCTTTCTGCGGCAAGCGGTCATATCAAATCAAACCGCTTTCAGTGCCAAGACACAACGGCGACCCGTTTCCCAAATGTAGATCGCCAGTCCGACCAGCAGCACCGAAATAAATCCCAGTGCCGTCATCGCCAGTAGCGTGCCCGTCGAGATCAACTCATCGTATTGGGCATAACGCCGTGGAATGGACATCGCGCCTCCGAGGTAGAACATCATGACAAAGCCATACCCACCCACGCAGATCAATGCGGTACACAGTCGTGAACGCCCGAGATTTTCCGGAACCCCCGCGAGCTTGTCGCACAGATGAAACGCGCCTCCGAGAATCATCAACACGACTCCCATCAGAAAATAAGTGTGAAAGTGTCCGGGAACCCACAGCGAGTTGTGGAACTGGACATTGACCATGATGGTCGAATCGATCAAGGCGCCGATCCCGCCGATGGTCCAGCCCAGCACACCACAGTACAACAGCAGCGAGGCCATCGACCAATGCGTTTTTGCCCGCCAAACCAACGCCAACGTCCCGAAGATGCTCATCACCGCCGCAGGGATCGCCGATGCATACGAGGTCACTTGCCCCACCACATGCAACCAGCGAATCTGTGCGAAGTCCATATACAGATGGTGGAAATAAGCGAAGATCACTAACACCAGCACCGCATTCCAGGCGATCGCGACGAGGCGATTATTCTTCCAGGGCCGACCGGTATATTCGGGCAACAGTTCGTACAGCATCGCCACCCCCAGATACAACGTCACGTTCACCAGAATATGGCCAAAGAGAAACACCAGGTTCTTCATCAACAGCGCATCGCTGACATCGGTGATCCCCAACAGCTCCAGAGCATACAGGATCAACATCACCACGGCCGAAACCAGTCCCGTCAAACAGGAGATCATGCACACGGTGGCTATCAAGACCATCGGCGGAACTTCAGGCCCTTCCTTGCCGGTGATATAATGCCACGATAACGCGCTGGCCAGTGAATAGCGCCGGGCGATTCCCCACATCACGTCCAGACACCAAAGGGTCCATACCACCCCCAGGATGGCAATGGCCGAGAGAAACGTATAGGTCACCCACTCCTCCCAGACGCCCGCCGATGTGATCGACAGCGGGTACAGAAAATACCAGCCTGGACCGTACTTGCCGATCAAGGTCGCAATGATCAACATCACGACACCGATCAACGTTCCAAAGAACGCAACCTGATTAGCCCAGGATCTCAGACGAACGTATCGCCGCAGCAAGGCACATACTCCCGCCATTCCGGCCACAAACCACAGTCCCGCCATCCCCAAACCATGCAATGTGAGAATGCTGTAGAAACGTTCGGCATCGAGGATCGGTAAAAGGTTACTTTGGGCCCCCCGCATGATCATCCCCAGCAACACCAGGATGGGGGTCAGCGTCAACATGACCACGACCCACAGGATCGTCAGTCGATTGGCCGACCGCAACTCATTCGGTGACATTTCCACCCGATTCGCTTCATTGTTTGTATTCATTTTTCTGGATTCCTGATAGTAGATGTTAGTTCGCAACCTCGAGTTGAGTCTTCATCGTGTGATGGCCGATCCCGCAAAACTCCAAACAGAGCACCGGATAAATTCCGCTCTCCGGAAAACGATACCGCAATCGATTGACGTAGCCTGGCATGGCCTGGGTCTGAGTCAGCACCTTGCCGCGCGGGCTGTACAAACAGAATCCGTGTGTGACATCTGCAGTCGAGACCCGAAACTCGATCAACTCACCAGCTTTGATGGGCTGAATCGATAGAAATACTTCGTCATCGAGCGCATCGTCGCGCGAGATGGGCTCATCGGACATCTTGAACGCAAACTGCTTGCTCGACACATAGATCACCCGATCCGGAGCCACGTTCTCGTCGGGGTAGGGCATAAAGGGAAGCGTCAAGTACAGGAATACGACGGCGGCCACCGACAGTCCTGCAAACAGGAATACCCGAGTCCGTTTGTAAGCCTTGACCGATAGCTCTCCGGGCGTCCGGCCGCTCAATCCCACGACGACAAAGATGACGACGGTGATCGCAGACCAGACCAGAAAAACATAGAGTGCTGTTAATTGCATACGATTTCAATCCTCATGTATAAACGGTTCATTGACTTCAATTTCTCATTCGGGTTCATTGATCAAATACTCCATCGACTGCAGCATCCGAGGCTTCAGGTTCTGTTTCCAAACCTCGTTGGGATCCAGCGGGTCGTCGTCCTCGAACGCGACCACCGGAACCGATTCGAACGCACCCCGCAGTCGGCCTTGACGATCCACCAGCGCGAAAACGGTCGAGTGAATGAACAGGTCATTGGGAGATTCTCTTTCTTGTTCCTTGTCAAGCACCACCAGTTTCAGGTTGTTGACGACCAGATCCACGACTTCGGGCTTGGTGCCGTGCAGGAAATGCCAGCGTTTGGCATCGGCCTGGAAATTTTCTGCGTACGCTCGCAGGACGTCCGGGACGTCATGATCCGTATCGGCCGTAATGGAAACAAAGCGAACGGGCCATTCCTTGGGGACCGATTCCTGCAAGTCTGCCATACGCGTCGTCATCATGGCACACGGCCCGGGACATCGCGTGAAAATCACCGCGGCCACCCAGACCTGACCCAGTAAGTCCGAGCGCTCAACGGCCCTGCCATGCTGGTTGGTCATGGAAAAATCACCAATGGGGTGAATGACGGGCAACCCATTTGGATTGCCAAACCAATCGCCTTGTAAATCGCTTTGGGCAAATCTGCCGGGCAGCTTCCATACGCCGGTCTTGATCAACAGATACGGTATCGCCAATACCGCCATGATGGACAGCATGACTGGAATCAACGAATTTTTCGGAGCAATGTTTTCGGTCATGGGTTTTGTCGTTTCGGTTTGCACCCTGTTTGGCACTCTAACGTCCTGATCGCTTGCCTTCGTCATCTTTATCACCTATTCGAAAACTCGTACCGGGCCATCCCCCACGACATGGGCTTCCTGCCATTGATCGAAGGCTCCCGGCGCGATCACATTTCCGTTGTCGTCCCGCTGAGGCTGGTTGTCGACCACCGTCAACCAACCGTTCATGGTGGCGTGCCCATTACCGCACAGTTGGGCGCACGTGATCAGATACTTGCCTTCGCGATTGGGCGTGAAGTGGATCGGAATATTCATCCCCGGAATGGCGTCCTGACAAATTCGCAATGGCATCACCTTGAAGCTGTGAATTACGTCCTTGCTGGTCAGATGAATACGGACGGGCTTGAACATCGGTTGCCCCCGCCCATCGACGTCCTGCACCCCATCGCCGTCGACGTCCAGCGGTTCGAGCGGCACGCGAATATCCTTCAGTGGCGGAACGACATCATCCTTGCCTGCGGCATCACCCGGCACATAGCCCAGCGGATTGCTGACGCTGACCAGCCCCATTTCCTGAGCGC
Organism: uncultured Pirellulaceae bacterium; assembly: GCA_964414815.1. Lineage (GTDB taxonomy): Bacteria > Planctomycetota > Planctomycetia > Pirellulales > Pirellulaceae > Mariniblastus. The sequence continues at coordinate 4,858 of CAYPXY010000043.1, read as the reverse complement.
CGAATTGACCGTCCTTGCCGGGGTAGCGGGCATTCCAGGTGAACTGCTCGGCGACCACGCGAATCACCGTCGAATGTTGCTCGTCGGGAAACTCGGTGACGTTCTTGTTCCACATCGGAATCGCGAACCCCAGCAACGTTACCGCTTCCTCGAGAATCACGATTCCTATGGCTGCCGCGAATACATACGTTTTGACGCCTCCCGGATTGGCTCGTGGATTGCGTCTGGCTCGAAAACGCCACAGCACAAACACCAGATACGCCATCCAGCCAACAAACAAAGCCAGCATGGCCAGATGCACGCCTCGCAACAAGCGATCGACATCCTCACCGTGCCGAGAACCTGGCTCTGACAAGTTCAACCAATCGAATTGCCCAGCAGCCATCAGTGGGGCGAACAGCATTTCGGCGTCCATCATTTTGCGACTCCTTCCAGGTGCCCCGGCAGCACCATCGGATACTGAGCGGCTCGCCGGACCAGATAAAATCCGAATCCGCCAAACAAACACAAGATGACAACCAGCACGGTCAGCAGCGTGAGAACACCTGCGTTGAGCCCCAGCGCCAACCCGTCATTGCTGCGCCCCGAACAGGCGGCACAGGCCAGCACCGATTCCGGTATGGCCAGCATGGTCACCAACACTCCGGCGAGACACCTATTTCTGATTCGTCGCAACATGATTGCTTGCCTCATCATACCAACCCGATGTCCCTGGTCTTTCGCAGGAAGACCCACACATAGCCCAACAACACGAATCCGAACAGGCTTGATGCAAACCCAATCCATAGATCGAGTCGCCCACCCGCCAACTCCCAATAACGATAGTTTTGGTATCCCGCAAAACCGAACAAAAACAGTTCGGCAATGGCGATGAACAGTAAATGAAACGCTTTCAATGACATGGTCCTACCTCCAGAATTGGGTCAGTGCTGGCAGGCTATACCGGGAGAACACGGTCAGCACCAGCATCACTGCGGCAACCACTCCCGTAAACATCACCAACGCATGGATAAGCCATTGGCCGCGCCACAAGTGCATGAGAAACCCGGCCACGCAAACCGCGTTGAATCCTGCAACGGCCAGTACCGCAACCACGGTCTGCCACGTCTGAGCAAAATGGGCGTAGTAGATAGCAACCATCGCGAGGGTACAAACGACCTGCACGCCGAACAGAATCCAATGGTTCCGCCGCTCGCGATGGATCGCTTCCACCGAATTCAAGGTTGATGATACTGAATGCTCACTCATAGTCAGGTCTCCGCATCGACAGGCACGACACTACAACAAATAAATGACGGGAAACAAAAATATCCAAACGAGGTCGACAAAATGCCAGTACAACCCCATGACCTCGACACTATTGGTGTAACGTTCCGGATCGGTCCGCCACATTCGGGCACCGGGCCAAAGGATGTACGCAAACGTCAACGCTCCCCCAAGGACATGCAAGGCATGCAAGCCGGTCAGCGTAAAATAGGTTGCAAAAAAAGTTCCATGCTGGGGTGTAAATGCCGACAAGCGTTTAATATTGGAGACGTCGATCGTGATGGCTGATTGAGATTCGGGTACGGTTTGCGATCCCGTTGTTCCGCCCGCCTGCTGTACTTTTTTCCGTTGGCCCTGCTCGCGTGCCGACAGTCGATAGTGAAACGTGTCGGGGTGAATCTCGATCGAATCAATGCCTTGCTCTTCCAATGTCGCCAATGTCCAGAACCAGCCTGCTCCTTCGATATGTCCGATGACGGATGGGACGGGTTCGTCAGGATCGTTGACTTGCCCGCTGAGTTGCGGATACTGCTGGACACTCAGCGGCTGATCCAGCCAGACTTCGTAGTGCGAAAATTTCTCGCTGTACTCCCAGCCCTTGATCGACAGGAAGACCGCCGCGCAGGCCAGCGTGAGCCATTGCAAGCGACGATAACTTTGAAAATCACCAGCCTTGAGCGCCGTCCAGGCCATCGCCACCGTCACCGAAGATGTGATCAGGATCAACGTATTCAAAGCGCCGACCGGAATGTTCAAGAGCCCATGCGGCCACGTTCCCTCCCACGCTCCCACCCGCAACAGGACATAGGACGAGAAAAGCGCGCCGAACAACATCACTTCGGAAGCCAGAAACAACCACATTCCCAGCTTGCCGTTATAAAGCCCGGTGTCTTCTCGAATTTCAGTGGTATAGGGAACTTTCATGCGGAACGATTATCCTTTGCCATCTCATATCGCCTGCGTGGGGCGGGAGTCAACGGTTGCCAACGGTTGATTTTGCGGTTCGAAATCGGATGCTTCGTGCGGCTCTGATTCTGACTCGGGCAACGACAGGCTGTATTCATAGGGATCGCGATACACCCAAATCTCCTGGGTAAAATTCCCATGGGGAGGCGGTGTGGGGGTTTGCCATTCCAGCGTGGTTGCTTGCCAGGGATTGTCGTTTTCCACCCGACGGCCCGCCCAAGCGCTGTAGAAGAAGTTGATGATGAAAGGCAGTTGAGCTGCAGCCAGCCCCAGCGCTCCCAAGGCGATCAAACCGTTGAGGCTGATCATCGAATCGCTGAGCGCACCGACGACACCCTCGTTGGCCGGATGAGAAGCCGCGTAGGTTGCGCCGCCATCGGACATACGTCGCCCCATGCCTGCCAGTCCTTGAGCCAACATCGGAAAGAAAATCAGATTCATGAAAACCAGCGACGGCCAAAAATGTAGATGACCGAGCCACTGGCTCATATGGCGCCCCGTCGCCTTGGGGAACCAGTAATAGATACCGGCAAACACTGCAAAAATGGTTCCCGGAGCCACGACATAGTGGAAGTGGCCAATCACGTAGTAGCTGTCGTGGAGCGCCAAATCCGACATTGCAAACGCCAGCGGCAATCCGGTCAAACCGCCGATCCCGAACATCGGCAGAAAGGCAATCGCAAACAACATTGGCACAGAAAATCGAATCGAGCCGCCCCACAACGACAACATCAGGCACGTCATGATGATCACCGACGGGATCGAGATGATGGTCGTCGTGGTCTGGAAGAACATAGAAATCCCCGCCCCCATGCCGGTCACATACATGTGATGCGCCCACACGATCATCGACAGAAAGCCAATGGCCAGCACGGAATAAACCATCGGGCGATAACCCCAAAGCGGCTTGCGCGTATTGTTGGCAATCACTTCCGCCACGATACCCATCGCTGGCAGAATCAGCACGTACACTTCGGGATGTCCGAGGAACCAGAACAAGTGCTGCCACAATAGCGGGCTGCCACCACCACTGAATCCCTCGAGTGGCTGGCCGGAAATGACCAACCCTTGTGGAATATAAAAACTGGTGCCGACCACGCGATCCATCAATTGCAAAATGGCTCCTGCTTCCAAGGGTGGAAACGCCAACAGCAGCAACATGGCGGTGACAAATTGTGCCCAAACGAAGAACGGCAGCCGCATCCAGGTCAGGCCAGGCACTCGCAACTGAATCACCGTCGTGATGATGTTGACCGAGCCGAGCAGCGACGAGGTGATCAGAAAAACCATCGCGATCAGCCAGTACACCTGGCCATCGGTCGGAATGATTGTCGACAGCGGTGGGTAGGAGGTCCAGCCCGCTTGAGCTGCTCCACCGGGCACGAAGAAACTGATCAGCATAATGATGCCGCCGACCAAATAGATGTGATAGCTCAGCATGTTCCATTTTGGAAACGCCATATCCGGCGCACCGATCTGGAGAGGCACCAGGTAGTTGCCGAAGGCTCCAAACACCAGCGGAACGACTCCCAGAAAAATCATGATTGTGCCGTGCATGGCCCCGAATGAATTGTACAAGTCAGCAGAAATCTTTCCCTCGCCCGCCGGCTCGCCCAGTGCCTTCTCCAGCAACCCACCGACCAGTGGCACCGGCTCTCCGGGGCTGGCCAATTGCCAGCGCATCATGAGAATCAGCATGAATCCGATCAGCAGGAATACCATCGAAGTGATGGCGTACTGAATGCCGACCACCTTGTGATCCACCGAGAAGATGTACTTTCGGATAAAGCCCAGTTGGTGCTCGTGCTCGCTTGGGCGCGTGCCCCGATCTTCATGCCGCTCAGTCATGACCGTGAACCCCTCCCGCGATCGCAAGAACAGGAATCACCATTGAGCCTGGTAGGGATTGGCCAACCTGGATACTGTATTCCGTCGCCATCGGGACTACTCCCCGGGAACTTGAAGCGTGACTTCGACATGGGCCTGGCCATCCTTGATCTCGACATCCTGCGTTACTTCGCCGGCCTTGCGATGCTTGAACTTGATTTTGTAGTTCCCGTCGGGCAGCCCCTTGATTTCGAATCGGCCGTCGTCCGCTGAGACATCGAAGAAGGGATGTTCAATCACGCTGACATAGGAGAACATCCACGGATGGACATCGCATTTGAACTGCAGGAACTCTTCGGGCTTGTTGTAGACAAATTCCAGCGGCTTGGCATTGGCCGCTTGACTCTTGTTGACTTCCTTGTTGCCTGAGGCTTTGGGAAGCGTGTGGACATTGTGCAGCAGCGGATCGGAATTGGTCACGCGAATCGTCTGTCCGACTTGGCAAGCCGCGACATAGGGCGAGTATTCACAGCCGCGTTGGTCAATCACTAGGCTCTCGACGCCAGCTGGAATCGGCTGGGGCGGGATACCGACCACCGAAACCAACACATCGCCCAGTCCACCATCGCGGGACACAAAGACTCGGGTAAATCGCGGGCCTTCGCCATAGTGCTCCTGGCACGACGCGGAACAGGCGGGATCGAGCGGCAATTGTTGTTCCGCAGGGGGAGTTCCTTCGAGCAGGATCCGCCCCTGGATCACTCCACTACCCACTACCGTGGCCTCGATCGCGGGTGGC
>CAYPXY010000042.1:0-40029 GCA_964414815.1 uncultured Pirellulaceae bacterium | reverse complement strand
GAAGTCAGAAGTCAGAAGTCAGAAGTCAGAAGTCAGAAGTCAGAAGTCAGAAGTCGGAAGTCGGAAGTCGGAAGTCAGAAGTCAGAAGTCGGAAGTCAGAAGTCGGAAGTCGGGCGATGGCTGGATGTGGTTTATCAGTCAACTAAAAACCAAAAACTAAAAACCAAAAACTAAACTCAGTGTCCAAACTGGCAATTATCAGCGATATTCACGGCAACCTGGAGGCGCTCCAGGCGGTTCTGGCTGATATTGAACAAGTGGGTGTGGACGAGATTTGCAGTTTGGGCGACGTGATTGGATATGGGCCAAATCCGCGCGAGTGTATTGATGGCTGTCGAAATTTTTCGTTTTCGATACTGGGCAATCACGACAACGGAGCGTTGTTCGACCCGGACGGATTTTCCAGTGGTGCAGAAAAAGCCATCTTCTGGACTCGCAAACAACTGGAGGATCGCTCCTATGAAGGCGCCGAAGAGCGGTGGGATTTTCTGGCCCAGCTTCCACGAACGGTTCGTCGGGACGGAACCCTGTTTGTACACGGTTCGCCGCGCAGCCCCCTCAATGAGTACGTTTTTCCCGAAGACATCTACAACGAACGAAAACTGGAAAGAATTTTCGGCTTCATCCAGAAGATCTGTTTTCACGGACACACGCATGTTCCGGGTATTTTTACGGAGAATCTTCGTTTCTATTCGCCCGACGACGTTGGACAGCGGTACAAGGTGGGACCCCAGAAACTTCTAATTAACGTTGGCAGCGTCGGCCAACCTCGCGATAATGATCCCCGTAGCAGCTATGTGATTTTGGACGGATCTGAAATAGAATTTCGGCGAGTCGAGTACGACTATCAGGTAACTTGTGAGAAAATTCTGGCCATCCCGGAACTGGATGATTTCCTGGGCGAAAGACTGCTAGAAGGAAAATAGTTGCCAGACTTCAGGTCCCAGACTTTAGAGGCCTGAAACCTGACTTCTGAAGTCTGGGACCTGAAGTCTGAAGCCTGAAATACAAACCAAAAACCAAAAACTAAAAACCAAAAACGACTGAATGAACCGCAGGACGATTGCGCTATTATTGCTGAGCTATTTGATTGTCATGTTCTATTTGCTGTCCAATAGACAGAAGAACGTGCCAGAAGCCCAGAACGTCGCGCAAAAAAATGATATTGCTCAGCAACTGGAAGATGCTCTCCCCGGTCAGGACAATCCGGACGGAGGCACCGATCTCGATGGGGCTCCATTGCAAGCCGCCGAAAAGGGCGAATCCGAACCGGACGAGGAGATTGAAGCCAAGACCGAAGCGCAGCCATTTTTTCATACCGTCGGATCGCTTGATCCCCAAAGCGGATCGCGATATCTGATCACGGTAAATCCGGTCGGCGGAACGATTCGCCGCGTGGAATTGAATTTCCACGATGCCAGACGAGACCGATTCAAATATCGCGACCTTGAAAATACGGCGGGCTACTTGGGGTGTCTGGACTGCCTCGATACCCCCGAAGGCTGCTTGATTCGAACGGTCGGGCACGGGACGCCAGCATTCAACGCCAAATCAAGCGATGTCGAGGGCGGCCTTCGCGTCGGCGACCTGATCTTGGCTCTCGATGGCGAACCGATCAACACAAAGGAACTCGAAACCCGACTTGGATCAACACAGGATGAAGCAAAACCGAAAGATGGCCCCAAGCCGCTCAAGCCAGAAACTGTAATAAACTTAACAGTCTTGAGGAGGGCTGAAGAGGGCCAGAAAACGATTCAGTTCAGTGCGGAGTTGACCCACAAGCCGATCGAGTTGCTGCGGCCTGAAGTCAATGAGTTCTTGCCGGACGTCGAATTTCCCGAGTCGTTTCAATTGGGACTGCTCCAACCGAAATCACAGCACGAGCAGATCTGGCCTGACCTGGATGATCGAATCACGCAGTCCGTTTGGGATGTGAAAACGATCAGCGACCGCGAGATTGAGCTTAGCTACAATCTCAATGCCGGTAAGCTGGCGAAGCTTGGGTTTGAAAAACTGAGAGTCGTCAAGCGATACCGCTTGCCGGAAATTAGCGAACAAGATTTATACAATCTCGATTCGAGGACGTTTCATTTTGAGCTCGATGTCGAAATCATCAACGACTCCGACAAGGCCCAAGAGGTTGCCTATCAGCTTGACGGCCCGACGGGTTCGACGACCGAAACCTGGTGGTACACTCACAAGATTCACGGTCGAACATCGGCACTTTTCGCCACGGCCGGTGCGCGGGATGTGGTCGGCTCGACCCAGTATCAACCGTTTATTTTCTATGGTTGCCCCGAGATCGCCACCGCTGCAGTTGCGTTCCCGCCTGCGGCAAAATTTGTTTGCAATCCGCACGCTAACGAAGCGAAGGCTCGGCAGTTGAATTTTGTCGGCGTCGATACGCAGTACTTCAACGTCTCGCTGATCCCCCAGACTCAAAATGGACAGCCCTTTGAAGTCAACAGCGTGACGGCCTTCCCGAACGGCCCAGTGAATCCGAAAACCACCTATCAGCGTTTGACCGATTGTACCTTCCAGCTTTTCAAGTCCGCCGAAATTGGGGCTGGCCAGACCTATCGCCAGACGTTCGATCTGTTTGCGGGACCGAAAGATCGCAAACTGCTTGCGCACTACGCCTCTGCGGGTGGGAATGGGCAACTGGCCTGGTCGATCGACGATACGCGAACGTTCGGCTGGTTCGGCTGGCTGTCGAGGCCGCTACTGAGTCTGCTGCATTTCTTTTACTGGATCACCGGCAGTTTCAGTTACGGGATTGCGATTGTGTTGTTGACCATGTTGGTGCGTTCGCTGATGATTCCCATCTCGCGCAAGGCCGCCCTCAACGCGCAGATGATGACTTATTTGCAACCGCAGATGACGGAGATCCGCGAAAAATACAAAGACACCCCTGAAAAGCAGGGGATCGCGACTCGCGAACTGTTCCGAAAATACAAATACAATCCGCTGTCGGGGTGCTTTCTGGGCTTGTTGCAATTGCCGATTTTTCTTGGGCTCTATCGCGGCCTGTCGGTCGATATCGGGCTTCGCGACCAGCCGCTGATTCCCGGCATGCGATGGTGCAGCAACCTTTCGGCACCCGACCAGTTTTTGAATTGGGAAAGCTGGATGCCAGCGTTTCTGTCGGACAAGATGGGTTACTTCGGCCCATATTTGAATATTTTGCCGCTGGTAACGGTGGTGTTGTTCCTGATGCAGCAGAAAATGTTCATGCCGCCTCCTACCGACGATCAACAGCGGATGATGCAGAAAATGTTGACCGTGATGATGGTCTTCATGGGATTCCTGTTCTTTAAAGTCGCCGCAGGGCTTTGCATTTATTTCATTACGTCCAGCCTCTGGGGGATTCTAGAACGGAAGCTGTTGCCCAAACCCGAACTCAACACTGAGAAGTTGACGCGGGTCGGTTCCGGGGAAAAAAAAAGCCCCGACAGTAACGTAGAGGGCACCGGATTCCTGGCTCGTGCCAAGGCGCTGCATGCAAAGGCCCAAGCAGCGGCATCGAAAAAGAACGGCAGCGTCGATAAAGTTGCCGACCGAAAGCAAATCAACGCGGATCGCAAGAAGCGTCTCAAGAATCGCGAGCAATAGTTCATGCGGACTTACGATGTCGAAGATACCATTGCCGCCATTGCCACGGCCAACGGAAATGGCCTGCGAGGCGTGATCCGTATCAGCGGCCCCCATTGCCTGGATTGTGTTCGACAGGCATTTCAGTTCGAGACAGCCGATAGTCCGTTCGACACGGAGGGAAAGTCCCAGCATTCCAATCGTCCGTTTCATCTTCCCGCGTCGATTCGCCTGAACTCTCACCGGGATCAAGAACTTTCGCTCCCCGGCGAACTACTGGTCTGGCCCACCACCCGAAGTTACACTCGCCAACCTTCTGCCGAGTTTCACACCATCGGCTCGCGACCACTGCTTGAACGAGTGCTGGAAAAACTGGGGACCCATGAAGTTCGGCTTGCCCAGCCGGGTGAATTTACGTTGCGCGCGTTTCTGTCCGGTCGTCTGGATTTGCCGCAGGCCGAAGCGGTGCTTTCTGTCATTGATGCCACCGCAGAAACGCAGCTTCATTCGGCATTGCGGCAACTTGCGGGCGGGTTGTCCGGGCCGTTGATGAGCTGCCGAGATGAGCTGACGAACTTGCTGGCCGAGATCGAAGCGGGACTGGACTTTGTCGAGGAAGATATTCAGTTCATCAGTCGCGAAGAGATTGTCCGCAGATTGGCTCACATTCATTCGATTCTCGATGAGGTGAGAGCCCAAACCCGCTCGCGCGATCTGGCAGGACATGCGGTTCGGGTCGGACTGATCGGAATGCCCAATGCGGGAAAGAGCACCCTGTTCAATGGGTTGACAGGAAACCAGAAAGCAATTGTTTCAGAAATTGCCGGTACCACGACCGATTTTCTGATCGGCGAACTGAACCTGCACGGGTTGAAAATCGAGTTGCTGGATACCGCCGGACTGGAAGCAGTGGATGATTCCAGTTCACCATCATCGATTGGTGCGATGGCCCAGGCGCAGCGCGCGCTTGTCGAGTCACAAATTCATATCAAGCTGCTTTGTATTGATTCCTCCAAGCCTCTAACGGATTGGGATCGGACGGAATGGAACAAGGTCCAGTTGTCGACCACGGATGTGCCCACGATTTTGGTATTGACCAAGGGGGATCTGCGTGACGAATCGCGTTCCTGTTGGACTTCTGCCGAAATCAAGCAACTTCAGGATTCCCGACAGGGCGTGCTGATCAATCGATCGCAGAACCTTTCACAAAATTCTCTGCAACCCCATTCGATTGAAAATCTGAAAGAGTTGATTCACTACCACGGTTTGGCGGCGCTCGAATCGGAAATGGATGGAGTCGGATCGACCATGGTACGTTCGACGGAATCACTTCGACTGGCGTCCGAAACGATTGTCGGTGCGTCAGCAGCGGCCTGTTCCGGAGCGGGGGACGAGATCATTGCAGCGGATATTCGGGCGGCGCTCGAACCGTTGGGATGGGTGGTTGGTACGGTTTATACCGATGACATCCTCGATATTGTGTTCAGCCGGTTCTGCATCGGGAAATAGCCAATTCTCGTTTGCGAAACGGCTTGGCCACATCTAAAATGGTAACCGTTGAATCAAAGACGCTTAGGCGACCGGCAGGTAAAAGTTTACCCAAGTAGTATTGTGTTTCCCGGACGCTCGGTTGCGAGTCGCGGAGCGACTCGCCTACACGAGGGTACGTTTTTATCTGCCGCTCGCCTTATCAAACAACCTAAAACTTTACGACCCTAATGCAACTTTTCTATCGCAGTTTCCTGCCCCTCCTGCTGGCGATGACCGCCTCCGTTACCCTCGCTCAAAATGTTAATGACCGAGTGGTGGTGATGGCCAGCACGGCCACCAAAATCCAGACGACGGAAGTCGGTCAGGTCTATGAAGGCGAAATCCACACCATCGCAGCAATCAACGGAAAGTGGTGCCGGTTTGAAGACGTTGAAGGCTGGCTTCCACTGACCAATGTCATGTCCCTCAAGAACGCCTTGGATAGATTCAGCGAACGAATCAAGGAGGAGAAACGCGACTACATCGCCTTTGCTCATCGTGGCATGATCCATCATGAACTGGAACTCTATGATCGAGCCTTTTACGATCTCAATGAGTCGCTCAAGATCAATCAGCAAAACGCAGTCACCTGGAGCAATCGCGCTCGGGTTCTTCATGCTCAGCGAAAATACGAGCCCGCGATGCGCGACGTTCAGCACGCGATCAAATTGAATCCGCAGTTCGCCGAAGCCCACTACAATCTGGGTCGGATTTGCCATTCCATGGGCAACTGGCCCCAAGCCATCGAAGCCTACGACGAAGCCATCAAGCTCAGCGAAAAGAATTCAACTTTTTTTGTCAATCGCGGCATCTCCCGATCGATGAACGGTGAACTGGAGGCCGCGAAGGCTGATTTCGAACAGGCGCTCCAGCTGAATCCACGCAATGCAGATGCTTATGTCGGGCTGAGCAACTGGTCGCTGTCGATTCCCGACATCCAACAGGCGTTTGAATATGCCAACCGAGCCGTTGAACTCACTCCGAAACAGCCACTGGCACTCAACGCTCGGGGCTGGGCACTCTACAAACAAGGCAAGGTCGAGCAAGCCATTACCGATCTAACGCACTCCATTCGCAATTCCCCTAGATTTCCACTGGCGTACAACAATCGTGGAGTTTGCTATGCAAGTCTGAAGGATTTCGAGAAAGCGATTCTGGATTATGATGAAGCGCTCAAGCTCAATCCGGGCAATGCCATCACGCACACTAATCGAGGCAATGCCTGGTTTGGCAAGGGGGACTTTGAACGAGCCAAGGAGGATTTGACGAAAGCCTACGAACTCAGTCCGAAACTGACCGATGCGCTGATTGGTCTGGCTTGGTTCTATTCAACGTGTCCCGATGAGCGTTTTCGTGACGGAGAGAAGGCAGTCAGCTACACCGAAACGGCATCGGGACTGGCGGATCATAATGACGGGTCGATTTTGAAAGCCCAATCCGCCGCCTATGCAGAAGTAGGCCGTTTTGAAGAAGCCGTCAAAACAGCAGAGCGAGCCTTGTCTATGGCTCCGGAAAATGAACGGCCAGAAATCGAGAAGTTGCTGGAGGTATTCAAATCTGAAAATCCATACCGAGTAGGAGAATAATGGCCAAGACGAAAAATAAAACGGTTCAGACGGAGGCAAGTGTTGACGATTACATTGCGGCCGTCGAAGACGAGAAACGCCGCAGCGATTGCCATAAGTTGGTGAAGCTGATGTCCTCTGTAACCAAACAGCCGCCGAAGATGTGGGGAACCGGCATCGTCGGTTTTGGTACTTGTCACTACAAATACGAAAGTGGACGTGAGGGCGAATGGCCTTTAGCGGGATTCGCCTCGCGCAAGGGAGACCTCAGCATCTATCTGTCGTGTGACCAGCCTCCGCAACAGGATTTACTGGAGAAATTGGGACGGCACAAAATGGGAAAAGCCTGTCTCTATGTCCGACGACTCGACGATGTTGATATGAAAGTACTCAAGAAGCTGGTGCAGGTGTCTGTTAAAGCAACGAAAGACAGATACTAAATTCCTTTCCAGCTCCAATTCGGATTGACGACCCGGCGGATGACTTGTTAACGTTTGGGCTGGGAATCCAGCCTTAAAACGATTCACCTCCCTTTCCACTACGGTCCGCCTTTTCTCCTTTGGTCCTCGATTGATGCCGCGAACGATTGCTATTGGTGATATTCATGGATGTGATGAAGCTCTGATTCACCTATTAGACAAAATCAAACCCCAGCCCGACGACCTGATCATCGGACTCGGAGACTATGTGGATCGCGGACCGAATCCGGCGGCGGTCATCGAAATTTTGATCAATCTGGTTTCCCAATGTCGGTTCATTCCGCTTATCGGCAATCACGAGATCATGTTTTACAAGGCATTGCAGGGAAGCAAACGGGATTTTGATTTCTGGTTCCAGCACGGTGGCAGTACAACGCTGGCCAGCTACGGCGGGAACCTGAAACTGATCCCGCAACATCACTATGCCTTTCTTTCGCATTGTCTGCGGTTCTACGAAACCGAGTCTCACTTCTTTGTCCATGCCAACTACGAAGAATACGTTCCGCTGGCAGAACAATCCGACGACGTGCTTTTCTGGCGACACATCTCCGACTACCCTCCCCAGCGGCATCAGAATGGCAAGACAGCCGTTGTCGGCCACACGCCGCAGTTTGATGGGGAGATATTAAGCTTCGAACATCTCAAGGTGATCGATACGTTTTGCTATGGCGGACAATGGTTGACGGCGCTCGATGTCGAGTCCGGAAAGATCTGGCAGACCAATAACCTGAACCAGTCCCGCGAAGACCAGTTGTACCAGTCCCGCGAAGACCAGTCGTAGAAGACACCTCTTAATCCGGTAGTGCTTCGCTTTCAGGCTCTGGCAGGAAGAAACTCAATCCGATGTTGGCTAGGTACACGCCAGTTCCAATCAATGTCGCGGCCGCGGCCATCCGTACGGCATCGGTCTCGCCTGGCATCCACAATGAAAGCTGGCTGGCGACCAGAGCGAATGATGTTCCGATCATCCGGCCACCAATATTGGCGGCAAAACTTTCGCCGGTTCCCCGCAGGTGAACCGGGAAGACTCGCGGCAAGTAGTTCCCCCAGAAGCTAAACTGGGCCACCGTGCAAAGCCCGACCAGAAAAATGCCAAAATGTAGATTGGGTAAACTGCTGGTAGCGAAATGACCAAACACAATGGGCAGGATCACCAAGCCAGGAAACAGAAAGATTCGAATCAACCAGCGACGACTGACGATCATCGTCACCAGGATCGCCAGCAACAACCTTCCGGCCAGCCCACCATATTCTTGCGTTTTGGTGACTTTTGCGGTGGTTTCCTGAACCAGCTTGCCGTAGATCGCTCGCCTCTCGCCCTCGGCCTTACCCTCTGTGGCCTCGGCGATCCTTTCCTTGACTTCGGGCAACGCGGGAATGATTTGAGGAACTTGCTGAATCGCACCAAACGCGGCGCCATAGCTCATCGCAAACATCAACGTCGTAATGATGGTTGTTTGTCGCAAGGTCGGAGAAAACAACTCTCGAATACTCGGTCGCTTGAGCGTTCCTGCTTTCTTCTTTTCAAGCCAGACGGGTGATTCTGGCAGAAAGGGTCGGATCAAGATCAGTGGAATCGCGGGTATCAAACCGCTCATCAATGTATACCGCCAAGCCAAATTGGTTTTGTCAACCTCGCCGACAAATCCCAGCCACTCGGAAGGTAAATGTTGGGAATGATTGACAAACCAGTGAAATACATAAGCCACCATTAATCCACCAAATGAAGAAAAGAATTGGGTGTATCCCAGCACTCGTTCGCGTTGTTTCGGTTCCGGAAAAAGTTCCGCAAGCCAGGCAACGGCCGCCACAAACTCGATGCAGACGCCGATGAACGTGAGCGTGCGGAAAAACAGCAACATGTAGATATTGGTGGACAGCCCAGCAAAAAACGCTGAGAACGCGTACAACAAAATGCTGAAGGTCAAAACCCTTCTCCGCCCCAGGCGATCCGTGAGATAACCACCGAGCAGGCCAAATAGTCCGCCCACCATTGCCGGCACGAAGAACAACAAACCGCGCCACAGATTAAACTCAGGTGCCGATTGAAGTGTCTCCGGAGTCAAGTTTAGCAACTCAAGCAGCGCCGGGCGCAGAATCAGTGGCAACATCAACAATTCGTAAATATCGAACGCGAATCCGATCGCTGCGATAATACAAACGGTCCATTGAGCAAACGTCAAGCGACTTATTGTTTCCACCATGATCTCCAGGAAAGTGAGTGAGCTACCGCATTACTGTTTTCGTTTAACCGCGACGCCAAGCGGACAACAGAGTTTAAAGCTTCCCGCCAAAACTTAAAAGTAGCCTCCACCCGTTCCAACGCATCGCCAATGATCCGCGATCTTAATTATTAGTAAGACAATTTACGTCAGCGTTTCGACACATGCTTGTTGCCCCTGATATAAAACCGCAGCGGCTTGGCCGCCCATTCGCCCGCGTAGTCAACGCCGATTCGCGCGCTCGAAACGATTTCAATTTTTTCTCTGGTCAGATTTACTTTTTCGATAAAGATTTCCTGACGGTTCACCAGATCGACGGCATCAAGCGAACGGTCAATCGCCATCGCCGCCCCCAGCTTGCCGGGTCCGGAGCAGAGGTCCTCCATGCGTCTTGCGGCAGGACGTTTGCGAAACATGGTTTCCGTACCCTCGACCGGTTGCAAAGCCCGAATCAATACCGCTGTCGGAATTTCAACCGTCTCCGTCACGACATTGAGAAGACTATGAATTCCATAATTAAAAACGGCTATTTCAGGTTCTTCAAAAAATCACCCAGTTCGGGATCGCTGTCACCTGCTGAAGGCAAACTCATTTCTCCAGCATCCGAGAGAAAATCGAGTACCGAATCACCCACATCTGATTTCAGTTCTTCCGCCACACTGAGAAAGTCCAGGTCAGCCGCATCCACTTTTGAATGCTCCCGCATTTCTTCATTTTCCTTCAGAACTCCCAATACCGAGGCCCCAACTGCAGGTTTGGGGTCTTCATCACCCACCACAAAAATTCCGGAATTTTGAAAGTGAGGGGCAGGCAGCACCGACCTTTTGGACTTTTCAAGTACCTGCTCCTGAGTATCTCCGGCAACACAAACTTCCGGGAGATCGGCAATCAAGCCCGGGCCGCTGGCGATTCGGCCTTTCCACTCCACCAGATCGTCCGGCGTCATTCCGGCCGCTCGGTCAATCGTCGAGTTGGCCGATAACTCAAGGGAAGGAATTTTTGCCAGGACTTCCAGTCGCCCGGCCGCCGAATAGTTGAAACTGACAACCACTTCCGTTCCCTGTTTCGTGTTAGACGGCAACCCTGTCACCACACATTTTCCGATCGTTGTGGCACCGAACCCCTCCTCGGTCCCTCCTTCGATGATCTGGACAACGATTTGCTGTTGTCCGTCGCGTGAGGTCTGAAACCGCTTGGTCGCTTTCGCCGGTAGCCGATAGTTTTTCGGAATCAACACCTTGCGGCGAGGTTTCTTGGTTTCGGGATCGATTCCCAATACTCCCAAGTCATGCGAGTTGACGTTGGCAATCGACAGTCCGGATACCGACGGCACGTCGTATTTCAGCAACATGCCAGCATAGATGGCCGCACCATGCGCGACGGCTTCGTCCGGAGAGAGTGAACGATCGATCGGAATGCCGGACAACGTCTCGAGCATCGCTGCCACCATCGGCATCCGCGTCGAACCGCCGACCAGGATCAGCTTGGTCAGATCCTTCCAACTGACCGCCGCATCGCGCAGCAGCTTCTCAGTCGTCAATCGGGTTCGCTCCAGCAAATCAGCGGTCAACTCTTCAAACTGGTCTCTCGAAACAGTCACTGAATGCCGCGTGCCCCGATCATCGACACGAATGACGGTCTCATTGCGTGCGCTGAGCGTTTTTTTGGCTCGAACACATTGATTCAGCAGTTTTTCCAGAAACAGGGCATCGTCGTCAAAGTTTGTACCGCCCTCCGTTTCGATAACGGACTTTGCATGTTCAAACAGTCGCTGATCCCAATCCATTCCTCCAAGATAAACGTCGCCCGCCGTCGCGATCGTGTTGAATTGCGACTGAACAATTTCCATCAACGTCACGTCAAACGTTCCACCCCCCAGATCATAGACGAGAACGACCTCCCGCTGCATTGCTTGGCCTTTTTCATTGAGGAAACCTCTCTGAATTCCGTACGCCAGCGCGGCTGCGGTTGGCTCGTTGATAATGTCGATCACGTTCAGGCCTGCCAACTCGCCCGCGTCTTGAGTGGCCTTTCGGCGAGGCTCATTGAAATAGGCAGGAACGGTAATGACCGCATTATGAATCGGCCCAAGACGTAGCTCGGCATCACTTTTCAGCTTCCCCAGCACCAGCGACTGAATCACTTCTGGTGGCAGATCTCGCCCGAGTACATGCTTGCGAAATCGATGGCCACCCATATCCCGTTTGGCACCGCGAGCCAATCGCCGCACATCGGACTCGCCAGCCGTTGAAGCCTCCGTGCCGACAACAATTGCATCGTCTTCAAAAAATACGACACTGGCTGTTGTCAACTCGCCTTCACTGTTGGAGACCGTAATCGGACGACCTTCGTTGTCGAGATAGGCGATGGCCGAGAAAGTGGTCCCCAAATCAATTCCAACGGGTATTTCGCGCCGAGTCATAAACGGTTCCCATTCGAGCCAAGTGATTTCAGAAACGGATTATATCAAGCAAACAACTCGTGGCGAACTTGCGGGTCGTTTTGCGGTCCGATCCAGCGCTGATTCAGCCCCTGATATGGAAACGAGAATTTGTGCGGATCAAGTCCCAACAGATGCAACAACGTCGCCTGTAGATCGCGGATCGAAACCGGATTTTCAGCAATTTTATAACCCAGCTCATCCGTTTCCCCAAAGCAAAGCCCTGCCTTGGTTCCTGCTCCGGCAAGCCAGATCGAAAAGCAGTCGGGGTGATGGTCGCGGCCAAGAAAGGTGGAACCTCCTCGGGCTTCGTTCATCGGAGTCCGGCCAAATTCGCCGCCCCAAATTACCAGTGTATCCTCCAGCATTCCTCGCTGCTTCAAATCGGCCAGCAGCGCTGCAATCGGCTGATCGACTTGTTGGCATTTCTTGGGAAACTGAGTGACCAAGTCATCGCCTGGCCCGGTTCCGTGAATATCCCACCCCCAATCGAAAAGCTGCACAAACCGCACGCCCTGCTCAACTAGCCGTCGGGCCAACAGGCAGTTGTTTGCAAACGACGCCTTTCCTGGCACGGCACCATAGGCCGCCAGCGTCTCCTGCGACTCGCGAGAAATATCCATCACCTCTGGGACGGCAACCTGCATCCGAAACGCAAGCTCATACTGCTTGATGCGAGTCAGCGTTTCAGGATCATGGAACTGCTCGGACTCTATCTGATTGAGCTGATTGATCGCATCGAGGCTCGCTCGCCGAATATCCCGCGACATGCCGGGCGGGTTGTTGACAAACAGAACCGGATCACCTTCGTTGCGACACTGAACGCCCTGATAGACGGACGGAAGATAGCCATTGCTCCAAAGACTCTTTCCGCCCGACGGTAAATTCCCGCCGGAAACCAGAACCATGTAACCGGGCAAGTTTTCGTTCTCCGAACCGAGTCCATACATGACCCAGGAACCAAACGACGGGTTGCCGAACTGTGGATTGCCGGTATGCAGAAACAACTGGGCGGGAGCATGGTTGAATTGATCGGTATACATCGACTTGACGATGCACAAGTCGTCCACATGTTTGGCGATCTCGGGCAGTTTGTCGCTGATCCAGTTTCCGCTTTGTCCGTGCCGGGCGAATTTGGCTTGAGGGCCAAGCAACATCGGCACACCCTTGATGAACGCAAATGTCTTTCCTTCCAGCAATTCGGCGGGGCAAGTTTGACGATCAAACTTTTCCAACATGGGTTTGTAGTCAAACGTTTCATGCTGTGGCGGAGAGCCTTCCATGTGAAGGTAGATGACCCGTTTGGCGCGCGGCCCAAACATCGGAGGTCGCGGCGCGAGGGGATTGGCTGATTCGTCATCGGACCGGCTGGAGGTCTGTTGACAGACGGGGACGTCTATCCCACTTGCGAGAGGGTTGGTTGATTCGGTGCCGGACTGACCAAATAATTTCACTCCCATTTGATTCAGGGCGATTGCTCCGAGACCAAGCTGGCAGGTTCGCAGAAAATGTCGCCGCGTCTGAAAACGGCTGTGCGATTCAAAGAGTTCAAGTTCGGGCGGCTTGGTCATGGTTAATTCGTCAGAAAAACGTCCAGGTTCAGGATTGCATTGGCCGCCACGGTCAGGCTGGCGAGCGTCGCAATCTCGTCATCCGAAATAGAATTGTCCGAATCGGCGACGCCGGCCATCTGTCGTGCGGATGGAATATCGTTGCGATACACGTTGATCGTTTGTGTGACCAGTTCGGCAAGAATCTGAACCCGGGGTTCGCTGGCCGGCTGACACAATCCTTTTACCAGCCCCCATCGTAGCTGCTGGCTGAGGTCGCCTGATTGCATCTTCATTTGTCGGGCCAATTGCTGAGCACATTCGACGAATGCTTCATCGTTGAGTGTCATCAGCGATTGGAGCGGCGTATTCGTGTTGATTCTGCGGAAGCTACAAACCTGCCGCGTGGCCACATCAAATGTTTCGAACAACGGATGAGGCTGGCTTCGCTTGTGAAAGGTATAGATAGCGCGGCGGTAGCGGTCTTCGTCGGTATTGGTTTGCCACACGAAATCACCGGCGAACGCATTTCGAACCACCTTGATCGGATTGGGTGGATAAACCGGCGGACCGTACATCTTTTGGCTTAACAAACCGCTGACACTCAGTGCCTGATCGCGCTGGATTTCCGCCGAGAGCCGAATACGAGGTCCGCGAGCAAAATACAGGTTGCGGGGGTCGGCCTCGAGCAGCGCTGGGGAAGCCTGGTTCGATTGCCGATACGTTGCCGACATGACCATTTGCTTCAGTAGACGTTTGACGTTCCAGCCGTTTTCCTGAAAGTCGACCGCCAGCCAGTCCAGCAGTTCCGGGTGCGTCGGCATCGTGCCCTGCAGGCCAAAGTCTTCTTCCGTTTCAACGATCCCGCGTCCGAACAAGCGACTCCAGAATCGGTTGACCGCAACACGGGCCGTCAGCGGATTCTGGGAGTCGATCAACCATTGAGCAATTCCCAGCCGATTCATCGGAGCATCGTCCGGCACCGGATGGAAGGCCGACAGAACGGCCGCCGAAACCTGCTCGGCGGGCGAAAGATAGCTGCCGCGATTCATCACATGGGTTGCACGTTTCTGGTCCGCAGCCCGTTCTTTCATGATGGGAACTTTGACTGGAGTTGAAACTTCTCGCAAACGCCTTTCAAGCTCAACCCGTTCCCGCGCCGGCGGATCAAACTGATGGTCGCGATATTTCTGAACGGGCTGATCGACTTCAATGACTGTAATCCGGAATCGACTGAACAGATGTTTTACCCATTTTTGGGATCGAAACCCCAGTTGAACACGAACCGTCGATGGATGCTCGTTTTCAATCGGCTGAGCAAAAGAAAAAATGGCCATTCGACTTTCGCGAAAACCGCCGGGTGCGCCGGCGACTGCCCAGCCTTTTTCGGCGGCAGGTTCGCCGATGGTACTCTCGATATCGTAGCCGGCCTGATTAAAGTCTGCGGTGGCTTCTGAAAGCGGGATATTTTTCCAGCCATCGTCTTCGGCCCCTGATGACAGCGCGGCTGCCAAATGGCTCAAAATAAAGTTTCCACTGCTGGCTCGCCCTACCCAACCTCTTGCTTTTGCGTCGGGCAAGACTTCCAGGCGAAGCCCAAAATATTGGCCGGGCGGCAAGTCCAACTCAATCGACCAGTCGTCGGTATCAGGTACCTCTCCCAAAAGCGAAATGGAATGATCGTCACTGATCTCGAGTGTGGCGTTCTGCCGAGACGTTGCCTGCGTCGGAACAAGCTCCATCCAGGGTCGGCGTGTCTGGGAGATTTTCTCGTTGAGTACGTCGATTTGCCGTTTGAGTTCCTCCTGCAAGGCAAGCTGGTCTGACGGAAAATAATTCATGCGAGGTTCTTCGTCCTGGCGGTCGGCATCTTCTGTTTGATTGAAGAAATCGTAGAACTGGTAATACTCTTCAATACTGATCGGATCGTATTTGTGCGTATGGCATTCGGCGCACCGCATGGTCAGCCCCATCCAGACGTTGACCGTCGTGTTGATTCGGTCTTTGACAGCGATGGTGCGAAACTCTTCGTCGATGGTTCCTCCCTCGTTGTTGGAGAGTGTGTTTCGATGGAAGGCCGTCGCAAGTCGCTGAGTATGGGTTGCGTCAGGGAGTAGATCCCCTGCAATCTGCTCGATGGTGAACTGGTCGTAGGGCATGTTTTGATTGAGCGCCTGAATCACCCAGTCGCGCCACGGCCAGATGATGCGTTCGCTGTCTTCCGTGTAGCCGATCGTGTCGGCATATCGCGCCAGGTCCAACCACATCGCAGCCCAGTGCTCTCCGTAGACACTCGATGCCAGCAGTTCATCGACGATTGACTCATAAGTTTCTCGGGTTGGGTTGTTTGCCATCCGCTGGAGATGATCAGCGCGGGGCGGCAGGCCCGTCAGATCCAGCGAGAGCCGGCGAATCAAGCGATGCGAATCCGCTTGTTTGGACGGCGTGAGCTGCAGGGAATCGAGTTTGAGCGCGATGAACCGGTCGATTTCGTTGTAAGCCCAATCGTCGAGCCTGGTTTGGGGGATCGTTGCTTTGGAAGGTTTTTCAAAAGCCCAGTGCGCTGCATAATGAGCTCCTTCGCGAATCCAGGTTTTGAGTAGCGTCTGTTCTTCGGAAGACAACCTGCTATGTTCGGGAGGAGGCATTCTGTCATCGTCATCATCAGACGTGATCCTGCGAATCACTTCGCTCTCGTCCGGATCGCCTGGCACGATGGCATATTCCGTGGCGGCATCGTGTGAGTCGAGCCGCAAATCGGCGGCCCGATGGGCTTCGTCCGGCCCGTGGCAGGCGATACAATGCTGGTTCAGGATGGGACGAATCTGGCTGGCAAAGTCGATCTGCTGAGCCGCAAGTGACGATTCAAAAGAAATTATCAGTCCAAACAGAGCCAGCCATGGTCCAAGTAGAGCCAGCATTTTTGGAAACCGGCACGTCCCATAGGAGCGATAACAGAAACGCATCCAATGGAGACCGCGTCGGGTAATTCGAAGCTGAAAAACAGGAATCATTGCGCTGAAGTGTTTGGTAAGCTGGCGGAATGGAATCCAGTTCATTGTAGCTGAAAGGCTATCAATTAAGATAGTTGGAGGCAAAAGATGTGTGGTACGATGAGCAACACCCAATGATCGAATTAAAAATGAGTACAGATCCGATTGAAGTTACTTTTAAGGGGTCGATGAAAGCAGGAGCTTTCACGGCACAGCTAGGCGTCTCGCTAAATATTTCGCAAACGTCTGTCACAATGAAGGCGGTTGGCCGCGAATATTGTATTGAACGCGAAAACCTGCAAGGGCTGGTAGAGACTTCGATGCTTGGCATTTTCAAGCGGGGCATTCGGTTTGTCCATCGACAGCCTGGGCTGCCCAACGATATCGTTTTTTACCCTTCGGTCAGCAGGGAGCAGGTAAGACAAGCGATGTCCAGACTTGGCTGGCAGTTGGAGGTATAATTCTGCAACGAAACTCGAAACCTTTGAATGTGGGCGATCGTATTCGCATTGTCCGAATTCCATCCTTATTCTCGGCATCGCATTACCACAATGGCGAGTGGGAGGATACATTTGCCTTGTATCGCCTGCTGATCGCGAACAAGGAAGTGCTCGAGATTCGTGAAGTCGATGAATACGGCCCATGGATTGACTATGTCACATTCGATGAAGATGGAACCAAGGTTTATCACTCATTGTATGTAAAGGACGATAGCTGGGAGCGAGTGGAATGACTGGAAGGCAGTTAACTCAACGACTACAAAAGTTCAGCATTCTGCACATGAGCATGCGCATAATCAAGCAATAGCAACTCCAATCGAATTATGAGAGGTTTATATTATGGATAGTCCTGAGCTTGTTCTCGATCGCTTTTGTGGTCGTGAAGTGCATCCCATCAAATCGGCAACATGGAATCTTTACGTCGATCCAGATCTGGAAATGCCCAATCTTTGTTTATCCATTGAGGCTGGAGAAGGAACTGTGCTGAGTGAGGATACGAAGGAACTCTGAGCAGAGCCGTGCTGGGAAGTCAACGTTGTTGATAAGACCTACAGCAATCGTTGCTCATTTCTGGCGCGATGTTTTCAGTACCCAAAGGCTATGATGAAACGCTCGGTGGCTATGTTACCAATTTCTATTACTGCTCACACGAAGGCAGCGATAGCAATCAAGTGGAAATTCTGGCTGTCGAGGACGACCGATTGCTGATACGTCTGCGGGGTGAAACTATGGATGTCAATTATTATGATGGCTCGAAGCCCGCGACGGTCATAAGCGCTGAAACATGGTTTTTCCACAATGCTGAAACCATGCGATCCATGGATTAGCGCAAATGTGCGCTGCCCCATATTTCGGAATTTCCTCGACGACTATCGGTGAGCAACCAATTTGGACGATTTTTCAAAACGACCTCGTTTGACTCGAACTCGGTTATTTAACTGGGCTTCAGGTGTTTTCGTTGCTTGTTTCCTGATCGTTTTCTTCGTCCCCGAATCTGTCAGATACGGCATCGCGGTCATTTCATTAGTGGCGTGGCTGATTGGATTCATTTCTCAGTCTCGCACAGGAAGAGCATATGCGAGAGATTCCGAAAACTTTCGTATTGAAAATGTTAACAGGAATCCTCGTGTTTTTGCCGAAGCTCCCCCTAGCAGACTTGACGAGATTGAGGGCGGATTCATCGATCTCTACGACCTGGAAACGGGGCTTTACATTGGCCGTGGCCTGAAACGTGATATCCAGACGCTCTACGATGCATTTGAAAACGAACCACTAATATTCGAAAATGGTCCGAACGATATCCCTCTGACTCAGGACTTTATTGATCAAGTTGAACAGATGGATGACTTTCAGCTGACTCCCCATTTTCTGGAATTGATGAGAAATGCAATGGGCGAGAACCAATTTACGCTGTTGACCATTCGCTGGACTTCACCAGAACGACCGCATGTTGAATGACGATCTGCCATTGCACGTCAGATGAAGGACGCTGTTGCCTGATTCATAGTCACTAAATATGAATCCACTCGCGTTATGAACCAGAAGATCACGGAAACTTCGAATCAAATCAAAACTCCCGACTCCATCTGTTTGCTTTGGAGACCTCACTCAGTAGCGGCCGCTAGGCGGCGCAAATTGGGTGGTTTAAAAAAACGAAGGGCCGACTGGGTCAACGCCCAATTTGCTCTGCGGCGCGGTTAAACAATTCGCTTGGCGCGGTTGCGGAGCGGTTAAGCACTGGCGATCAGTTTTCGGGACGTTCGCTGGCAATGGAAACAAAAATGTCGTGCAACGAAGGCCGCACGACCTCGAAATGAGTGATCTGCTCGCAGGCAGCTAGTTGCCGGAACACCGATTGGGATGCGTCCGGCGATTCCAGTAGTAACTCGTAGTACTTTCCATTGGCGGAACTGGATCGGACTCCATGCAGCGTGCCCAGGTCGCTTGTCGGCGTTCCGCTCTCAAACCGAAGCCGAATTCGGTTGGCGGGATAAGCGACTTGAATGGAATCCAGAGTCCCATCGAGCACTTTCTTTCCTTTGAAGATCATGAAAATCGTGTCGCACATCTTTTCGGCCATGTCCATATCGTGTGTGGAAAACACGATGGTGGTTCCCTGATTCCGCAAATCGAGAACGGCGTCCCGGATCGACTCCATATTCACCGGATCGAGACCGCTGAAGGGCTCATCGAGAATCAGCAGCTCCGGCTTGGCAATCACCGACGAAATGAATTGGACCTTTTGAGCCATCCCCTTGGACAGGGCCTCGACTTTCTTGTAGGCCCAACTCGTCGCCCCCATTCGCTCGAGCCAAATGGAAATCTGTTCCTTGCAATCGAAATGGCCTTTGAGCTGAGCGTAGTATTTCAGAACATCAAAGACCTTCATCCGCTTGTACAGCCCGCGCTCTTCCGGAAGATAGCCTAGTCGATTGTCGGCCGTACGACCTTTTTCCTTGCCTAGCACACGAACGATTCCTTTGTCCGCGTGGAAGATGCGGAGAATCATTCGCAAGGTCGTCGTTTTGCCGGAACCATTGGGACCGATAAACCCGTAGATGGCGCCGCGCGGAACCGTCAAGTCCAGCGAGTCGACCGCTACATGCTTTCCAAAAACCTTCGTTACGTCCTGTAACTCGATCGCAGCCGTCATTTACTCTTCCGCAGGATTGACCAAAGAAATATCCAATACCCGTTCTTTATCACCTCGCTTGATGCGGAACTGAACCGTCTTTCCTTCCTCGCTTCGCAGGATTCGACGCAAGACCCGGCCGCTGGTAACTTCCTCATCGTTGATTTTCAGAATCAAGTCGTCCACCAGCAAGCCTGCCTTCTCGGCGACCGAATCGGAGGTAACGGTTTCAATCCTCGCTTCGTCCGGATTCTCAGCCAAGGTGATACCAAGCTGGAACGGTCGGGGAGGTCCAAAAACCGGACGCTTCTCGATCGCCATCATCTGCTCGATCACTTTCTCGGAGAAATCGATCACATGCACCGCACCTTCGCAATTGATCGACTCAAAGTTGTCTTCCGGTGTATGGTAAACTTCATGCAGCCCCGTATGGAAAAACAGATTGGGGATTTGCCGTGAATTAAATGGCATATGGTCACTTCCACCGATCGACGATCTCGGTTTGACGACTTCCAATCCAAGTTCTTCGCCGCATCGATCGAGTACCGGTTCAAACTGGGCCGATGAGTTCCAGCTCAGCACATGAACATTCTTTTCGCGCAGCCATCCAATCATGTCAAAGTTAATCATCATGGCGGTATCTTCCAGTGGAAACTCAGGATTGGCCACATAGTGAACCGCGCCCAGCAGTCCCATCTCTTCAGCGGAGAAGCAGATGAATACCATTCGACGTTCAGGCTTCTTGTCTCGTTTTGCAAATCGCCGAGCCAGTTCGACGACCGCGGCCGTCCCCGTTGCGTTGTCATCGGCGCCATAGTGAATTTCACGCCGCCCAGGAGCACGCGAACCATAGGCTCCATCGCCCAAGTGATCATAGTGGGCGCCAATCACAATCGTTTCGTTGGCCAGAGGGCCTTCACCCTCAAGGACACCGATCACGTTATTGGTTTTAATTCCGGACGAAATAAATTTTGCTTCATAGTCAACGGTCCATCCGACAACAGGCTGCGAAATCGGTTCGAGTTGATCGTCAATATGATCTTCGATGTGGGTCAAAGTATGAAAGGCTTCGCCACCGCCGCCCAAAATCGCCGTCGTTTCCAGCAATGCTTCAAATTTTGAACGCTTGATTTGAGCGAACGGAATGACCATGCTTCCCAGTAGATCGCTCGACACCAAATCATCGTGGGCTTCATCGGGAGCCGTCTGAGTATCGTTGACCAAAATAACAGCCACCGCTCCAGCACGTCGGGCGGCGGTCACCTTGGTTCGAATCGACGCGTGCCGAGTCGGTGTATCACGATGAAATACGCTCTGTTCACTTTTCCCTTGGGGTTCCGTACGGATCAGCACGACCACTTTGTCTTTGACATCCACATTGGCGTACTCATCAAAATTCAGTTCCGACGCGGCAAGACCGAAGCCCACAAAAACCAGGTCGGCTCCCTTGATTTCAGGATTGCTTCGAGAATTCAGTGCGGCCCAATCTTTTCCCAGCTCAAACTCCAGTTTTGTGTCTGCCGGTCCGTGAAGAACCAGCCGAGCACTTTCCGGATCGAGTTTCAATTGCCGTCCGACTTCGAATTCTTGCAGGTACGTTCCGTTGGCCAGCGGCTTCAATCCGATCTCGGTATAATGTTTGACGAGATAGTCTTCCGCCAATTGAATTCCCGGCTTGCCGGGCTGGCGACCTCCGAACTCCTCGGATGCGAGAATTCGTATATCGGTGGTAACTCGTTCGAGAGCCTCTTTGTCAACTTCGTAATCCTTCTTCGCCTGCACGACGTCTTGTTGCTCTTTCGGATCTTCAGCCTGACTGCTGGAAAACAAAAACCCGCCATTGAGCAAGCACATCGCAAGGGTAAAGCACTTGATAGGGCATGCTGAAGTGCTTCGATCACGTTTTAAGAGGGTCACTGGGAAACTCCATAATTTAGAAATAAATCATTTTGGTTATTGGCCGTCGCTGAACGGAAATCGGTAAAAGGGCTGCCGAACGAAGTGCAATCATCGCAGTGAATGCGGAAAATTGAACACCGAAATCGATCCGTCCTTTCCAATTGGTCCGCATTATAATATGCTTAGCGATAAGGTGATAGATACCCCACTTGAAGTACTATCAGAGGCAATTCGGCGACTGCTAACCGGCTTGGACCGATTCGTTTCCCGCGATGTATCAAAGAGAACAATAAGCTTATGGCAACTGAAACTGATAAAAAAACATACAATCGACTTGAGCTGTTGAAGCTGATGTACCTCAGTCGCGAGGGTGACCGCCGCGAAGGTGTCCTGCTTCGCCAGAGCAAAGGCTGGTTTCAGGTCGCTGGCATGGGACACGAGCCGCTGGCCGTGATCTCGCTGCTGCTCGAACCGAACGACTATCTGTTCCCCTATTATCGCGACCGAGCGATGGTGTTGGCCAAGGGGGTTTCCAACGCGGAGCTTGCCAGTGCCTATTTTGCAAAAATTGGGTCGTCGAGTGCGGGTCGCCAGATGCCAGGCCACTACTCTGATCGCCGCCGCAATATCTGGAGCGTGCCGACGCCGACCGGAGCCAATGCCCTCCCTGCCTGCGGAGTGGCGTGGGCAATGCAGCTCAACGGCGACCGGAATGTTGCCATCGCCACCGTGGGCGATGCCGCATCACGGCAAGGCGAGTTCTACGAGGCGATTGCGTTTGCCATCGAGCGGCAGTTGCCCGTCGTGTTCATCGTGGAAGATAACTGTTACGGAATCAGCACCAATACCGAGAAATTCAATCCGTTCAAATTGGGTGTTTTCGACGAGAGCTATATCGTTCACATCGATGCCCGCCATCCCGAGCGGGTTTACGAAGCGGCGGTGCCGATTCTGGAAAAGGCTCGAAACGGCGGCGGCCCGACGGTCATCGTTGCAGACGTGGATCGACTCTGTTCGCACACCAGCAGCGACGACCATCGCGTCTATCGACCTCAGGACGAGATCGACGCGATGGCGCAACGCGATCCGATCGAAGTGCTTTCTCGTGAACTGATCGACGCCGGTGAGCTAAGCTCGGACGAGTGGGAGCAAATCAAATCCGAGATTAACGAACGTGTGGATCGCGAGTATCTGGAAGCCGAATCCGAAGTGGACCCCACACCTCAGGATTTAATGATCGAATTGTTCGGCGAACTGCCTGATCCCGAAGAACCTCCCATCGAAGGTGGGCGGAAACTGCGGATTGTCGATTCGCTGAACCAGATTTTCCGTGAAGGACTAAAACGGAATCGCCAATACATCATGTTTGGCGAAGATATCGAAGCTCCCAAAGGCGGTGTCTTTGGATTGACGGCCGACCTGTCCGATGAATTTCCGGATCGTGTTTTTAATGCTCCACTGGCGGAAGCCACGATTTGCGGTGTCGCCATCGGGATGGCCTGCTACGGCATGCGACCGGTGTTTGAATTTCAGTTCATCGACTTTATCGGTCCGGCGATGAACCAATTCAGCCAGAACGTTTCGACACTTCGCTGGCGTACCAATGGCGATTGGACCTGTCCCATCGTTTTTTACGCACCGTACGGCGCTTATCTGCCGGGTGGATCGATCTGGCACTCGCAAGCAAACGAGTCCATGTTCGCACACATTCCGGGAATTCGAATTGTCGTCCCCAGCACTCCCGAAGATGCAACCGCGCTGATGTGGACCGCCATGCGCGCCGAAGATCCCACTTTGTTTCTGGTCCCCAAGCACATGTTCCGTCAGCAGATGGCTGCACCGGAAACCATTCCGGCCGTCGGTTTCGGCGAAGCCCGAATCCGGCAAGCGGGAGATGATGTGACGCTCGTCGCGTGGGGTAACTGTGTCGAGTTGGCGTTGCAAGCGGCTCAAGAATTGGAGGATGAAGTTTCGCTGGAGATTATTGACCTGCGTTCGATTCAGCCTTGGGACCGACAAACCATCGCAACGTCGCTGGAAAAAACGGGACGACTAGTGGTGGTACAGGAGGATGGCCAGTCCTGTAGCGTCGGCCAAATGATCATCAGCGAAATGGTGTCCAACGCCGAAACATTTAACTTGTTCGTCAGTCCGCCGCAACTGGTATCGAAACCTGATGTGCCGATTGGCTACAATCCTATTTATGAATACGCAGCGCTTCCGGATCTGGAACGCATCCTCGCTGCAATCAATTTGACGATGGAGGACTAATTTCAATGCCCGTCATTTCTGTTCGCATTCCACAACTCGGAGAAGGGTTGCAGGAAGCGTTGCTGGTCGAATTCCTGAAAAAGCCCGGCGATCAAATCAAGCGAGATGAGCCGATCTATGTCATGGAAACGGACAAGGCGACGACCGATGTGGAATCGCCCTATTCCGGAACGCTGGTCGAATGGACGGCTGAGCCTGGCTCGGTACTGGCCATCGGTGCAGAGATTGGCAAGATGGAAGTTGCCGAAGGCGTGAAGGAAATGGCTGCAGGGCATGGCCCCGACAGTGCTCACGGCGCATCGTCTCGCGGTTCAAAATCATCGGGAAGTTCGAGCGCCTCGAAGGAACCGGTTGCTCGAACCGATGTGATGATCCCTCCCAAAACCCGTAAATATCTGAAGGACCGAAATTTGCTCGATCAGATGGACCGGATTCCTGTTTCCGGCTCGAAAATGATGCCGGAGGATGTGGATGCCTATTTGGCGTCCGTCGGCGGAGAGCCTGTGGTCGATTCCGATCAGTTCGAAATTACGCCGTTGCCGAAATCTCAGCTCATACTGAACTATCGGTTGAGCCGGGCTGCCAAGGCGACGATTCCGGTAACCGTGATGACCGATATTGACTGGTCGGCGATGCAGTCCGCCCGTGAAGTCGCCAAGAAATCAAAAGGGCCGACTGGTTTCGCGATGGCTTGTTGGGCAATCGTTCAAGCCATGAAGCAGCACCCTAAATTTCGCAGCACGTTGACGACCGATGGGAATTCTCTGAAGATCTTCAACCGAGTCCATCTCGGTGTCGCCGTCGCACTAGCAGGCGACGAGATGGTCACAGCCGTTGTTCGCGATGCCGACACGCTGTCGCAATTCGAGTTTTTTGCTGCGTTTGAACAACAGATTGAAACGGCGCGAGATGGAAAGGATCAAGCTGACGAGTCGACAACGGTTACCGTTTCCAACATCGGCAAAGCAGGCATGCGAATCGGGATTCCGGCCATTGTCGCGCCCGCTGTTGGCACCTTGGCACTGGGTGAAGTATTTCAGTACCCTGTACCGGCCGACAACTCGTTCGTATTTCGCCCCACCGTGACGGCAACGCTGAGCTTCGACCACCGTATCGCCAACGGAGTCGGTGCCGCCAACTTCCTCAATACAGTGCGTTCCGGAATCGAATCGTTTCGTCTTGAGTCATAGTAAAGCCCAAAGCCGCTAGCCTTTCAAACTTTGCATCCTGCCAGTTAATCTGGCAGGTGTGCCAAAGATAGACTTTACCTTCCAATCAAGGAATCGTCTCTCTAGAGTCCCGAACCCCCAACCCCCAACCCCGAACCCCCAACCCACCATGACCATTGCCAAACTTTACCTTCCTGAATTTGATCGTGAAAACGTGCGGACACGACGAATCCTTGCGGCGTTGCCGGCCAACTTGTACGACTGGCAACCCCACGAAAAGCTTCACACGCTGGGGTGGAATGCGAACCACATTGTCGACATCTTTGCCTGGATTCCGTCGATCATCAATGAATCTGAGTTTGACATGAATCCGGTAGATGGCCCCGCGATGGAAATATCGAATCTCGCCGATCCGTCCGAGCTGCTGGCTCGGTTTGACAGTTTCGTGGCCGATGCTCGTCCGATGCTCGAATCGGTGTCAGACGAAACGCTGGCAGAGCCTTGGTCGCTCAAGTCGGCAGGGCAGGTTTATTTTACGATCTCCAAGGAGGAGTGCGTTCGAACGTGGGTGCTCAATCACGTCGTGCATCATCGCGCAATCCTTTCGGTTGGCATGCGAATGGCGGGTGTGGAACTGGTCCCGGCCTACGACGAGTAGTTTGGCCAGCTAGAAATTCACGGACGGTTCCCCGTCGCGAGGCGCGCCCTCGTCGCACTTTTTGCATTGAAGGTGAAAACCGAGCATGGATTCTCGGCCGGCATCGGTCGTCACCCATTCGCGGCTGACCAGCGGAGGCTGATGTCGAACGTGCTGGAAATGGCCGCAGTCCAATTCCGCGACCCAGTGGTTTTCATTGTCCAGATGGAAGCCTGCAATAGGTTGTTTCATTGAGTCGCCTGATAAGGTAGTGTAATTTACAAAAAAAGCGTAATTATTATAACGTTCTGTTGGTGATTTCTAATTCACCGTCCACTCATTCAGCGTCAAACTCAGCTTGGCCCAATAGGGATGATCCCGGTCGGCACGTTTCCGGATGTCTTCCAGCAGCACGCTCAATGACGGCTCGACTTTTCTTTTGAAGTTTGCACTTTGACCACTGACGGAAACGTCCTGGCTGAAATCGACAAAGTCCGGTGACAGCCACAAGGTAAACGGCTTGGTTGCCCGTCCGACTCGGAACAGATTGCCTTCTTTTAGAGTTGCTTCAACCGTCAATACGCCTGATTTGGGCACCGTCTCTGTCCAGGCTTCTGGCCAGACAAATCGGTCGAACGGAATAGGGGTTGGATCCACTTCCAGAAACCAGAAGTAGTTATCCCAAGGGCGCAACATCCTGCATTTCAGCTCGAAACCGGCTCGATCCGGCCAACGGCGTCGTTGGGCATTCATCCACTTGAAGGTTTCCGGAATCTCCTCATGGTCAAAAAACTCTGCGGGGCGCCCCACATACCAAACCACCGTCGCATCGACGTATCGAACATTAGCCACCCACTCGCTCCAGGTATCCTGGTTCGCCCGATTCGTCAGTACGTCATTGCTTCCTGCGACTGAATAGACGGGCAGCGGCCAGTGTTCGTTTCCTCGATATTTGTTGGCGTACTTTTCGATTTTGGCCGATACGCCGATAATCCCCGCCCAGTGTTCGGGATGGGCCAAGCCGATGTCATAGGCCGCCTCGCCTCCCTCTCCTTGACCGGCCAGATACACGCGATCACTATCCACCGAGAACTTTCTCATCGCTTGCCGCAGCGCTTTCAACACGGTCTGGTGTTCAATGGAAGAGCATCCATAGCTTCGTTGGTGCGGGCGTCTCCAATCCACCACCATGGTAATATAGCCGTTTCGCTCCGCATGGCCGATTCGCTGGTTGAGGCGAGGCGAAAACGTACCACACCACATTTCCAGATTCTGCTCTGCCGTATGAACCATCGGAGGCAGGGAGATCAACAGCGGATACCTGCGATAGGGATCGTACTCGGTTGGCAAATGGACCAGGCATCGGAACTCATACGGAGGTTGATCGCGCTCAACGGCGGGACGGTTCGCCCGCACGGTCCACTCGATCGGCTTGGAGCCGTTGTAGTCCGTCAAATCGTGTGGATCGACAGGCCCCATTTGCTGGGCCATTGCGGCCACTCGCTGGGGTGTGCCCGATTCAAATTTTCGGAGCTGTTCCAGGATCGGATCTCGCGACGCAGCTTGATCCGTTGTCAGGTATTTTCGCACCAGGTCGCGAACCTCAAAAAGTTCCTGGGCGATGGCCAAATTTTCAAACGCGTGATTGCTGCCGAGTACCCAGCCGCTGATGATCAACGCCAGTTTTTGTTGGGCCGGTATGGTTTCATCATTGGCCAGTCGCAAAAACGAATCGAGCCTTGGCATGTTTACGTCATTCAGTTCCGTCTCCAGTTCATTTTTCAAACGACGAACGGCTTCGGTCTGCTCCGCATTGAGATTCTGAGCCTGGCGAATGCATTGATTGACCTTCTCCTTGACGGATTCAAGTTCCTTGGTGGTTTCCTCGGCCTTCTCCTCCAGTTCTGCAAACTCGGCCAGAATCGTCGCGGCCAGATTATCTTTTTCAAAGACTCGGGCCAGCCCCATCGCCGAGTTGAACTGACCTGCATCGAGTCGCATCCGGATCTCCCGCAACACCTGCCGGGCATAGTTTTGGCGAATATCGTCAAAGGCTCTTTCAAGCCGTTCATCGAGCTGTGGGAACTTGCTCTGGATAAACCACAATTCTTCCTGAGCCGCATCAAACCGTTTGGCCTGAATCAGAAAATCGGCAACTCGGAGAAATTCCGATGGATTTTCCGGATTTCGAATTTCCTTGCGCAGCAGACTTTGTAGTACCGGCGTGGGCACGGTTTCCGTCCCGATCCGCATTGTCGACTGAAATTGTTTTTTTGGATCCGGATCGACCAGTGTCTTGATTTCGCAATAAGTGGGCGTGAGGTTGCTGATTCCCTGGGTAAAGATCAACGGACCGTCACTTCCCTGAACAATAAATTCCCGGTGTCCGTTTTCATTGAACGGCCCGATACGAATCACGCTCGGCGCCAGTTCTTGTCCCTGATAGCTTCTCTGGAAGATGGGGATTTCCAGTGACATCTGGTTGGAAGCCGAATGATTGAACACTCGTCGTCGGCCAACAAAAATTTGCCGCAACCCATCGGCAATCATGACGATATTTCGGGTGCCATGGGCTTCATAGGCAGTCTTGCCGGTTGCAATCGATTCGGTACCGAACATTCTCCCCTCATATTGCAGCCCGGTATTCATGGTCACGGTAGCAATCGTGTCCTGAGCAACTGCCTCAACGGACAAGCACAACAGTCCACCGGCGACCGCAATCATCAGAAGCCGCTTTCGCCAATCACTTAACGCTGAAGAAAAATACATGGCCGTCCTTTAAAGGTAGTACCCGCTCAAGTTAAGTTTTCGTTGATCCGCGCCGCCAAGCGGATGCCACGGGGCGAAGTCTCCGGACGTGAGCGGTATCGTCTGCTAATCTCCCGCCGAATGCCCTATCCTTCAATAGTATCTCATTATGCCTATTTCTGGCAAGTTACTACCAACGTAGCAATGTTCAGGGGTGCGTTGCTTTGAGCATGAGTGGAGTAAGGGAGGAACCACGAAAGTCACGAAAAGCACGAAAGAAGCGGAGAGGACAAGTTATTCTTGAGCCGCTCCTCGGCAGTCAAGTTGATATGGACGCGGCGGTGGATGTTTCCAATCCATTCTAAACTCACCACCCCGCCTATTCGCAATGCTGGCACTCTCTGATAAAATTTGAAAAAGTTTTCAGAAAGTTTCCGGATTGAGGTTGACCAACGAAACCCAAAAAAATTAGGTTAGTGTGCTGTGCCATGGAAGGTGCTATTCGCCATCGTAGCGAATCGCTCAGCTCAACGGACTGAACAGCGGCTACGATGTCAACGCCCAATACCATTGCCACGATGATGATCGAGGCAATGCATTCGGCTGCGAAAGTCACGTTACCCACGCTCAGGTAACCTGATCCAACGCCTTTCTGGATACGAAATGTTGTCCGTCTTCCCTGTTGGATTTTGCAATGTCGTCCGGTTTTCAGTTCGATCTCAAGGAGCGCGTCAAGCAATCCATCGATATCGTCGAATGGATCGGTCGCGATATGCAGCTTCATCGACGCGGCAATCGCTACAAGGGATTGTGCCCCTGGCATCAAGATTCCAATCCCAGTTTCGATGTCAACGCCAGCAAACAGAGCTTTGTTTGCTGGGTCTGCAATATCCGCGGCGACATTTTTGATTACGTGATGCGCCGCGAAGGAGTTGAATTCCGCGAAGCACTGACCATTCTCGCTGAATATGCGGGAATTCCCGTCACGCAGTCGCTCCCCAAGGTCGCCAAGGGCAGCGCCGACGACAAACAAACGCTGTATCGCGCGATGGTTTGGGCGGAACAGACGTATCACCAGTTTCTGCTCGAAGCCGAAGCTGCGAAACCGGTACGGGAGTACTTGGCCGATCGCGGTATCAGCAATGAAATGATCGACATGTTCCAGCTCGGCTTCGCACCGCTGTCATTCAGCTTTCTCGCCGACCGCGCCCGCAAAACCGAATTCACAACGAAAGTCCTGGAAGCCTGCGGATTGATCACAGCGAACAGCTATGGCAACTGGTATGAACCTTTCCGCGGCCGGGTGATCTTCCCTATCAGAGACACGCAGCAACGCCCGATTGCATTGGGGGGCCGCGTCGTACCTGGCATTTATGGAAGTGAAGAAGAACCACGCGGCAAGTACGTCAACTCCAGTGAGACGCGATTGTTTTCAAAGAGCAATAACCTTTACGGATTAAACCTGTTTGTCCGTGACCGAGAAGCATCGCAGCAGCGAAAACTGACCATCGTCGAAGGTTACACCGATGTGATCGCCGCCTTTCAGGTCGGACTACGAAATGTGGTGGCGTGTTTGGGCACTGCGATCAACGAAGGCCACATCCGTTTAATGAAACGTTTTGCCGATCAAGTAACGCTGGTGCTCGACGGCGATGATGCCGGAAAAAGACGAGCCAACCAGGTACTCGACCTGTTTGTTGCCAACGATCTCGACTTGCGGATTCAAACCCTGCCTAACGATCAGGATCCTTTTGATTTCTGTCGCGAACAAGGCGCCGAAGCCTTCCAACATTTGATTGACCATGCCCCGGATGCCATGGGGCACAAAATCAGGATTGAAACGGAAGGGATCGACCTGATTCGTGACACCCATCGCGCCAACCAGGCGATGGAAAATATTTTGCGAACGCTGGCTGGTGTGCCGCTCAAGGTGTTCGCATCGTCACCCGCGCTCAGTTTGCGACACGACCAGATTGTTAACCGTCTCGCCCGACAATTCAACGTCGATCGAGACCGGATACGCAAACGATTGAATGAGCTGCGAGCCGCCAATCGTACCGAGTTCATTTCGGAAACACCGGACACTCCGCAACCGAACGTCCAGTCCTCGCATTGGGATCGCAAGGAGTCCGAGTTGATCCAGATTTTGCTGCAGGCTCCGGAGTTTCTGGATGAAGCAATGGAAAATATCCCGCCCAGCCTGTTTGATCCCGGCCCGCTCAAGGCGATCTATGAGCAAATGGAGGAGGCGTTCCACGTTGGCGCCAGTGTCAGCTACCACGAGATGATGTTGGTTCTTGAAGATGCGGAACTGAAAAACGTACTCGACATGCTGCACGATGAGGCGGAAGCCAGAATGAGCCACTTCAATTCCGACATCGAACGCCGCACACAACTGGCCGAACAATTGGGCGCCGTGAAGCGCCTCTACCAGAACATTTTACAGCGTACCGGATATCAATCGACGATTGCCCGGTTGCAGGATGGTCAAATGGATGACCAGGATGAAATCATGGCTCTTGCCGAGCTATTGAAGCAGACCCAGCAACAACAGGGATTGAAGCTACCTTCGGAGGGGTAGCACTTGTTGGAGTTGAAAGTTTTAACGTGGGATTCACAGGAGGAAGTACCATGGAATTTCTTGAATCTGAATTGAATGAACTAGTCAAAAAAGGCCGCACCCAGGGATATTTGACCTACGCTCAGGTGACTCAGTATCTGCCGGACGAAACGCAAGGTTCAGAAAAACTCAACAATCTGATTTCGGCACTCGAGAATTGGGGCATTGAACTTTGTGATGTTGCTCCGGCTACATTTCAAAACGAACCGACCGCCGAGCAGTTGCTGGAGTTCGAAGGAGAAACCGACATCGCCCAGGAGCTGATCGCCAAATTACCCCGACCTTCGGACGATCCGCTGCGGATGTACTTCAGCCAAATGTCCACGATTCCGCTACTCAGCCGCGACGAGGAAGTGGCTCTGGCAAAAAAAATCGAGATCGCACGCAAACGCTTTCGCCGTTCGATTTTGACTTGCAACTACGCGTTGTCGGCCACGCTCGATACGCTCAAACGCGTGTACGTGGGCGAGTTGCCGTTTGACCGCACGATCAAGGTTTCATTGACCGAAGATCTGCAGAAAGAACAAATTCTGGCTCGTATGCCGAACCATTTCCAGACGCTCGACGGGATGCAGAAGGCCAACGAATCCGATTTCCGACTGCTGGTCAGCAAATCCACACCCGTCAATGAAAAAGAAGCCGCTCGCAAACGCTTCATTCGCCGCCGAGCGAGAATGGTGTTGCTGATCGAAGAGCTGAGCCTGCGTTCACGCCGCGTCAGCCCGCTGATCAAACAGCTTCGCAACATCAGCGAACGCATGAATGTCATTCGCGAACAGTTGCGTAACCCTTCCGCCCTTGACCTGTCACCGGCTGACATCAAAAAACTCAAAGGCGAACTTTGCCGACTGGTATTGCTGTGCCGTGAAAGTCCTGAAGGATTGGCAAAGCGAATTGCAGATTGCCAGCGTTATCACCGCGAATTTGAAGAAGCGAAACGACAACTGTCAAGCTGCAATCTACGACTGGTGGTCTCCATCGCCAAAAAGTATCGCAACCGCGGATTGAGTTTTCTCGATCTGATTCAGGAAGGCAACACCGGACTGATGCGAGCCGTCGACAAATACGAATACCGCCGCGGTTTCAAATTTTCGACGTATGCGACTTGGTGGATTCGTCAGGCCATCACACGAGCCATCGCAGATCAGGCCCGAACGATTCGGATTCCGGTTCACATGATCGACGTACTGTCGAAACTGCGAAACATCCAAAAGCAATTGCAACAAGAAACACTTTGCACGCCGACGGTTGAAGAGATTGCTGAACGCGCCCAAATGAGCATCGACGAAGTCCAGCGAGTTCTCGATATCGGTCGCCATCCCGTCAGCCTGGATCGTCCGGTCGGCGAAGGCGAAGATTGCAGTTTCGGCGAATTCATTGAAGATCATTCCACCGAAAATCCGGTCCGCTTGGCGTCCAACGGATTCTTGCGAGACCGGATCGAAGTGTTGCTCAAGACGTTGACCTATCGCGAACGCGAAATCATTCGGTTGCGATACGGCTTGGGCGATGGATACACGTATACGCTGGAAGAAGTCGGTCGTATTTTCAAGGTGACACGCGAGCGAGTTCGACAGATCGAAGCCAAGGCCGTGCGTAAGCTGCAAAATCCTGTTCGCAGCCAGGTCCTGGAGTCGTTCGTGCCGGACCGAAATGTGCTGCCGTTCCCCGGCGAGTTCAACAACCCATACGATTCGGCTGCGGAGGAATCGATGATGGTGGACGAGCCAATGATCGACGGCACCATGGGAGAATCCAATTACTACGTACAATCCCGCGCGGCGTAGTACAAGATTGCTGGCCATGGTTTTATGGTTTTATGGAGTGCGGTGATGATTCACCGCGATGGTTCCATGGAGTGCGGTATTGGAAATACCGCTATGGGTTCTGTGGAGTGCGGTGGAATCATCACCGCACTCCAAAAATCCAAAGATCCATAGCCGTGAAATATCCAGATCCATAGCGGTGAAAGATCACCGCACTCCAAAGATCCATAGCGGTGAAATATCCAGATCCATAGCGGTGAAAGATCACCGCACTCCAAAATTTATCTCCAATCGCCCGACAACGTAAACGCAGCCCAGTGGAAGGGGTGGCTTCCACCGAAATAAATTCGGTGGGGAGTCTGTTGGCGTGACAGCACATTCTTTGTAGTTGATCCTGGCTTCCGCCGAAATAAATTTGGTGGCGTTGCTAACGGGACGGTCATCTCGCTGATATCTGCATTTCGGGGTAGAATACAGTTTTTCTCCTTTTAGGTACAACCTTCCATGAACACTGCTGCGTCGTTTAATCCTGAAGATAT
The DNA here is from genome assembly GCA_964414815.1 of uncultured Pirellulaceae bacterium. Classification (GTDB taxonomy): domain Bacteria; phylum Planctomycetota; class Planctomycetia; order Pirellulales; family Pirellulaceae; genus Mariniblastus. Next base: position 6,878 of record CAYPXY010000042.1, on the reverse strand, counting down.
TCCCAGCCGGTTCGACTTTATCGAATCGCAGTCCCGCATTTTTGATATGTGGCAGGAGGGGGGATATTTTCATGCGGAACCTGACGATTCGAGGGAACCGTTTACGATCGTCATCCCGCCGCCCAACGTTACAGGGGCCCTGCACCTGGGCCATGCACTGAATAACACGCTGCAGGACGTTCAAATCCGCATGAAGCGAATGCAGGGCTACAACGCCCTCTGGATGCCGGGCACCGACCACGCCGGCATCGCTACCCAGGCCGTTGTCGAACGCCGCCTGAAGGAACAGCAGAACCTAACCCGTCATGATTTGGGACGCGAAAAGCTGGTTCAATTGATCTGGGATTGGAAAAACGAATACGAAACCCGGATCCTCGGCCAGCTCAAACGGATGGGGTGCAGTTGCGATTGGGAGCGGACACGATTTACGCTCGACGACGTTTGCGCCGCAGCCGTTCGCACCACATTTTTCGACCTCTTCCAAAAGCAGCTCATCTACCGCGGCAAACGGCTGGTCAACTGGGATACCTTTCTGCAAACCACGGTCAGCGACGATGAGGTCTTTAGCGAAACCAAAAAGGGGCATTTCTGGCACTTCATGTATCCGGTCATTGCCCCGCAAAGCGGCGAGCCTGCCCATGTGATTGTCGCGACGACGCGCCCGGAAACCATGTTGGGAGATACCGCTGTGGCGGTTCATCCCGATCCCGCCGGCGCATTCGATTCGGCGGTCGGTGAACTGCGCGAGCGGCTAAAATCGGCGACTGCGGTGGAACGGACAGCGATTGAATCCGAGATCGAAGCACTCGAAGAGCGCCGGAAAACAATGCTTCCGCGACTTGAGAAACTGCGCGATATGGCCCTCGCCGGTCGAAAACTGAATTTGCCGTTGCTCAATCGCGAAATTCCGCTCAAGGCCGATGCTTGGGCTAAGCCCGAACTCGGTTCGGGCTGCGTCAAGATTACGCCCGCCCACGATCCGAACGACTACGAAGTCGCCAAACGATGCAGCCTTCCCATGATCAATATCATGAACAGCGATGGGACGTTGAACGCGGACGCAGGGAAGTATCAAGGCCTGACGATGAAGCAGGCTCGCAACACGGTGGTCGAGGACATGGAAGCGGCCGGCCTGGTTGACAAGATCGAAGACCGCGACATTGAAATGCCCATGTCGGATCGAAGCAAGACGCCGATTGAGCCTTGGCTGGCCGATCAATGGTTCGTCAAAATGGACTCGCTGGCCGAATCGGCGATGCAAGCCGTGGAAGACCATCGCGTCCGGATTTTTCCAGTGCGTTATGAGAAAAGCTATCTCGACTGGCTGTCGGAAAAGCGCGATTGGCCGGTTTCGCGGCAGCTGTGGTGGGGGCATCAGATTCCCGTTTGGTCAAAACCTTGCGATTCGGAACAGGAAGTTCAGGCAGCTCTCAAACAGATCGAGACAGCGGCTGGATTTGACAAGGACGTCGCAGCCGTTCAGGTCGAACCAAGTAGTGAGCCCGACGAAGCCCGACGAGAACGACTTGGATTGCCGTTTTCAACGATTCATGTTTGCCTGAAGTCCGAACAACCGGAGCTTGAGCCATCGCTGTTGAATCTGGGGCTGGTTCGCGAAGAGGATGTGCTCGACACCTGGTTCAGTTCGGCGCTGTGGCCCCATTCGACGCTGGGCTGGCCGGAAAAAACGCCGGAACTTGCCTATTTCTATCCCACTAGCACCTTGATCACCAGTCGCGACATCATCTCGCTGTGGGTCGCCCGGATGGTCTTGATGGGACTGAACAATCTGAATGAAGTCCCCTTCCGCGAAGTCTTTGTCCATCCCAAGATTCAGGATGGTTTTGGCGAAACAATGTCCAAATCGAAGGGAAACGGAATCGATCCACTGGACATCATCGAAAAATTTGGCGCCGACGCATTGCGGTTTGCGATGGCTCATCTGACCACCGAGACGCAAGATGTCCGGATGCCGGTTCAGTTCGAATGCCCGCACTGTCAGCACGTTTTTGATCAGACCAAGAAGAATCGAGAGTTGCCGAGAATTGACTGTCCCGCGTGCGACCAGCCTTTTGGGACGCAGTGGGCCTCGGCAGAGGAAGACAAATCACTGCCTCGCGGTGCTGTGATCAGCCAGCGTTTTGAAGTCGCTCGCAATTTTGTCAACAAGCTTTGGAATGCCTCTCGATTCGCGATGATCAATTTGCATGGTTATACCGCGATGCCGATCTTGCCGGCCGATCTGACCATTGAAGATCGCTGGATGCTGAGCCGACTGAGCACGGTGTCGCATAGTGTCACCGAAAAAATCGAGCACTTTCAATACGGCGATGCTGCCCGCGAGTTGTATGATTTTGCGTGGGATCATTTTTGCAGCTTCTATGTTGAAATTCTCAAGGATCGCTTTGCCGACGAGTCGGCGCGGCCGCATGCCCAGCGAATGCTTGTATTTACCCTGGATCGGTTGTTGAGACTACTGCATCCTGTGATGCCGTTTGTCACCGAAGAGATCTGGCAGAATCTTGGCAAGATCGCTCCGATTCGTGGATTCGATGCGGTGGAGCCCGTTAGCGATGCTCTGATTGTCGCCCCATGGCCGCTGGTCGCCACGAAATGGCAAAGCACCGAGATCGAGCAGCAGTTTTCACTGTTTCAACAAACACTCGGTGCGCTGCGCGAGATTCGCGCCAAGCAGAATATTGCTCCGCGGAAAGAGATTCAGTTTGCGATTCGAGGGCCTGAATCGGTGACAACGCCCCTTTCGGCGATGGCCAGCTATTTCAAACGCATGGCGGCGGCTGAATTGACTGAAATCGGTGCGTCGATTGTACCTCCTTCGATCAACGCTCCCTTCGTATTGAATGACTTCGAGATTTTCGTTGATCTGGCCGGTTTGATTGATGTGGCTGCAGAAACAAAGCGACTGGAAAAAGAAAAAGCCAAAATCGAGGGTGGCCTCAAGGGACGGCAAGCGAAATTGACCAACGAAAAATTTCTGGCCAGTGCGCCACCCGATATTATCGAACGCGAGCGGGCCGGCGTTGCTCAACTTGAGGACCAGCTCAAGGCGATCGAAAACGCGCTCGATCAATTGAAGAAGATCTGACTCCACGAAGGAACAGCGAAGAAAAACAATGGACTCAAAATCAGGCAAAATAATATGTCGTATTGCTGAACATCTTCACCATAAGATCGTTGCTGAAATTGAATCGCTTGAAGAGCTGTTTAACTACGTCGACGCTAAACGGCCAAGCGCTTTTTTGATCTATCTGCCTGACCCTGAAAAGAAACCGCTTCATCTGTCCGAGTATCTGGTTGGAGAGGGTGATGAAGATCCTCCACCTTTTTGGGGTATTGGAACGCCCAGTGGTTTGCCCGGTGGCGGCACATTAACGGCGCATCGCCCTGAAGAGGATGGCGCAAAGTACATCGAAGGATACTATTTCGGATACAGGCATCCACTCCGAACCAGTTGCCTGCTGGATCGCGACGAAACAGCTGAAGTTATAAGTGAGTTTGTTTTGAGTGGTACTTTGTCGAAGAATTTTCTTTGGTCGATAGGAATGTTTACAATCGGCTAATCGGTTGAGATTCGTGCCAATATCCAGCAAACTCGGATATTTGCCTACTCGCTTGCAACGCATCCGGTTATTATAATCGGCTGGTATCTATAACCTCCAACCAGCTATCCCCCTACAGGAGCTATCCCATGTTACATTCGAATCGAAGAGAGTTTATGAAATCAACGGCCGCGCTCGGAATGGGTGCATGGGCGTTGGGCGGAGTGACTCCGAAACGCAGTCTATCCGCGATTGAAGAAATCCGGTTTGCCTGTGTCGGAGTCGGCGGCAAAGGTGAGAGCGATTCATCCGACGCAGGCAAAAACGGAAAAGTGGTTGCGTTGGTCGATATCGACGGAACCATCCTCGACAAGAAAAAGCAGCAGTTCCCCGACGCGAGAACCTTTTCGGATTACCGCAAAATGTTCGATGAAATGGAAGGTGATTTTGATGCGGTGACCGTCAGTACGCCCGATCATACCCATGCAGTCGTTTCGCTGCAGGCCATGCGGGCCGGCAAACATGTTTACTGTCAAAAGCCGTTGACGCATTCGATCGAAGAAGCTCGCTTGATGGGTGACGTGGCTCGTCAAACCGGCGTGGTCACACAAATGGGGAATCAGGGGACGTCCTTGAACAATCTGCGTGAGTCGGCGGCGCTGCTGAGAAAGGGAATTGTTGGCACCGTACGCGAAGTCCACGTGTGGACCAACCGACCGGTATGGCCGCAAAGCTTTGGACTGCAAATTGCGACCGGAGAAGCACCCGATTACATCGATTGGGATTCCTGGCTTGGCCCCGCCCGCAAACGGCCCTACAGCGCGGAAATTCATCCGTTCAAATGGCGTGGATTCTGGGAATACGGAACAGGGGCACTCGGCGATATGGCTTGCCATACGCTCAACATGTCCTACATGGGGCTGGACCTCAAGTTTCCTACTTCGGTGGTCGCGGAATGTGACAAACACGATGGAGTTTTTTACCCGGCCAAGTCAAAAATTACTTTTGAATTTCCGGAGTACAATGGTCGGGCGGCTCTGAAGATGGTTTGGTACGACGGTGGCAATCGTCCCGAAGACTCCTATCTCGAAGGCTTGCCCAAAGAGCAAAGAGGCCAAGGCGAAAACGCTCGAGAGTTTCATTATTCCAGTGCCGCATTGATCCTGGGCGATAAAGGGAAGTTCTATTCTCCCGGCGACTACGGCGAAGTGCCTCGTTCCACCGGCGTGCTGGTCGATGGTGAGTTTGTTGCACAACGTCGTATTACTCGGCCGCGGGAAGAAGGCGGCGACAGTCCATTCTCCGAGTTCGCCAATATCGACTACGTTCGTTCCAATGGCGACCACTTCGGTGAATTCGCGGAAGCCATTCGCGGCAACGGCAAAACCGTTTCCGAGTTCGTGGAATACGCAGGTCCGCTTTCGGAAACCATTCTGTTGGGCAACCTGGCCTTGTGGAGCGGCAAGAAAATCGACTGGAATGCCAAAGAACTGGTGGCCAAGGATGTCGATGAAGAAACCGAAAAACTGATTCGTCACGAGTATCACAACGATTACTCGATCCAGGAAATGGCCGGAGTCGGACGATAGTACGAAATCGGTCGTTGAGTACTACGATTGTGGAGCACTTTTCGACCTCAGAATATTTAGAATTACAGAAATTTGGCGAGCAACCTCTCCTGAGATGGGGGAGTGACCTCGCCAATTTTTTTGTAGTTGACCACAAGAGATAGGGCCGTTTTTATTGCAGGCTAGACCCGAAACCAATAAATAACCCGTCACCAAGAACATGACTTTGGGAAATATTTCGGGGAAAATTCATCCCAGTTTGTGCATTTCCCCCATCTTCAGTTTCAAAAAGAGACCTTCCTTTGTTTGATTGACAAATTCTCAGGTCATCAACAAAAACAAAGGAAGATCATGTCCGGCAAGGCAGCCAAGATTGTACTCACTGAAAAACAGAAAACCGAGCTTGAATATATTAAGCGATCCAGGACGGCGCAGCAACGTTGGATTCAACGTGCCGAGATCATTTTATTGTCGGCGGACGGAATGTCGAACTCCGAAATCAGCTCCCGGCTCGGACTCGATCGCCAGCAAGTGGGTCTATGGCGTCGTCGTTGGCAACAGTCACAGGCGGCGCTCTTGGCGGTTGAACTCAACGAAACCAGGGCGGAACTTCGTCGTGCGATTGAAGACACCCTCAGCGATGCACCTCGCAGTGGTTCGCCGGGAAAGTTCACTCCCGACCAGTTCGTTGAAATTGTCGCCGTGGCTTGTGAGGAGCCGAAGCTATCCAATCGTCCGATTGATTACTGGACACGTCGCGAGTTGCAGGACGAGATCGTCAAACGTGGTATCGTGCCTTCGATCAGCCAAAGTCATATCGGCAACGTACTCCATCAGGTCGATCTCCAGCCGCATCGGAGTCGTTACTGGCTCAACACCAAGGAGAAAGATCCGGAAGTTTTTCGACAGCAGGTCGAACTTGTTTGTGAAACCTATCTGCAGGCACCCCAACGTTTTGCCCTTGAAAATACACGTACGATTTGTGTCGATGAAATGACCGGAATCCAGGCTCTCGAGCGCATCGCTGCTAAACTTCCCATGCGACCGGGCGATGTGGAACGGGTTGAGTTCGAATACCAACGACACGGAACCTTGTGTCTGATCGGCAACTGGGATGTCGTTCAGGGGCAGATGATTGCACCCACGATTGGCCGCACTCGAACCGAGTTTGATTTTGCCTGGCATATTTACGACACCATCGCCACCGATCCGAAAGCGAAGTGGAGAATCGTGCTGGACAATTTGAACGTCCACTGCAGTGAGTCGCTGGTTCGCCTAGTGGCCAACTTTGAAGGCATTCCCAAAGCATCGCTCGGCAAGAAAGGGCACCGCGGGATTCTGAAGTCGGTTGCCACGCGGCGCGAGTTTTTATCCGATCCCAATCATCGCGTGAGTTTCGTGTACACGCCGAAACATTCTTCCTGGCTCAACCAAGTCGAGACGATTTTCGGGATCATCAATCGACGAGCCATCATGCGAGGTGACTTTCCGTCTCTGGCAGCATTGCGTCAACGGTTGACGGAGTTCATCGCCTACTTCAATGACACCTTTGCCAAGCCTTTCAACTGGACCTACACCGGGCGACCCACCCAAACGGCTGCCGTAGAGAAACCCAAAACCTGGAGACAGCTTTGGAAGTTCAGGCAAAATACGCAAACTTACTCTCTGGTGACGTGATACTTAATGGTTTCGGGTCTAGCAGTCGATAGCAACAAACCTCGAACATGACTTTGCGGTATGATTGAATGAC
>CAYPXY010000041.1:0-41861 GCA_964414815.1 uncultured Pirellulaceae bacterium | reverse complement strand
ACTGACAACTGACAACTGACAACTGACAACTGACAACTGACAACTGACAACTGACCAACCACTAATCCACAACCCCATAACGGCCAATACAATAAAATGCATTGAACAAGTCACGGACACCGATTTTCTTACCTTCCTCGTAAGTACGGCTTTGGTAGGTGATCGGGACTTCCGCAAAGCGAAACCCACGGCGAGCCAGCTTCGCCGTAATCTCTGGCTCGATCCCAAACCGATTCTGTTCAATGGTTATGGCTTGAATCGCTTCGCGGGTAAAGGCCTTGTAACAAGTTTCCATATCGGTCAGATCGAGCCCGCTGAACAAATTTGAACCGGAAGTCAAAACAGCGTTTCCAAATCGATGCACCCACGAATCATCTTGCTGTTCTTCGCCGATGAATCGCGAACCATAGACGATGTCGGCATCACCTTTGAGCAGCGGAACAAGCAACGGGGGAATATCCCGAGGATCATATTCCAGATCCGCATCCTGAATTACGAAATAATCACCGGTGGCCAACTGGAAACCGGTTCTCAGCGCCGCTCCTTTTCCTTCATTGACGGTTTTCAAAATGATCTTGAAGCCCGGCAAGCCGTCGAGCGATTCTAAAACTTCGCGAGTCCCATCGGTGCTGCAATCGTCGACCAGCACAATCTCGGTGTTGAGTGGCAACGCAGCAACGCGACTAATGACGCGGCCAATCGTCGCCATTTCGTTGTAGACCGGAATAATCACCGACAACAAATAGTCCGTCCGGAGCGACAAATCCGGCTGCAATGATGCCCCTTGATAGGCCTCCAACTCGGCTTCGACCGTCGCCGAGACACCGTTGAGTCGGTTGAGAATTTCATCCAGTTTTCTTGAACCGTTGGGCGACGTTGTCGTCGTTTCAGGAGCAATGCTGTTTTCAGATTTCATAGGGCGACCGACGGGTGTAATCATACCAGAATAAGACGTGTAAATCTCGGATGACGTTGGAGGAAGACAAACGCCCCCCTGCCAGGAGCGAAAGCTTTGTGGCTAGAAGGCGATTGGTCTTTCTTGATCACCGTTGTCTATTCTTCGGCATGAGCGACTGCAAACCTGCTACTGAAATCGGACTCCGCCCGTCAATCCTGTCCTGAGGCACTTTGGTTCCCGGCCACCATCAGCAAATCCATCACAAACTGTCGTGCCGCTTCAACGCGAACGGACGTCGCAACCGAAACATTCGGCCGCGAGTCTCTCTCAGGACGCCGATCGACCACCAACATGCCACGAGTCAGTTCACCGGTCACTTCAACATCCACCGCCATCGCTTCGGTTTCAAACAACTGTGGCTCGAGCAACGCCAGCGCTCCGATCGTATCGTTGAGTACGATGTTCTCCATTCCCAACTGCTGCCGATAGGCCCGAAACGTGAAGGGCAGAATTTGCCTGACAAAAAATCCGACTCGCGTATGATCACCGGGTAATTCATCGAGTGCGCCGATTCCGAAAGTAACTTGTCGGGTGACATCCAATGGAATCAGGGTTTTCGTGGTTCGCGACTTCAGCACGGTCCGCGCCGCAGCCGGATCGAAATAGAAGTTGAATTCGGCACAGGGCGTGATATTGCCTCGGCCATCCGTACTGCCGCCGATCATCACGATCTCGCCGATCATCGATGCCAAGTTCGGATCCCGCTGCAGCGCCCGAGCGACATTCGTCAGCGGCCCCAAACAGAGGATGGTGACTTCATCGGGATGAGCCTTGACGCAATCGATGATCAGTTTCTCGGACGGATGAGAATGTTGAAGCTGCGGCGCGTCCCATCCGGCATCTCCTAAGCCATCACTGCCGTAGAGAAAGCGGGTGTCAACCGGCGGTGCGTTCTGTGTGCTTTGGGCACAGCCAAGTCGCGGATACCGATGGGGGTCCAGCTCTGAGATGATGGCCTGCAAGTTGTGGTTCGACTGCTCCGCCGCCACGCACCCTTCGGCTGCCGTGATCGCCAGAATTTCCAGACGGCCGTCAAACAGCAACATGCAGAGACCAACGGCATCGTCAGTCCCCATATCACAATCAATGATGATCTTACGAGCCATGGGTCAGGTGTCAGAGGTCAGGTGTCAGAGGTCAGTACCCCACGATTCTAAAGTTCTCACCGCCGTCAAACAAGTGAAAAATCTGCACATTCCCGCTGAAAGATTGGGTGGTGACGATCAGGCACACCAAACGTTAAAATGAGACGCTTCGTCGATCTGGCGCTCAGCAAAATTTGCGGAAACCCTCTCATTGGCTCGCGTCAGACCACCTCAGCCATCCTATTCAGAACCTGATAAACTGCGGAGTTCCCTATGTCTAAAGAATCCATCAAAGAAGCAATCGACATCGTTGCTCGTGGTGAATCGTTGACACAGGAACAAGTCACCGCTGCGTTTGACTTGATCATGAAAGGCGATATCTCGGACAGCCAAGTCAAATCATTGCTCATAGGCCTTCACAACAAGGGAGAAACGGTTGACGAACTCGCGGGCGCTGCGAAAGCCATGCGAAAACACATGCAACCGATTCGTTCCAGCCGTGAAAGCGTAGTCGATACTTGCGGGACGGGAGGCGGCAAGGCGGGAACATTCAACATCAGCACTGCCGCCGCAATCGTCGCCGCGTCGGCGGGAGCTTCTGTAGCCAAACACGGAAATCGCAAGTCAACCAGCAGTACCGGTTCGGCAGATGTGTTGATATCGCTGGGCGTCAAGGTCGACTGCCCGATCGAAGTTTCAGAAAAGTGCCTGAATCAACTTGGCCTGTGTTTTTGTTTTGCACCGGTCTTCCATCCTGCCGTCAGACATGTCACGAATGTTCGCAAGAGCCTACCTCATCCAACGATATTCAATCTGCTCGGGCCGCTTTGCAATCCAGCTCAAGCCCGATTCCAATTGCTGGGCTCAGGCCGGGCAGAAACCCGCAGGACACTGGCCGAAGCGTTGGTAACACTGGGTACAACGCGGGCACTTGTCGTACACTCGCGCGACGGCTTGGGTGAAATCTCGGCGTCCGGCTACACGGATGTATCTGAGGTGATGGGCAAACAGATAACCGAAGGCCGATTGTCGCCCCGAGATTTTGGCCTGCCACCGCAGAAGTTCATGTTGATTCAAGCCACCGATCCCGCCGACAGTGCCGACAAGATCAAACGCGTCCTCGAAGGGCAGGAGGGTGCGGCTCGAAATATCGTGATCATGAATGCCGCCGCAGCCCTCTGGGTGGCAGGACTGAGTGACAGTCTCGCCCATGGAGTCGAACGATGCGCCACCGCAATTGATAACGGCCAGTCAAAGGAACTACTCCGCGAACTGGCCGCGATGACCCATCGAGGATGATCAACATGTCCGCTACTCCCGACGAAAGCCCACCGCCGCTAGTGATCGATCCATTCACGCTCCACACCGCGCTCAGCCGGGGCGATGAAATCGTGCTGCTCGATTGTCGAGAGACTCGCGAACGTACGATCGCCGTCATCGAACCGTCGCTGTTCATCCCGATGATGGAAACGCCGCAGCGTCTCTCCGAGCTTGAGCCGCACCGCGAGCAGAATCTGGTCGTGTACTGCCACGCAGGCGTCCGCAGTTTCCAGGTCGCACAATACCTCCGCTCGCAGGGCTTTCCCAACGCCCAAAGCCTCGACCAAGGCATTGAGGGCTGGAGCCTCCACATCGATCCGCAGGTTCCACGGTATTGAGGTTATTTTTTCGCCCCTCCCTTACCAAACGGAATCTCGTGTGCTATGATTACCCGACCAATTCGCGGATGTGGCGGAATTGGCAGACGCGCTAGATTCAGGTTCTAGTGGCCGCAAGGTCGTGGAGGTTCAAGTCCTCTCATCCGCACTCGGTTTTTCTCGGGGTTTTTGATGATTCCATCCCCCATATCGATTTGCCCAGTCCTTCATCGGACATCATCAGTGGCAGATCAGTGGCAGTGTTGAATGGACGTTGGAAGTTCGTCGGCTGACGAACGTTTCGAATTTCCATACGTTCAGACTTTTCAGCGAAAGGTGCCATCATGGCCTGGATTCAACAAGACCCATCCGGGAACTTCCACATCCGTTTTCGTTTCGGGGGAAGGATGTCGAAACAAAATGCATCAAAGCGACACGACGGTCGCTTCGCCCACGTTTGCGTAGCGGTCGGGAACGCAGGTCAGAATTACAATTTGGCATTCTTTGGCGGCTCTGGCCAATACCGCTCCCATTAGCCGCAGTCGTTCCGGATCGGTGTACCCAAGAGCGTCGTCCATGATCAGTGGCATTCCTCCGTCCTCCGCAACGATCATGGAGCAAGCCAATCTGAAGATCAACGACAACTGCTCTTTCGTGCCACCACTTAATGACTCAAACGGCACGGTCACTCCCGCTCTGGTTCGGGAAACGATTTGCAGGTTCTCATTCAACTCCACCTCAAAAGTCTCATCAAACACCAGACGGCCAAGACGCTCAACTCGGTCCTTGAGTGGGGCCACATAGGCTTGTCGGGCTTGGGCACGTTCTTCACTCATCGTGTCGAAAAGCTGTTTCGCCGCAACGGCTCGCCGAAGAAGTGATCGGTTTTCCAAGTCAAGCTTCTCAAGTTTCGTTTGAGCAGCATGAAGTTGGTCATGAAGCCCATCTTCACCGTGAATCTTCAACCGCGTTTGAACTTCCGTCAACTCTTTCTGGGCGGCTTCCTTCCGGTTCTTGCATGTTATGAGCGAACCTGCAGTGGTCTCGGCAAGTGCTTTGATCGTGTCAGGACTTCTGGATTTCAAGTCCCGTTCTACCCCAGCCAAATTTGTCTGTTCAGCGGCAACTGCTTCCGTCGCCTGATTCCAGGATGCCTCGATCGAATCGTCCGGTTCGGTCTCTCTCACGCTCGTCAAGCGTGATTGCAGTTGTTCGAGATTCTTTTTCAGGCTAAGCAGGGCAACTCGCGAAGTCTCATGCTCCTTACTTAATTCATCCCGCACCTTTCGAGCCGCATCGAGCGCCACTTGCGAAGTCTCCCACCGTTCCTGATATTCCGCCTGACTAGTCTGAGCCATCCCCAATGCTGCTTTTGCGGCAGTCAAATCGGAGGCCATCGGGATCTCGTTGTTGCGATTGTCCAAATAATCGGGAACCGTTTGCTCCAGGCGAACTAACTTGTCAACAAGACTGTCGTATGTCAGGTCGCGCAGATTCTCGTGCTCGACCCGCTGCTTCTCCTCAATCTTTCTGGAGGCATCTTTCCGCTGGAGAAACGCAACACGAGCGTCTTCCGGTTCGATGACCGATGCTGCCCTACAAGCCGAAACGAACGCGGACTCCGCTTCCCTTACATCTCCCGTGAGCTGATCAATACTCGAACCGGCCCCCACTTCAATTTCGATACGTTCCGGAATCACAAGTCGCAGGCGATCCGAAACCGAGCACTCACGAATTTCGTCTTTGGCAATCGTAGTTTCAACGTCGTTGATTTGCAGTCCGCATTCCCCAAGCCCTCGCAGCCTGATACTGGGTGCCGCAGATTCTAGTTTCGCTCTGGCGGTCAACAGCAACCGCTCCAAATTTTCGATCTTCTTCAGCGTCCCCTCATCGACCTTGTTGTTGACCAGTGTTTCTTCGGCTCGGGCTGCACTTTTACGGGCGTCATCAATCCGCTGTTTGCGTTCTCTAAACTGCTCCAGAAACAGTAGATTATTGAAGTAGTCAAAGTCAGAACGGCGAATCGCAGCAACAGAGTCGGCGTTTTTTTTCTCCTTGCTTGCCTCTTGAAATACGATTTCAGCAATATGAAACGCCTTCTCTGCGCGGTCAAAACTGGCGATCCAGTCTTGGCTTGCGTCCGCAAGCACCTGATACTCCTTTGCTACCTTCTCGACGGATTGAATCAGTTCCCCTCGGCTCTCCCACGCTCCCCTGGCAATTTTTTCAGACTTTGCCACCGACTCCAGTTTCAACCTGGCTTCGGACACGCGACTTTCAAGCGACACGATTTCTTGCAACCGTTCACGTTGCTCGTTCTGCTCTTCGGTCAACATCGTCTCACGTTCTTTGAGCGTGATCAACTCATTTTGAAGTCGTGCGGCATTGTCAATATCTTGATCAAGTTCCGCCAGTTTCCGCTCAATCTCATCAACATCGCTCCGGGCCTGTTCCCATTGATCGCGCGACTGCTTCAGAGCTACCTTCTCTTGCCCCTTAGGGGTGAAGTAGCGTTCAAACTCAGCACTGACTCTTTCAAATAGCCCCTCTTCTGCTTGATCCGTTGGGACTCCTCCAGCAGCCCGATCCAATGCAGCCGATAGCGACTGTTGATTGGCAAGATCGGGTTGGTCGATGGCCTCTCCTTGTTCAATGGTCAGTGCTTTCCAAAGACTGATATCGAGCGTTTCAGTCAGAATCTGCATCGCCCGATCATGGGCCTCGCGCCCCGTGTGATTCTCCGCCTTCGGAGCCGTTACCTTGAGTCTCGTCTCCGGCTTTTTGTGAAACCGTTTGGAGTACACGAACTTGTACTGCCCACTTTCCGCTTCCAGCTCAATCTCAGGACCGACATCCCGATGAACGGGCCGAACGGCGACCACCGTACTGCTTTTACTTGAGTCGGGATATTCAAACAGAATGCCAATAGCCTCTCCAAGACTTGTCTTGCCGACTTCATTGGGGCCTTGAACCAGTGTCAGCCCCTGTGACTCAAACTCGATCTCAGACGATTCAACCCCCCGGTAGTTCCTGATTCGCAATTTCCTGTATCTCATGTTGCTCCCTTCGCGAGTCGAAACAGCAGCAGCAACGCATCCTGTGCTTCAGCGGCATCCGCTCCGCCGGACTCGACTTGCTTCCGCAACTGAGCAACCGTCTTCTCTGCAAAACCGGAAAACCCAAGGTCGGAAAAATCCGTGTCCTCCGGCAGTATCATCAAATGGTCGTAACGAGCATCCAAACCGGCGAACAAGTCTTTCGCCTCATCAATGCTTTTCTGCAATCCTGCGTGAAGGGCGATGGTCAGACCGCCATACAGTCTTAGACGCAAGACAGTGCGTTCTTTGTTGTCCAGTGCCTTGAACCAGTCTACAAGCTGTGCGACGTCGCCTGCATGGTTTAGTTCATATTGCTTTTGCTCTATGAAAGTCCACTTGCCGGTCGGAACCTCTTGCGTCACTATCTGTTCGCCACTCAGTTCAACGACCAACGCATAGCCAGATTTTTCTTCGCGAAAGTCCGTGGACTCTGGCGTCCCCGAATACCAGACACGTCCGCTCGAACCAAGTTTTGTGACCGAGTGCCGATCGCCCAATGCGATGTAGTCCGCCCGACCTTCGTGGATGGCCTTTTCAAGATGGGACGCGGCAATAATTGCAGGCGCTTCCTTGTCGGGTGTAAACGTATCGACAATACCATGCCCCATCACGATACGCGCCGTATTGTCCTTCGGCGGCGGTTCACTCAGCCATTCCTCCAGCGGATTGACAACGGGCTTCTTCGACTTCCAGGGGCAGCCAACCAGCTCGACGCCCTCCGCAACCAGCCTCGGTACGGTATCGTCAATGATATGGACATGGGAGGGACACTGGTCAGAAAATGTTCCCGATTGGTAAACCGAGGCGGCATTGAGTGGATCATGATTTCCCGGCAGTATATAAACCGGGACCGGCACGTCCTTGAGCGCCTCACAGGCCCTCGCGACCGTCCTTCGATCCACCTGATTCGATTCAAAAGCATCGCCGCAGACAAGCATGAACTGACAGCGCTGCTCCTTGGCCATTTCACCAAGCCGGCGAATCGAGTCAAAACGATCGTGGCTATATCGCTCCTGAACTCCGTCCGAGAAGAAATGACGAGTCATTCCCAACTGCCAGTCACCCGTATGTAAAAAACGTACTGAAGCCATACAAAAATCTCTTGCGATCAATAGGTTTGAATTGTTCTCAGAAGCGGCTCAGCTGCTCCAGAATCGCGCCATTTGGATTGTCTTCGTTCCATCCAATGTAGCACGGCTTCCATATTGCTGTCATTCAGAATCTCCCTTCGGCTTTCCGCCCTTCTTCTCGATTCGTTTGATTTCCTTTTCAAAATCACTTTCGAACCGTTCATCTTGTTGAATCCTAAAAGATGCGTACCTTTCTTCCGCCAGACGTTTGGCAACTTCTGCTGAAACAGAACCAGCGTTTGTCAGCACTTCGTATTCGTTGAACTGCAAGAAGGCGTCGAGTTTTCTTACCCAGTCGATCATCTTCATTGTAATCTGCCGAGCTGCCTGATTCTCGGCGTAGTCCAGATACATCGTGACAATTCGCTCCAATTCCTTGATCTCGTTTTCGATCAAGTAATTTTTGGCGATTGAAACATCGTTCTTGAGAATTTTTCCACGCGGGGCATTTCTCCATGTTGTCAGCCCCATAGAAGGTTTCGAGGCGTCAGAGCGTTCCGTGATAATCTCTGCCGCCGTTTTGCCAGTAACCGCCCAGTGCAGCTTGTTTTGGACAGTTTTGAAGAAGGTCTGCGTGATCTCTGCGGATCGGTCGTAGTCGATACTACACTGTTCGTAGATGTCGGTGATCTTGAGATAGAACCGGCGTTCGCTGGCTCGAATCTCCCGAATACGCTCCAGGAGTTCATCGAAATAGTCCTTGCCGAACCGCTTGTTGAGCTTCAGTCGCTCATCGTCGAGAACGAAACCCTTGATAACAAACTCCCGCAGGGTCTGAGTTGACCAAATGCGAAATTGGGTTGCCTGAATGCTGTTAACGCGGTAACCCACCGAAATGATGGCGTCGAGGTTGTAGTACTCGATTTCTCGCCGAACCTCGCGATTTCCTTCGGCTTGAACTCTCCGGAATTTCCGGATAGTTGCCTCTTTGGGAAGCTCTCCCGAATCGTAAATGTTCTTTAGATGTTCATTCACGGTTCGAACATCGACTCCAAATAGCTTCGCGATCCGCTTTTGGTTGAGCCAGAAAGTCTCAGATTCGTAGAGTACTTCAATCCGCACCGTCCCCTCAGCGGTCTGGTACAGAATCAATTCCCCTTCGCCCGGTTCGTTACGTTCTTCATTGTCCGTATTTGAACGGGTTTCATTCCAGTAGTAGCTGTCGGGGGTTGCTCGTTGACCGAAAATGGCCGTTCCGACGCGGACGATCGTGGAGCCTTCTTCGATGGCCACCTCCATATCGCCGCTCATCCCCATCGATAGTTCTTTCATCTCGACATGTGGCAGGTTCAGTTCGATAATCTGCTGCTGAATACCTTTGAGCAGCTTGAAACATTTGCGCACTTCTTCCGCTTCCGCACTGAACAAGCCGATCGTCATCAAGCCCTTTATACGCAGCGTCTCCAACTCCGAAACCTGCTTTACCAATTCGACGGCCTGATCTGGATGCACCCCGAATTTGCTTTCTTCCTGGGAAGTGTTGACCTGAATCAGCACGTTCATCATTCTGTTTTCCAGCGCCAGACGTTGGTGCAGTTTCTCCGCCAAATCCAGCCTGTCAAGCGACTGAAGACAGGAGACTTCATATTTCAACAGGTCTTTGATCTTGTTGGTTTGCAGGTGACCAATGAAATGCTTTTCGTGGGGAATACCTTTCAAGGCTTCATATTTTTCCTTTACTTCCTGTATCTTGTTTTCGGCGATCAAGGTCTGCCCGGCCTGCAAGGCAATCTTGATCCGCTCCGGCGAAACCGTTTTCGTCGCCAACAACAGCTTGACTTCGTCCGGATTTCTACCCACATGTTCGCAGATACGACGTATCCGATGATTGATTACTTCAAGATTGTTTAAGAGTTCGTCACTCATCATTCACTTCACTTTGTTCTATCGTAACCGTTCACGGGATAATGTAACCGTTAAGCCGCAAGCCGTCGGGGGTTGCTGCCAAAAACGTACTGGAATACCGAAATCGCTTCATCAGCAACCCCCAAAGGCGCGTGGGGCACCTGATTGCAGGTATGTCATTGGGAGACAAGGTTGATTAGGGACACTGCGCCCTGCCGTCGCGCCTGCGCCGACCGCCTTTCGATCTTCCCGTACCAACCCTTGGCTGATCCGCTACTTAAGGCAACTTCAAACCACCTGCAGTCGGCTTCGGCTTGCGGCTAAACAGTTTGGCCTGGCGTGAGCGGTTACCTATTTCTTTGCCACTTACTTTACGACTCCTGCTCGCTCCGATCCTGACCTGAAAAAATGCGCCATGAAACTGCGATCAATCCCGCCGCAAGCACCCACATCACGACCGCAGAGATCGCGGAACCGTAGAGCGCTTCCTTCACCGACACAGGTGTTCCGTTGATCTCAATATCGTAAATCATACGACGCGAACTCCCAATTTGAAAATGGAAATACTCCTGATTCGCCAACTCGAGCGCACTCCAAGCGGCAGGAAGCGAAGCGATTCCGATCAATACACCCGCAAATAACAGCAGCCAGGC
This sequence comes from uncultured Pirellulaceae bacterium, assembly GCA_964414815.1. Classification (GTDB taxonomy): domain Bacteria; phylum Planctomycetota; class Planctomycetia; order Pirellulales; family Pirellulaceae; genus Mariniblastus. The sequence goes on along the minus strand of CAYPXY010000041.1, from coordinate 31,455 downwards.
GATCAATCCGCTTCTAACTGAGCCTTGTTTCATCGGACCAAGTTCTTGTAGATCTTGCCATCTTTCATAATGACCAGAAAGTTCTTTCCCGGATCGGCAATTAACGTCAGATCCTGCAGCGGATCGCCGTCCACCAAAATCAGATCCGCCAATGCGCCTTCTTCAACAACGCCGAGTTTGCCAGGATAGGGATTCCGTTCGCCAGACATCGCCAGCAGCTGAGCATTGTTGGCGGTAGCGATCTTCAGAACTTCGTGCGACCTGAACCAGCGTGCGAGCTTCACCAGTTGCGCCCCTTGCCGCCGAGCCAACTTCTCGCTGTGAAGCGTGTCTGTTCCCCATGCCAGCTTGAGCTTGTGCTTGTGGGCCAGCCGGTAAGTCTGATCGGTTCCGGTGGAAACCTGGAGTTGTTTCTGTCGCTGGACCGGATTCTCCTTGGGATTCGCGTCCTCATCATCAAGGAAGGGCTGCATACTCAACCAAATCCCCTTTTCGGCAATCAACATCGCCGTTTCTTCATCCATCAGATGTCCATGTTCAATACATTTCACGCCGGCCTTAATCGCCAACTGAATTCCTTTCGACGTATACACATGCGTGCAGACATACGTTCCCCAATTCTCGGCCGCCTGTACCGCCGCTTTGAGTTCCTCTTCGGTGTACTGGGTGACATCGAGAGGATCGTACAGCGAAGAAACGCCACCGCCTGCCATCAGTTTGATTTGACTGGCCCCGAGCATTAAATTTTCACGCACAGCTCGTGTCACTTCCGGAACGCCATCGGCAATTCGTGTCGCACCGAGTTCCTCGGCTCGTGACAACTCACCACCCTTTCGTGGCACTTCCCAGCGCTGGCGAAAATCACCATGTCCACCGCTTTGCGAAATCATCGATCCCGACGGATAAATTCGCGGGCCAGGAAGCTTGCCTTCATCGATCGCCCGTTTCAATCCGAACACCGGCCCGCCCAGGTCTCGTACGGTCGTGAAACCTCGCATCAGGGTGGCTTCGGCTTCTTTTCCCGACAACAAATGAGTATAGCTGGCATCCCCAGTCAACAAACTGAGCATCGGCACCGACGCCATACAAATATGCACATGAGCATCGATCAACCCTGGCATGAGAACGCGACCACCACCTTCGATCACGGTTGCGTTCGCCGGAGCCGCGATGCTGTCGCTGATGGCCGATATCTTGTTGTCAACGACGAGGACCGATGTCGGACCGATCAAGTGATCGGACTTGCCGTCAAACACTCTGACGTTCTGAAAGAGAACCGCCGTCGCATTGGCAACTGCCGGCGAGGCTGAACTCACCGTTGACGGCTGAGCGAACCCTTCCGACGGATGAAACGGCACGATAGCAGCCAGAAGCAAGATGTTCATTATCAGTGATCTGGTCATAATAAATTTTTCCCTATATTTCGTTGTAGTTAGGTGCTGTGATGTGCCAAAACAGTTTCGACTAAATTACCTGCATACCTCAAGCCAACACATCGCTGATAACGCGGCCATGTACATCGGTCAGACGGAAATCGCGGCCGGCGTAGCGGTAGGTGAATCGCTCGTGGTCGAAGCCCAACAGGTGCAATATCGTGGCGTGCAAGTCGTGAACGTGAACTCGATTCTCGACCGCCTGAAAACCAAACTCGTCGGTCGCTCCGTACACGAACCCTCGCTTGACACCTCCACCCGCCAGCAGCATCGTGAAACCGTAGTGATTGTGATCCCTGCCGTTTACTTTTCCCGCGTTGTTGCTCGCGGGCAACTCCACCGTTGGCGTACGGCCAAACTCGCCGCCGATCATCACCAACGTTTCTTCCAACAAGCCGCTTGATTTCAGGTCGCGGATCAGGGCTGCGATGGCGCGATCGATTTGCCCCGCCAGTTTGCGATGCTGAACCTCGATATCATCGTGATTGTCCCACGGTTGACCGGCACCGTGCCAGACTTGTACAAACCGAACGCCCCGCTCAACCAATCGCCGCGCTATCAGAATTTGCCGGGCTTGATGTCCTTCACCGTAAGCCTCCAGAACATGTGCCGGTTCGCGACTGACGTCAAACGCCTCCGCCGCCTCGCGCTGCATCGCATAAGCCAGTTCAAACGAGTGAATGTGAGCCTCAAGTTGCGGATCGACGCCGCGATGGGCTAAATGTTGCTGGTTGAGCGTCTGCATCAGGTCGAGCTGACGCCTCTGTTCTGCTTCTGACCAGCGATGATTCCGAACATTCTCGATCAACTTTTCGACATCGGAATGCTGAGAATCGATGTAGGTGCCTTGATAAACGCCCGGCAGGAAACCGGATTGCCAGTTCTGCGATTCCTGAATCGGATAACCGCCGGGACACATCGCAACGAAAGCAGGAAGGTTCTGATTTTCCGTCCCTAATCCATAGGTAGCCCATGAACCCAGGCTTGGTCGAATCAACGTCCCATCGCCGCAGTTCATCAACAGCAATGAAGGTTCATGATTGGGAATGTCAGCATGAAGTGAGCGGAGCACGGTAAACTCGTCTATGACTTCCCCAACGTGCGAAAAAATCTCACTGACTTCGATGCCGCTTTCGCCGTAATGTTGAAACTTGAAAGGGGAGGGGAGTGCAGCCCCTGTTTTCCTTTCCGTACTCAACATGATCGGAATTTCCTTGCCGGCGTACTTATCCAGTTCCGGTTTAGGATCAAAAGTATCGATGTGCGAGCAGCCACCGTTGAGAAAAATGTGAATGACATGTTTTGCTTTGGGTGCAAACGGCGGAGCTTTCGAAGCCAGCGGCGTCAGACGATCATCCACAGGCGAGATCGGCGACGCACTGAGCAAGCCGGCGGAATTCATCAGCGGCGCTAGAGCCAATGCACCTAAACCGATGCCGGTTTGGCGAAGTAATTCGCGGCGACTGACGACGCCTCTTGAATCGTGGTTAAAAATCGACATGTGGGCTTCTTTAATCTACAAACGTAAACTCATTGGACATGAACAGGGCTTGAATATAGCGTGTCCATACTTTTTGCTGGGCTGTTTCAGCCGAATCGGTGTCACTTTTATCGCCGGACTCTCCCGTGCTTTCAGTGGTCGCTTGCCAATAACTTCTTGCGGCTTCAAGTTCGAATTCATTGGGCAACCGCCCGAACAATACTTCATAAAGCCGCGAAACCTTATGATCGCATTCCGTTTCAGCCACAATGTCCGGTCGGGCTGCGGTGTGTTCGGCCATTTCGATGACGAAAGAGTGATTCATCAGAAACAATGCCTGTTGCGGGACCGTCGTCATGAACCTTCCAGGGCTGTGCGCGTCGGGCGAAGCAAAATCAAACGTCCGAAACAGCCCCGGCAAGTTCTGGCGATCGATGAAGCTGTAAACGGTTCGCCGAGTGGAAAACGGTGAGGCCGTAATATCAATCGACTTCCCGTACAACGTCGTGTCCAAAACACCTGCGGCCGTCAATAAATTGTCCCGCATGGCTTCCAAATCCATTCGCCGCCGGTTCATCCGCCACACAAGCTGATTTTCTGGATCGGTTGCTTCGGCATCACTTCGCCAGGCACTCGACTGTTGATAGGTCGATGAACTGACGATCCGCCGAATCAGCTTTTTCGTGGACCAACCATCGGCGATAAAGGTCTCGGTGAGATAGTCGAGCAGCTCAGGATGCGACGGAGGCTCGCTTCGCAAACCGAAATCACTGGGTGTGGCAACCAGACCTTTACCGATCAAATAACCCCACACTCGATTGACCCAAACGCGAGCGGTCAACGGATTCTCCGGACTGACAATCGCTTGGGCCATCTCCAGGCGACCGCTTCCGCTTGCAAAGGGCTTCGGAGAACCGGATGACAAAAACGAAACAAACTGACGGGGGACTTCGTCACCCGGATTCGCCGGATTGCCGCGCAAAAAGACTCGCGGATTGCCGACGGGTTCAGCAATGTCGTTCAACACCTTCAAACGCATGGGAGCCTGGTCGGAAACTTCCCATTCCCCCACCTCGCGCCGCAGGCGGTCCAACTGTCCCTGTTTGAAATCTCCGCTTTCATATTCGCGAACCGCCTCTTTTCGTCGCTCCAGTTCTTTCAAATAATCTTCCGTTGGCTCTTCAAGATGGATGTACGTTTCGCGAGACGCAGCGAGGACGCCGTACAACGAATAGTAGTCCGCCGTTGGAACCGGATCGTATTTGTGGTCGTGGCAGCGGGCACACGACACCGTCAATCCCATCATACCCCTCGACATTACGTCAAGCTGGTCATCGATGATGTCGGGCTGACTGTTCAGGAATCGTCTGCCGATGGTCCAGAATCCCAGCGCCGCCAGATCCCGCTTGTCCTCCGAAACGTTCCATTGATCGCCCGCCAGTTGATACAGCAAAAACTGATCATAAGGCAAATCTTCATTCAGCGATCGAATCACCCAATCGCGAAACAGATAGGCGAACTTGTAGTTTCGATCTTCTTCAAAGACATAACCCTTGGTATCCGCGTAACGAGCAATGTCCAGCCAGTATCTTCCCCAACGCTCTCCGAACTGAGGTGATTCCAGCAAGCGGTCGATCAACGCCGAAACCGCATTGGGCGAAGTGTCGTTAATAAACTCGGCAACTTCTTCCGGCGTCGGCGGAAGCCCGGTCAAATCGATCGACAACCTGCGAATCAAGGTCCGTCGCTCGGCCCGTTCATTGGGCATCAGATGTTGCGACTCCAACTGAGCAAGGATGAAATGATCGATTTCGTTGGAAACCCAATCGGAACGCAATACCGCTGGAGGATCGAAATGTTTGACTGCCTGAAATGCCCAATGTTCCGAGGCTTCTTCAGTTCTGTTCAACAATCTCGTTTCGGGCCAATACGCCCCCGTGGCAACCCAATGCGTCAATGCCTCAATGGCCTTGCTGGGCAGCTTGGCCGTCGGCGGCATTTGAACATCGTCGTCAGCATAGCGAATCACCTGGATCAATCGACTGCGATCCGGATCGCCGGGCACGATCAACGCTCCGCCGCCGTGTTCGGATAGCATCGCTTCGCGGGAATCAACCCGTACATCGGCTTCCTGCGAATCCGCACCATGACATTCGATGCAACTGGCCAGCAGTACGGGGCGAATTTCCTGCTCGAAAAAATCCTCCCGATTTTGATCCGATTCAGTTTGCGCAAAGGTCTCGCCAGCCAGAACCAACAGCCCCACTAAGCCGGTCAGAAAAATAAAAAAACGCGATGTCCCCATAATGAGCTTTTCATTTTGAAAGCAGGATGAATGGATCAACAGAGGGTTTCATTATAAACCATGATCGAATGGAATGAACCCGGCAAAGCAACCAAACAGTCGGGTATCGTCACACTTTCACAAGCGTTTCGGCTACAATACGGATAGCACAACTTTCTTCATCCGCACGTTCCCTACCAACTCTATGAGTGAAATTCGCAATATCAACGGCGTCAATATCGTCCTGTCTGATCCCCATCGGCTTGACAGCAACTGGATCGGCCAGCAGGAAATTATCAGACAACTGCTGGCGTGCTGGATCGTCGTCAACGACCAGGATCTGCCGCTGTCGCCACGATTGATTGGACCACCTGGAATCGGCAAGACCGCGCTGGCGATAGCCGCCGCACGGTTTCGAAAGCAGGATTATTACATCTATCAATGTACGGCGGATACGCGCCCCGAGGACTTGCTGATCACTCCGGTGTTGTCCGAGCAGGGCAAGATCGCCTATCACGCTTCTCCGCTGGTGACGGCCATGATTCGCGGAGGCGTTTGCATTCTCGACGAAGGCAACCGAATGAACGAAAAATCGTGGGCCTCGTTGGCACCATTACTCGATCATCGCCGATATGTTGAGTCAATCATCGCCGGAATCACGGTCAATGCACATCCCGATTTTCGTTGCACCGTCACGATGAATCAGGATGAATCGACGTTCGAAGTCCCCGATTATATCCTCAGTCGCCTTCAGCCAACGTTGACCCTGAAATTTCCGAATCGCGAGGACGAAAAAAGCATTCTTCAGTATCATCTGCCGTTTTGCTCGGAACAGATGCTGGAGATGACCGTTGACTTCTTGCAAAACTCGCATCAGTTGAAACTCGATTTCTCGACGCGCGACGGGCTCAATATCCTGCGATATGCCATGAAGCGGCTCGCACAAGATCCTGAACATCCGCTGGCGACCGACGAAGCCTGGCGCGAGGCCCTGGAAAGTTGCCTTGGAGAAGACGCCCTCAATCTGGAACGGCTGGCCGAACAACGAACCAAAACGCTTGGCGGTCAGGCCCTCCCCATGGGACTGGGCGACTTTTTCTTTTCGGCCAACGATCCGCTCCATCCTAATTTCGAGCCGTATTCGGGTGACGACGACGATACCTACGAATACGACGATGACGATGATGATGACGACAGCTTCTTCGACGACCTCGAAGATCCGTTTCCTACGCCAGATGATGACGACGATGACGAGGTGCCGTTTTGATTCCCGAGCTGCTGAAAATCGGTCCGCGCGTCACTGCGATTCCGGTGGTTCACGGTAACGGTGATTTTGCGTGGGAAGTTCGCCGGTTGATGATGGCTCATGATTTCGATTGTCTGGCCGTCCCGTTGCCGCCGTCATTTAAAGACAATGTTCTCAATGCGACCGTCCAATTGCCGACGCCAAGTGTCGTCGTTCAACGGGACTGGTTCGTTCCAGAAATCAAGAACGAGCGACGATTCGAAACCGACCCGGAAATCATCCAGCTCAATGAAGAATTTGATGCCGCATTCGGAGGCAAAAACGAAGCCGCCGAACTAGACGAACAGACCGAAGTCGTCAGTTATGTCCCGGTCGAACCTTGCCAGCCCGTCATCGCCGCGATTCGAACAGCACTCGGCGAGCACTTGCCAATCCATTTCATCGACATGGAGACCAGTCACTTCGAGGCCTACGGCGACCTGATGCCTGATGCATTCGCACTCAAGCGAATGCCAATCGAACGATATGCCGCTGCCGTGCTGCCGAGCCTGCGTCCCCCTAAAACTGAGCACTGGCGAAATCGTATTCAGGCCATGGCGTGGAATCTGCGGCAGCTCTCGGTTGACTACCGCAACATTTTGTTCGTGACCGGAATCCTGGAATGGCCCTGGATTCGTCAAGCGTTTCTGGATCGAACGTTGCGACGCCCGGAGGATGAACCGGTCCTCCCTTCCGACCACTATCGGCTAAACAAAAACTCGCTTTACTTTCTGATGGGCGAGATTCCGTTCATCACGGACTTGTACGAACGGGCTCGCAGTGAACTGGGCGATGAAGCCAATATCAACATCGACGGCGTGAAGGAGATGCTGATCACAGCACGCTATGTCTATCACCAGCAGTACAAAGGCCGCACGAGAAAGATCACCCCCAAACTCTTGTCACAGATTCTCAAGTACACACGAAATCTTTCTTTGTTCGACAGTCGATTCACTCCGCAGTTGGTAGACATCATCATGGCTTCGCAACAAATTGCAGGCGATGGTTTCGCGCAAAGCGTTCTCGAAACCGCAAAACGCTATGGTTTTAACAAGGCTGACAAATCGCTGAACAAAGTTGGCATGTCGGTCAATAAAATGCAGCTTCCGTACTACGATATCGTGGATTCAGTCAGCCGCTTGCCGGGTGTGCCGCTGGTCTGGCGACAGCTTGAGCTGGTTCCCAAACCCGATCAGAAAAAAATCAAGAAATGGAAGAAGAAATGGAATCCCTACGCGCAATGTAGCTGGCCACCGGAAGACCAGATCATCGAAAATTTTCGCCAGACCGTTTTCGAGCGAGCCAAGGAAGTATTGGGGCTTGATCTAGTTCAAACGGAAAAGTTCACGACCAGCATCCGTGACGGAATCGATATTCGCGAAACGGTTCGCCACTGGTACGACAATGAAATCTACGTCAAAATTGTGCCGCCGACTCGCGGGGATCTCGATGTTGCGGTGATGCTGTTCGATTCGCCTGCACACCCACGCAATTATCCCTGGCGAACGACCTGGTTTGCGGAACACAAGAACGAATCGACGCTTGCGTTCTATGCGACCGATTATCAGGCTCAGCCCGTCGGGCCGGGAATTTGTCTGGCGACGTACGGCGGAGCGATGTTTATCTACCCGCCGAAGCCCATCTACGATATCTGGAAAGACGACCGTTTCGATTTTGCGTCGACGCTTGAGGAACGATTGCTTGCGGCCGCCTGCTACTACTCGGAACACAAGCACGTCGCACTGGTCAGCTCCGCTCCGCCGGGCCAGCGATGGCGACAGATCGCACGGCGATACAAGAAAACGTTTGTGCATCTGCCATTGGGCCGCTTCAGCGATTCCACGATCCATCAATTGCGGATGGTCCACGTCCTCAACGGCCACGAAGTCCGAAGCTACGCCGCCAATTTCATCCGGAGAGTTTGAAAGGGAAGGGGAACACTAATCTTCGCTAATCTCCACTAATAAAAGAAAAAATCTAGTGCATCGTAATCCAAAAATCCAAGCGCCGATTAGTGTTGATGAGCGCTGATTAGTGTTCTTCCCCAAGCGAATGCGGGTCGGTCAGAATGAGGCGTTTCCACGCTAATAGAAAAAATCTTGCGCATCATACCCCAAAATCCAAGCGCCGATTAGTGTTGATGAGCGCTGATTAGTGTTCCTTCTCTCGATCCGCGCCTAACTGGATCAACTTCTTCTGAGGAGTTTTGCTGTGAGAGCAGCCGCTACATCCTGTATTGCAGGAACTTCGTCCCAGCATCGACAACATATGGCGCAGAAAAAGCACGGCCGCGATGGCGACGATGATAAGAGCCAGGATGGTTTGCCAGTCGGACATTAGTTTTTAGTTTTTAGTTTTTAGTTTTTAGTTTTTAGTTTTTAGTTTTTAGTTTTTGGTCGGCGGTAGGCAGTTCGTTGCGCGGGTTACGTATCTTCTGAAACCTGAAGCCTGATCTCTGAAGCCTGACTACATTCTGCTTCCAACTTGATAAACAATCAACGCCGCGAAATAGGCGATGACCGTCATATACACAAACGAAAAGATCGGCCATTTCCAAGAATTAGTCTCGCGGCGTATGACGGCCAGCGTGGAAACGCACTGGGCACATAACGCGAAAAAGACCATCAGCGATAACGCAACCGGCAACGTAAAAAGCTTTTCACTGGTTCCATCCCACGTCGCATTCTGTAGCGCCTCACGCAACATCGGAGACTCTTCGTCTTGTTCCCCCATTCCGAAAATGATGCTCATCGTCGCCACCACGACTTCACGCGCTGGAAACGAAGCAATCGCAGCACTTCCAATGCGCCAGTCCCATCCCAACGGCTTTACAATCGGCTCGATTGCGTGTCCCGCCCGTCCAAGGAAACTTTGACGAATCTGGTAGCCATCATCAATGGCATTGATTTGCGATTCCACATCTTCGGCGGCTTCACTGGCTGCCTCTCCGTCGAGCGAACTCAATTCGGCTTCAAGGACGGATTTCTGCTCTGCCAGTTCCACTGGCAACTCCCCCGCCCGAGGAAAATACATCGCTGCCCAAACCAGGATCGTCACGACGACAATGATCGTCCCGGCATCTCGTACGAACGCCCAACCTCCGTCAAACATTCTCCGCACCACATTTCGCAGACCTGGCCATTTGTACGTCGGTAACTCCATCACAAACGTCGATGACGGAGATTTAAAAAGCGTCTTCTTCAGCACCCACGCCACCGCAATCGCGACCACAATCCCGACCAGATACATCGCCAGCATCACCAGCCCTCGCATCCCCAACCAGCCGCCCAGATACGAGGTATCCGGCACGAAAGCTGAGATCATCAAAATATACACCGGCAATCGGGCGCTGCAGCTCATCAGCGGTGCAATCAAAATCGTAATCATCCGCTCACGATGATCGGCAATGACTCGCGATGCCATGACGCCCGGAATCGCGCAGGCGAACGATGACAACAACGGAAACAACGTGATGCCGCTCAGTCCTAGCTTTGACAAAAAGCGATCTAGCAGAAATGCGGCTCTCGCCAGATAACCTGAATCCTCCAGCACGGACAGAATCAAGAACAACAATACAATCTGCGGCAGAAATACCAGTACGCCGCCCACCCCAGCAATCAAGCCGTCGATCAGCAGCGAATGAAGCGCCCCTTCAGGAATCACCCGATTCACCAAACCCTCCAACGCACCTGTAAACGTTTCAATCGCCGTACTTGCGGGGTCCGCCATCTTGAAGACCGCCTGAAAAACCGCCACCAGCACTAGCCCGACAATGAGCAACCCCCACACGGGATGCGTCAACCAGCGATCCACCCGATCGGAAAAAGTCACTTTGTCCGGCGCTGTGATCGCAACTGATTTTCCTGCGTGATCCTTGATCCAGTTGAAACGCAGATCCGCTTCCGCCGATGCGGCATCGCTTTGGTTCAATTGCAACTGCGACTGCTTTTCCTTGGCCAGTGCGGACAGTTCATCACCGAACGTCGCTCGCGAATCGGATGTTAAATAGCCATCGGTATCGAACAACATCCGGGCTGCCGCAAATCGGGCAAACGGCGCAAGACGTTGCTGGCCTTCTGTTTTTGATTTCGAACTTTCAAACCGGGCGGCAAGCTCGTCGATGTGTTGCTGCCACTCGGCAGGAAACGGACTGTGAGCGACGGCGGGAATTCGATCGGCCGATTCGACGATCGTTTGCTTCAACTGATCGAGACCGATCCCTTTGTGGGCCTGAATCGCAACGGCTGGCACATCGAGCGCCGACGATAGTTTCTGCAAATCAATGGTTTGGCCTTGAGACTGAGCCACATCGACCATGTTGACGGCTAACACGACCGGCAGGTTCAAATCGAGTGCCTGACTGACAAGGAACAGATTTCGCTGCAAGTTGCTGGCATCGACGACGCAGAGAATCACGTCCGGCGGAGATTCGGCTGGACTGATCCCGAGCAACACGTTGACAGTAATCACCTCTTCGGGAGAACGGGGCGTCAGGCTGTACGTTCCCGGCAAGTCGATCAATTCAATCTGACCATTCGCATGATCAAAATATCCCGTATGTCGCTCGATCGTGACGCGCGGATAATTGGCCGTTTGCTGCCGTATTCCCGTCAGACGATTGAATAACGTTGACTTTCCGGTATTGGGATTGCCCAGTACGGCAACCTTGATCGTTTTCGGCGTAGAAGTGACGGTCATTGTGGAAGTGTAGGATTCGGCGTTACCAAAATTTCGACGTCGGCAGCCAGACGAATGCAAATGGACTGAAACTCAATCTTGATGATTGACGTGGCGCCTTGGCGAACGGCTGAAACGACCACTCCCTTTCGCAGTCCCATTTCGGCGAGCCGGGCTACATCATGAGAATTGCCTCTGACAGAAGCAACAACCGCGCTTTGCTCAGGAGACAGTGAACGAATCGAAATCATTTGGGTCGACGAGTGATTCGGATTGAGAGAGTTGGTTTCGATGGACATCGTTACTATTCCGGCAACCGGTTCAAAAAGGAGGTCGTGCGGCTTAAAAATCGAAAAAGTAGGGTGTGTGAAGCGGTCGATACTCCCAAGAGTGACGACCAGACGTAAAGAGCGTCCTGGCGTTGGGGTCTCCCATTGAGTCTACCGACCGCGTAACACACCAACCGGCGCGTGGTGTGTTACGCGGTCGCTCAATGATGGACGCCTCATTACCAGGAATTTGCATTGATCGAAGTTTCTTATGAGTTGCATGGGCCAGTGCGACCGCTACACACACCCTACGAAGGGGCGGCTGACGGCAGGTATCGGGTAGTATCGCCGTTAGCGCAGGCTCTTGATATTAATGATATTGATTCTAAATCTCAATGGGTTCAATTGAATTCAGGTTGCGGTTATGATTGGAACCAAAATCAACCACCGGAAAACGAGATTCAATCCATGTCGACATCATCCCGCTCACGTCTCCCGATGCGAAACTCCCTCGCGATTCAGGAAAATATCGTTTTGCCCGGCGACACCAATGCTCACGACACCCTGTTTGGCGGACTGTTGATGAAGCGGATTGACGAAACAGCCGCCATCTCCGCGAGAAGACATAGCTGGACCGCCGTGGTGACGGCTTCCAACGATGGTGTTCACTTCCACCGCCCGATCCAGAACAACGATATTGTCATCCTGGAGTCGTATGTCTGCTCGGTCGGAAGAACGTCGATGGAAGTATTCGTCAAGATCCTGACCGAACACCGCCAGACGGAAACGCAGCGGGAGATTGCCGCGATTTCGTTTTTGACCTTTGTAGCGTTGGGGAACGACGGCAAACCAATCGAAGTCCCCGATATTTACCCTGAATCCGCTGAGGAAGAATTACTCTATCGAGACCGCGAAATCCGTAAAGAAGCACGGCTCAAAAAAAGAGACGAGACGAATGATTTGATCGCCGGACTCGTGGTGAAAAGCTAGAAATCGCGAGTTGAAGATTGGGCCGAGCTTCCGCTAGCGTCAATTTTAAATTTGCAATTTTAAATTTCCTTTTATCCGGCAAGCGGTTCGATCTTTTCAGTGATCTCGGGAGTCTTTGGAGCCATCTCGGCATTGATCCGGATGTAGTCGCGCATGTCTTCCGGCACGTCATCCTCATGGTAGATCGCATCTACAGGACACTCTGGAACACAGGCTTCGCAGTCGATACAAACATCGGGATCAATATAGAGCATCGTTTCACCCAGATGAAAGCACTCAACGGGGCAAACGACGACACAATCGGTATAGCGGCAACCATCGCAAGCCTGGGTAACTACGTGGGTCATGGCTGGAATCAGGAAAGAGGGTTAGAAATGGGTGAACATTAGTTTTTCGTCAACGAAAGTGACTTTTCGCCAATGAATTTAGATGTTATATGGCGACGGTCGCCGGGTCAAGCATTTCGTAGCCGTTCACAGGATCGATAGCATGTTTAGCCGCAAGCCGAAGCCGACCACCATTGATTAGGCGAGCGGCAGATAAGAATCTACCCGAAAAGTAGGCGAGTCTCTCCGAGACTCGCAAGGTCGCCGTCTCGGAGAGACGCCGCTACATGGTAAGTTATTATCTGCCGCTCGCCTTAGCAACGATCATAGAAAGCAGATTGACCCATGGTTGGAGCAGGTACCTACAAGAACCTGCCGCAATTTTGGCTGGACATTTGATAGAATGCAGCTACTGACACACTGTTTAGGGTCGCAAGAGTTCGAACATGACGGCAAGCCATCCCACCAACGACCTTGGGCTGTCTACGTCCAACTGAGACACAATCTCGATAGCAACCGAAAATCGCAGACCACCATTGGGTATCATGACACCTTACACCCTCGCACTTCGAAGCCTCTTATATTACTGGCGAACGAATCTAGCGTTGGCCTTGGGCGTTGCGGCGGCGACGGCGGTTTTAACCGGTGCGCTGATCGTCGGTGATAGCATGCGCAGTAGCCTCCGCGGACTGACGATGGATCGACTCGGACACATCGATGAACTGCTGATCTCGGATCATTTCTTTTCCGAAAAGCTGGCAGAGGATATCCAGGAACTACCGGCGTTTCGAGATCACTATTCCCAAGCCGCGCCCGCCATTCTGTTTCCAAGTGCGTCCGTTGCCTATCAAAGCCCCGCCGGACCGTCGAAACGATCAGGCAACATCACGCTACTTGGAATTCACGATTCGTTCTGGGCTTTCGACCAGCCAACCCGTGCAGCTCGACAACCATTGAAGGGGCAAACGGCAATCATCAACCGCGCGCTTGCCGAGCAGCTTGCAATCTCCGATTCGGATGTTCAAAGCGGAACCGCAAAAATCACGGTTCGCATTCCCAAGCAGAATCAGTTGCCGCCGGACAGCCCGATGGCCAAGCAGGATGATCTGATCGAAAGCATTGTCGACCTGCAAGTCATCGAAATCGTGTCGACCAGCGGCTTGGGAGGATTCAATCTGTATCCGACTCAGTCCGAACCATTCAATGTCTACCTCTCGATTGAGCTCCTTCAGGAATCGCTTGAGCCAACCGTCCTCAAGCACAAAGCCGATTCAAGGCAGGCTAACGTTCTGTTTCTGTCCGGAAGAGATGGCAAAATACCAAACGAGAATGCAGGACAAATGCTCGCTCAGCAAATGCGCCCCTCGCTGCAGGATTTTGGACTTTCGCTCAAGCCCATCCAACGAACTTTCAACCCGAATCGGGCCAACCCGAGTCGGGGCAACGATTCCAACCCATCAGCCGAATCCAAAACGGAAGAAACTATTTTTGAGTATGTGAGCCTTTCGACGGAGCGCCTGGTCTTTCCCGATGCGGCCGCTGAGATCGTCCAGGCCGCATTGCAAAATGCCAAACCCATTTTCACGTATCTGGCAAACGATATTCGTCCGTCCGACCTCTCCGAAGAATCGCAACACGATCCCAAAAGTGGAATTCCGTTTTCGATGATTGCCGCCATTGACTTTGACGATTCATTTCGCCCGATCTCACTTGAGACAGGCGAGCCGATTGCTTCACTCAAGCCCGATGAGATCGTCCTTGTTCAATGGGCTGCCAACGACTTGAATGCGAAAGTCGGAGATTTACTGGACATCACTTATTTCGAACCTGAAACGACGCATGGAAATCAAATTGAAAAAGTTGCTCAGTTTCGGCTGGTCGATATCGCGAAACTGACCGAACCCCACCAAGGCTATCTTGTCCCACGACGGGGGGCCATTGAGCCTGCCCAATTCTCGCAACGACCGGAAGTAACCAATGATCCCGACTTGACTCCCGAGGTTCCCGGCGTGACCGATGCAGAGTCGATTGAACGCTGGGATTTGCCGTTCGAAACCGCCAGCAAAATCCGTCCCCAGGATGATCAATACTGGAACGATCACCGTACAACCCCCAAAGCCTTTGTGTCGTTGGCAACGGGACAGAAACTTTGGAACAGTCGATTCGGAAAAGTAACCAACTTTCGTTTGCCCTCCGAAGAGATTGCATCCATCGAACGCCGCTTGCTTCCCGCAATCACCCCAAATTCAACGGACTTTGGATTTCAGCTTGTGCCCCTCAAAGAGCGCGGGCTGGCGGCGTCGGCGGGGTCAACTCCTTTTGATATTCTGTTTTTGGCGCTGAGCATGTTTGTGATCGGGTCAGCGCTGATTCTGGTGGCGCTGCTGTTTCGACTGAGTATCCAACAGCGAGCAGCCGAAGCGGGAATATTAAGTGCCGTCGGCTTTTCGAGCACACACCTTCGATCGATCTGGTTGACCGAAATGGGATTGGTTTCGCTGATCGGCGCAATTCTTGGCGTTCTATTGGGGATCGGCTATGCCGCAATCATGATTTGGGGCTTGTCGACTTGGTGGGTGGGTGCGATCTCGCGACCATTTCTACAACTGCATGTTTCGCCAACTTCAATTGCGATCGGGATTGTCAGTGGCACCCTGGTTTGTATCGCAACGATTGCCTGGTCGCTTCGTGCCGCACTCAAACAGGACACGAAAAACCTGCTTTCAGGGTTAGTCGAGAGCGGTCCCACACGAATCCAACATCACGCAACACCTGGCAGATCATCGAGAATTGGAGTTACTGCGATTGGCGGCTTACTGCTGGCGGCGGTTACTTTAACCATTCTGGCAACTCGATTAACCGGCGAATCTCAGGCAGGCTCGTTCATGGGAGCCGGATTTCTGGCATTGGTCGCCAGCTTGCTCGCCGTGTATCGATCTCTTAAACGTCCCAGAACCGCTGTAAATTTTTCGAGCCTTGATCTGACGCGAATAGCGTTGATGAACGCGAGACGAAACCCACTGCGCAGCACGTTGACGATTGGTCTGGTCGCTGTCGCCAGCTTTCTGATTGCCGCCGTCAGTGCCTTTCGCTTGTCGCCGACGGAGCAGGGGACAGGGGGATTCGACTGGATCGCCAAAAGCAGCCATCCGATTCTGGCCGATTTATCAACGGACGACGGGATACAAAAACTCCTTGGCAGCACAAGCAAATCAGATACCCCAACGACGATCATTCCGATTCGCTACCGGCAAGGGGAAGACGCAAGCTGCAACAATCTCTATCAATCCACGCGACCGCAAGTTTTGGGATTGCCGAAAAAGTTTATTGAGCATTTCGAACGACCAACCTGGTCGGCCACGTTGCCTCGGTTCGCCTGGGCCAACTCGCTGGACTTGTACCACGGCGGACTATACCACAAGGGAAAAATGAATCCGTGGCGATGGCTCGAACGTAATCATCCCTCCGCTGGAACCGAAATGGATCCTATTCCAACCATCATCGACAAGAACACTGCCAACTACAGTCTGAAAATTTATTCGCTGGGCACGATTTTCCCTGTCAACTACGACGATGGCCGAACGATCTATTTTCGCGTTGTCGGATTTTTGAGCAATTCGATTTTTCAAGGCAGCCTTCTGATTGGTGAATCCGATTTTGTCAATGGATTTCCGAATGTGGGCGGGTATCAGTATTTTCTCATCGAAGACGGACAAGTTTCCAGCTCGCCGGCGATTCTGTCGCCAGATTCTCAATCAACGGTTGGCCGCCTGGAAGATCACTTGGTCGATTACGGCTTTGAAGTCCGTTCGGCGGTGTACCAGTTGAATCAATACTTGCGGGTGCAGAACACCTATTTGAGCACTTTCCAGACGTTGGGTGCGTTGGGGTTGCTGCTGGGAACGTTTGGTCTTTCGGTAGTGCAACTGCGGGCGGTGCTTGAGCGAAGAAAAGAGCTTGGCCTACTGCAAGCTGTTGGCTACTCACCGCCGCAACTGCGCCGACTGGTATTACTTGAGACCGCAATCCTGCTGGGTATCGGACTGGCGGTCGGAGTAGGCGCCGCACTGTTTACGACGCTCCCGCATGGCTTGCTGGGCAATGCATCGGTTCCGTGGATTGAACTGGGCTTGATGTTTGGAGCGATCGGCCTCGTCGGGCTGCTGGCCAGTCTCTACGCTTCGAAACAGTTGTTGAAATTGCCCCTGCTGGAGTCGCTGCGGGGCTAGCGATACGTTTTTCACGGGATAGACCTCCCGGTCTGTCAAAAGTACAAAGACCAATCTCCACAATTGACAGACCGGGAGGTCTATCCCACGAAGCCCACGCAGGTCTATCCCACCAGCCAACTAAATCAAATTCGGGAAACAAATCATATTCGGGACAGGTGTTTCCCAACTTGAGCGAGCCGAACCGGCTTGGCGAACTGGCGAACCACCCCGCAACGGGCCTTGTCTCAAAGGCAATTTCGACTACAATACGCCCTTCGATTCAACCTACGGTTGAGTCCAGATGCCGGTGTGGCGGAATGGCAGACGCGATGGATTCAAAATCCATTGACCGCAAGGTCGTGAAGGTTCAAGTCCTTTCACCGGTACTTTTTGAAGCCCACGAAAACCTCGGTTTTCGTGGGCTTTTTTCGTTTGCGAAACGATGTGAGTCCAACTGGGACAAAATACAAGGTTTTGATTGGGCGATCCTGCCAATTTGACGAATATTTTGACCATTTCTTGCATTATGGTATCATATTGCGAACCCAATTTCAAGAAAACATACTGAAATATATCTATTTTCATCAAAAAATGGACAGAAAACAGTACTATGAATAGAGTTAACAGTCATTTTTATGTCTATAAAAAGTCAATAATGTGAACGTCACAAAAAAACTAGATCATCGCCGCCGAGAGCTCGGATTGACTCTTGAAGCTCTGTCCGAACGTAGTGAAGTGCCCGTTTCTACGCTCAAAGCCATCTTCAGAAAAGGGGTAGAGCACGCTACGTTTGCAAACGTAGTTGCGATCGCAGAAGCCCTTGGCGTCGATATCGAATTCGTAGACACAGTCGACAGTTATCAGTTGCTTCATCAACAAGCAACAAAAAAGGCCCGTGAATTGGTGGGCATGGTCCAGGGGACGTCTGGTCTCGAGTCTCAAGCGGTTGAAAAAAGCCAAATCGAATTGATGATTCAGCAACTGATTCACCAGTTGATGGCGGGTTCACGTCGAAAGCTTTGGGCTTAGCTTATGGCAACTTGGGATCCCATCGAAGGCGAAACGCCCATTGACCCGTCGCATCTTAAAGACAAGTCAATCAAAACTCGCGAACAACTCAATCTGGCCGAGGCCAGAAACATTCTGAAGGCGTTCGTCAAATATTTGGGGGTCAAGCCATCCATCACGCTTGCTCCATTTGATTTAAATTGGTTTCAGCGGCTTCACAAGGAAATGTTCAGTGATGTCTGGAAGTATGCGGGGAATTTCCGCCGGCAAGATTTGAATCTCGGAATTCCTTGGCAATACGTTCTGCCAAAGATCTATGAACTCGAAGGCGACATCAAATTCTGGGAGGCGAACCAAACATTTGACATCCTGGAGCGATCGGTGCGCATTCACCACCGAGCCATCTACACTCACCCATTTGCTGGGGGAAATGGACGCTGGGCGCGGTTACTTGGCAACATCTACTTGAAACGAAATGATCATCCGCTGGTTAAATGGCCCGAAGAGACCATCGGGATTGAAAAGAGCATCGCAAGAGATGCCTATCTGGCGGCGGTTAAAAAAGCCGATGCCGGCGACTTGTCCGAATTGCTCGAACTGCATCGCAAATATCTGGACAATCCACACTAGTTGACGTACCGACCGTTTTCAAGTTTATGAAACGGTTTCTTCTTGTCGCGGAAGAAGATCGCATGGAACAAGCTCGTCCACGCGATGCACATTAAGACAATAAATCCACCGGAACGGAACCTGGTGGCAGGCTTGTTGTAGACCTCGACCGCAAGCATCGCTGAATCGGTCGCCTTCTCAAGGTGAACTCGAACATCTTTTGGCAAGCCACGCGGCATAAATTACAGCTCCCCGTTGAACGCACGTTGGGCGAGTGAATTAAAGAGGTCAGTCGCGTGGGAAGAAGCTGCATTGAGTGGCGTAAGTAAGCGAGTCGTCTCTTCGATAGCCTTCTCCATACGCTGCTGCAAAGCCAACGGTGGTAACAAAATCACCGTGTCACGCACATTCGACAAGCTGATGGTGTTCAAGCCCGAAGTGGTCTTTCCGAATCTGAAAAGCTGTCGACGGCCAAGGGGTGAGTTGATAAAAGCACTTAGGTACACCGGTCTGACCAGGGCATCATTCGGGCGAACACGAATTAGATGATTTTGGTGTACACAGTCTGCAATGGAGCCATCCCAAATCGCAGATCGGCCAATCTCGTCACGATTTCCGTGACCCTCGACTATCAGAACATCACCAACGAGAAGCTTCGCTCTTTCAAACTCAGCGTTGGTCAACCCAATCTCTTTGATCTCCGCTAAGTCCAGTCGATCCCGAAATACATTGGCCACTCGCAGATACGGGACATGTCCTTCCAGCTCGCTTCGACGAGAAGACAGTGCAATTCCGCCCTTTACGTCTGCGATGTCTCCGAGCCGTTCTTCACGCCAATCGTCTTTCGTCTTTGAACTCAGAACCGTATCGTAGAGAGCAGCCTGCCGCATTGCATCAAGTGACTCAATCGCCTCTTGGCGTTTGCGGCGGATGGCGTCGGCTTTGTCAAGGATGTCGGCGATCCGTTTCTGCTCCGACAGTGGGGGGAAAGGAATTTCAAACTCCGCAAGCGTTTTTGGTGAGAGCCGAGGTAGATTTGCTCCGCTGGTTCTGCTTGACGCATATTCAACCATTTGAGGTTGTCGGAGGTAGTGCAGCAAAAAGCTACGATCCATATTCGGCCCCGGAAGGATCGGCAGAATGTCGGTACTGCATACACCGCAGAAATCGGGTCGTGCAATCTTTGCAAGATAAGGGCGAAGCTTGCCGTAGAGGATGTGCTTATTCGTAAATGCAAATTTCGTACTGGCAAGATCACCATTCGCGACCTCACCTACGCCAACGAATTTTCCAGAGCTTGTAATGTTTTCAAGTCCGACGTAACTCGTCCCTGACTTTATATTCTCCGGCAAAACTGCTGTTCGTTCGATTTCCGCAATGTTGCAAAGCGGAGTGGTCAACCATTCTTGTTTTGTCCTATTCACCGCTGCGTCGCCTCCAGTTCGGGCAAACCCGAAGCAGCCGATGTTAGATTGAACCGCAGAGAACGCAGAGAAACGCGGAGCTGAGTTCGTTCAAGAATACTCTGTGCTCGCTGTGGCCTCTGTGGTTCAATATTCGTATTGGTTCTCATGTTCAATTTGTTATGTCGCAAGTTTGTGTTGCATTTTCCGCACCTGATTGTTCACGTTTATACTCTTTTCCACCTTTCTGTCACAGCTTGTCATAGCTCCACGTCATAGCTTGTCATAGCTCCCGAATACTGTGTAGTAACGGTTGGGATCGGTCGGGCTGGCGGTGCTGAAATCAAGCGTTGGGCAGTCATTGGTTGTGTCTTGGTTTGGGTCAGAGCCACCGATTTCGGTCGTGTCGCGATATGTCGCGATTCGTGTCACGAATAGGTCGCGATTCGTCATAAGTGCTTCTTGTGCAAGGAGTAACGAATGGCCTTTCCGTGGCCTCTGCCATCGACTAAGCCACTTTCAATCAACTGCTTCAGATCCCGCTGCAGAGATCGGCGAGTTACTTCAGGGAAGTCCTCCACGAGCTTCTCAATTGGCAAATCGCCACGCTCGAGCAATTGGTACAAAATAGCGCCCTGCCGGTAGCTGAGCCCATGCGTCCGAACCAACACATCACTCTTGATCGCCCTGGTCCCTCGCTCCACCGTCTCCTCGAGCTGCGTGGCTAGGCCACGACTAAAGAACTCCAGCCAACCCGTGTAGTCCATCGCTTGGTCTCGAACGCCCTGAATCGCGTTGTAAAACGACCGTCGATCGCGATCGTAGAACTCGCTGATCGTGAACAGCCGCTTGAAGTCGTACCCATCGCGGTACAGACAGAGCGTCGACAGCAAGCGTGACGTCCGACCGTTACCGTCGACAAACGGATGAATATGCACCAATTGAAATTGAGCCAGACCGGCGACCAAAACCGGATGAATGTCCGATTCCTCGTTGAGCCAATCGACAAGTTGCGTCATCAACGCCGGCACTTCGCCCCAAGGGGGTGGCCGATAAATCACGTCGCCAGTTTGGCTGTTGACCACCGCGTTCTGCACGCAGCGGTACTCGCCCGGCCTCCCTTCGTTACCGCGCACGCCGTCGAGCAGTCGCCGATGAATCTCACGCACCAGCGATCCCGTGATCGGGCCTCCACCTTGCAAGTGCTCGGCCACGAGTTCAAAGGCGTCGC
Organism: uncultured Pirellulaceae bacterium; assembly: GCA_964414815.1. Taxonomy (GTDB): domain Bacteria; phylum Planctomycetota; class Planctomycetia; order Pirellulales; family Pirellulaceae; genus Mariniblastus. The sequence continues at coordinate 10,249 of CAYPXY010000041.1, read as the reverse complement.
GATAGTTGAGCAACTCGCGGGCGTCATCCGGAGAAACCCCTTCGACGGATTCCCCAGCCAACAATTGCCTGGATTGCTCCAGTGTTAACTGCGTCCCTTCAATATGCGTGGTGTGGTGCGCTTCAAGCAACAGTGCATGCTGGCTCATCCGCTCGATCCATTCGTTGGACAACGTGGCGGCTTGTAAAAATCCGCGTGCCCGCTCGATCTGTGTCAGATCCCTCGTGATCGTATTGGTAATCGTGAACTGCGGATCGAAACTCATCCCAACATCCCTTCCAGTTCTTCCAAATCGGCGGCGATTTCGGCTTCCAGTTCTTTGAGTCGGGCGAGAATCACCTTGGGCGGGTCGTACTGCTCTTCCTGGTGAACGATTTCCTTGTAACGGTTGATGGAGAGATCAAAGGCGTTCTCTTCGATCTCGGACTTCGGTACGAAGAAGGCGTTTTGGGTGCGGTCGGAGAAGAGACTCTCGCCTTTTGACACTTTACTCTTTGATCCCTTGCTCTTGGTCCCCTCACCCCCGGCCCCTCTCTCCGAAACGGGGCGAGGGGAGATAGTGTCTGATTGCGAGTCAGGTTCGTGCTTGATGATCCCGTCGGGTGAAGTATGTCGTTTGCGAAGTCCTTCCATGAACTGCACCAGAAAGCCGCCCGTTCCGCAAGCCGGATCGCCGACTGTCCACGACAACGCTTCTTCCTCGTTCCCTTCGAGAACCAGATCAACCATCAGGTCGATAATGTGTCGCGGCGTGCGGAACTGGCCGTTGATGCCAGCCGTGGTCAGCTTGCCGAGTAAATACTCGTACAGATCGCCTTTGGTGTCACCTTGCGTCAGCGGCAGGGCTTCGATCATGTTAATGGCCGACATCAACAGCGACGGCTTGTTGATCATCAACGTGGCGTCCTTCATGTACTGGCTGAAGGTATTGGTAGCCAACCCCTCATCCCCAACCCCTCTCCCCGAAGCAGAGCGAGCGGAGATTTTTGAACCAGCGCCACCTTTCTCTGAAGCTGGGCGAGGGGAGCCATTGGTGGATGACAGGTTGCGGAAGTGAGGGAAAACTTCATCGCGAACGATCCGAAGTAATTTGTCCGCGTCGGCTTCCTGTTTCAATTGGTTCCAACGTAGATGTTGTTTGTTGCGAGAGAAATAGACGCCGGGAAACTCCTTGCCCGGATTCTTGCGAGACCATTTCTTCTCTTCGGTGTTTTCTCGCATATCAAGCAATCTGGCAAACATCAGGAACGAAATCTGTTCGATGACGGTCAGCGGATTGGTGATGCCGCCCGTCCAGAATTCCTCCCAAAGCTTGTCGATCTTGCTGCGAAGTTGTCCGGTAATCATGTGAAATCCTTTTGTTTAACCGCAGAGGTCGCGGAGGGACGCAGAGGCCTGATATTTTTCGCTCTGCGTTTCCCTGCGTTCTCTGCGGTCAGCCTATTTCTTTATAGTTGTTGACGATTCGTTTCAGACCATCTTTCAGGCGCGGGACGTGAAAGTTGATCAACAATCCGACCTCGAGCTTGCGGAGTTTCAAATACGACAGAAGCTGAGCTTCGAAAATAGGGTTCATCTTCTCAACAGCCTTCAGCTCCACAATCACTACATTCTCCACCAACAAGTCGATTCGATATCCTGCATCCAACCTGATGCCATCGTACTCGATGGGCAAGACCACTTGCACCTGCACATTAAGGCCTCGTTTTCTGAGTTCGTGTGCCAGGCAGGCTTCATAGGCCGACTCAAGCAACCCTGGGCCCAATGCCGTATGCACTTTCATCGCGGCATCAATTATTTGACCTGTAATGTCATTGATTTCCATGGCTCAGTTGTCTAACCGCAGAGGTCGCGGAGGGACGCAGAGGGTTGATATTTATTACTCTGCGTTTCCCTGCGTTCTCTGCGGTTAGTTTTCCCTCCCTTTCCTAAAAGAGTCGATAATTTCAAAAAGTTCATCCGCCAAAGACTGTTCAAAAAGCCCGTCCAGACTGTCGCTGTGCAGCGTAGTGAACGGCGGTTCGTAAAGATCGTCTGTCTTGATGGAACCATACTTGGCGATGTGGTTCTGGAGCAGGTCCAAAAACTTGATCTGGTGCGAAGCCAGATTCGAATGAGCCTGCACGAATTGGGTAAATCGTTCCCGAATGGCGTCCGCATCCATCCCGATAATCTCTCGAATGGCCTGATCGAGCGACTCAGCCTGCTGGAAGTAATCCATCAGGTTGCGCAGATCAAGCCCCGGCTCCTGAGTCAGTACCAGTGAACACAAGTCTTCGAGATCGTTCTCAGTGACGGGTTGGCCGAGGCGAATTTTCCGCAACGTGTCGTTCTGGTCGATGATGGCCTGCAGCACGTTGTTGACGCGGTTGCGGTACGCAACCATGTCCAGATCGTCGAGCTTGTCCAGACGAACCTTGTGCTTCTTGCGTTCGATGCCCGCTTCATCTTCCTTCACGTCGATGATGACCGGATCGAGCCTGGTGACTTCGTCCTTGCGACGGAACTGGATAACGCCACGAAGCTGGTCACGTATTTCTTCGAGATCCCCGACAGTGACCTCGTCCCAGAATTCCTCGCTTTTGACTCGCTCGATGACGGGCAGCTTGAGCTTCACCTGTGAGAGGTTGATTCGCAAACTGCCGATGAGATTGACGACGGCATCACGCAGGTCGGCGAACTTGTTGCCTCCGCGAATGAGTTCTGCTTGAAGCTGGGCGATGAGGCGGTCGAACTTGTAGGCTTCTTCAAACCTGGCAATGTCCACCCATTGCATCAGTGGAGCGATGTTCTGTTGGAGCGTGGCCCTGGTTGCTGCGTCAAATTGGCGAACTGTTTCTTCAGATGAGACCGAAAGCACCTGCTTCCATTTCTCCTTGATGGGAATGCTGCCTTTCGGAAGATCGGCGATCTGTTTGCTGATCAAACCTGTTGCAATTTCGAACGCGGCGTTGTACTGCTTCTCCAACGCGACTTCGGCCAATTTCATCCGAGCCTCAAAGACTCGTTCACAAAGTGACTTCTGGCGAGTCGGTTCTGCCTTCTTGTAGTCCTGTTCGAATCGTTCGAAGTTGCCCCAATGGTCAAAAATCTGGAAATGTGATTTGTCGAGACCGGGACCGAACAGGTCGGGGCACAATCGAGTGCCGCGACCGATCATCTGCCAGAACTTGACGTAGGAATAAACGGGCTTGGCGAACACCAGGTTAACACATTCAGGAACGTCCACGCCGGTATCGAGCATGTCCACAGAGATCGCGATGGTCAGATCGGGATTGGTGCCGTTCCCTTTGAAGTCGTCGATCATGGATTCGGCGCGTGGATCATCGCTAACAACCGTCTGACAAAATTTCCCCCCGTACTGCGGGTACATCTCGTTGAACAGTTCCTCCATGAGGCGAGCATGCTTGATGCTGCGGGCAAAGATGATCGTTTTGCCGATGCGACTGCCAACCCGGATTCCGTGATCCATCAAGTTTCGAAGGATATGGCGATTGGTGTCTTTGTTGTAGACGATTTTGTCCACTTCGACTTGTTCAAACTCGATTGCCTGGGGAAGAACTTCGTCTTCTTCTAGTTGACGTTGTTGCTCTTCGCTCATCTGGGAGTATTTGATGCCGGATCGCAGGAATGGCGTCGTGTGCGTATCGACTTCAAAAGGAACAAGGTGTTTCTGAGCGACTGCGGTCGGATAGTCGTAGTTCGATGTGGGATCGCCTTCTTCACATTCAAAAATTTTGAAAGTATTGCGAGCAACAAATTCCACCGGAGTAGCCGTTAATCCCAGTTGGTAACAGTCAAAATATTCGAAAATCTGTCGATAGCGATTGTAAAGACTGCGGTGCGATTCATCCGCGATAATCAAGTCAAAGAATCCGGTATCAAAGGACTCATAGACTTTCATCATGGCCGGATAGGTCGAAAGAAAGATTCGGTCCTTGGTGTTTCCGGCCGATGCTCCCGTGACATAAGTGCGTGGAAGAGAGGGCAGAAATTCATTGAAGGCATTGTTCGCTTGACGCCGCAATTCGCGACGATCGCAGAGAAACAGGATTCGCTTCGCCCAATTCGCCTTGATCATTGCGTCACAAAGCGAGATCGCGACACGAGTCTTGCCTGTTCCCGTTGCCTGAACGATCAACGCTTTGCGTTTCTTTTCAGCGAACTTCTCAACAACCCGGCGCACCGCTTCAATCTGGTACATGCGGCCAGCGATATCGGGATTGGCGGCGACTTCATTGACAGGCTTCCTGGCAGTACGCTGGAAGTGCAAGTGTTGCAGGCTGTCCTTGGAATAAAACCCATAGATCTTGCGTGGCGGTTCACTGGCCGCATCGTTCCAAATCCAGAGATCGTAACCATTGCTGTAGAAGATCACGGGACGCTGGCCGTACTGCTTCTCTAAACCATCCGCGTATTGCTCCGCTTGTTTACGTCCCAGTTGCGCATCGACCGCCGTTTTTTTGGCTTCCACCACGCCAAGCGGCTTGCCGTTGTCGTCTTCCAGAACATAATCCGCCTTGCCTTCCCCGGATGTGCCGACTTGATACTTGACGGGAGCTTCCTTGATGACCTGGGCGGTACTAACCATTCCCTTACCCACATCCCAGCCTTCGTCAGCAAGCATCTGGTCAATAAGATACTTGCGAGTTTCTTCCTCATTGAATTCCAGAGGGTCGATTGCCTGCAGCTTGCGAGTCGCGATCAGCGCAGCCTCTAGTGCAGCTTTGCGCTCATCAGCCGTTGCTTCGGCTTGGTCGGCTCGCATTCGTTGCTGTTCGAGTTCCGCCAGCAGCTTCTGCATCTGGGCTTCTTGAGCAGTAATCCGCTCCAGGATAGCTCTTTTTTCGCGGCGCTGCTCGACACTTTCGATGCCACCTTTGGGCGGCTCCTCAAAAGCTGAGCAGTCTTCCGCTTTACCAGATGCGTAATTGACAAAGATCCAACGGCCGACATTGTACGCCTCACGCATCAATCGCAGGGCTGTTGTCGTGTCTCCCTGATTGCCATGAGCCGCGCGGTTTCCTTCCATGCGAATTGCATGGAGTTTTGATAGGACCACTTCTGGAACAACGTCCTTGAAGGGCTGATTATTCAAAAGGTCAATGAGATTTGCCTGAAAGGGCTTCGGCAAACGTTGATGATGGTGGATCCACGCAACCACTTGTTCGCAAAAGACTCGGAGCTTGAGTATCGCACCAACAGGATCCGAATGCGCGTATGCTTCGGCAAAACCACCAAGCCCAGCCAGTTCCGGCCACTTCGGTCGAAGGAATTCGAAATTGATCGACTTCATTGTCAGGTAGAGCCCCGGTTGCATGGTTTTGGCTTAAGGCAACTGTCGTGCCAAACCGTGGTTGGTTACTTTGAGCCTGAATGACGAAAGCGGGTCATTTGATGTTTGGCACTTTTACTTTTAAGCGTTTCAATTGAGCATCAAGGGTTTGGTAGCTGGACATTCCAAGCAGATCCGCGGCGCGAGTCTTGACTCCCTCGGCCTCGATCATTGCTCGTTCCAAATAGCGACGATTCACGTCTTCCAGCAGCTTTTGAAGACAAAATCCGTTTCCAAGTTCCTGATCATAAATCCCCGACGCTCCTCCAGGGATATCGGCGATGGCCGATTTGATGTCCGCCAAATCGACGATGTTATCTTCACACATGATCGTCGCCTCTACCAGCGTATTTTGGAGCTGACGGATATTGCCGGGCCATTCGTAGCTTTTCACAAATTTTTTTGCGGCATCAGAAAGAATTTTGTCCTCGTAGCCCTCTTCGTTTTTGCGGAAGTCCTTGTTGATGTCTCGCATGAGAGAGTCAACCAATTCAGGAATGTCAGACGGCCGGCTGCGAAGGGACGGCAGTTTCACTTTGATTACGGCGAGGCGATAGAACAGGTCTTCCCGGAAACTTCCATCTTCAACGGCTTTGATCAAGTCACGGTTGGTAGCACTGATGATCCGGACGTCGCTATGTCGAATGGCACTCAAGTCGCCGACAAGAGAGAATTCACGGTAACAAGGCCCTTTTCCTTTCGGTGGCTGGAGAACTCTGAGCAGCGCGGCCTGCATGGCGGGACTGCATTCGCCAACTTCATCCAGAAAAATTGTTCCACCATTGGCCTGTTCAAAAACACCCAGTCGCTCTTTATCGGCATTCGTAAAGGCACCCTTTGCGTATCCAAACAGATGTGCTTCAAGAAGACTCTCTGGAATGGCTGCACAATTTACACGGATAAACGGTTTTCCTTTGCGTTTGCTGGATTCATGAATGGCATCAGCAAAAAGTTCCTTTCCGGTACCTGGATCACCCAAAATCAGAACGGGCACGTCGCGGGCTGCAGCCTTGGCCGCACGACCGGCAGCCAGCTTCAGCAATTTGCTGGTGCCGGATATTTTTTCAAATCCCGCGATTTCGCGCGGCGCGGAAGTGGCAAGATGCTGGAGGCTGGCGTCGGGAACGGTAGCTAATTCCGATGCGAATCCGGCTACTACGTCAAAGGGAACCATTGATTCGCGAGCTTCGTTCTGATAAGTCTGCCAGAAAATTGCATCGTAACGTGATTTTCCGATCAGAATCCAGGTGGCGGCCATTGATGGCGTACCGGAGGTGAGCAAGAAGTGGAATTCAGCGTTATCTTTACGGTTTCGCTTTTGAAGCACGGTGTCAACGGAGTGGAGAACCTGTGCATAGTCAGTTGGATCGTCAAGTTTAACCGAGTGTAATTCCGCAGGATGCTCCAGCCAATCGAGGTAGATCTTTTGAAGCCATTTAGGGAAGTCCGCCAGCAAATGAACCTCGTCAAATTCGGGTTCCTGGCTCAGCAACGTTTTGATCGGGCCGTTTTGTATCTTGAGAGGCAGTCTGGGTGCGATCTTTAGTTCGGTCAATACCTTACTTTGCAGACTTTCATCACTTTCTGCCGCTGCCGAAAGGATGTCGGTATGGCCAATCCAGGAATAAAGTAGTCGCTTCTTTTGCATGCGTAATCCTGTTTGTGGTGAACACAAACGCGATTGTACCGCAAGTACGTCGAATGGGAAGCAGTTTTTAATAAAAATAGACTGTTTTTCCCACGACATAGTAGATTAGCGGAATGCCTGAAGTTTTGGCACACTTCGTGCGTTTGCAATCTGCATAAACAGCCTCATAAAGACTTTAAGGACCATAAAGAAATAAGCAGATCGCTACCTCAAATACTGTGGAAGGCCTTTGATATCGCTTACCATTACCGATGCTGAATGCGTCAAATCGATCGATTTTTGCTTTTTCCAAAATTTCGGGCTATGCGAAACCGGTTCTCGGAGGTAAAGTTCTCCTGTGCTTGAATTCCGCCGAGACATTGTCTGTGTGCGGATTGAGAGTATGAGAACTGGAAAAAGCGAGTGACGGGGCTTCTTTAATTTGGGCAACCGTCTTCTGGTTCAGTGGGTTTTAATGGCAGAGGAGAATGCTGCCGGACCTGAACTACCGGTGCTGGTTAACTGCCAGCACCTATCTGCTGCCAACTATCGGTGTATACCGCTCTGGAAAGCCGCTGGCGTCTTGGTGGACGCAATGGTTTGCTGTGATTTTCTTGTTTGTCCAGCCTACTAAAAAGCGGCGTCGGCTGTGCGAGAGAGTCTTGATGACTCTGAGAGAGTCTTGATGACTCTCATCCCAACGGTTGACGGCCAAGGAGCCGGAGAAGTGTTTCACCGTCTTCCGCACATCGCCATGAAGGTACGATAGTGTGGCCCTATAATTTGGCCCAATTATTGAGCTAAACGCCTCCTTTTTGAGGGAGTTTTTGCTCAAGGTCCATTCATCCGTACCCCGTTGAGAAACTACCAGGATCGATCAAAAAACTTGTGTCGCCTTTCGCTCCGCGAAAGCAAAAAAGGGCCTTTCGCGGAGCGACAGGCAACCCATATTGATCGAGCCGATCCTTAGAAAATTACCCAGGAACTATTTTGAAAACTTTTGCTGAACTTGATTTAATTGAGCCACTGCAACGCGCACTGGCCGAAGAAAAATACCACACACCCACCCCTATTCAGGCTCAAACCATTCCAGCCGCACTTGATGGATATGATATCCTCGGCTGTGCTCAAACCGGCACCGGAAAAACGGCCGCATTCGCCTTGCCGATTCTGGATTACCTCGGTCAAGAAAAGATCGCCGCTCGCCCGAATCGTCCGATCGTGCTGGTCCTCGCTCCTACTCGGGAACTGGCTCTTCAAATCGGCGAGAGCTTTGAAACTTACGGTCGCCACCTTCGCTTGCGTCACGTGCTGGTTTACGGCGGCGTGAATCAGGCGACTCAGGTTCGCGCACTCAGTCGCGGAGCCCATGTACTGATTGCGACACCGGGACGTTTGCTGGACTTGATGAATCAAGGCCACATTCATCTCGATGATCTCGAGATCTTTGTACTCGACGAAGCCGACCGAATGCTTGACATGGGCTTCCTGCCCGATCTCAAACGTATTATTGCCAAACTGCCCGAAGAGCGCCAGTCCCTGTTCTTCTCCGCCACGATGCCTCCCAATATTGTCGAGCTGTCCCAGCAATTGCTGTACGATCCGGTCAGCGTCAATGTGACTCCCAAATCGACCAGCGTCGAACGAATCCAACAACAAGTGATGTTTGTTGAAAAGGCCGGCAAGCAGTCGCTGCTGCAGGACGTTTTAAAAGCTCCCGACGTCGACAGCGCGATTGTTTTCACGCGAACCAAACGCGGAGCGAACATGGTTGCCGACCGGCTGAAAAGATGCGGCGTCAACTCGGCGGCGATTCACGGCAACAAATCACAATCGGCTCGGCAACGAGCACTGGGGGCTTTCAAATCCGGAAGCATCCGTGTGCTGGTGGCGACAGACTTGGCCGCACGCGGAATCGATATCGATGGCGTGACTCACGTGATCAATTTCGATCTGCCCAATGAACCCGAAAGCTACGTTCACCGAATCGGCCGCACCGGACGAGCGGGAGCGAGCGGCATCGCGCTATCATTTTGCAGTTCGGCAGAGCGGGAAGACCTGCGAGCCATCGAGAAGTTGATTGGTCAGAAAGTCCCATTGGCTCCGAATCAGCCTGCACAGACTCAGTCCGCACGGACTGAGCCTGCACAGCAACCCACGTCCGCAAATCGGCAAGGCCGCAATGGCTCTTCCGGTTCACGCAGATCGGGACACGCTCGCCCAACGACAGCGCGAAGTGGAAAAAAATTTGTAAGGCCAAAGTAAACTGAAGAAGTGTCTGAAGCGGAACGCTGCTCAGAAAACTTCGCCAGCGAATCGGCCAACCGATCCGAAAGAAATTTCGGATGGAGAAAAAACAATTCTGGACGATCCGAAAAGACCTTTCGGAGAATTGAACTGACTTCGTCCAATCGGGTGTGAATGTTTCACGCCCAAAGTATTAAGGATGTCGTTCAGCCAGCCGTAAACGTTTTACAGCTGATGACGACTCACCAGTTTTATTTTGAGAAGTTGAGAGATTACTATGGCAGAAGGCACGATCAAACGTATCACGGACAAAGGTTTCGGTTTCATTGAAAATGGCGGCGGACCCGACATGTTCTTTCATAGCTCGTCGGTAGAAGGCGGCGGCTACGATGACCTCCGTGAAGGCCAACGAGTAGAGTATGAAGTAGGCCGCGGCCCCAAAGGCCCACGTGCTGAGAAAGTTCGCCCCCTGAACTAAACAAGCATTGGAAGTGAAAGGGAGCCTATCCAGGTCGTCAATCACACGCCAGGACAAGTCTCCTTGCATTCCATGAGTATAAAGAAGAGCAATCGAAGCTGAATTACAGCGATCCATTGCCAAAGAGTAGGGTTCGACAATTGTCGAACCCTTTCTTATGCGCCCATCACGCTTCGAGGTCGTGCGGCTTTCATGTTGCGGATTTTCCGAGTTTTTGGGAGTAGGCGACAAGGGCAAGCAGCCTGAAAGGCTTGGGCAGGGTAGCCCAGGGCAAGTTCGCAAAGCGGACGCCGCCCTGGGAAAGTGATCCCTCGCCACAAGCACGCTGAAGGCGTGCGGCCCTGTTGTCACGCCGCACGCCTTCAGCGTGCAATGGGTTTCAACATCTCTAACCTGGGGCGGCACTCGCTGCGCGAGCTTGCCCCAGGCTGTCCTGCCATGCACCTTCGGTGCGTTTCCCGCCCAATCTCAGCCGCGCGCCCTCCTTGTCTGGCAGGTGAATTGTTCGTAACTGTTAAGTAATTACGTACGCTCCCCGCATAGGGTTTTGTTAACGGGTAGG
>CAYPXY010000040.1:0-42517 GCA_964414815.1 uncultured Pirellulaceae bacterium | reverse complement strand
ACCCGTTAACAAAACCCTATGCGGGGAGCGTACGTAATTACTTAACAGTTACAAAATACGATTGCTAAAGCATTCCAACTATTTCAAGATGGCATTTTGGAGCAAGATGAGATATTCATACTACTTGCAAGAGCCACTTGCTCTACTGATTGCGAAGATTTTTACGACCAGCTCTCCCAAAAAGAAAAACAAGAATTTGTTCAATGGCTAAAGTCAACGGTTGAAACAAATCTTTTTCAGAGTGGAGTTGGAATGTTATTCACAGAAAGTGAGCTTCAGGGTTTAAGAGATTGGCTCAAACAAACTGTCGCGTAAGATCAAAAAACCCGTAGGGAAAAAAAATTCGGATGGCTTGATAGTCGTTGAAAATGTTCTTTGACATTTTGATTTCTAACTGTTGAGAGATCAAAATCTCAGCCGAAGTCACTCGCCTGAGCGTTTGCATGTGGCGGATCGGGACGATTTTTCGTTCCGATCCTGTCCCTCAATCGCAAAAAAAAATGGGAATACCTGACGATGAAATATCAAATATCCGTGAATGACTTCGAGGATTTTTGGACGAATGGAACAGATTTGCCTGGTAGAAAGCCTACTGCTGCTGTTCGGTGCCAAACTGCTTCAACGGGCAGAAAAGGTCGATTTTGCCTTCGGGTGAAATTCGTAGAGGAAATGGATCGCATCTTTCCCGGGCAAGTGCTTCAGGTCGCAACAGATCTCAGCAAGTCAGTTCGCTTTCTATCCACGACGATGTCGCATGGGGACCCAGACCCAAAAAAATGGTTTATGTTAATGCATGTGGAACCCATAAACTGCGAACTTACCGATCTTAGTGACGTCTATTTGGTTGGTTTTGCGTCACGAGACTACTGAGTATCGTTGCTCCGCAACTGATCGTTCGTCGACGACTACAATGTTGCGTCTCGTTTTCACCCTCAGCCCACCGTGTGCCTGACATCAGAAACAAAGAACAGCATCTTCAACCAGGAGCAGCCATGAACACGAGAAAAACATATGCCGAACGGAAAGGAGACACAGCCTACTGAGGCATGGGGATTGAGGCGCCCGACCAAGGTTCATCCACTTTCCCTCATTTGAACTATATTATCGGTGATGAAATAGGGCATCTTTTCCTTTAAGAGGAGATTGAATATCGTGGAATGTGGATTGACTTTCGGGAGTATTTTCAGGAATGAATTTTGATGAACTAGTAAGCCTTAGTGGCGATAGTATTTTGTCGCACATTGTATTTGATGGGCACAAGCTACGGTTTGAACTGGCGCTTGACGCAGTTGACGAATTGTTTTCCGTATCTATTGTGACTTCATTATTGCAAACCGACTTACCCTTGCTAGATGATCATCTCGCAAGAACCTGCAGACTTCAGGTTGTCGATTTGGTGACAACGCTTGATCAAACCAATGGCTATTTTGTTCCTCCAACACAATTTCCAACTTTAATGAAAGACAGGAACAGTGGTGTTTGGCTTAGCTATGGAGCAAAAGCAAAGGATGCAAAGTTTTTGATTTCTGCGATCGGATATAGTCGTTTGTTCTCCTGTGTAATTAGAGATCTTGGAGCAATTGAAGTCATGGCTGTAGAGCCAGGAAAATCTAACGCGTAGGTCGTAGGGTCAAAAAATTCAAACGGCTTGATCGTCGTTGAAAATGCTCTTTGACAATTTACGGGGGAGATACGGGAGGGGAGATACGGGGGAGAACGGGGACAGTGGCAATAATTGGACCTGTCCCCGTTTCTTTCCCAGCACGGGTCTTGGATCGCTCTTGATCCTCGTCGTGGGTGAGGGAGAAGACAATGGGAATTTGTTTTATAAATATCCTGCCGATGATTCACTATATTTTTTGGCGGAATCATTTCATGATATCGTTGATTCACTTTCCATCGATTTGAGTTAATTGCCACAGGGCGTTGGGGCAAAAATGTTTACCAGTTCGTTTACCGGTACTCAAAAAACAGCACCCCGGGCAGGACTTGAACCTGCGACCCACGGATTAGAAATCCGTTGCTCTATCCAACTGAGCTACCGGGGCGAATGAAAAAACGGGAAAATGGCTTGCTGCCTCCCAACTGCATTGGCCGAATCGACGATGCGAGTGGATGCTTGCCATCAATGATCCATCGACCACCGGGCCGCACCACGCCGCCCAGGAATTGACAATTCTACCACGCCAAGGTTCGGTGCCAAGCCAGACTCCCATCTTTGGCTGGGCAAATCCGTTATCGGCAAACCGGTGGCGCAGTCGGTTCAAGTTCTGGAGGCCTCACCCAGTCGTAGCCGCTTGGCGGTGCGGCTATTTATGGAGTGCGGGACTCTGTACCGCTTTGGATATTTGGATTTCATCGGTGGCCGAAATCGTCCGAAGCCATAGAAACGATAGCGGGACAGAGTCCCGCACTCCATAGAGGCTAAACGAGGTTGGCCGCCTGGCCGCCTGCAGGCAGGGAACTGAACTTGACGAAAGTGCCTGATCAAGACCTAATGGCGGTCGCCCGATTGGTCCCATCCCGTTGAAGTTCTGCTGACGGCAACCCCAGTTGCAGCCGCTTGGCGGCGCAAACGGGGCGATTAATCTCAACCCAAGGGCCAAACTGAATAAACGCCCCATTTGCTCTGCGGCGCGGTTAAACGAGAGCTTGGGTTAAACACGACAACTTGAAACAACAACTGGATGCTGAAAACTGACTTCTGATTTATGACCAAGACGTACGACGCAAAAGACATTATCGCACTCGAAGGACTCGAACCGGTTCGCAAGCGGCCGGGGATGTATATTGGCGGTGTTAGCAGCGCCGGGCTGCATCATCTGGTCTGGGAGATCATGGACAACTCGATCGACGAAGCCATGAACGGACATGCTTCCGAGATCACGGTTGAGCTTCACAGTGATGGCGAGACGATCACGGTGTCCGACAACGGACGCGGGATTCCCGTTGATAAACATCCCAAAACCAAAAAGCCGGCACTCGAAGTGGTTTTGACGGTGCTGCACGCCGGAGGAAAATTTGATGGGAACAACTACAAGACGGCGGGCGGGCTGCACGGCGTCGGTGCGTCAGTCGTCAATGCACTTTCGAAAAAACTGGTCGCCATTGTGAAACGGGATGGCTGCCAATATCGAATGGAGTTCTCCAAAGGCATTCCCAAGACAAGCCTGCAGCGGCTCAAAGGCGCCGTTCGCGGAACCGGCACCTCGATCTCGTTCACGCCCGATCCGACCATCTTTCCGAAAACCGATTTCAATCCCGCCACCATCCGTGCCCGGATCGAAACCAGCAGTTTTCTACATCGTGGTGTTAAGATCATTTTCGTGGATGACGTCAACAAAACGAAAGAGACGTTCTATCACGAAAACGGCATCGTCGAGTTCATTGGAAAAGTACTTCAAGAGCGTTCGGCGAAACCGATTCACGAGAACGGGTTCACTTATCGACGCGATGACAACGAACGCATGGAAATGGTTTTGCAGTGGACGGAATCGACCGACGAACATGTCCGCAGCTACGTCAACGGAATTCCCACCGCCAATGGCGGCACGCACGAAAACGGCTTTCGGTCCGGCTTGATCAAGGCGGTTCGCAACTATATTGAAACCCATAATCTGACACCGCGCGGAGTCAAAATCAGCCACGAAGACATCCGCGAAGGCTTGGTGGCGATCCTCTCGGTGTTCATTGCCGAGCCCCAGTTTCAAGGCCAGACCAAGGACCGCTTGAACAATCCTGAGGTTCAAAGCTCGGTGGAAAGCTCGCTGAGACCGGCGCTCGAGCAGTGGCTTAACTCAAATCGCAACACGGGGGACAGCATTGTTGCGCGCGTGATTGCAGCCGCCCGCGCCCGCGAAGCGTCGCGCGTTGCCAGTGAATCGGTGTCCCGTAAAGTGGGAGGAAAGCGCTCGGCACTGCCGGTCAAACTGAGCGACTGCCTGAACAGCGGTCGCGGGAAGTCGGAATTGTTTATTGTGGAAGGAGACTCTGCGGGAGGCAGTGCCAAACAGGGCCGCGATCGAAACTTTCAGGCCATCCTGCCGCTGCGAGGCAAGGTATTGAATACGGAAAGTGCTTCGCTCAAGAAGCTGCTCGAGAACAAGGAGTTGCAAGACCTGGTCACCGCGATCGGGTGTGGGATCGGCCCTAAAATGGATCTGAGCGCGCTGCGTTACGAGCGAATTATATTGCTGGCCGATGCCGATTCGGATGGCCATCACATCACCACCTTGTTGTTGACGTTTTTCTATCGCCATATGCCGCAATTGATTGCGAATGGACGATTGTATATTGCCATGCCTCCTCTTTTTCGCATCGATATCGGCAAGCAGACGTATTGGGCGGCCGACGAAGCGGATCGCGAACGGATTTTACGTCAACATGGCGATGGGCGTTCGAAGCCAGAGATTACGCGATTCAAGGGGTTGGGCGAGATGATGCCGAAAGTGCTGTGGGAGACCACGCTCAATCCCCAGACGCGGCGGATGCTCAAAGTCGAGATCGACGATCAACTGGAAACCGATCGCATCATCAGCGATCTCATGGGCCGCGATGCTTCGGCCCGGTTCAATTTCATCATGGAGCGAGCCGAAGAAGCAGAAGAGATCGATGTTTGAGATCGTTCGATCAATGGTAGCCAGCCAGTCACTGCTCCCGTCCGGATAAACCGGACGGAGAGCTTTCGTTGAGGCACCCTACTTTTTCTCTCGTCCCCTTACGAACGGCTGCGTTCATCCCTCATCCCTCATCCCTTTCCCAGCCATCCATTTTCCCGATACCATTGAGCGGTTTCGTTGAGCCGTTGCTGGAATGGGGCGGCAGGTTTCCAGCCGGTTTCCTGTTTCAGCTTGGAACTGTCGCAGGCCCATGAACCCGCGTTGGCTTCGCGAGCTTTGTCCAGTGTCATGAAAATTTCCGATTTCATCACGGTGTTGATCAACGAGTTGATCGCACCGGCCACCCAGATCGTAAACTTGGGAGACGGCACCAGCAGGACTCGCTTATTGCCCAGTGCGGTTCCGATCATCCGGCCCAGTTGACCAAATGAAACGACTTCATCCGCCGAAGCAAAGTAAACTCCCTGATCGTATGCATCGAGAGCCATTTTTTTTCCTTGTTCAGCCACATGCAGAATCGCATGGGTTAGATCGGTGACATGGATCATCGAAAACTGTTGTGGAAAATAACCCGCGATAAAATGCACCCGCCATTGATCGACCAGCTTGAACATCTGAAGTCCGTCGCGATCGCGCGGTCCGATGACAATCGGAGGCCGGATAATAGAACAAGGGACACTGGAGCAGTATTGCCGTACCACTTCTTCGGCTTTGAGTTTGCTCGTCCCGTAATGGGATACCGGTCGGCAGGGACTGGCTTCGGTGTGGGGCGTTCCTTTTCTGCTTGATCCTCGGCTTGGACCCAGTGCGGCAATGGAAGAGATGAAAATAAAATGGGGCGGAGTCGGCAGGTCACCACAAGCCCTGATCAGGTTTTCCGTGCCGGTGAGATTGGCACTCATGTACTGCCCGTAAGTTGCCGGGTTGGTTTTGCCGGCAAGGTGGATCACGGTTTGCTGCCCCGCCACCGCCGTGCGCAAGCGCTCGGTATCTCGCTCGAGATCGGCTTGGATGATCCGGACACCCAGTTTCTTCAGCGGCTCCGTTTTGGCTTCGTTTCGGACAATGCAGGTAACTTGAGAACCGGTTTCTACTAGGTGGTGAACTAGGTCCGATCCGATGAAGCCCGTAGCTCCCGTGACGAGAATATCCTTTCCTGACATAGATTCAAAACAAAATGGGGTGTTGTAGTAAATTTAAAAGTCCTCGCTAGCGGGCGGCCCTGTCTGCGGACGACTGTCTGGACAGGCAATTGAAAAATAGCTACAGTTCCGCTTCAAATCAACCGTTCAAGGAGGACATTATGCAATTCAATCTGTTTACATGGATTCGTGAAGGAGTTCGGCGTTCTGTGATGTTGGGAGTCGCAGACGCGATCGAAACCGTCGGTACGCCTCCAGCGGGATCGGAACTGAATAAAAGTCTCCAAAACTTTCTCTCACGCATCGAAACACCGCTTGAGACGGCCCCGGCTATCGCCGCCAAGCCTTCGGCGGGAGCTCCCAGAAAGCGATTGGGCCGAACATTGCGGGACATGGACCTGGCAAACGAGTAGATCGCCGAGTGCCGCTCACCCGCCAGCAGTGTTAGAAATATTACATTTTGACACCGTTGATGGTGGCAGGTAATCGTAGTTAGCCCTTGACAATTGGGGGTAAATGGCTGATATTGCCTGACCCTGAATTTTGATCTTTGGGTGATCTCGTTGAAAAGCAAGCACCAAAAACATACTGACTAAAAACATACTGGTAAGAGCGATGAAATTTCATAAAGACGACACGGTCGTTGTAATTAGCGGCAAAGACCGAGGCGTTTCCGGCAAGATCAAGTCGGTTGATCGCGACCGAAACATGTTGATCGTTGAAGGCGTCAACATGGCTTACAAACACGTCAAGCCAAGCCAAAAAAATCCGCAAGGAGGACGGCTGCACAAGGAGACACCGATCCACGCATGCAAGGTGATGCTGGTCTGTCCGAAGACCGGCAAGCCCACTCGAATTGGCTATCGCTATCTCGATGATGGCAGCAAGGAGCGGTTCACTCGCAGCAGCAAAGTTTCGCTCGGAATCGTTGCACCCGCAAAAAAGCGATATGCAATCTCAAAGTAGCTGGCATTCGATCGCCTAAGGATCGTTCGATCCTAAGCAATCCAGATTAAAGAGCGACGAGTGATCGTCGCTTTTTTGTTGATTCATCAGGAGCAGTCACTTGGCCAGAGTCAATCGAAAGCAGGTCTCGCGGGTCGGTGCTTACGGGATCATTGTCCGCGAGAACCGGCTGTTACTTTGCCGGCTTGCTCCCAAAGTGCGTCACATCGCGGGTCGATGGACGCTGCCCGGCGGAGGAGTTGAATTCGGTGAAGACCCTCAAGATGCCGTTGTTCGCGAGGTGCTGGAAGAAACCGGACTGCAGATTCGCCCTCGTGAGATTGCAGCGGTTCATTCGTTCACTTCTGAAAATTCTGCTCGAAAATTTCACAGCATCCGGATCATCTATCATGTCGAGGTGTTGGGCGGTGAGCTTCGCAATGAATGCGATGGCTCGACCGATCTTTGCAACTGGTGGACGCTCGAAGAAGCCCATGATCTCCCCATGGTCAATCTGGGTGAGTTGGGTTTGCAATTGGCGTTCGGCGGAGCGGCTGGCGTTTAGACGCAATACCGTCCAAGTTCTGGAGACTTCACCCAGTGGCAACCGCTTGGCGGCGCGGTTAAACGAAAACTTAAACGGTATTGCGTTTAGACGACTGGCGGGTGAAATCGCACCCGATTTGCGCACAACTACAATCGGAGATCACCTATCGATCTCAATGCAGTGCTGGGCAACCCATGTTGCCAAATCAGATCGCCCAAGTTCACCCGCCGCCAATCGAAGGATCAATGACTCCGCATCGTCAACCTCTGCGTTGAGCTCAAATCCGTTCAGCACCAGAAATACTTCCATCGCCGCGTGGCCAATCCTTTTGTTGCCGTCGACGAAGGCATGATTGGAAACCAACGAAAAGCACAAGGCCGCAGCTTTTTCAGCAAGAGTCGGGTAACAATCATCTCCACCAAATGTCATTAAAGGCTGAGCCAATGCAGATTCGACAAGCCCAATATCGCGGATACCCTCCATGCCACCGGACTGTTCAACGACTCGTTGATGAAGTTCGATCAGCTCCTTGAGGCTCAAATAACGCATCAAGACAACCGCCTGTATAACTCGGAATTTTTCTCCAGGACACGATCCGCTGCTCGCTTGAAGTCGCTGGTTTCCTTTGCAAGCAGGTCACCTATCGCAGCCATTGCCAGTTCACTGACCGACACGTTGAGCCTTTGAGCAATTGCCTGCAATTGCCTAGCCTGCTGTTCGTCAAGTTCAAGATTCAGTGTCATACCTGTCAATCGTACAACAGTATTTACCGATGTCAATGATCACAGCGGATCGTTGTGGAATACAAGCGGCCCGACAAGTAGGCGACCGCCCTGTTATCACGGCGACTTCACCGCGAACTGGTTCGCACGTCGGCGGGCACAAAACTTGGCAAATCGACCGTTCGGATGGTGACTTCATCGAGCCAGGCCACTCCGAATCCGGTCATCGTGAACGTGACGGTCAGATCGGCATCATGCGGGACGGAACGGTAGAGAGTAAACTCCTGCCAGCCCGACGTGACGGGGATCCGCTCCGCCATCGCTTCGCCGCCGAGCGAGTCCACAATCATCAGCCCGTCGATATTGCCTCGCACCACTTGAGGCACGTTGACCCAGCCGTGAATGCGGACAATCTGGCCGACGCGAACCGGAACTTTCGGAGACTTGATCCACAACGGATGCGCATCGATCGTGGTGGCATTCGATTTCGGAACAACTTCCAGCTTCAACCCCAAGTGGCCGTCCACTCGCGCATCCACGCTCAGCTCGACGCTGGTCGCGACTCGCTCGTCATCGAGCCGTCGGTTCTCCCACCCACTGTGCGTCAAATGTTGCAAGCTCTCGAAATCGCCCGCCGGCAAGCCGTTCGGATTCCAGCTTTGAATGCTCAGCCGCGTCGCCAGTTCCCAGTGCAACGGCACGAGGCTGACGTGCGACAACAGGGGCGTCGAGGACTTCGAGCGAAACCGGTCAAGCGGCTCGGTAATCAGCTCTCGGCGCACCACCGCCAAGCGCTGATCCGTCTCGTTGAGGTACGGCAGGGCATTCGGCTGACTGTTGGCGTCGAGCATTCGGTTGAAGTTTTGGAATGCCGTGGTGGCCTGGGACAGTGCTGACGAAGCCGCGACCGGACTGCGGCCGCGGGCCACCATTTGCTGTTCAATCAGTTGCATCACGGCCAGCCACTGCCGCGTCAGATCAATGTGAAGCTGAAACGTGGATGCCTGCCCCATTCGTTGCCACGACTGATTCAGCCGATTGGTCACCAGTGGATCCTGGGTCAGCACGATGGCCGCAATGTAGGGACATGAATCGATGCGGATTTCGTTGCCGCCGTGAGTCCGTTCGATGGCCAGGGGCTGCAGTCCGATGTCGGAAATCAACATGGCCCGCTCGCTGAAGGTCGTGTCGGGGTCCTGAAATCGAATCGTCTGAAGCGGCGTATCACCGGCAAGATACTGTTCGTAGTGCGTCGGTCGCTGAAGCAACAACAGCCGTGACCGGTTTGTACTCAGTACATTGACTTCCAGCGTTCGATCTCCTGTGTTGATCGGATCGCGCAGCACACCGCCCGCGATCCACGGTTCGAGGCGAACCATTTCACTATTGATCCATTCGATGGTCATCGCCCGCAGCCGCGTCGTTGGATCCGCTCCATCCAACCGTGTCCTGGACTTGAAGCGAAGCCCACGCGCGCCGCCCGTGATGGCTTCATATACCAGGAATCGCATTTGCTGGGGTTCAATGGGTGTCGGCGGAACGACCTGGGTAATGGCCCG
This sequence comes from uncultured Pirellulaceae bacterium, assembly GCA_964414815.1. Taxonomy (GTDB): domain Bacteria; phylum Planctomycetota; class Planctomycetia; order Pirellulales; family Pirellulaceae; genus Mariniblastus. Next base: position 32,983 of record CAYPXY010000040.1, on the reverse strand, counting down.
GATCTGATTGACCAGCGCGGGAGGAAAATCGGTTTGAATATCTGCCCACACCGGCTTGTTGTGTTCAATGGTTTGGCTGCGTTGCTTGATCCATTCGCTGTATTGGCTGGCCAGAAAACTGGTTCCGAGCGGTTCGAGCCCCACGTTGAGGATATCGACCAGCTGTGCATACTTGGTCCAGTGAGACGAGACGTGAGCCAGTATCGGGCGTCCCTCCCGCTGATCAGACTCCTGAATTTCACGAACTCGCTGCTGGACACCTTGCAAATTTCGTCCTTCCAGCTCTTCACCGAGCGACCAGGCGAGTACCCGATCGTACTGAAACGAGATCGGTGACAGCCCCACGTTTGACGGAGGTGGACAGACGATCCACAGATCGAGTTGCCGCGCGGCATCAAGCTGTTGGTAGGTGGCCGTTGTGTTCAGTTCCATCACATTGAATCCAAGCGATTTGAGAAACTCGAACGACTCACCGCGATGCTGAACCACACGCGCTAGAAAGGGACGTTTGTCAACCAGTAAAACGGTTCCATCACGAACAACCAGAGAAGGTTGTTTGTCGGTAGTCAAACCTGCAGCACCTTCCTGCACGGGATCGGTGTGTCCCACTGTCTTGATTTGCGAGGCGTGGGCCATGCCGGAGTTGGCGTTTTTGGCGATCGCGGTCGCATCCACCATTCCTGTCAGTTTCAGATCGTCGATCTGAACCCAGCTTTGACCTGGACTGCAATACAAATTGAGCACGACTTTATCGACATACGCGTTGTTGGCACTGACCTGGCTGCCGTGCTGTTGTCGCATCAGCCAGATTTCGTCGCGAAGTTTTCGTTTGAGATCGACCTTTTCTTTTTCAAATGAAAGCGTCTGCCATTGCCCGGACGCATGGTAGGTCGGTCCGTTGAGTAGAACCGTCATCGGACCCGCTCCATTAGGAGCCGGCGTTTCAGGCAGCACCACTCGCACCATCATTTGAATCCCGGAACGTGAGGCCTTGATTCGAACCGAGGGTGTCAACTCGGGAATCAGAAAGGAGGGTGGAACGTTGTGAGCGACCAGAATCTTCGAGCCGTAGCCCGCTTCGAAAGCGATTCGTTCGAACTTGTTTCGATCATCGAGTTCGCTTGAGCGGCGCTGAAGCCACTTGGAGTCCAGTACAATGCAATCGGCTTCATGCCGCTCCCAAGTGGGCAGGTTCGACTCAAAGTCCTCGATGAATTGAGCAGCTGAGGGAGGGACCGAGCAAGCCGCCAAGATCAGCGTCAAGGTCAACCAGATCGATACGATCCGCATTCGATTGCCATATTTACTCATCCAACCATCCCGAAAGTCCTTTTGAGGATGGCCATGATTGAGTAGATTGTCAGCTTGGTTCGGCAAGTGGAACATCGTCAAGATGGCTGCGAATGAATGTTGAGTTTTTTCAACATGGGTTGCGTTTGCTCAAACGGTGCATGTTCTTCGGCTTTCCCCGGCTTTTAGCAGGATTTTGGGATGTTGGACAGGTCAACGTGTTGCACGATGGCAACATCGGCGATTTACGCCTCAATTTGGGCCAACTGCTTAAACTGGAGAAAATACGGGGATTATTGAGTTTTTGTTCCAGGCGTCCATTTCTGTTTTTGATTGGCATTGAGGCTGCGATAGAGATTGATCACTTAACCCACCCGTCACCCATCAGGCTGACCATCAATCCACCGCGAGGAGTGAAACCATGAATTCCAATGAAATCGAAACCGCTGTTCAGGACATCAACCAACTCCCAATGGATTTGAATGATTTGATCACCGCCATCCATCGGCTCCCGGCCGAGTATCGCCAACCGCTTGAGCATCCGCTCAATCGGGTCGTCGAGTACACCCATCGCCGCCGCCGGATACTGAATTTGATCCAGGAAGCCCTCAGCCAGCTCCGGATGGACATGAAGTACCTGATGTTCGATCTGGAAGCCACTCGCCGTGAACGGGACAGCTACAAGAGTGCGCTCGACGGAGAGATCTAATTTTAAGGAAATTTCGGGCCTTCCGCCACGTTCTAGTTGAGTTCGATCCGTCGTTGGAATAATATGAAATGTTCATTTTAATTCTTTTCCGGCTCTGTTTGGACCTCTTTTCCAGGCGATCGGCCGGGCGATTCGTATCTCTTCTTGTCCCGCACTCCCAATATCGATTGAATGAGCCAGATCACTGCCGACCAGCTTGCCCAACGGATCTTTGACGTTGGCTTGATGGGGTCGAAGGAAGTCGAAGATATTCTGCAAGCCGCTGGGGGACGCGGGCGGGCGACGTTTGATTCGTTTGTGTTTGCACTGTTGGAACGCGAGGCGCTGACGAACTGGCAGATCAGCCGACTGGTCGAAGGGCACGTCCAGGGATTCTTCTACGGCAATTGGGGAGTTTTGTATCTGATTGGACATGGGACGTTTGCTCGCGTCTATCGTGCCTGGCATCGAAAGACGGGCGACATCAAAGCGGTCAAGGTGCTGCGGCAGCGTTACAGCGCGGACATGGAGCAGCGCGAGCAGTTTCTACGAGAAGCCCGGATGGTGATGAAGCTGCGGCATCCGAACATCGTGCCGATCCACGAAGTCGAAGAAGAAAAAGGGCGCATCTACATGGTGATGGATTTTGTCGAAGGACAGAATCTGCGTGAATATGTGCTGGCGCATCGCAAGCTCAATGTTTTGACGACGCTGCGTATCGTTCGCGACATCGCGGCCGGGCTGGCTTATGCCGCCCAATTCAACATCACTCATCGCGACTTGAAATTATCCAACGTACTGCTCTCGACCAAGGGTCAGGCCAAGCTGGTGGACTTCGGATTGGCGATGGTCAACGATCCGTCGGAATCGGATGAAAAAGGGGGACCGAGAAGCATCGACTACGCAGGGCTGGAACGAACCACAGGCGTTCGTCGCAACGATCCGAGAAGCGACATCTATTTTCTGGGCTGCATGATGTACCAGATCATTTCCGGTGTTCCACCCTTGCTTGAAACGCGCGAACGAATTCGCCGAATGTCGGCGCAACGGTATCAGGAAGTGATCCCCGTGAATCAACATGTCCCCGAAATCCCTCACCGAGTTGCGGTTCTGACGGGCCGGCTGATGGATCTCAACGCCGACCGACGCATTCAAACGCCGGCAATCGTGGTTCAGGAATGCGAACATGCGATCCAGGCGATTGAGGCAGGCGATACCTCGCGATTCGATCCAGAGCTGACCGAGAAACAGGCTCAGGAAATTGCGGCCGCCATCGCCGAGAAGGAAGAGGGATTGAATAAGACCATCTTGATTATCGAATCCAACACCAAACTTCAGGACACCCTGCGGGAGCGATTAAAATCCGTCGGATATCGGGTCTTGATTACCTCCGATCCCACTCGTGGACTGGCCAGGTTTGCGGATTTATCGCCGGGCGACACCGATTATCCCGTACATGTCGTGTTGTTCGGCTGTGGCGGTCTGGGTCGGTCGGCCATTGAGGCTTTTAAGGAGTTCATTCAAGGACCCGTTACCTGCAACGTACCCGCAGTTCTGCTGGTCACCGAGAAACTGGAGTCCTACGTAAAACCGGAGTGGTTTAACGAACACCGTGACTATGTCGGGCTGCCGCTGAAAGTGAGAACCCTGCGCAGCAAACTACGCAAGGTGTTGAATCTGGGAGAAGCCGTTGAAGCTCGTTCAGCAGACTCGCCCAAGCCGGATCGAGTTGCCAAAACAAACGATGATACCGACGTGGATGATTGAGGTTTCAGCTATTTTTTTAAAACCCAGCTTGCCAGCCACGTAACCACTCCGACTCCGGCCAATCCCCAAAGCCCATACGCAAACTTTTTCAAGATATTTCCCTGGGTTCGGTATCGCATCACCGGTGTCTCCGCCCATTCGGGCAACTCCATATTCTCTTCCATCTCCAACCAGGCGGTCATTAGCTTGGCGGGGGTCAGCTCATCGGCGGCCTGAATCACAAACTCAGCAGGATCGCCAAGTTCGAGAATCAGGGAGTTGGCGTAGCGGTGCAGATAGAATCCTGTAATCGTACCGAACAGGATCAGTGAAAGCCCTAGCACAAACAGCCCTCGATGGACGCCCTGTCGCTCGACTTTTTCAACGACCGCTCCACCGGCAAGCGGTAATTCCTTCAGGACTTGGAGTTGGGGGGCTTCGAAGGGATGGCGACATTTCGGACAGACCCTGTCTTGCCCTGCCTGAGTCGTCGCGACCGGCTCGGAATGGTTACATTGGGGACAGGGGAGAAGGTATTTTGCCATGGAATTGATCGGGCCAGTTCGTCGCAGGAGGCTCTAGGCCGAGGCTTGGGGAACTGCTCTTTTCTCTCGTATTTCTGCTTCGGTTTCCAGCCCTCATCGTAGCCTGAATCGCTTTTGAATGTAAGCTGTGCCGTCGGCCTGACTTTCATTGACTTTGACGGCTGGCCAGCTCGTGCCGATTGCGGAAAATTCCACAACGAGGAAGACCTTTGTGATGCAAGCACTTATAAACATGAATCCTCGATTTCAGGGCTTTTTTCGTCGGATTCGGGGAAAATTCACTGGACGACGAAAGCCCGGCAGTTAAAATCTCTTCATACATCGAATTCAAAACTCGCGGCACAAACCAAGCCCACCAGAGGAACACCCCCAACTCGTCCTCAACCTATCGAGTTCGTTGAATTGATGCCTGAAATCCTGTTGCCTCGACAGGGTTTTGATGCGGAGATTGTGAGAAAGAATCTGCACTAAGGAATGCTCGTTTCGGTTTGAAAGACGCCGTCGTCGGTGGACGGAAGGGGTCTGTTCAAACAGGGTCAGGGAATTCGTCAAGATACAACAGGGCTGTACAGCACTCGTTTTTATCAATCGCCCTTCGCATTGCCTGCGGCACGAATGCCGCCCGTGTCATACCGCTTGCCGGATTAAGTGGCTGCAAAACTGAGATCAGTCACTTGCCGCCCGCCTTCCTGGCGATGTCAGCGATATGGAAAGAGGCCGTTTTTGACCCAATTTTTCCATTTGTTTCATTCCTTTTGTTTCATTCCATTCGCAGGAGTACCCACTTGTACGATACACTGCTTGACGATTATGACAGTGAGGGAACGCGAACTCGAATCGCGCCTCAAAATTTTGACGATGTCGTTGACCACAATGATCCCTCAGACGGACTTGATGGAGACGGCGATGACGATCCCATTTCAGGAGGGAAGGACGACGATAACCTTCCCATTTCAGAAGACGACCTAATCGCCGATATTGACGACATGGATTCCTGGTCCGATGACCCGGTTCGCATGTACCTGACCCAGATGGGCGAAATCCCACTGCTCACGCGCAGCGAAGAAATCACGCTTGCCAAACGCATTGAAGACACTCGCCGCGAGTTCCGCACCAAGCTGCTCGAATGCGACTACGTCATTCGCGACGCCTACAAAATCCTGGTTCGGGTACATCGAGGTGAACTGCCCTTTGACCGAACCGTTCAGGTCTCGGTGACCGATCGTCTGGAAAAAGAACAAATTCTGGGCCGGATCGAACACAACCTGAAAACGTTGTCGGTTCTACTGAAACGAAACCGGCATGACTTCTTGACCGCCTATTCGAAATCGGCTCCTAAAAATCGCCGCAAACAAGCTTGGCAAAATCTGGCCAGACGACGACGACGAGCGGTTCGGCTGATCGAAGAACTCGGCTTGCGAACCCAACGGATTGAGTCAAAGATCCGCATCATCGAGGAGTTCAGCGCCCGCGTGGACGACCTGATGATGAAAATCAGGAAACACAAAAAGGCCAATAAGCCTTCGCACGAACGGCAACCCTGGATTCAGGAGATGCGAACGATCCTGCTGGTTTGTCAGGAGTCACCCCAAAGCCTTCGTAATCGGGTCAAGTTCCTGCGAGGGATTTACTCGAAATATCAGCGAGCCAAACGCGAATTGTCCGAAGGTAACTTGCGGCTGGTTGTCTCCATCGCCAAAAAGTACCGCAATCGTGGATTGAGCTTTCTGGATCTGATCCAGGAAGGCAATGCAGGCTTGATGCGGGCCGTCGACAAGTTCGAGTATCGCCGAGGATTCAAGTTCTGTACTTACGCCACCTGGTGGATTCGCCAGGCGATTACGCGAGCCGTTGCTGACCAAAGCCGAACGATCCGAATTCCGGTCCACATGGTCGAAACGATGTCCCGCGTTCGAACCGTTTCGCGACAGTTGCTGCAGGAACTCGGCCGAGAACCCTCGCTCGAAGAAATCGCACGACGAAGCGATACGACCGTTGAAGAAGCTCGCCGGGTACTTGCCATGAGCCGCTATCCGATCAGTCTGGATCGACCTGTCGGCAACAGCGAAGACAGTCATTTCGGTGATTTGCTGCCCGACGGCGAAGCCGAAAGCCCCGCCGTTGGTGCGTCTCAGGAAATGCTGCGAGGCCGCATTCAAGATGTCCTGAAGACACTGAGCTATCGCGAACGCGAGATCATCAAATTGCGTTATGGTCTCGGCGACGGATACAGTTACACACTCGAAGAAGTTGGCCATATCTTCAAGGTCACTCGCGAGCGTATTCGTCAGATCGAAGCCAAAGCCGTCCGCAAACTGCAGCAACCCAGTCGCAGCCAGGAACTGGTCGGTTTTCTGGATTAGGTTTGAATCAGGATTGCGAGTGCAGTGAATACAAGTGCAATCCAATCAGATGTTTCTCCCATCATCAACCGCTGAGTTGCAGGACTCAGCGGTTTTTTTATTCTATAACCCAAAACCTGAACTCCATTTCCAATGAATCTCAATACCACACCCCCATCTGATTTTGGCCGAACTCTGATGATCATCGCCGGAGCGATTGTGATGGGGGCCATCAGTTTCACCCTCTTGATGTTATTTTTGGTGCTGGTGGGGCAGACCGATCCCAATATAGACCGATGGTCATTCAACAACATTCTCGTACCGGTTTCAATCGTCGCCTTCTTTGCGACCTGGATGGCCTCGTTCGTCGTTCCCGAATTGATCCGGAAAGTTGCTATCGCCATCGCCCAAAAGGAAACCAACGAAACCAACTCCCTGTCTCAGGCTCGAAAGATCGTGATGAACTCGACCATCATTAAATTCGCTTTACTTGAAGGTGGCACATTTTTCTGCCTCGTCTCGTTTTTCCTGTCAAAAAATTTCATTCCCCTGATCGCGGCAGCCATCGGCATCCTGACCATGCTGATTCAATTCCCGATGCCGGATCGAACTCAGTGGGCAGTGGAAAATATTGAAAGAGAAATCAAGCGGTAGTTTTGATTTTAAGCCGCACGACCTTAAAACTGGCAGGGATCTCGAAAACAGTAAACTTTTACCTGTCCCCCGACTCCTCCGCAACCGCCTTCTCGATCACTTCGATAAAGTCCTTGCTGCTGGGCTTGACTCGTGAGCCGAACCGAGCGATCACGTTGCCGGATTGATCGAGCACGAACTTTTCAAAATTCCATTTCACCGGTCCTGAACCTTGCGGCTTGACATCCTGCTCAGTCAGATGCTTGTACAAGTCGCTTGCCTGGTCGCCCTTGACGTCGATCTTGGAAAACATGTCAAAGGTCACTCCGTATTTCGTCGAGCAAAACGTCTTGATGTCCGCTTCGCTGCCTGGCTCCTGAGAACCAAACTGATTGCAAGGAAAACCCAATACCACCACGCCCTTGTCGCCATAGTCCTCGTGAAGCTTCTGCAGGTCTTCGTATTGCGGTGTCATGCCACAGCGGCTGGCCACGTTGACGATCACGATCACCTTGCCCGCATACTTTGCCAAATCCACTTCTTCACCATCGATGGATTTCATCTTGAACCGTAATGCTTTGGGAACATCGGACGAGTCCTGCTCCGTCGCAGATTGGGATGAATCCTGCTTTTGCGCCGTCGTCTGGTTGTCCAGATCCTGTGCCACGGCACTGGAGGGGCTCAGGACTCGCCATGAAATAAAACCGAGCAACGCCAGTAGTATCAAAATAGCAGCAAATTTCATGACAATTCTCCAGTCAATGGTATTCTCAAATCAGTATCAACTTCATTCCAATGCAGAACACTTCCGCCCAGTGGAACGCTGATATTATTGTAGCCCGACATCCTTCACGCAAGAATTGCCCAAAAAAGGCTATCCAAACCTTCTCACCGAAAAGGGCCTCGCATCCAGGTGTGTGTCTTCTCCAAAAATCATTTCGCGAATCAGACGAGCCGAACCGGTTGCCGTGCTGATGCCCAACATACTATGCCCCGCATTGATCCAGACATTCTTGAGCGCGGGACTTCGGTCAATAATCGGCTTGCTGTCCCACGTCATGGGCCGCCAGCCAAACCACTCCTCTTCGACAGGCTCACAATACGGATCGTGCAAATACCGCTCTGCCGATGCCTTCAACAAGCCCAACCGACGTGGATGAATTGAAGTATCGTAACCGACAAACTCCATCGTCGAGCCGATCCGGTACTTGGAGTCCATCGGTGTAATCGCGACGTGCGTATCTTCAAAGATGATCGGAATCTTCGGTCCCTGCTTGGGGTTCGGCATCGTCAGCGAGTATCCCTTGCCCGGCTCAACGGGAACTCGACACCCCAGTTCGCGACTCAAAAACGGCGCCCAAGCTCCCGTCGCGACCACAAACTGATCGGCTTCCCATTCACCGCTCGACGTTCGGGCCGCCTTGACCATTTCGTTGACGCGAACCAGCGACTTGATTTCCGCGTTCTCGACGATTCGAACGCCGCGAGCCTCCAGCCGATTCCGCATGGCGGTCATCAATTTATCAGGCCGCAAATGGCAGTCGTCCCGATAGTACCATGCGCCCGCCACCACCGGTTTGATCGCTGGCTCGAGCTGAACCAGCTCATCGCAGGAATACCGCGTGCCCACCACGCCGAAATGTTCGCGAATCAGTTTTTCTGTTTCCGCAAACTTGTCGAACTCGTGCTCAGACTCGTGAACAAACAGGCAGCCTCGCTCCTGCCACTCGCAATCAATGCTTTCGTCGGCAATCAGTTGTTGATAGAGCGTCTTGGACGACTGAAGCAACCCGTGAATCGCGGCCGCCGATGCCATCATGTCCTTGAGGTTGCAGCTCCGCATGAACTTCCAGAACCAGTTCAGGGCTTGCAGCGACAATCGGGGCTTGACGGCAAACGGCGAATTCGGCTTGAGCATCGACTTCAGCGTTTTGGTCACCGCACCCGGCTGAGCCAGCGGCAGTACATGGCTTGGCGAGATGTAACCGCAATTTCCATGCGAACACGCCGCACCAAAGCGATCTCTCTCGACAATCGTCACCTCGCAACCCGCGTTCGACAGTTCCCACGCTGCGAATGCACCGATCACTCCACCGCCAATGACTAGTACTTTCTTTGGATCACTCATCGCTCAATCCCCATGCAAAACGGATCGTTTGGATCGAGAATCAAGGTTGCCTCGGCACCGACATAAGCGGTTCCCGTAATGGACGGCACGATGACCGGCGAACCCAAATCCGAATCGTGGCACTGCGGATCATCGACCATTTCATAACTTCCCACAAACAAGCTCCCCACAATACTCTCCTGTCTCCAATATTCTCCCGGCTTTAATTTTCCGTCGGCGGCCAGACAAGCCAGCTTGGCACTGGTCCCCGTTCCACACGGAGACCGGTCGTACGCACCGCCCGGACATAAAACAAAATTACGACTGTCGTTTTGTGGATCCTGTGGCGGCCCGAACCATTCGAGATGATCGATCCATGCTCCCTCGCGCCCCGTAACGCCATTGGCCTCCAGCGCATCGCGTATTCGCAGCGACACCGGTTGCAGGCGGTCGACATCGGCCATCGTCAATGACAGCGACAGATTTGACAACACCTCCTCTGAATTCTTGATCAAAAAGAACCAGTTTCCTCCCCACGCCACATCGCCGCGCACCGTTCCAACACCGTCCACTTCGATCTCCACGTCCTTTCGAAACCGGAAACTCGAAACGTTGCACACCGTTACTTCACCCTTGCCCTTCAATTCCGCCGTGACTGGGCCGACGGGCGTATCAATTCGATGAACGCCCGGCTTGATCCGCTGAAGATAATCAAGCGTCACCAGCAAACCAATCGTGCCGTGCCCGCACATCCCCAGATAACCGATGTTGTTGAAAAAGATCACACCCACTTGGCAAGTCGGATCGTGAGGCTGGCAAACCAGCCCGCCCACAATCACATCGTTCCCGCGCGGTTCGTTGACGACGGCACTCCTGAAATCGTCAAACTGGCTGCGAAGGCGATTCAGCCGATCCGCCAACGGGCCATCCCCCAAGTCGGGGCCACCCTCGTAGACAATCCGGGTTGGCTCACCGCCGGTGTGTGAATCGATAACGCGTATGTATTTCATGGATAGGAAAGCGACGTTTGTTGAAGCGATTTCGTGATCATGATATGATAGCCGAGCAAACTGTTTAGCCACAAGCCAAAGCCGACTGCGAGTGGTTTGCAGTAAGGCGACCGGCACATAAAAACGTACCATAGTGTAGGCGAGTCGCTCCGCGACTCGCAACTCAGCGTCTGGGAAACACAATACTGCTTGGGTAAGCTTTTACCTGCCGGTCGGCTTGTGGCTAAACGGTTCCTTTCCCGTGAACGGTTACAACTTTTATCTGCTCTTCGTCCAACCTTTACTATATATATTCCATTCTCCATTATGACCCTTCAAAAAATCCTGTTGGCAGGCCGATGGCAGGAAGCCCAATCTTCCGGCACTTTTCAATCCGAAAACCCGCAAACCGCGACCTTGCTGGCCGACCAGTATCCGATCAGCAAGTGGGACGACATCGACGCAGCCCTTGAAGCAGCCTCCAACGCGTATCGTGAAATTCGAAATCTCCCGCGCGAAACGATTGCCCGATTTCTGGAGCGGTATGCCGACCGAATCGACGCCCGTGCTGCTGAAATTTGTGCGATGGCTCATCTCGAAACCGCCTTGCCCGTCGAACCGCGACTGGCGTCGGCCGAGCTGCCGCGCACCACATCGCAACTTCGGCAGGCCGCTGCTGCGACCCGCGATCAGGGCTGGAGCAAGCCGGTTATCGACACACAAAACAATATCCGCTCCTGCCATATCTCGATCGGCCCGGTAATCGTGTTCGGCCCGAACAATTTTCCGCTGGCCTACAACGGAATCTCTGGAGGCGACTTTGCATCGGCCATTGGAGCCGGGAATCCGGTCATCGCCAAGGCCCACCCGCTGCATCCCGGAACGTCGAGGATACTTGCCGAGGAAGCCACTCTTGCCGCCGAAGAGACGGGCATGCCTCCGGGTACCGTACAAATGTTGTACGCCATCGACTATGCGGATGGAGAGCGGATGATCGCCGATGAACGGCTCGCATCCGTTGGCTTTACGGGCAGCCGCTCGGCTGGGCTTAAACTCAAAGCCGTCGCCGATTGGTCGGGCAAGCCGATTTATCTGGAACTGTCATCGATCAATCCGATTGTCATTCTGCCGGGCGCACTGGAAGAGCGAGCCGAAGCCATCGGTGATGAACTGAAGACCAGTTGCCTGATGGGTTCCGGCCAGTTCTGTACCAGCCCGGGCCTGATTCTGATGGTGGATTCACCTCAGACAGACGATTTCATCCGGCGACTGGTCGACCAATTCAAAACGGCTCCGGTCGGCACACTGCTGGCGAAGTCGGGGCAGATGGGATTGTCGAAATCGGTTGAACAGCTTGTCTCCAACGGCGCCGAATTGCTCTGCGGCGGAACCGAAGGCGGAGGCAATGGGTACAGCTATGCCAATACGGTCCTGCGAGTCCGTGGGGGTGCTTTTCTCGACGACCCTGAGACGTTGCAAACCGAAGCATTCGGCAATTCGACGTTGATCGTCGTGGTAGAATCGGTAGAGCAGGGGATCGAAGTGATTGAAACCATGCACGGCAATTTGACGGGCAGTATCTATTCGGCAACGGATCAGCGCGACGAAGAGGCCTACGGGCTGATTGAACCGGTTCTTCGCCAAAAGGTCGGGCGGTTCCTCAACGACAAAATGCCAACCGGAGTGGCGATCTCTCCAGCCATGAACCACGGCGGACCCTTCCCTGCGACAGGCCATCCGGGTTTTACGGCGGTTGGATTCCCCGCCTCGTTGTTGCGATTTTCGATGTTGCAATGTTTCGACAACGTCCGCGAACACCGACTGCCCGATGTTCTTCGCAACCAGAATATAACGGGAACGGTTCGACTGGTGGACGGAAAGATGACTGCGGAGGATGTTGGGTAGGGTTTCGGATTGCCTCCTTGCCTCTAAATCGCTGATGATTGGCCTTTTTGAATGTCCTTGTAACAATATAGGTAAGCATCATCGGCGGAGCCAAACAGATGAAACATATCCGCTTTACCATCCACCTTCTGGACCAATTTGATAACGAAGAATTGTTATTTGGGCATTCAGTCAAGGTCTTGCTAGAATAGGTTTACTTATTTGATTCTCGACCGATCACAAAAAAGCTGTGAGTTGAACATGGAACGAATTGAAATCTCAACCACCGATCTCAACCTGTCTGAAGTCGTATATTTGGTTTCGAAAAGCCGCACTACTGTCGAGTTGTCCGATGGACAGGTCCCCTTGGTAAAAATGATCCCTATTGAAAAACCCCACTCAATGGCGGAGTTGGATCGCGAACTACGCAATTGTACTCGGCTGTGTGATGATGCTAATACATTTGGTCAGGATGTTCTCTCGGTCAGACAATTGTTGGGAGAATTGGACAACCCATGGGAATCTGTCAATCTGACAACCAATTCCGGCGAATTTCGACGAATCTCTGGACTACAAGTTCTCGACTACCTACAAGAAGATTGACCGGAAGGGATTATCGATCGATTTCATCGGCTCGCTGCACGGTAATCATCCAGATATCCCAAAAGGGGACTTCTGCAAAATAGGGGCCGGCTATGCTGACAACTGGCGGGCGTCCTGGTACGGGAGGTGATTTCACTCGCACGGTTCGGGTGGTTGGATACAGTGCCACCAACGTATCGCCGCACTTGATGGTTGCTGCCATTTCCACGCTCACTTTGTCGGTCGTTGGAATTTGAATCATCACCTTGGATTCCTGCCAACCATCGGCCCGATATCCGGCAGGCGTCAGGTCCTGATTCCTCACCGAGTCCACCTGTGACATTTCACAATTGACATTCAGTTTCATCGTCCAATCGTCGACCGCTTCTGACTCGATGATGACCTTGGTGCCCTCAAGGAACTTGGTAGTCACAGGTTCGTAGATGATCTTGCCGGTCGTCTCATCGGTGACACGGTTGACCCCCGTCGTAAAAACACGATATTGTCCGTCCATTGCCATCGAGCGCTGAGCTTCACCATGGGTAAGTAGCGATGGCGTCTGGGTTATGACGGTTCGGGTATCCTGTTTACACCGTTGAATCAAACTTCTTACTTCGGCTTCCGTCAGGGTAAGCGTCAACACTGGACCATTGGATCCGGAATGGCTGCGGACCTCATGTGCGGTCGTGTTTTGTTGAAGATCATGCTCGAGCGGTTCGGATACTGGCAGTGGTTGCCATCCCCGATTCACGCGTAAACTCCGCCCAGTAGGGTCGTTAGGATCTTTCAGCCGAAGGTCGTCTGGAAATGCTTTTTCCCCTCAGACAACCCGAACCTCGGAAGGATCAAGCCTTGCAATAGCATCACGAACTTCTTCCGGCAAGGCATCAGATCCATCCTGATTACAATGGGATATACACATAATGTGGACCGTATACTTGGGTGCATTTTCGGGTACCGCAATGGGTGACAACGGTTGCTGGGCCTGAGATGGTTGCTCTGCGGTCAAGCCGACAAGCGCCATCATTGCGACCATCAGTCGTTTGGTAAAATCGTTCCGCAACATGGGGGAGGATTCCTGTTGGAGGGGGGATTGCTGTTGGAGACAGGCGAACTAACGGTACTCTCTGGCCGTTCGATTGTCATCAATCCAGTTCTTCGAATCGTCTTCTCGTTTGATGGGTGTCACGGTAATCATGGCCGCCTCCCAACAGGGGGTTTCTGTAATTTCCGTCCGTTTGAACACTTTCTTCAACCCATTGACTGGCACCCCTTTTTCGGCTCGGGACCGATGGACCTTGGCATTGGGAAACACCGCCAGAAACTTCACACCTTCTTCCAAATTGGCCGAGAATGAAACGCAGTCTTTCTCGATAATGGGATGCTGGATCTGCAGCGGTGAAGTATCGGCGGACTGATTCGGACGGCGAGGCAAATCAAAGCTGTAGTTCCTCACCGAAGTAATCTGAGACAATTCAAGGTGTGCCTCTAGTCGGAAGCAATTATTCTCAGCAGTTTCAACTTTCATCGAAATTCTCGTTCCTTCAGGATACACGCGAACCGTCGGATCCCAAGCCGTTTGATCCTCAGTCTCACCCACGATACGGCTTATCCCTACAACAAATGGCCGCATTTGTCCATCAAAAACCATTGCGTCTCTGTCTGCCGGTGCGGTCGCCGTCGGAGCCTGCGTCATTGAGTAACGGATATCTTGCTTACATTTCTGAATCAACTTTTCAGCATCGGCCTCCGTCAGATAAATCAGAAGCGATGGGTCGCTGGTTTTGGAAACGGGATCATCCAAAGGACCATGCCCAGCGTTTGACCAATCGCCTTTGGATGAAGTCTCCGTCCTTGGCAACTTGCTGCCTTCTTCTGGCTGGACATCAAACGCGGCCACCGAATACGTCGCAGACGCTATGGATTCTCCTCCCAAAATTCGAACTTGCGATGGGTCAAGTTGCCGAACAAGCTCTTGAATGCCATCGGACGAGGAGTCTCCCGAATTTGCAGGGAACTTGAAAAAGGTAGTTTCGATGACGAACTCGGTATTTTTTCCCGAAACGGTGATCGGCGACAAAGGCTCCTGAGCAAACGCCAGACCATGCGAGGTTCCCCAAGCCACCATCAAAACAACAACCAGTCTTTCAAGAAATAGGTTCAACATCCCTGTACTCCTTGCTTGGTGGCAATGAAAAACGAAAAGTCAGCCAGCGCGTACCGCTATAAGAAGACTTGTACAGATCATCACTCGCCGGGACAACGGCAATTTCCGAGGATGGAACAAGACCATCGCCGACGCAGTTCATTTCAATTGCGTTGTGTGCTATAATGGGAGCGTCCAAAGAATTGTCGGAGCTGTTGCTATGCCACGGAAGATTCGCGAACTGATTGCTGATTTGAAAGCGGCCGGTTTTGAGGACAGAGGTGGTAAAGGAAGTCATAGAAATTTCGTTCATCCCAGACTTTCCAAACCAATAACCATTTCCGGCAAATCAGGAGATGATGCGAGAGCATATCAAGAACAAGCCGTAAAACGGGCAATCGAGGAGTCCAGATCGTGAACCGAGCCACAAAATACGTCAAGATCGTTGAATGGTCTGAAGAAGACCAATGTTTTGTTGGAAGTTGCCCCGGCCTCTTTTATGGAGGCTGCCACGGCGATGACGAGAAAGCCGTATTTGCTGAATTGTGCAAAATCGTGGACGAGACGATCAACCTGTACGAAACCGAAAAGAAACCCCTCCCTCCCGCAACCTCCGGATATGACTGGGCAAATACAATTACCGGTTTGACAGCCAAGTAAGCAGGTTGCCCCTCAGCTCAAGTGTTCCTTCCCCGGCCAATTCGACCACCAGGTTTTGAACTGTTGGTACTGTTGCTCGATGAAGCCTCGTTGAGCGGGAGCCAACCGATCGGTTTCGTTGAAATGCAACTCGTACTCCTTCTCCCCGTTGAGAACCATCAAGTACTTGTAATACAACACCAGATCCGGTCCATCGTCAAACTTTGACAGAACCGTCAACGCCTCACTCAACTCTTTTGCAAATCGCCGAGCTTCGATATCGCCTTTGACCGCGGCTTCACACAGCCGAACGTAGTGCAACGCTTGCGTCGGAATGGCGTTTCCGATTCCCGTGATCGCACCGGTGGCACCGCAGTTGATATACCCGTGATAGACCTGAGTATCAACGCCGACCATCAAGGTCAGATCCGGATTGCCGCTGGTAATAAATTCTGCAGCATAGCTCAATGAATCCGCTCCGCCGAACTCCTTGAAACCCACCAGGTTCGGAAACTCTTTCCTCAAATCAAAAAAGAGATCGGCCTTGGTTTCGAATCCGTAATAGGGGCTGTTGTAAATCACCGCAGGAATTTTGGGCGCGGCCGAGAGGATGGCTGCGAAATGGTTTCGCTGTGCCACGGGCGAAATGCCCCGCGACAAAACTCGGGGGATCACCATCAACCCCGCCGCGCCCACGCTTGCGGCATGTCGAGTGTGATCCACCGCCGACTGAGTATTCACCGCGCCCGTTCCAACCACCACGGGGATTCCTGCGGCACAAAGTTCAGCGACTCCTTGTTGTCGCTGCTGGTCGGTCAGCAGCGGCCAGTCGCCCATCGACCCGCAATAAATCACACCGTTCATTCCTGCGTCCATCATCTCTCGGCCCTTTTGAACCAACGCCGAAAAATGGGGCGCCCGGTCGGCAGTGCAGGGGGTCATCAGTGCAGGTAAACAGCCTCGAAAGATACTCGTCATGGGTAGAGGAAAAAAGTGGGAAAGGTTGTCAGTGGGGAATCAATGGGAAATGGATACAGGGATTCAGAAAGGCACATTCGGGATTTGCGGCCACCCTCCTGAATTCGAAACGTTCTATTACGCTATCAATAAACTCGCTAGCGACCTAGCCCCCTTTTCCAGACGGGTGGCGATTCGGGTTGTTTCTTTATTTGAGATCGACCTATACTGCGAAAAATAGTATCTGCCCCCAAGGATTCTTGTCATGAAAACCAACCCGTTTCGAAGCCCAACGCCTGCCTGGATGATGCCGCTCATCGGGTGGGTACTGTTCTCAACGGTCCATTTCTCGCTTTGTAGCCCGCCAGCGATCTCTGCGCAGGAAATCATCCGCACTCCCGACGCCCGAAACAACCCCCAGCCCTGGCGGCCTCACTTGGGAGCATTTGGCTCAGGCGAGAACGAACAAACGCAAACCGCCAATTCCGGCATGGCGCCTGCTTCGAATCTAGCCCAAGCCCCCCAGGATACGGCCCCTCAATCTCCTGCTGCCAATCCACCGCTGCAAACTGGCGGCCAAGAACCCAACTTACAAGACAGCACAGACTTGGAGTCGAGAACCACCAAGGTGACTCGCACATTCAGTTCACTGCCCAACTCTGCCGGCCAGGTCTGGCGAGAATACGACATCAGCCCCTACACCAGCCGAATCACCAACAGTGAAAATCCGCAGCAAGCCATCGTCGACTGGATACTCAAGGAGACCGGCACGGAGATGTGGTTTAACCATCCGCTTGGCATTCTCAGCGCCACCAAAAATCAGCTTTATGTCTACCACACGCCCGAGGTGCAGCAAGCCATTCATCGCCTCGTGGATCGCTTTGTCTACTCGCGCGGCCAGGTTCAATCCGTCGATATCACCTTGATGACCGTCGATAATCCGAACTGGCGATCGAGTGCTTATCCGATGCTGCAGTCAGTTGAGTCGAAATCGCTCGGCGTCGAAGCCTTCGTCCTGTCCAAGGAGAGCGCTGCGTTGCTGCAAAGTCAACTGGCCCGCCGAAGCGACGCTCGGCTGGTCAGTTCCGGCACCGTCAACAACCACGATGGCCAACCGTTCCAACTCAGAAACACTCGTCAGACTCAGTTCTTCAGCAGTCTGCAATGGGTGCCCCATCAATTGCCCAACTATCAGCCGATCACGGCCAAGGTTGACGAAGGCTATGCCGTTTCCATTAACTGCCTATCCGGCATGGATGCTCGCACCATCGAAGCGATCATCCAATGTGATATTGACCAAATCGAAAAACTGACGAACGTAAAAGTCGATGCTCCCTCCGTTCATGGCAATATTCAGCCGGTCACGTTGCAGATCCCGCAAATCGTTAGCTGGCGATTCCATGAGCGATTTCGCTGGTCCAATGATCAGGTCCTGCTGCTGACTTGCGGTGTGGTTTCGGGAATGGATCCAAACCAGCCATCAAGCGGTATTTCGATTCCGCTGCTGCCCAATCCGAAGACCAAACGAGCCGATGCGCTGCTGTTTATTGACTACCGAGGCCCTGCGACCGGAGCGGGCCACCCGCAAACCGCCAACCCGCCCTTAGTGCCGTTGCGATAGAAGAAAACACTTTATCCCTCGACGAATCGGCTCTTTGACGTAAAATAGTCGAATGTCAATTTCGTTGACGTTTTGTTGACGGACGGGGTTACTGTAGCAGCGTCTCTCCGAGACGCTGAACGTATAAACCCCCGAGATTCCGAATATGCGAGTCTCGGAGAGACTCGCATACACTACGACTCCGTAAACCGTTACGCCGAAACACCCACGCAATCCTTCGACCCACTATTTTTGCTTATTCATGCCGTTATCTGATCGCCGCGTTGTTATTACTGGAATGGGACTGGTTAGCCCGCTGGGAAGTTCCTGGTCGGACCTGTGGGAAGGGCTTTCCACGGGCAGGAGCGGCATTGATGTCATTCAATCCATCCCGGTCGAACATTTTCAATCGGACATTGGAGGCGAGTGCCTTCAGTTCACCGCCGACATAGACAATTTCGGTCCGCTGGAAAAAACGCTGCAGCGAAACATCAAGAAGGGCCTCAAGCTGATGTGCCGCGAAATCCAGTTGGGCGTCGCAGCGGCACAGCTTGCTCTCTCGGATGCAGGCATTTCAATCGGCACGTTCGATCCCCAACGCATCGGCACGA
This sequence comes from uncultured Pirellulaceae bacterium, assembly GCA_964414815.1. Taxonomy (GTDB): domain Bacteria; phylum Planctomycetota; class Planctomycetia; order Pirellulales; family Pirellulaceae; genus Mariniblastus. The sequence goes on along the minus strand of CAYPXY010000040.1, from coordinate 14,224 downwards.
TGTTCGGCAGTGACTATATCATCACTCAACCTGTTGAATTTACGCTCGGCGTTCGCGATTGCTTGAACGACCAGCATGAGTTTGATTTCTCCAAGTGGGCCGCCAATGGTTTGACCAAGGTTGAACCGCTGTGGTTGCTGAAGTATCTTCCCAACATGCCTGCCAGTCACGTTGCGATCTACAACGATCTGCAAGGCCCCAGCAATTCGATCACGGTCCGCGAGGCATCCGCCAATCTCTCGATCGCCGAAGCGGCCACCATCATCCAGCGCGGCACGGCGGATGTGATGGTCACGGGAGCCACAGGCTCGCGAATTCATTTGTTGCGAACCATCCACGTCGCTCTTCAGGAACAACTGGCCAACCGCCAAGCTCCACCAATCGACAACGATCCCACCAAAGCCAGCCGCCCTTTCGACAAGGATCGTAACGGAATGGTGTTGGGCGAGGGTGCCGGCGCGCTGATCCTGGAGTCGCTTGAGTCGGCTGAGAAACGAGGAGCAAAGATCTGGGGAGAAGTGATCGGCTACGCTTCGTCGTCCGTTGCCGGTTCCAATGGAGCGGCCGATTGTTTGACTGCTTTTTCCAACGTGATCGAATCGAGTCTGGAAATTTCGGGTTTGAAACCGTCCGACATCGGCCACGTCCATGCACATGGCTTGAGTTCGCCCAAGATCGACCGCGAAGAGGCTCAGGCCATCGCAAAATTCCTGCCGAACACTCCGGTTACCGCTGCCAAAAGCTACTTTGGTAATCTCGGCAGTGGCAGCGGTGTCGTGGAAACGATTGCCAGTGTCCTTGCTCTTGAAAACAAAAAACTGTTTCCGATCCTCAACTGCGATTCGCTCGATCCCGAATGTCCGATTCGAATCGCAAAGTCCGGCGGATCCCCCGGAAATTCATTCATCAACCTGAACACCACCCCCCAAGGACAAGCAAGTGCTGTGGTAGTGCGATCGGTTGGCTAAATCGGTTGTTTCGTTGAACGTTCTGTTGCGTATAATCATTGTATATACACCAGTCCAATCAGTGAACCTACGACGACATGAGGAAAGATATGGAGATTCAGTTTGCCAAATGGGGAAATAGTCTCGCGATTCGCGTCCCAAGTAAAGTAGCTGATTCCTTGGGCGTCGTGCCTGGAACGGTAGCAGATCTAGAAGTACGTGGAGGCCAGTTTATCGTGACACCACGGAAGCAGGCCTATCGCCTGGATGACTTGCTCGCAGAAATTACCCCAGAGAACCTGCATTCCGAAATTTCTGTAGGTCCCAACGTAGGGATGGAAAGGAATGATTGATGTCCTACATTCCAGATCGGGGAGACATCATCTGGCTAGACTTCGACCCACAGGCCGGACATGAACAAGCTCGCCGTCGTCCTGCGCTTGTTCTCTCTCCCAAGACTTACAATCATAAAACATCATTGTGTGTCGTCTGTCCCATGACTTCTCAGATTAAAGGTTATCCGTTCGAAGTCTATTCCGAAAGCCATACGAGCGTTATCCTAGCTGATCAAGTCAAGAGCATTGATTGGCGAGCACGAAAAGCGAAGAAGAAGGGACATGCCGATGACAACGTGATTGCCGACGTTGTCGCGAAACTGAACACACTCATCCAGTGATTTCCGGAACAGCGGTCGCGGTGGTCAAGTGTCTCCAGCAAACAAGATAACTCCCGCGACCTTGTTCCGGCCTACTTAAGTTCCGCAAAAGGTCCGGTATCCGCTTTGACCCATAGTAGGCAACGATCGGTATTCTGCAAATTCATTTCGTTCTTCATACGGAAACTCGAGTGCTGCAAGCAATCGATGAAACAGCGACAGGTCGTTTTCATCTTGAGCCGCCGACAAGGCTTCTTCCACTCGATGATTTCGTGGAATGATGAATGGATTGACTGAATTCATCAACTTGTATGACTCTGAAATGGGACAGCCGTTTCGCTCCAGCCGTTGCTGCCATTTCGAATGCCAGGCTGTAAACTTCGGATCGAGCGGTGATGTTTCCGCCTGACGCCTCTCAACGGCCAGATCGCGAAAGGTGTTGGTAAAATCGGCCTTGGCTTCTGCAGCCCATTCAAAAAAGGACTCGATCAGTTCGAGATCGTCTGCTTCCTCCGTCAGCAAGCCGAACTTCTTTCGCATCCCGTCCAGCCACGCCTGCTCATAAATTTCCTTGAAGCCCTGAATCGCTGCCGTTGCCAGCGCTATTGATTTCTCATAGTCCGAATCCAGCAGCGGTAACAACGTCTCGGCAAACCGAGCCAGATTCCATTGAGCAATGACGGGCTGGTTCTTGTAGGCATAGCGTCCGTAGTCGTCAATCGAACTGAACACCGTATCCAGATGATACGCATCCATAAACGCACACGGTCCGTAGTCAATCGTCTCTCCCGAAATCGCCATGTTGTCGGTGTTCATGACCCCGTGAACGAACCCCACCTGCTGCCATCGGGCGATCAAATGAGCTTGCCGCGCGATGACGGCCAGCAACAAATCGAGATACGGGTTCTCTGCATCCGCCAGTTCTCGATAGTGCCGGTCAATCGTGTAATCGGCCAATGGCTTTAGTGCCTCGTGCTGGTTGTAGGCAGCCAGTAGCTGAAACGTACCGACGCGAATATGGCTTGCTGCAATCCGAGTCAGCACCGCGCCGGGTAACATCCGCTCACGTCGCACTTGTTCACCCGTGGTCACCACAGCAAGGCTTCGCGTCGTCGGAATGCCGAGCCGGAACATTGCCTCACTGATCAGATACTCGCGCAGCATCGGTCCCAGCACTGCCAGGCCATCGCCGCGACGTGAATACGGTGTCGGCCCGGAACCTTTGAACTGAATGTCGACTCGCGCACCGGTCGGGGTAACATGCTCACCAAGCAAAATCGCCCGGCCATCACCCAGAACGGAAAACCCACCGTACTGATGCCCCGCATAAGCCTGAGCAATCGGCTCCGCACCCACCGGCACGACCTGACCAGAAAAAACATCTGCCATTTCTGATTCCGACATAAGGTCGAAATTCAACCCCAACTCCTTGGCCAACGACGAATTCAAAATCGACAAAGTCGGCTTCACAAGCCGAGCCGGCACCGCTCGCTCGTACAGAACCGCGGGAAGCTGAAGATAGCTGTTGTCCCAGTTGAATCCAACTTGATCGGAAAAAGATATTTTGGAATTCGAGTGGTTCATCAATCGCTCGTCCTTTGCTCGCTCATTTTTCACCGACTCATCCCCAGGTTCCAAAAAGTGATTTGATTTTTGTCTCGATGATGTTATCAGCTACCCTCCGAGTTGACTCGGCGGGTAGCTGAAAACCGAAAGAGCCGTGGACTTTGGCTGCATTGTAGGAATTTTCTCAGTCCCATTGACGATGACACAGAACAAGCCTAGAATATCTAGACTTGGTATTTGTTTTGTGGAAGCCGTATGTCGCTCAGGTCCAATACCGCTACGCCTTCGACTACCCCAGATCTTATCGATCAGGCGATCGCTTCGGCCATTCCGGTCAAGCCTGTTGTTTTGCTCCGGCTTTTCTACCTTTTTGCTGCTGACAACCGCTGCCGCGAAACTTTGGATGCTGCGGACGGATCCTTTTGTCGATTTAAAGACAGGCATCAATATTTGGGTCTTGAAGATCATCGTATGCGCAGAGATCACAGTGGCACTCTTGGTTCTATCGAGAGCAAGCTCCACGCTGAAATTGGGAGGTATCACTGTGCTTTTCGCAATCTTCGCTGTGGGATCGAGCTACAAATGGATTCTGGGTCACGAAAACTGTGGATGCGCGGGAGCGATCAATATTCATCCTTCCGTCTCAGTCGTTTTGAACTTGCTGATCTTGATGGTATCCTTTTATTGGATTTTCCGTCTGGCACGATTCCGGTCAGGTAGCTGGACCAAACTTTCGAGTGCTGATATCTCAACTCTTTCCACGTTTAGCGGGATTGCCCTTGCGTTGTTAATAACCTTCTTCCTCGGTTTGCCTGACTCGCGAGGAGAAATCTTAAATGGTTGGTTCAGAACAAATTTGGTTGCGTCTGAAATTGTCGAAATGGACCATGAGCAAATCGTTGGAGAAAAATCGATCATCTCAGTCCGACTAAACAATCATTCAGATAAACCGATTTTAATTGTAGGCGAAAGCAAATCTTGCAATTGCTTAACCGTTGACCTTTCGAATCGTTTGATTCCACCCAATGGAAATCTCGATTTAGAAATTGCGATAGTACCGAAAGCCGAGGGATTTTATCGCCAACGAATCATCTATTATCTCGATAGTGATTGCCAGTCCTTAGTCGTTGTTGAACTTGGAGGCAACGCAAAAGCAGCTGTGAAAGGCAAAGGTGACTAGCAATCATTGTATGGGCTTGAATGTTCTGTTTTTTGTTTCGTGAGTTCTTTTTTGGGAGAATTAAGATGTTAGAATGTCTGCGTAAGTTTTTGTTGAGTTTCTCAGTTGCCGGCATGGTAGGAGTTGTTCTGCTAACTGCACCTGCGATTGCTTTTTCATCAGACGATCCTCCGGACGATCCTGCACCTGCAGGTTTATGCAATACCGGCTGTAACTCCAGTTCGGCCTGCTCGGGTCGCATAGGTCCGAGTTGTGGACTTACTACTACTGGATGCCCGCTAACTGATTACGGATGCGATGGATGTAGTTGCACGTCACCAGATACGAGCAACTGTTCCTGCAAGCTAGTTGGTGGATAGAATTCGTTTGGTTTACCACACCTAGACTACCGAGCGGCAATAGAAAATCTGCCACGTGGTGGCGTCTCTCTAAGCTACTTTGCCAGTCTCGGAGAGACCAGCCTACACTTTGGGTAGGATGTAATCTACAGCTGGCCCTTTAATAGTCTTTTCACCTCAAATTCCCACTTATGATGAAAATATACATTGGGTTGTGCATCATTGTTGTACTGGCTCATACCTTTAACTGTGAATGCCGTGCCAATTATTTAGATGCCGAAGGTGAAGCTGCATATCAAAGGTTTTTGAAGGAAGCAGAGCAATGTTGGATACAGCGGCTAAATACAAAACGAAGCTATTCATACTCATTTGATTTAGCACGCCGTAACGAGGGTGTCAAAGATCCGGGTGGCAATGCGATAGTAAAATTAAAACGGCTCTCAGGTACTCGACTCTTTGAATCGCTGAGTACCTCGACACCATCTAACTCACGTGTTTTCGCAACCAACAATGACTATTCTTTTGGATTGAGATCGACAGACGGACGTTCTTGGTTCATTGATACGATTGGAAGTAAATGGGAACTGGAAAAGCCATTGCCATTTGAGGATGGTGGAGAATCCATTCGGCAAGAATATACCAATACGATATTCCATCCTGACTATGAACACTATACGATCGCCAGTACCATACCTATCGACCGTATACCGTGGACCGACACGTCCTTGGTAAGATTAGTTAGTGCGAGAATGATTGACCCGACATCAAATGAAATCGCTGAATTTTCATTTGATTTTCATTTTGACGACTCACATTCATTCCCAGGAGTACGATGGAAACCAATAGAATTTCGGAAACTCACGATTCGATTTAAAACGCAAAATTGGGAACCACTTTACTCTGATCTGACACAAGCTTCGGGGGCCTATGATGAACCGGTCACGATTCGATTCATCCAAACCGCGAATCTAGGAACGGATGGAAGACTTGAATCACTAAAACGCGAATTGGTCTTCACTGGGCCTACCACGAACGTTACGTCGACGATTGACTTCACCCATTTTCAACGATTCGGCAAACCTTCAACCAACGAATTCCGACTTCCGCACTATGGATTGCCCGACTACAAGTCGAGTTCTCGGTGGAGCAATCTGTGGATTGGCTTGGGACTCATGCTGTTCTTCATCAGCTGCTACTTGTTGGCAAAAAGCCGGCTTATGGATCGCAGAACGTAAATTAGTATCGCCATACGGCCATAGCAAGAGTAGTATGGACTTAGAAATTCTTTGGAGTTTCCAATGATAAAGCCACCGAAAGCGTTTACTCTTGTGGAGCTACTGGTCGTAGTCGCCATCATTGGAATCATCGTTGGAATTACGCTTCCAGCAGTACAGCGCGTTCGCGAATCAGCGCGGCAAGTCGTTTGTTCCAACCAAGTCCGACAGTTATCGATCGGCCTACTGAATCTAGAATCCTCCCACGGAAGATTGCCTTCCGGAGTCACTTCAGAAACCGCCAAACCGTATGGACGAATGACTTGGCTGGTTCGCTCCCTTCCGTTCATTGAGCAGCAAGCAGTCTGGCAGAATACAATCCGTGACTACCAACTTCAGCCAAGTCCTTTTTTTCACCCAGGGTTACTACTGCCAATCCCTGCCTTTGCTTGCCCCAGTGATTCAAACGTGAGCCAACCTCAATGGACGCATAACGGTAGACTGGTTGCCTTGACCAACTACCTCGGAATCAATGGGACAAACTATCGGGAGAGAGATGGTATCTTCCACCTCGATTCAACTACCACCCTGCAGGAGATCACCGACGGTCAATCCAACACGCTCATGATCGGGGAACGCCCTCCCAGCCCTGATTTCTGGTACGGATGGTGGTACGCTGGATATGGACAAGAGGGAAGTGGCTCCGGTGATATGTTGCTCGGAGTTGCCGAAATTAAAGCAGAAACGGCAACCTATCTCCAGTCGTGTCCAACCGGCCCTTACGGTTTTTCACCGGGCAAGAACACGATGTGCGACACTCTCCATTTCTGGAGCTTCCATCCGGGTGGAGCTCATTTTGGAATCGCCGATGGGGCCGTCAAGTTCTTGAGTTATGAAATCAGCATGGTTACCCTGCAGCAATTGTCAACCAAAGCTAAAGGTGAAGTAATCACTGAACTATGGTAAGCTCCCACGTATCCTGTTCTCATTCCTTCCGATTTCCTAAAATCGGAGCATGTCTGAACCCGCTCCCACAGTCCCTGAAAGAAAGCTGACCCAGCCGGTCCAATTCCTTAAAGGCGTTGGTCCCAATCGGGCTGCGTTGCTGAACAAGCTTGATCTTCATACGGCGGCAGATATTCTGTTCTTTTTTCCCAGGACGTATCAGGACTTTACCGAAGTCAACGACGCCACTCAACTTGCCGACAATCAGCTCACGACCGTGATCGGAACGGTTGTTGACATCGATCAACTCATTACCTCCGAGCAAAAACATATTCTTTACGTCTTGCTGGAGCAAAACAACGTGCTCATTCGATGTGCCTGGTATGGACAGCCCTATTTGATGGAGAAACTGAAACTTGGGATGCGAATCATGGTTCGCGGCCGCGCCAAACTTTTTGGCGGGCGTTTTCAGTTGAGCCATCCCGATTTGACCGTGCTCGAAGGGTCCGGCTCCGCCGAATCTCAGCGGCGACTGGCACCGGTTTATTCGCTGACGGAAGGAATTAACCAGACCCAGATGCGATCCATCGTCGCCCGCGTCGTCGAAGATTTCGCTCCGCTGGTTCAAGAAGCGTTTCCCGATTCGCTGCGCCACCAATATTCCATTCTCGATATTGAAACCGCAATTCGGCAAATCCACGCGCCGCGAAGCCAGACCGAAGTCGATTCCGCCCGCTCGCGGCTGGTCTATCAAGAACTGTTCGTTCTGCAATTGGCGTTGGCCATTCGCCGTCACCGCGTTGAAAGCGGTTCCAGATCAGTGGCCTTCGAACTGACACCCAAAATCCGCAGCCGCATTTTTAGCCGCTTGCCGTTCGAGTTGACACCGACACAACAACAGGCCTTTCAGGAAATCGCAGACGACATGGGCCGCGCGTTTCCGATGAACCGCTTGCTGCACGGCGAGGTCGGAGCCGGAAAAACCGTGGTCGCGGCTTGTGCCATGCTGCTGGCGGTCGCCCATGGATCCCAAGCAGTATTGATGGCCCCCACTGAAGTGTTAGCAATTCAACACTTTAGAACGGTTTCGAAACTACTGGCCAATACCCGAGTTCGCGTTTGCCGCTGGACGGGCGGAATGAAGGCCGCCGAACGAAGCGCCAACCAGAAAGCCATCGCCGCCGGTGAGTGCGACATCGTAATCGGCACCCAAGCGGTGGTCGCCTCGAAACTGGAGTTCAAGAACCTCGGCCTCGCCGTCGTCGATGAACAACACAAATTCGGTGTCCAGCAACGGGCGATGCTGAAACAATCCGATCATGATCCCCACTATCTGGTGATGACCGCGACCCCGATCCCGCGAACGATCTGGATGACGGTGTTTGGCGACCTCGATGTATCAACCCTCAAGCGAACAAGCGGGCTGGGCGATCGGGTTCATACTTATCTCGGTCAGGAATCGAGCCGCGAAGCGTGGTGGGAGTTCTTTTGCAAGAAACTCCGCGAAGGCCGTCAGGGCTTTGTCATTGCTCCGCTGGTCGACACCGATTCCGAATCGGGTTTGAGCAGTGCCGAACGATTATTCGAATCGCTGGCTAACGGACCGCTGGAGGAGTTTCGGCTGGATGTCGTTCACGGACGACAATCGTCGGAAGAAAAAGAAGAGAGCATCAGCAAGTTCACCGCAGGCAAAACACAAGTCCTGGTGGCCACCGGCGTTGTCGAGGTCGGTATCGATGTACCAAATGCGACGGTGATGACCATCGAGTCGGCCGAGCGTTTTGGCCTGTCGCAGCTTCACCAACTACGCGGTCGTGTCAGCCGCGGACAGCATCCGGGTTATGTCTGCGCGTTTGCAACCAAGGACGATCCTGAAACGAATGAACGATTGAAAGCGTTTGCAGAAACCGCCGACGGATTTGAACTGGCGGAACTCGATTTGAAAATTCGCGGACCGGGCAACGTTTTTGGCTTACAGCAATCCGGTTTTCCACCGCTTCGAATCGCCGATCTGGTGCGCGACGCCGACATGATCGCTCAAGCTCAAACGGACGCCCGCAAACTGATCGCAGAAGACCCGGAGTTAAAACAATCGGAATTTTCGCGATTGCGACAGTTGGTTTTTGGACGGTATGGAGCGGTGTTGGAGATGGGTGGGGTGGGGTAAATCAACCAACTCCAACCTCTTCCCCGACTCTCCAGTTCGATAAACTACCCCCCTCGCGGATCACTCGACGATAGAGCGTATCGCGTTCGATCGGTTCGCGGCCGGCTTCACGGATCAGGTGCTCTAATCGTTCAACTGATAGATACTCCGGTGTCGTGGCACCGGCGTCGTGATAGATCAATTCGTGGCGCACGGTTCCATCCAGGTCATCCGCTCCGTACGACAATGCGGCCTGGGCCGTTCCGATTCCCAACATGATCCAGTACGCCTTGATGTGGTCGATGTTGTCCAGCATCAACCGGCTGATCGCGATCGTGCGCAAGTCCTCGACTGCCGTTGGCTTTTGGATATGGGACAAACCTGTGTTATCCGGGTGAAATGCGAGTGGAATAAACGTTTGAAAACCACCGGTTTCGTCCTGCAACTCCCGTAAGCGGATCAAGTGGTCGATACGATGAAACGGCCGTTCGATATGCCCATACAGCATCGTGCAATTGCTGCGGATTCCAAGCCGATGCGCGGTGCGATGGATATCGATCCAATTGTTTCCGTCGGCCTTGTGTTCGCAGATTTGATCGCGGACTTCGGGATGGAAAATCTCGGCCCCACCGCCGGGTAAACTCCCAAGCCCAACGCTTTGCAGGTCGAGCAGAATCTCTTCGGTGTTTTTCTTTGTCAGAAACTCGAACCAGTTCAATTCGACGGCTGTCCAGGCCTTCAAATGCAGCGACGGAAAATTCTCATGCAGCCGTTCGATCAGCCCGCGATACCATTCGTACTTTCGCTGGTGGTGCAACCCTCCGACAACATGCATTTCCGTGCTACCGCTATCGACGGCCTCCTGACCGCGCTGCAGAATCTGCTCGTCCGACATCGCGTAACCTCTAGGATTGCGAAGATCGGACCGGAACGCACAGAACACACAACGATAGACGCAAATATTGGTTGCGTTCAAATGCGTGTTGATATTATAGTAGGCCGCATTGCCGTTTTTTCGCTCGCGAACCAGGTTGGCAAGTTGTCCCAGGTCATTGATTGAAATCTCGGGGTCATACATCAGGACGCCGTCATCGAGATTGAGGCGTTCTCCCGATTCAACTTTATCGCGAATGGTTTTAAGACGCGGGTTAACAGTATAGATCATTATGCTTAGCTTTCAGGGTTGTCCAAAAGTTCTTTGAGGCGGACTCGCAACTCAGGAGAATAATTATTTGATTTCAACCATCGAGTTTCTCCGCCCATCATTATACCATTGAGACGATGACCGCGCAACACACCCGTCTGCGACACCAAGGATGGCGTGAAGGCCAATCGGGCAGTTCGCCCAGTGCTGGAGGGCGAAGGTAACCATCCACAGGATAAAATCCGGTGGCATTATCGACTTTAGTTTGTGCTTCTTCAGGTAGATGGTAACGATCCCCCGGATAAAATCCGGCGGCATTTGTCCAGGTTTTGCTTTGAGCTTGCGGCATTCGCACCTGTTCCGATGGAGTGCGGAACACTAATCATCGCTAATCACCACTAATGTTGTTGGGGTGATTAGTGTTGATTAGCGAAGATTAGTGTTTAACTGCTTTTCAAGGAACTTCCTACTGTCGAAACCCTTCCCTTGAACGGTTGCTTGACTGTTAAGCTGCCCGGCCCTATCTGGTTCCGGCCGCTTGGCGTCGCAGTTGGCGGACGAGATCGACGAACTCGGATCGATAACCGAACGGATCGACGCCGAGATTGGCAGCGGCGACTCGTTCGATGAACTCCAGGCTCGTGGTTCCCTGATACTGCGAATTTCTCAGCAACAGTCCAAACGATGCTACAGCTGCGGCGAACTGAAAATCTCCAGGGGCCGATTCAAACGCCAGCGGATGGTTCAGCAACGTGAACGACTGATCTCGCTCCCGTTCGCTCGACTCGGGACGTTTGTAGTTCAAATGAAGCGTCAGCAATTCACCTGACTTGGCGGCATCGCTCAGTTTCACTGGGCTCGGCTGGGCTACGGATGGTTCGGCAGGTTGTTGATACTTCAGCCCCGTCGTGCTTTGCGTAACCGATTCGTCTGCGGCACCGACCGGAACGATTTCATAAAACGCCGTCACCGTATGTCCTGCGCCGATGTCTCCGGCATCCTTTTTATCATTGTGAAAATCGGCATTGGCCATCACGCGTCGTTCATAGCCGATCAAACGATAGACAGCGACTTCGGCAGGATTGAATTCCAATTGCATTTTGAAATCTTTTGCAATCGTCACCAGACTTCCCGACATTTGCTCGACCAGAACCCGATACGATTCGCGGGCTGAGTCGATATAAGCGTAAATTCCGTTGCCGTTACTGGCCAGTTTCTTCAGTTTCGCGTCTTGCAGGTTTCCGGTTCCGAAACCGAGAATCGTCAAGAAAACATTCGAGGCTGCTTTTTCTTTAATCAGTTGAACCAAGGCATCATCATCCGTGACTCCCACGTTCAAATCGCCATCGGTCGCGAGCAGCACACGATTGACACCGCCTTTGATGAAATGTTGCGTCGCCATTTCGTAGGCCAACTGAATTCCGGCGCTGCCGTGTGTTGAACCGCCTGCCTGCAATCGCTCAATCGCGTTGCGAATGACCTGTTTTTGATCGCCGCTGGTCGGTTGCAGTGCGACACCTGCATCTCCAGCGTAGGTGACGATGCTGATGAAGTCGCTTTCCCCCAATTGATCGACCAGCGACAACAGCCCACGCTTGAGCAGCGGAAGTTTGTCGTCGCTTGACATCGAACCGGAGACGTCCACCAGAAACACCAGATTGCTGTTGGGGCGTTCCTGACGGTGGATGTCTTTGGCTTTGATCCCGATTCGAACCAGTCGATGTTCTTTGTTCCAGGGGCAAATCGCCGAATCGAGACTGACATGAAACAGATCGTTTCCTTGAGGTTCGGGATAATCGTATTTGAAATAGTTGACAAATTCTTCGATGCGAACGGCAGCCGGATTGGGCCAGTGTCCGCTTTGAATCATCCGCCGAACATTCGAATACGAAGCAGTGTCCACATCGACCGAGAACGTCGAGCGGGCGGCATCGCCGATGGGCCGGATGAATTTGTTTTCAGGAAGGAGTTCGTATTGCTCACGGGAGGAGTATTTGCCGTTTCCCTTTCCTTCTCTTCCGCCGCCTACTTTATCAGCTCTCTCTCTGGTTAAGTCGATTCCGAAAGAGTAATCAGCATCGTCATCATCAGGCAATAGGCGAGGTTCAACGAGCAACATCATACGCTTACCAGGTTCATTTGACGTACTACTGTCGACTCTTCCAGGAGCATTTTCTGCAAGGCCAGTTTCAACTCTCAAAATCCCGCTATCATTTGGAATGGCTTGGCCACTCATGCCACCCATACCAGCCATGCCTCCTCGGCCCTGCTGCTGTCTCTTCGTAAACCTCCCGTCCACCGTTGAATTATTCTTACCGTCATCGAAACTACCACTCATCTTATCGCCGGAACGGGAGCCAATACCACCGCCCAATTGAGGCATAAAACTTAGTTTAACCTCATCAAGCGTCACTGTTTCGAACTCCACCCTTTCGCCCATCTGAGACTCCATTTCTTCATACAACATCGCTTCACGATCCTGAGATTGCAATGAGCTGACCACCCCCCCAATATCCTTTCCTTTGAAAGATTCGATTTCCTCCCGCGTCGTCTGGCTGGACTCCCTGGATGAATCGTGGTACGAAATAGGGCGATGGGCCGATTCTCGAACCTTTTGAGTTGCAGGAAGAAACAAAAAAATAAGGAGGCAACCGGCAACGGCGGTCAATAAACCCAACGGAATCCATCGACTTGATTTTTGCTTGACAAGTCTTGATTTCCCTGTCATCGGATCTCGATGGGCAGGTGTAACCTCATCCGTCTCGTCAAGTTCTAAATTCGAAGTGTCGCCTTCCAATTGATCCAACTCCGCCTCAATCAGCATGGCCAGCTCAGAATTCCTCGGCGGCAGGTTCTCGTCGGAACTGAGTCGAACCAGATTACTGATCGAATCCGCGTCGTCGAACCAGGCTTTCATTTCTGAATTCCGATGGATTTCTCGCTCGATACGTTCGCTTTCCTGCGCGTCCGTTTGGCCCAGTGCCAGCGCCGTCACATCGGCCAACGCTTTTTCGTGTTGCGATAATGAGTCGCCAGTGTTTTTGTTCAGCGAACCGTTGCGATTGGAGTGCTCGTTCATGGGTCTATTTTGTTTCTGTTGTTTCCGTAGAGGGATTAGGTTGCTTGTTTGAGACAAAACGTTCGCTCGATCGGGCTGCAAATACGGGGCTCTGGTCATCCAGATCCAGATAAGCCCGAACGAGATGGGATTCGCGAAGCTGCTTGATCGCGCGATGCACGCTGACGCGCACGGCTCCGTCGCTTTTGCCGATCAACTGGCCGATTTCCTGAAAGCGAATGCCATGGGACCAAAGCTCGACCGCCTCTCGCTGATCGTCGGGAAGCCTGGCAATCAAATCATTCAGCCCGGCAAGCAATTCGGTTTGCTCGAGCGACTGATGCGGATCGGGATTGAGTACATTTTCGACCGCGATCATTCTGTTTCGTTCGTCGCACAGTTTTTGTTTTCGCAGCTCATCGAGTGCCCGATTGCGACAGACTTTGTACAACCAGGCCGCCACATTTTCGCCGACTGCCATAGGATCCTGCCGACAGAGTTTCAAAAAAGCATGCTGCACCACATCCCGCGCCAAATCCAGACGCCCGTTCAGTAACCGGGTCACATATCGAGTCAAACGCTGCTCGTGATCGTTCAGTGCTTGTGAAACCCAACGACGTTTTCCGGAGTCCATGATCGAAGTTTCCATTTGACTAATGGGGGTGAGCAGTGCCTGGTGAAAATCTCAACCCGAAGCGTAAGCGAGGGACGAGGCATGGTCCCTTGCTTACACTTCGGGTTAGGATCAGTAATACCCCACAGTAATAGCAGGGATTTCCACCAGGCCAGTGGTGCAGTCTGCATTTTCTCGGCCTTTACAATGGAAACGAACGGGCGGGTGGTTTGTTACAGAGAAAATGGAAATTTCTGACTTGGGACAAACACAAGATTCAAATCAGGAATTATCCTGAAATAACTTTTGTATGTTTATCATAACCCGAAGCGTAAGCGAAGGACCCGCCTTTTGTATGTTTACCATAACCCGAAGCGTAAGTTTTGAAGTTGCGCTATTTTAGAGCTAGCAAAGAAAA
>CAYPXY010000039.1:0-43050 GCA_964414815.1 uncultured Pirellulaceae bacterium | reverse complement strand
GGGTGGCGGATTGGACGGCGATCCACAACCGCCCAGCACCGCGCACGCCAGCATGCCCAAGCCTGTCAGGGTGACACGGATGGCCACACGGTTCCCAGCCAAATTTACATACCTGTTTTTGTGAACGTTCATGATCGCATTGCTCCAAACTGATAACAGACAAGTTTATCGATAATTGAAGTTGTAAGCTCTCTGGCCCAGTGTGTCAACGGCGGTGTCAACGACGTAAAGGAAGGGTTAGAAGAGTTGGAAGAGTTTCTGCTTGCCTTTTTTCCTCTTTGCAAAAATACTGTTGAGGGCTTATTGTGGCTGATATTGTTGGGGTCCGCATTCTGCGGGCACTTCATGATCAGTCAGCGTTGGAAACAAGGATTAAAAGTGTTCTCTCAAACACAAGAATACGCGTTGCGGGCGATTGTTTGGTTGGCTCAGCATATTGAATTGGGGCCTGTGGGCAACGAGACGATTGCCAGGGAGACGAGGGTTCCGCCAAGCTATCTCGCGAAAGTGATGCAGCAGTTGGTCGAGTCGAAAATTCTCTCATCACGGCGAGGTGTGGGAGGCGGGTTTCAGTTGATCCGGGACATGGATTCGTTGACCGTACTGGAAGTCATCAACGCGGTGGATCCCATTCGACGAATTACCGATTGCCCTCTCGGCTTGAAAACGCACCGTCAGAAGCGCTGTCCGATGCATGCTCGGCTCGACGACTCCCTGGGCTTGGTTGAGGATACGCTTCGCAATTCCACCATTCGCGAAATGCTCCACGAAAAAGGCCGTCCCCAACCGCTGGTGGAAACGCCGCTGGCAGGCTGCGAAGAGAAATCGTCCAAGCCGAGTCGGCGATGACGATGGGGCTAGTCGTTGGCCGACTCCCAGACTTTCCACCAGGGTTTCTTGGATGACTTGGCTTTGACTGCAAAGCCCCAAGGTTGACCGTTGGTGCCGACGCAACCTTCCATCTTGGCATATGCAAAAATGGCTCGCGCGATTCGGCAGTCGGTCATGACGGCTTTGCGCAAGTCGGCCTTGGTGAAATCGGCGGTGGTCAGATCAGCGCCGAATAGATTCGTTTCGAACAGGATCGCGTTGCTGAAATCGCTTCGCAGTTCCGCAAAAAAGAAGTCGGCTTTCGTCAAATCCGATTTCGCGAATGAAGCGTTATTGATCTTGCAGTGGCGAAACAGCGTCCCGACGGCCAAACATTCCTTGAAGTTGGCACCATCAAATACATTGTCCGACAAATCGGCTGCCGAAAGATTGGCACCGGAAAAGAAACAGCGTTTGAGAATCGAACTTTCGATGCGGGACTGCTCGAAGATCGCACCCCGAAAATCAGAATCGGCCAGATTGCATCCAGAAATCTTGATGCCCCGCAAATCCATGTTGGCAAAGTTTGCGCCTGTCAAGTCGTAGCCCGCGAGCTTACAACCACGCAAAGATTCATTCTTTGCTTTGAGCAGAACTTTGCCAGTCTCTCTGTGTAGGATCTGTACCATACTACGTCCAGCCTTTAAACAAGAGACGGTTCATTGATGGAAGCTTGTAACCGGTGACCAAGGCCAATGACCCCGGCAATGGAAGCCAGCTTTTTCTAAGTGTCTAACACCACTTTATCAAATCCGTCCGTTGTGTCTTGAATTGTAACACGCCGAACATTCAAGAAAACAACAATTATTAAACTTTTTTTACCCACCCAAAGTTTCGCTGGCGGACGGAAAAATTGGAAAAATCCAGATCATGACAGGCCAAATCAGGGAAGTTTCTTGCCAGAACTGCCTATTTTCAAGCAAAATCTACTTCAGCCGGGCGGATTCCGGGCGGGCAGAGGTGACCGTACTGGGCACGAGTCCGCGATACTCCTTTAAATCGACTTCCTTGAGCTGGACCCAATCGCGTTTGGCATTGGCAATCCACTCCTTGTCGCTGCCGGACAGGCCGGGCGTGACCCGGTGTTTAGATCGAGCGTCGATCTCTTCTTTAACAAAATCGTTGGCTTTGACCGTGACCCTGACTTCGGATGGAATCCAGCCGAGTTGTTTGATTTTTTGATTCAGCTTCATCCGCGGAAACGGAGGAAGTTTGCGTGGGTCGGTTGCATTGAGCTTGGTGAAGTTATCCAGAAACTCGACATAACGCGGCAAGATCGCCGCATTGTCCGGCTGCGTTCCGCGAAACTGGTAAACAATGTTCGGACTGGTCATCGTCACGGTGTTACTACTCCAGTCCGTGTCATGCACCCACGAATCGGCAGTCAGGAACCGGGTCGCATCATTGTTCTGCAGCTCGCGTGAAAGAGACTCGACCACTTTTTCAAGCTGTAGGTCCGTAATTTCAGTTCGTATTTTCCGGTCCATGTCCAACAGGACCAGACGCCGTTGTTGCGAATCGAAGATGACGACTTCGACGGCTTTCAGGTCATCGTCTTCAGACATCAGGAAGTCAACGATGAGCCGTTCGGAAAACAGCGTAATGCTGTGTGATACGGGCTTCTTTACGTCCGCCAGATAAACCTCCGAATCGATTCGAAAATCCTGGGCGGTTGCCGATGTAGAAAACCCACATCCAGAAATCCACACTGCGAACGCAATCGTTGTGATGGAATGACTCAATGATTCCCAGAACGTCCTGCTCACCTGTTTTCTCCTTAAACCCAACACCGTTCTTCTCGTTTAGCCTCTATGGAGTGCGGGACTCTGTCCCGCTATCGTTTCTATGGCTTCGGACGGTTTCGGCCACCGATGAAATCCAAATATCCAAAGCGGTACCGAGTTCCGCACTCCCTAAATAGCCGCAATACCTTAGCGGGAAACCTCTACTATGGCGGAGGTGAAATTAGGGCATCCTGCGTCTTGAGTCGATAGCAATTCAACGCTAGCTGCCGCTGGTCCACTGCCGAACGACCAGCCGTGGAAAAATCCAGGCGTCTTTCGCGTAACGTTTTACCAAGCGTTTGGGTTCGCTGAGCATCCGGTGCAGCCATTCGACGCCTGATCGCTGCATCCACCGAGGGGCTCGGCGTTTTTCTCCGGCGAGGAAGTCGATGGTTGCACCGACACACAGAGCCACAGACGCCTTGATTTGATGACGATTTTGGTGGACCCAGACTTCCTGCTTGGGAGCCCCCAATCCGACCACAATGACATCCGGGTTGGCCAGCACAATTCGACCCAGAATCAAGTTCGTCTCGTCCTGATCTTTCTCAAAGCCCATGGGGGGACTGTAAACGCCTACGGTCTCGACATTGG
Source organism: uncultured Pirellulaceae bacterium (assembly GCA_964414815.1). Lineage (GTDB taxonomy): Bacteria > Planctomycetota > Planctomycetia > Pirellulales > Pirellulaceae > Mariniblastus. The sequence goes on along the minus strand of CAYPXY010000039.1, from coordinate 39,802 downwards.
GCCAGGTCTTTTGGATCTGCTCGGCCGCTCGGGCCGCAACACCGATGCCGGCTCCCAGCAGAAAAACTCGCAACTTGCGAGATGGCGACGATGGGTCGCTGGAAAAGCGGCGATGATACGATTCAAACAAGCGAGGTACCAATTCTGAGCCGGGAACACGCTCTGGCAAGGGTTTACGCAGCAATCGCGATGCCCAAACAATCGGAAATCCATCGGCCAGAACCAGATCCGCATCCTGATAGGCTCCTCGGAAGGCAGACTGTTCCTCCAGCAAAATCGTGTGGTCCACATTGGGCGTCACAAGATATCGGCAGGTTTGATTGGGTTGATCGATCCAGTCACTGAGCCTTGCGACAGCCTCGTTCATGTTCAGCGCGTCAATCTGAATGCCGAATAGGTTTTGTTTCATGGTTGTGCATGGGGTTGTAGGTGGTCGGTCACTACAAATCTAGGTTCTACTCCCGCTCCGGTCGCCCACGGCAGTTTATCCGCGACGCAAAACCTGTCGCATGATATCAAATGGGAATCGATGCACGGGTTGTTCGGGTTCTATCAATTGTGCCGTCTCCCTTTTTGCCCAAAATCGTCATCCATTTTAGTTCATGTCCCTCAAAAATGACCAAGACTTGGGAAGAACTCATAACTGGAAATGATTGAAATGTCGGATTGGAAATCGAACCTCATTGATGCCTATCGATTGTCCACCACGCCGATTCGTGCGTGGCGGAAGTCATCCCTCGTGCGTGCTGGCCAGTTGCCGGTCTTCGTGCTGTTTTATCATCGAGTGAGCGATCGCCATACGAACCCGTGGTCGATGACCTGCAAAAATTTTGAACAGCAGATCGACTGGCTTCAGGACAACTTTCAGCTGGCAGGGCTGGACGAGTGCCAGCAAATTATCTCAAGCGGCTTCAATCAGACACCGACGTTGGCCATCACGTTTGATGACGGCTACGCCGAAAACCTGGAGTTCGCGTTGCCGATGCTCATCGAGCGACGAATTCCGTTCACGTACTTTGTTGCCTGGGGGCACATCATCGAGCAGCGTCCCTTTGAGCACGATGTCGACCGGGGGGTTCCGCTTCCGGTTCACACTCCCGAATCCATTCTCGCCCTTGCCAATGCCGGTGTGGAAATTGGGCTGCACACACGCAATCACGTCAACGTCGGTGAGATCACGGACAAAGACGAACTGTACGATGAACTGGTGGTCACTGGGCGGGAACTTGCTGCCTACATCGAAAAGCCGGTTCGCTATTTTGCGTTCCCCTACGGCCAGTACCAACATCTGACTGCGGAAGCATTCCAGTTGCTCAAGGCTGAAGGCTTCCAGGGAGCTTGTACCACGTTGCCTTCCGGCAATCCCATCGGTGAAGATCCATTTCAAATCAATCGCTATCACGGCGACCCCTCCTTGTCACGCATCAAGAACTGGCTCAGTTTCGATCCGCGACTGCCGCAACGAATGCCGTTTCATTATGAAACCTGATCCGCAAGCTTGAGACTGCACGATGCTCGCTACCTCCCAAAACGACCTGCCGCTCAATGTCATGTTCCTGCTGTCCACCATGCCCGTGGGGGGCGCGGAAACCTTGCTGGTCAACATGGTTCGCAAGTTTGACCGAACCCGAATTCGTCCGTCGGTGGCCTGTTTGAAACATCGTGACGAGTTAGGGGAAGTGCTTGCCAGTGAAATACCGGTTTTTGATCATCTGATTCGTCACAAATTCGATCTCGCCGTTGTTGGACGACTGAGGAAGTTGTTCCGGCAAGAGAAAGTCCATGCAGTGGTCACAGTGGGTGCAGGAGACAAAATGTTCTGGGGACGCATCGCAGGGTACACAGCGGGCGTGCCTGTGATTCTGTCGGCGCTGCATTCAACCGGTTGGCCGGACGGAGTCGGCAAACTCAATCGAACGTTGACTCGAATCACGGACGGATTCATCGCCGTAGCCCAGCATCACGCCGAGTACCAGATTCAACACGAGCGATTTCCCCCATCGAAAGTTTTCCTGATTCCCAATGGGGTCGATACCCAACGCTTTCGTTTTGATACGGAAAAGCGAAATCAGTGGCGCGAGCGTTTGAACATCCCGCTGGACGCACCGACAATTTCGATCGTGGCCGCATTGCGTCCGGAAAAAAATCATGCGATGTTCCTGCAGATCGCTGCCAACGTATTACAGCGACTGCCTCAAGCTCATTTTGTGATCGCGGGCGACGGCTCACTGAAGCCGGATCTCGAACAGCAAGCTCGCACACTGGGGATTGCTCCCCAGGTCCATTTTCTGGGAACCGTCAGCGACGTAGTGGGCGTACTGTCGATGTCCGACTTGTTTACCCTCACCTCGAAAAATGAAGCGAGTCCCGTTTCCATTATGGAAGCGCTTGCCTGCGAGCGCCCCGTCGTGGCTCCGTCGGTTGGATCGATTCACGAAACCGTCCGCTCCGGTGAAAACGGATTCCTGGTTGAGGTGGATGATATCGACCAGGCGACGGAGCGCTGGCTGGAAATTTTATCGAATCCTGAGCTGGCCCGTTCGATGGGGGCCGCAGGCCGGGCGCGAGTGGTTGAACATTGCTCGCTCGACTCGATGACCGAGGGGTATACGCACTTGATCGAGAGCTGCTTTCATCGCAAAACCCGTCCTGCGTTCCAGGCTCGCCATCAACCTGCCCCTGCCCGGCTTTCGTCAGGGTAATACGATCAGGACAATGGTTCTACAATATTCCTTGAACGGCTGCGCCGCAGTTATATCACCGCGGTTTATTCTCGAAACCACGGCGGAAGAATCCAATCGCTTCCAGCGATTTGTAAACTTCTTCGAGTGTTTTTTCACCGAAATTATTGATACTCAGCAAATCGGCTCGCGATGTATTGAGCAAATCGTGAACGGTGAAAATCCCTTTTTCCTCCAGACAATTGGTGGTGCGAACCGTGAGGCCGATTTCAGCCGTACTGAGTTCGAGCTTTTCGCGCATGTTTCGTGATTCTTCTTCGGCAGCACTTAACGGAATTCGAGTTCTGGCCATGAGGACTCCTTCCCTATCTTGAATGATGTGAATGATGTTCGGAGACAGGCACTTCGCCGTATCCTTGTCTATTTGCGAAAACAATATAACATAGAGCCAAAGAGTGTCGATGATTGGGCAAGTTTTTTCAGCGCCAAGTGCTAGCGTCAGATTTATTATGGATGGTCACCGTTTCAGTAATTCCGGTTTGAACGAACAGCAGCAAGCGGCGGTTCTAAAAATGGACGGTCCGATACTGATTCTGGCCGGGCCGGGCAGCGGCAAGACACGTGTCATCACACATCGCATCGCCCAGATGATCGCCAGCGGCGTGCCCTCGCACAGCATCACGGCTCTGACCTTTACCAACAAGGCCGCCGACGAAATGAAGAAGCGGCTGGCGAACATGGTTTCCGATCACCATGTCTGGGCCGGAACGTTCCACCGGTTCTGTTCCCGACTGCTCAGAGCCTATGCCGGTCTGATCGGTCTCAAGGAGAATTTCTCGATCTTCGATTCGGACGATTCAAAGAAGCTGATCAAGCAGGCGATTGCCAACACGAAGGTGAATTTGCGGCACTACGCTCCGGATCGCATCGCCACCGAAATTCATCAGTTGAAAAATTCAGCGATTCCCAGCGAACGGTTTCAGGCTCGGCCGGGACACTATGTGGACGTCGTCGTTGCCAAGGTCTACCCCGAATATCAGAAGCTGCTGAGCCTCGCCAACGGCGTCGATTTTGATGACTTGCTGCTGCATGTGGTCGAACTACTTCGTCATTCTCCCGACCTGCGCGAGTCGCTTGATCGCCGCAACGCTTACATGTTGGTCGATGAATATCAGGATACGAATACGGCTCAGTACCAGATCATTCACATGCTCAACTCCAGCGTGCAGAATCTGACCGCCACTGGCGATCCCGACCAGTCCATTTACGGCTGGCGCGGTGCAAACATCAATAACATTTTGGACTTTGAGCGGGATTACCCCAACGCCTCGGTGTTTCGTCTGGAGCAAAACTATCGCAGCACCAAGTCGATCCTGGCGGTTGCCGATCAATTGATTGCGAACAACTCGCGGCGCCGAAAGAAAACGCTCTTTACCGACAACGAAGCCGGCAATCCCGTTCGGCTGGTCAGTTATTCCAGTCCGGAAGATGAAGCGGCCAACATCGTCGAAACCATTGCTCGAGCGATTTACCGGCAGGAACGTCGGGCAAGTGATTTTGCAATTTTCTATCGGACGAACTATCTGTCTCGGGTGCTTGAGCACGCCTTTCGCCGCCGCGGCGTTCCGTATCAGATTTTGCGCGGGTTTGAGTTTTATCAGCGAAAGGAAGTCAAAGACCTGCTGGCATATCTGCATTTGATCAACAACCCGGCCGACAGCGTTGCGTTCGAGCGTGTCATCAATGTTCCGCCACGTAAAATCGGCAAGGTCACGATTTCGCGGCTACAGGATTACGCGCGCGAGCGCTCGATGTCACTGGCCGATGCCGCCAGGCAGTGCGATCAGATTTCAACGATCGCGGCAGCATCCGCGAGCAAGATCAAGCAGTTTGCCGACATGCTGGATCGCTTGGCGCTGGCGGCAGACCAGGATGTGGCGACGCTGATGCAACAGGTCATTGCTGAAACGGGCTATCGAACCTGGCTCGAACTCGATGGAACGGACGAGGCCGCCGAACGGATTGCCAACCTGGACGAACTGATTACCGCCGCCGAAGAATTCGAACGGGATTTCGGGGATGAAGGCGGATTGGAGCGGTACCTGGAGCAGGCGTCGTTGGTCTCCGATACCGATTCATGGGACGCTTCGGCGGAATATGTTTCGATGATGTCACTGCACGCCGCCAAGGGACTGGAATTTCCATGCGTCTTCATCGTCGGGTTGGAAGAAGGAATTCTGCCGCACGAGCGCAATCTGGTGGAAGAAGAGAAAGTCGAGGAGGAGCGCCGTTTGTTTTTTGTCGGCATCACCCGGGCGATCAGTGAGCTGCAGATCAGCCGCTGTCTGAACCGGTTTCGACGTGGAAGTTCGTGGCCAGCCATCCCCAGCCGCTTCCTGATGGAGTTGCCGCGACATGAGATGCAGGTTTTCGAGCCGTCCTCGTATGGGCATGAGGAAAACTACGAAGATCTGATGAAGGGGGTTGGACCGTTCATGAATGACGGACTGCCTTCGATTGATATCAACGATGATTACGAATCCACCGAATTCAAACCGGCGTTTAAGCCAAAGTCTCCTAGCCATACCCTTGCTCACGATGCCGATGGATTCGAACTGGAGATTCAACTCGATGAGAGCCACGATGACGATGCTTCCGCAGGTACTGATCGGCTATTTGAGTCGACGACTCATTATCAGGTTGGAACTCGGCAACTTCCAATCACGATGCCTACTTCCAAGTCGAAAGGAGGCGTGTTTCCACGGTTGAAGACTGCGGCTCAGTTTGCTCAAGAGCAGGAATCATCCGAGACGACCCAACTGCATCCTGGCGCGTATCAACAGGGAATGAGGGTGGAACATCCGGAATATGGTACTGGAGAAATTGTCAATCTCTCGGGTGAGGGAAAACGGCGGATGGCAACCATTGATTTTCCTGGCCAGGGAAAAAAACGTTTTCATCTGGCTTCGGCAAAACTGAAACCGGTGAATCGTGGCGCTCACACCGAGGCGCCAAGGCACTGAGTAGCGCACGACACCCTTGAGCCTTAAACTTTCCAATGACGATGTCTGACGACGATCTATTTTCTCAATATCGAATGCCGACCTGGGAGGAAGACATTTCGCTCAACCACAGCTTCACGGAGCCGTTTACCACCTTGCCGGCTCCGTCTGAAATGCCACGCGAAGAGTTCCGTCGCCGATCACAACTGACGCCGGAATTGATGAACGGTCAGACGATGGATGAGTTTGTTTCCAGGGATGTGCTTCCTGTCCCGCGATGCGCGGATCGAGAAGGCTACAATCCCAACTTTGATTCGGTCTACTACATGAATGGGCTGGCCGACTATTTGAAAGTTCTGAGGGCGGCCAGAAAGTGCAATGTGTCGATTGAGTCCTATCTCGATTTCGGCTGTGCCACCGGACGGGTACTTCGGCATTTTTGCAGCCAGACTGAAATTCCTGTCTTGTGGGGCAGTGATATCAACGGGCGGCATATTCGTTGGTTGAATGAATTTATGCCGCAACGACTCAAACTGATTCACAATCATGCGATCCCCAGCCTTCCGATTGCCGACCATTCGATCGACGTGGTCAGCGCGTTCTCCGTCTTCACCCATATCGATATTTTTGAGACAGCCTGGCTGGCAGAGCTCTATCGAATCTTGAAACCGGGCGGACTGGTGTATCTCACCGTTCACAACGATGCAAGTTGGGAGTCGTTGCGGGCGGGCGGCGAAAAGGTCCAGAATTTTCTCGAACGGCTCAATAGTCGCGATCCGGATTTTACTCGTAAGCTACAATCAGATCTGCCGGACTATCGGCTGGATTTCAGGTACACACCGCGAGGTGCCTACCGGGCAGTCGTTTTTCACGGCAATCGCTACCTGGAGAGAACTTGGGGACGCTTTTTCAAGGTCGAAGACATCGTGCCGCTTGATCATGGCGAACACCAAAGCGTATTTATTGGACGGAAAGTATGAGTTGTTGGCTTATTTGCTTAGGCGACCGGCAGATAAAAACGTACCAAAGTGTAGGTGAGTCGCTCCGCGACTCGCAACCCAGCGACTGGGAAACACAATACTGCTTGGGTAGACTTTTACCTGCCGGTCGCTTTCGCTACTTTGTTTCCGTCACTAGTTCAACTTCTGGCTTCGAGCCCTTGAGCCACTGGCGGGATGTCTGCTTGACCTTGCGGGCGGTTTGCCAGACCATGTCTTTGACCTTCGCCGACCAGGTGGGTGCCACCAATCGCGTCCGATAGAGCGGCATGGGTTCGGCTCCCCATTGCTTTTTATACGGCTCGTTGCCCCGCAGGAAATCAACCTGCGTCATTCCGTTTTCGATGCCCCATTGAATCAGAAATGTGTTGAGCAGATGGCCAGGCTCAAGACGTTTGAACTGCGGATCCATACCGTTTTGGTAAACAAAAATGGTGCTGTCGGAGAGTAACCAGTACGCAGCGGCAAAGCGAACTCCCTCCTTGCTGGCAAACACTAATCTCGCTTGACCGGATTCAAACAAGGCGCGCGTTGCACCGTAGAGAAACTGCTCGAAACTGGGGCTATCAAAGCATCCCGGATCGCCAACACTTCTTCGGCGCAGTTGATGCAGCCGCACGAAATCATTCCAGTTGCGATCAAAATGAATGGGATCGTCAATCATCTCAATCTCAATCGAACCGTCCTTCAGACGCTTCTTGCAGCGACTGACGACTCTTCGCTGTGAGCCTAACAAATTTAGTTTCGTCTCCCAGTCTCCGGGAAGTGGCGCCAGCCAGGAGCTTTCGATCTCGGCGGTCTGCGAACGCCAGCCAGAGTCAGTAAGCGACTGAAAAAGCTGTTGCAGGGAAGGCTCTTGCCGTTGGTGTCCATCGACCACCAGCAAATCAAGGTTTCCAAATCGATCGGTAAACTGGTGTGAACGAATCAAGTCTGCAATGGCGAGCGCGACCTCGGTTTCACGGCCCGGCTCGGTCAGTATCCGCAAATAGTCGGTCGTTGCTTTCCCGTCTCCAAGAAACCGGAGGCTTCGGAAGCTTTTTTGTGAGCAAATATACATTGGTGCCGCGCCGACCAAGGTGTTGTCAGTATCGGTGACGGTCAGCAACGCCAATTGATTTTTTTCCCACGGGTTGTGGTCTTCAAATGCATCCCACCAACTTGCGAACCAACTCCATCCATGGACCGGTACATCGGCCGAAATGCGGTCCCAGGCCGAACGGAAGCGAATTGCCGATTCAAAAGTGGAATGAATCTGTGTCCGAAGACCACGGGGGGGCAGAACGGTCGGCTGGGAAGAAGACATGGAGGTCTACGGATAAAAGCGTCGGATTGAACAAGAAAGTCGCTCAATTCTTCCTTGTTTTCGCTTGCAGTTGGAGTAAATTTCTGCGTTCCATCCCGAATTTGCGGGAGCCTCGCCGAATGGGCAAGGCGTATCGATTGTTCCTGCAGCGCCTGGTGCAATTTTGTAACCGCTCGCGAGAGTTGCCCACCGTTTAGCTTATCCGCAAGCCGAAGCCGACTGCGAGTGGTTTTCTTGGTTGCGTTACTATCGTGATGGGGGGCGGGGTTAGGAGAAAACAGCACCATCTGCTAAACTGATGGTTCTACAAACTCTCGTAAATGGCTCCCCTGAACTTGTTCCTGCTCAAAGTGAGGACGATCAATGCGACTGCTCCAACACCTAGGTCCCGCTGCTCATATCAAGCCGATTTCGGCGGCGGTTTACGGAATTATTTTTTGTTTGAACGTTTGGGGCGGACCCATGGCGGGCGCACAGGACTCGAAACTGTATTGCGAATATGTGCCTCCGGCCGAGATAGCGGTGGGAAAGAAAATGGTGCTGCTCTCCGGCGACGAAGAGTACCGCTCCGAAGAAGCACTTCCGATGCTGGGAAAGGTACTCTCCCAGCGGTTTGGATTTCACTGCCTGGTCCTGTTTGCCATCGATCCGGAAACGGGTGAGATCAATCCGGACCATCAGACCAACATACCCGGAATGGCATTTCTTGAGGACGCTGATCTGGTCATCCTCGCTTGGCGATTTCGCAATTTGCCGGATGCGGATATGAAGCATTTTGTGGATTACGTTGAACGGGGCAAACCGATCATCGCCTTGCGGACCGCGACGCACGCGTTTAATCTGAGCCGTCAAAGTGCCTACCGAAAATTCAGCTACAACTACGGGGCCGAGTGGCCGGGTGGATTTGGCAAACAGATTTTGGGAGAAACGTGGGTCTCGCATCATGGTAACCACGGAACCGAAAGCACTCGCGGCGTCATTGTGCCCGAACAACACGATCATCCGATTTTGCGAGGCGTGAACGATATTTGGGGGCCAAGCGATGTTTACGGCATCAATGACTTGCCTGCCGATGCCGTTCCCATTGTCTTGGGCCAGATACTCAATGGGATGGAACCGACTTCCGTTGCGACTGAAGGCGACCGACGGAATGATCCCATGATGCCGCTGGTCTGGGTGCGTGAGCGAGCGGTAGCCGACAGCGATTCCCGGCAACGCATCGTGACCTCAACCATCGGAGCGGCCAGTGATTTCGAGCACGGAGATTTGACACGGTTGATCGTTAATGCTGCCTACTGGTGTCTCGAAATGGAGGATTCCATTGATCCGGATCGGGATGTCAGTCCGGTGGACTTATTCAAGCCGACACCTTTTGGATTCAAGAAGTTTATCCAGGGAAAAACACCTGCCGACTACGATTTGAAGCAGTGAACGGGTTCTACTCTCCGCTGCCCGGCATTGAGCTGCGATCCCAGCGATAGACACGCATGGGGGGGAGGTTTAGCAACTCCAACCGCGATTGCTGGGCGCTTCCTAAAAACGGCTTTCCCAGCTTGGCAACATGATCGCGCATCTGATACGCAACAAACCGGCCGTTGGGCGACAGTACCCCTGAAATTGATCGCAAAATGGCTGAGCCAATGACGGGCGGGATCGTCGAGAATGGAATCCCGGAAATAATGATGTCCGGACTCTCACAGTGGTACTGCTGGAGAATTTCTGCCAGATCGGCAGCACTCCCATGATGGACAATCAATCGGTCATCCTGAATATTTTTGGCCAGCGTATAGAGGTGCGGATTGATTTCAATCCCCAGTAAACGGGCATCCGGCGCCATCGACCGCAGGATCGCTCGCGTCGTACTGCCTGTGCCGGTCCCCAGTTCAACGATCATCCGTGCGGAGCGGACTTGTGCCATGTTGAGGATTCGCTGTTCGAGAAAACGCGTACTCGGGATAATGGCCCCAATTTGACCGGGGTGCCGGAAGAACTGTTTAAAGAAAAGCAGTGGCTCGTTCTTGCGACGGATACGATGCTTGGTTGCAGTTTGTTTCATCAGGTGATTCCATCGAATGTGCGATGGACGGCAAAAATAAACGAAATCAATAAACGCTGTCGCCGCAAATTCGAACGAAGAAAATCATAAAGCATGGAAACGGGCTGTCAATCAGGTATTTTTACTCTTCCGGAGTTATCTTTGCCTCCCGTCGCGACGCAAGGACCGACAAAACCACGGAAACCGTGAGAACGCCCACGATTACCGATAGGGAAACCCAATGGGGGGGCTCCCAGAAGTGGTGGAGCATCATTTTGACGCCAATGAAAATCAGAATTGCGCTCAGGCCGTGGCTGAGGTATTTGAACAAGTCCATCACGCCTGCCAGCACGAAATAGAGTGCCCGCAAGCCGAGGATTGCGAAAATATTCGAGGTGAAAATGATGAACGGTTCGCGGCTGATTCCGAAAATGGCCGGAACGCTATCGACCGCAAATACCACATCCGTGCTTTCGACCACCAGCAGCACCAGAAACAGCGACGTGACAAATAGTTTTCCGTCGAGCCTGACGAAGAACCGGTCGCCGTGATCTCCGGGAGCGACGCGAAGCCAGCGGTGGGCATAGCGCAGCACCACATTCTCCTCAGGATTGGGATCCACACCGTGGCTGAATGCCAACTTGAAGCCGGTCCAGATCAGGAACGCTCCAAAGATGTAAAAAATCCATTCAAAGTGCATAATCAACTGGCTGGCCGCCAGAATGAACAGCATCCGCATCACAATCGCACCGAGAATCCCCCAGAACAACACCCGGTACTGATATTTCATCGGCACGGAGAAGTATTTGAAGATCACCAGAAAGACGAACAGGTTGTCGACCGAAAGGGACTCTTCAACCAGATAGCCCAGAAAGAACTCAGTGGCATAACGGGGCCCAAAGTTCCACCAGACGAATACGTTGAACGACATGGCCAGCGAAACCCAGAAGATGGTCCAGCCCAAGGCCTCCTTCAGCGTCGGCTCATGGGACCGCCGATGAAAGACAAACATGTCCAGCGACAACAGGGCGATGACCGCCGTACAAAAGACCACCCAGAAGTAGAACGGGACTTGCAGCTCCGGTCCCATTCCCGCGTGGCTCGCAGAGGCGGTCCCGTCCATCCATGTCCCGATCAGCAGGTAGGGATCAAACCACGAGGCAAAAGCAAGCAAACAAGCAGGGAACAATATCACAAACGGCTCCATCGGCCAAACAAGTCCACCCCATCCGGGGCGGCTGGGATCGAAAAACGAACCGCTAATGATAGGGAGTCTGCCGATTGCAGGCAACGGGTTCTGGCAATCCCTGAAACGTGTCGGTGATGCACTCGGACTGGTGCTGCACGTCGATGATTCGGCGGCTCAGTCTATGAAAAGGGAATGAGGGTTGGATTGATTCTGACTGCTTCCGACATTTCGTCCCTAACGGGACGGTCTGATCAAGTTTATACGTTGCGGCTGCTTCGCAAAAAAAGGGGGCTTGAATCAAGTACACCCGGCAGGATTTGAACCTGCAACCTTCGGTTCCGTAGTCCTGTAGTCAAGAACCTCCGTAAAAATCGCTCTATCTTTCTATTGATTCACGTCGATGATTTGGTAGGATTGGAGCAGAGGAAATCTATGACGGAAATCAAAACCACAAGCGAAGTCGCTGCATTATTGGGCTGCTCAGCGGACACGGTACGGAGGCACGCTCGACGGATGGGGCTTGGTCATGCGCTCACCACCAGACAAACGGTGTTCTTCGCGCACGAGGTCGATCTCATTCGGCCGCACGTGCGAGATCAGCCCGGCAACCCATCAATGGCTGACCCGGAATGGCAGCGAGCGAACGCAAAAAAAGCCTGGGAGACCAAGAAACAATCAAAAGAGCCGCAGAAAACACGAGGAAAATCGAAGAGAAAATAATTTCCGAAAAATGATCGGAATTCGTGCAATGTCTATTGCACGACGACGAATAATAGCTATATTTAATGAGAAGCCTGAACGCGGTGTTCAGGCAAATCAAATGAAGAAAGGGAAAACAATGAGTGAACAAGAAGTAAAAGATGCCATTTTCGATGGCGAAGACAACAAGAAACGGATCACGATGAGCGATGGTACTCAGTACACCGTTCACGCAGGCAATATCGTCGTCGCAGGCAGAACATCTGCCGTAGTGGTCGATAGCAACCTGCACATCATCTCGCATCGACACATTACGTCGATTGCGTCGATGCCTAACTGATCCCTTTGTGACGGTCGTGGCCCCGTGACCGTCACCTCGCTTCGAACGGGGCACCTTTTTTCAATTTTTTTTCACTGACCTACGTGGTAGGTCATCACCCTAATCTGGAGGGCCTTCCCCGAAGGCCGAAACCATGGAAAAAATATCAGACTATCAAAGTGTTTACCGGACTGCGTTGTGCGGATTTGCTGAAATCCACCCGTCCCCAGAACGACTGTTGCACCTGAAATTAGTTTGCCTGAAGGCAGCACGTGAACTTCGTGCAGCACTTTGGAGGCAAGAACTAAGGCCACAAGCCAGAATACTCGCTGAAAAATTCGAGGAACTCGAAGGGGCAATCAGTCTGGCCGAAGAGCGAAAGGTCTCCTATGTGCAGCTCTGTTCTTCGCTCGTCAAACAGCATCCATTCAGAACTCACAACTGGTTTGTCAGCGACGTTCACGGTTCGGGAAATTGTTTCGAGCCGAGAAACCAGAGTGACGAAGCACAAATCAAATCGTGCGAAACGTGGCTCACGAATCGCGGATTCCGGCAGTTGTCGGACGATCCAACCTCAGCCGACTACTGGTTATATCTTCGCTCGGGAATCGCTGTCAGATGACAGTCGTCACCCAACGCACGGCAATCGGATATTGTCGCGTCTCAACGCCAAGACAGGCCGCAGAAGGGATCAGTCTCGACAATCAGAAGGAATCAATCCGACGACTGTGCGCCACAAAGAATCTCAGTCTCTTGACCTGCTACTCGGATGCCGGTAAAAGCGGCAGACGACTGGCTGGTCGTGAGCAATTGGAGTCAGCTGTGCAAGTTGCGTGTGAGTCAAAAGGGGTGCTCGTTGTCTATTCAATCTCTCGCATGTCTCGATCGCTCAAGGACGTGTTCACTTTGAGCGATCGTTTGGAAAAATCTAACGCGGAGTTGGTGAGCGTGACGGAGCCAATTGATACCACCAACGCGATAGGACGGGCATTCTTTTCGATTGTCGCGACTTTAGCCCAATTGGAAAGCGAACTGACAGGCGAGAGAATTTCATCAGTCAACGCTCACACTGTTGCTGAACTTGGGTATCGACGACAAGGGATTCAGCCGTTTGGATACCGATTGGAAAACGGAGTTCGAGTTGTCGATCTTGCCGAGCAAAAGTTTATTCAGAAGCTGGTTGAGTTGCGACAATCAGGACTGTCCTACCGGAAAATAGTTGAAGTGCTACACCAGCGTGGCGAACCGACAATTTCAAGGTTTCGTGGCTGGGGGCGGCAAACCGATAAATGGAGACTCGGCACTTTGCTGAAAGTGATTCGCCGGAGCATCTTCGAAACACCTCGCAGTGGACGGACCACATTCACTGAAGAGGAACTGGCATTGCTCGGGACAATGTCGGATTCCCAACTCGCATCCAGATATGGACGGCTTCGTACCACCATTACGCACAAAAGGAAACGCCTCGGAATTCCAAGCTACCGACCCGAAGTCCCATGAGCATCGTATATGGATATCTCCTGGTCATGCAGTTGCTTCGTGACCGGTGGTAGAGAGCGGAGGGTATCGCGATCCGAATGCAACGCCTATACTACGCTGATGGGAACGAAAGAACTACGCGAGAAATACGGAGGCAGTGGCGCTCAGGCGTTGTCGCGAGCCGTACGCGCGGAGATACCAGGCGGCAACGAAGTACTCGATGGACTCGACAGGCTAAATCAGATTGTTCGCAACACCAGCAGCCCGGAGGCTGGCGAGGCACTCAACATATTGCGTTGTGTTGCTGATGCGATGCGTGCCGAGATCCTGCGACGATACGAGTAGGGCAGCCTTGCTGGTCAGTGCCGCGCGGCCCGTCCGCAGCCGAGGGGGTGCAGCAAAATCGAACAGCCCGGCTTGCCGGGGCATCGGGCCGTCGGGCGTCAGTAGGTACTTCCCGCCATCCTGGCGGGCCGGGCACACAACGAGGGGCCAGTTAGTGAGACATACTTGGTTGGTTCCAAAAAAAATTTTAGGGCCTATTTGTTCGTAAAAAGCAGGCCAAGCAAAGAGATTTGTTGCAAGAACAGCAGTTTTTGCAAAGGATTCCTGTCCAGAATAATCGGCTTATCCGTCGACGATCAATCCGGTAGATTCTTGCCAGAGATAAATCCGGGAGCCAGCGTGGGATGATTCCGTTTAGTTGCGATGTACGCAAGATCGCAACGCGATCCTCTTCATTTGGTGTGGCCAAACGCGAGTCACTCCAGCACCAACCGCATCCGAGTAACCCTACCTGCCGGCAGCTCGGGCATTGACCAACCGCTCGCAGCGTCAAATCGCGGTTCATTCGTGCTGGTCTGCTGATCGATTCTAGTTCGAACGCGGCACAGATATCGAGATCTGAGAACCAATAGGGGAATCGTTTCGAGATTCGCAGTTCGCGAATCGTTGCTGCTCGCTCGATCTTCTCTTTCAATCGCATGCGCAAAAAGTCCGTTCTGAAAAAAACGTCATATACAATCGCACCATGCAAAACCTCAACCTCTTTTGGTCAGGCTTGGCGACGATCGCTTCGAAACGCTTTGACCGTGACTCGCTGTCACCCGGCGAATATCCAATCCGCTACAGGTTATCAGCCAGTATCGGGTCGGAAAAAATCGTCGAAACCTTGGACGGATCTCTAAAAGTCTCTGGCAACCAGTCTGTAAGTACTTCGGTCAAACCGAAGGCTGAAGATCTAGTTGCGGCTCTATTGTATCGAATGAGCGACCGGAAAAGGAAGGAAATCATCTCCTCAGTGCTATCAAAAGGCATGGTGACCGATCCGGCCAGCGAGCAGCACGCCAAATCAGTACTCGCGGCGCTGACAACGCATTCTACGTCGAGTAAACGAGGATCGCTTGCATTCGATGTTTCTTAGCGCGACGAAACACCCGGCCGGGAGTGCTGAGAAAATTAAGCTAATGCGAGCGAGATGCTCGGCTGGCCTCCCTATATTTGATGACGGCGACTCGCTCCATCGCGTCGAACAGCGTCCGGATCCAGAACCTCCTATTCTCTTTCAACAGGTCAAAACTATTGAAGATCAAACTCGTTCCGATTGAGTCCATCACTCCCTACGATCGCAATCCGAGAAATCACAACATTGACGCCATTGCTCGCTCGATCAGAGAATTTGGGTGGCAGCAACCTGTCGTAGTCGACAAGAAGAATGTCATCGTCGCTGGACATGGGCGATACTGGGCTGCCATCGAACTGGGACTCCAACGTGTTCCGGTTAAAATCGCTGACGATTTGACTGACGAGCAAATCAGGGCTTATCGCATTGCGGACAATCAGACCAATGAATTGGCAAGCTGGAACATCGATTTACTGGCCGAAGAGATCGAAGCACTGAAAGAGATCAACTATGATCTGGACATCCTCGGATTTGACACTGACGAATTGGTCAGACTTCTCAATACCGGCACGGCTGAAGGGCTTGTCGATCCAGACGAAGTTCCCATGCCTCCGGACGAAGCAATCACCCAGCGGGGCGACATTTGGCAGCTCGGCAATCACCGGCTCATGTGTGGTGACTCCGGGGCAACTGACGATCTTGACCGGCTGCTAGCCGGATCGCTGATCCACCTTGTCAACACGGATCCTCCTTATAACGTCAACGTGGAACCGCGAAGCAATAACGCGATCGCGGCTGCCAAGTCTGCCGACGCAGTCACGCATCATCAATCGTTCGATGCCGCACGTGGAGACAAGAAGCCGACCAATCGAAAGCTCCGCCCTAAAGATCGACCGCTTGCAAACGACTTTGTTTCGGAGGCCGAATTTGATCGGCTGCTCAATGCCTGGTTCGGGAACATGGCACGAGTACTTCAGTCTGGTCGATCATTCTACATCTGGGGAGGTTACGCCAACTGCATCAACTACCCTCCGTTTCTCAAACGGCATCACCTGAAATTCTCGCAGGCCATCATCTGGCACAAGATGCATCCGGTGCTGACCCGGAAGGATTTCATGGGCGACCATGAATGGTGCTTTTATGGTTGGCGTGAGGGAGCGGCTCATATCTTTCTTGGGCCAAATAATGTTCCTGACGTCTGGTCTATCAAGAAACTGAACCATCAGGCAATGGTTCACCTGACCGAGAAGCCGGTCGAGCTCGCCGTGAGGGCCATGCAGTACTCGTCGCGACCAGATGAGAATGTTCTCGACCTCTTTGGTGGCAGCGGGTCAACGTTGATCGCCGCTGAGCAGACCGGACGCAATGCATTTCTGATGGAGATCGATCCTTTGTATTGCGATGTCATTGTTCAACGCTGGGAAGCTTTCACCGGAAAGAAGGCCACGCGAGCCAACGGGCAAGTCTCAAAAGTTAAATGAGCCTTGACCCAACCTCTCTGACCATCAAGCAAGCTGCCGAGTTGATCTCAAAGGCAGGCAAACGGAAGTTCTCGATCGAGGAACTCAAACAAGACATCGAGGCCGGAGCGCCTGCCAACGGCGATGGCACTATCCACCTCATCCACTATACCGCTTGGCTGATCGCCAACGGCAAATAAAGACGCGGACCGCCGAGAGTTCTCACCTCATCGACGGCCCTAACCAACCGCGCTGATATCAGCAGCAACGGCGGCTACCGAAAGCTAGTTCGTACGTTCGCCCTGCGCACTCATTTTCGGATGACAAAGTTCACACCCGCCGCCTTCTCAAAACTGATCGCACCGATCGTAGCAGCCGTGACGAACTCTCCGCGCGCCAATCCTCGCCAGCTCAAGCCCAGCCAGCTTTTAAGGCTCGTTAATTCCACTCCACTCGGTACAGTCCTCACCGACACAAAGCTACGTTCCCATCGTCAGGCCGCCGGCGACCGAATCTCGGCGGATGGCAAATCGGTTGACCTTGTTCGGTACACCGCCTGGCTGGCGATCAATCGAACACGCACCCAGCCAATATCGGGCGAACCCGTCACTGCAACCGCCTGGCGGATCGGTCCAGACGCTTACGAGCACAAGAAAAAGACCGAGCGCGAACGTCAGGCACGCAAGAGCAGAGAAGGCCGCGAATTGGGAGAGTTCCCGTCTATCGAGGATCCCAAACGGCGAGCGTCAGCCGCCAAGTCGCTGCGAGTCTTCCTGGAAACCTACTTCGCCAAAGAGTTCAAGCTCGAATGGTCGGACGACCATTTGGTAATGATCGCTGAGGCGGAGCAGAAAATCCTTCGTGGCGGACTCAAAGCCATCGCCATGCCGCGTGCCTACGGTAAGACCACCATTCTCGAACGGGCTGCGATTTGGGCCATCCTCTACGGCTATCGGAAGTATGTGGTACTCATTGGGGCCAACAAACCGGCCGCAGTTGAGATGCTTTCGACAATCAAAACAGAGCTCGAAACCAATGAGCTGCTCGCCGCTGACTTCCCAGAGGTTTGTTTGCCCATTCAGGAGGTTGCTTCCTCCCCCAATCGTTGCAAAGGCCAACTCTATCAAGGCCAGCGAACGCGAATTGAATGGAATGGCGACCGGAGGATTGTACTTCCGACAATTCCAGGATCGGCTAGCTCCGGATGCGTGATTCAGTGCAGTGGTATTCTCGGCCGCGTTCGTGGGATGAAACATACGACCGAGTGGGGCACCATCCGGCCTGACCTCTGTTTGATCGACGATCCGCAGACTGATGTGTCCGCTCGAAGCCAATCGCAAATTGCCAAACGAATGAAAGTGATGACGGCAGCGATTCTGGGGTTGGCTGGGCCTGGCGGCGTCGAGATTACAGCACTCGCCCCTGTTACCGTCATTCAGCCGGACGATATGGCTGATCAAATCCTCGATCGTGATGTGCATCCTGAGTGGGATGGTATGCGGACGCGAATGCTCTACGGGGAAGCGAAGCACCCGGAGCTGGTCGACCAATACCTCGAGCTAAGAGCAGACGCACTTCGAACAGGCGACTTTGACTCTGCCAACGCTTGGTACCGCAAGCATCAGAAGAAAATCGAGGCAGGATTCCGAGCTGGTTGGCCAGCTCGAAAGAGCGAATCCGATGTGTCAGCCATTCAGTACTGTTTTCACTTGATGGTCAAACTCGGCAAAGACGTGTTCGATGCTGAGTACAACAACGCACCTCACCTCGAAACGAGCGGCGACGAATGGCATGTGTCGGCTGTCGAGATCGCTGCCAAGGTCAATGGTGTGGCTCGTGGCATCCTGCCCGTTTGGGCCACGAAGTTGACGGCGTTCACCGACGTTCAACAACGGTTGCTCTATTGGGGGGTCGCTGCTTTTGGAGACAACGGGCGTGGAGCGATCATCGACTACGGCACTTGGCCAGAGCAACGGTCGCGAGAATTCAACTACAAAGAAATTCACGCTACCTTGGCAAAGCAGTATCCGAGACGTGGGATCGAGGGAGCGATCCGAGCCGGTTTGACTGACCTGGCCGAGCTGATTCTAGCTCGTGATTGGAAGCGGGAAGACGGAAACGTAATGCGTGTTGAGCGATGGGGAATCGACTCTGGCAATTGGACGAAGCAAATTCACGAATTCGTCCGAACCCACAAAATGGCTGCGCTCATGATGCCGTCGAAAGGAAAGGGGATTGGCCCTGCGGATACTCCGATCAGCGAATGGAAGAAAAAACGGACTGAGCAGGTTGGCGAAGAGTGGATTTTAGCGCCGCAGCCTGCTCATGCATCGCGACTGTTGACCTTTGACACCAACTATTGGAAGCATCAGTTTTTCCTTCGCCTGGCGACTGCCTTGGGAGATCCCAAAGACCTCAGTCTCTTTGGCAAAGAAAGCGTGATCATGCACCGTATGTTCGCGGCAAACTGCCATGCGGAAACCTTCGAGACAACCCACGGTAAAGGTCGAGACGTCAACGTGTTTAGAGAGAAACCGGGGCGACCTGACAACCACCTATTCGATGTCGGTGTCGGCTGTGTCGTGATGACGATGCCGGAAAACACCAAAAAGAAAACCAAGCGTCGCCGCGCGGCGGTGTCCTACCTGTAACTCCCAACCCCAATTCAAAATGAAAGCTAAAACCAGCGAAACTATACCCGGCCGTTGTCCGTCCTGTGGATCGACCGACCACACTTCCTACCACAACGTCGAGTCCAGACGGATCGACGGTATCACACCGGCCGGCCACCATTACAACACTGTGGTATGGCGGCGGACATCATGTGAATGCTGTGGTCAGAACCGAATTGATCGTTCCTACGAACTGCGTGTGGCCGGTGGCAAAAAAAAGTCTCCGCAGAACGGAGAAAAGGTTGGCTCGAAATCGCCCAGCAAAAATCGAGCAAACACTGATTCCGGGCCGACCAGCGGCGCAAAAGCCCAACCGGCGAAAGCACATATTCGCAAGAAACGCTAATTGCCCGTTTAAGATTTTGTTTTTCTTTGTCTGCGATTATGACTCCTGAAGAAATCGCCGCTCGCATTGCCACGATCCGGGAAACCCTCGCTACCGGAGCCACCTCGATCAACGTTGATGGTACGTCCGTCACGATTGACCACGACAGTCTCCGTCGAGAGTTGCGCCAGCTCATGGCAGAGGATGCAGTTTTGCGGCATCG
Source organism: uncultured Pirellulaceae bacterium (assembly GCA_964414815.1). Taxonomy (GTDB): domain Bacteria; phylum Planctomycetota; class Planctomycetia; order Pirellulales; family Pirellulaceae; genus Mariniblastus. The sequence goes on along the minus strand of CAYPXY010000039.1, from coordinate 20,012 downwards.
AAAACCGCGATTCGCGTCATTCAACCTTGGCAATGCTTAGTCTCTCGTCCGTGTACTCTGCAATTCTCACTATGAGCCTGGCCTTCGCCGCCATCCCTTCTGACGCACGATTCTCCGTTCCCGGATTGACTGCGGACGAACGCCGTTCGCTGACTCAGTTCAATTATGACGCCACAGAGGCACGTGGCAAACGAAAGACTGCCCGGATCTACTCCGGCAGCGAAGACAACGTCCTCGATCCATCGAAGCGATCCAGGCTTCATGCAAACGGCAGAGATCTTGCTCGCAATTTCGCGATTGCGAGCTGGATGATTCGACGACACCTGGACTACGTCGCCAGTTTTGAGTTTCACTGCCGGACTGGCAACGTGGAATTCGACGAACAGATTGAAAAGTTCGTCGCCAACTGGTCGCTACCCTGGAATTTCGACCTGGCTGGCAGACACAACCTGCCGCGCATGTTGCGAATCGCAGAGATTCGGCGGGTGATCGACGGTGACGTCGGATTTTTGAAGCTCGCCTCTGGCCATCTCGCCGGAATTGAGTCCGACCGAATCAAGGATCCGTCCAAATCGGAAGCCGGAAACTGGGTTCATGGTGTAAAAGTCGATAAGGGGGGCCGTGCCAGAGCCTATGCACTCTGGAATCGCTCCAAAAACGGATTGCAATTCGATCGTTTGATACCGGCGAATCGCATGGAAATGGTGGGCTACTATGATCGCTTCGATCAGATTCGTGGAATTTCACCCATCGCGGCCGCGCTCAACCCGCTGCGAGACGTCTATGAAAATTTCGACTTGGCACTAGCCAAAACGAAAGTTTCTCAGTACTTCGCTTGGGTGTTTTACAACGAATCACTCGATGGAACGGGTGACCATACCGTCACTGCCGTCGATGAGGATGGCAAAGCAAAATACGACGTCGATTTCGGACGTGGACCCGTCAAGCTTGAGCTTGAGCCAGGTGACAGAGCCGAGTTTCTCGAATCAAAAAACCCATCGAGCGAGTTTCAGGCGTTCAGCGAGCTGGTGATTCAGGTTGCCCTCAAGGCACTGGACATACCGTTCAGTTTTTATAACGAATCGTTCACTAATTTCTTCGGCAGCCGCGCGGCCTGGTTGCACTACCAGCGTGCCTGCAAGCCGAAATCGGCCGACCTTCGAGAGCTGCTCAACCTGTTGACCTACTGGCGTGTCTCACTTGGCATTCTCGATGATGAAATCGTGTTGCCCGGCAAAATGACGATCAGCGACATCGATTGGGAGTGGGTGGCAACTGGTATGCCGTGGTGGGATCAGGCCAAAGAAGTGAATGGTGACTTGCTGGCGATTGGAGCAGGTCTTGATAATCCCCAACGCATCGTGAAGGAACGCGGCCGAGGCGACTGGTATGACAACGTTGATCGAATCGCCGAAGCCATCCAATACGCCCAAGAACGCAACGTACCACTATCGTTCCTGCCGCAGACGATTTCATTAAACGTTCGTGAGGACGAGGAGAAGTAGCCAATGCAATTGACAGCCGATGGCCGAATTTCGCGTGCTGAACTCGATGAGACGTTTTGCATCGACCACAATCGGCGACGAGTACTCGAAGAGCGACGGCAGCGAAAGGTTGCAAGGCGCCTTCGAAAGAAGGTAATTCGTCAACGTGGAATCTCTTTTCCTGAATATGTAGACGGAATCATTCAAGCAGTCGCGAAAACCATGCATCTGCCTGCCCGCCTCATCCGTCGTGGCAAATCAAATTACACCCGACCATGACCCACGCACTCGCCGAAACAAAATTTTCTCCCGAAACAAAGAGCGTGCCCAAACAGGCAATGCAGTTTGAGTGTGGAGCGATGCGTCTGGCTGCAAGCAAGGCCGGCGACGGATTCACCGAAGCTCCTATCAACATGCTCGGTCGTTCGGCTGAACCCATTGACCACTGGTATTGGGGCACCATCGTCCATGACATGGCTGGCTTCTCCGCTGATCAAGAAAGGGTGCCGATCGACTGGCGGCACGACGATGAGGAGGCCCTCGGATACATCGAAAAGTTTCGAGCAGATAAGCGAGGCCTGCGGCTTTCTGGAAAGTTAATCTCGTTCAAACCTGACGATCGCGCCGACAGGCTGATGAAGGAATCAGACGCGGGAATCCCATACCAGGCTTCAATTTTCTTCCGCACAGAGCGGCTGGAGTACGTCCCAGACGGATTCACAACTGAAGTCAACGGCTATCAGCTCTCTGGTCCGGCAATCATTGTTCGCGAGTGGGGCTTACGCGGTATGGCCGTCTGCTTGTACGGAGCCGATCACCGTACCCAATCAAAATTCACCGACGGCGACAACGTACCCGTCGAAATCTTTTCCTCGGAGTCAATCATGGCCAAAACCAAAACCGAACCAACTCAGAACCAACTCACTGAAACCTCTGGCACGTCAACGGTGCCTCCGACAACCAGTCCTGTCCAATTGACCGAAGCCCCTGTTGTAGATCCACGCACTCAATTTGCAGAGACGTTGAAGCGATTCGTAGAAAAGTTCGGTTCTGAAAACGGATCGAAATGGGCAGCCGAAGGTCTATCCTATGAGGCGGCTCTCGACCGACACTGCGAAGCGCTGAATCAACAGCTGTCTGCCAAAAATGGCGACATTGATGCACTGAACAAGAAGCTCAGCTCGATTGATCGTGGTGAACCCAAAGCACCAGAATTCGGCGATGGTGACGCGCCAGCAAAACGAACCGGGTTGGCAAGCAAAATCAAGATCGCCAACAAAAGCTAATCATCCTTCTCTCTCCACTTCCTTTTCTCTCTGCTCTTTTCGCCGACTTCCACTGCCGGTCATGAAGCCCACCTGGCCGGCAACTCTTCTCCTCCGACACTACCACTGAAATGGCCAACGATTTCCTTACTATCGCCGACTGCATCGCCGATGCACTCGATCTTTCCGACATTGAAGTCACCGACTTGAGCAACGCTGCTCCATTTGTGACCGCTTTGCCAGTCAACTATTCATCCAATGGTGAAGTCCACAAGTACACGAAGGAAACCGCTGCCCCGGTGGTAGGCTTCCGTGCCGAGTACGCCGGTCGTGACTTCTCGCACTCCGGTGATACACTGGTCACCATCACGTTGAAAATCCTTGATTTCAGTTTCGCCGTCGACGTCGCTGTTGCCGATCGATGGAAGAAAGGTGGCCCTACCGCCCTGATCGCTCGCGAAGGCCTGCGACATCTCCGAGCCGCTCTTTTTGCTTTTGAAAAACAAGTCCTCAATGGGACCGTTGGTGGTGCCGGTGGTGGATTTGTCGGTTTGGCCAACGTCCTGCTACTTGCAGACACCGCTCATGTGGTCAACGCAACAGGATCGACCGCCAACACGGGATCGAGCGTTTATCTGGTCCGCATGGGTGAGGAAGCGGTTTCCGGAGTACTGATCGAGGATTCTCCTGTCGAATTCAAAGAGACCATCATACAGAACTTTGTTGATGGCGACGGAAAGAATTATCCAGCCTACTATACTCCCGCATCCGCTTGGTGTGGACTCCAGATTGGTGGAGCTCACGACGTTGTACGGATCTGCAACCTGACCGCCCAGGCTGGCAAAGGGCTAACCGACGATTTGATTTACGATGCCCTCGAACTTTTCCCCGGCGAACGAAAGCCAACGCATATCGTCATGGGCCGTCGATCACTGAAACAGCTACGGAAAAGCCGAACGGCCACCAATGCGACGGGCACGCCGGCACCGCTTCCCACCGAAGTTGAAGGCATTCCAATTATCAAAACGGAAGCCATGACAGCGACCGAGGCAATTCTCGCCTAACGTTTCTCATACTTTTTTGTTGATGTCGATTGCCCTGGCAGAGGGCTTGGTACTCTGCCACCCCTTATGAATCCGTTCAATCGTGCATTGCAGATCGCGATGGCAACCACCGCCAAGGCGGCTGGTCAGAAAATTGTCTATCGAGCTGGCCTGAAAACGATCTGCATTGATGATGCAGTGTTCGGAGCGACAACGGCCGAAGGAACCACCGACGTCGGAACTACCGTTCGATCAAAAGTAACTGACGTGCTGATCATGGTCACTCGACTGGTTTACGAGGAGCAGGCGATCACGCCTACACCTGGTCACCGGATAGAACATACCGTCGCAGGCGTCAAACAAACTTACGAGGTGCAATCACTTGGCGTAAACGACGGTTGCTGGTGTTACTCAGGCCCAACGCGAGATCGATACAGAATCCATTTACGCGAGATTCCGAATAGCCCATGAGTTGCGACATCCCTCGTAGATCCAAATCAAAACAGGTCGCTGCTGCCGTAGGAGCCGAAATCGAACGCCGGTTCACTTCTCCGGTGATCAAAAAACTGTCGCCAACGTTTGATCTGAAGGCATTGGCCAAACGTGAGATCTCGGTTTGGCCAAACGCTCGCCGCTGCGAGGCGATGACGCGAACCACGCAAAAGGCAGATTATGACATTGCGATTTGCGTACTGGAACGCCTGAAGCCGACCGACACTGAAGATTTGTTGGCGGACGAGCTGCTATGGCTGGTTGAATCAATCGGTGACGAGCTGCTCGGTGAGGTAGTGCAAACGCCTCACGGAGCATTGACGGTGATCGGCTATGAGCATGAGCCGCTTTATGATCGCGAAATGCTCGAATCACTCCGGATTTTCGGCGCAGCCATCACGCTGCAGCTCACACGAGAAGAAACCTTTAACAAACGAAACTAATGATTTTCCGAACCTCAATTTTTGCTGCTCTAGTGTTGTCGCTGTGTTCGCTCGGTTGCCAACCGAAATCAACACCGGATCCGGACTCCAACACGCCACCGATTGCCGAACCTGACAAACCCGAACAACTTGGCGGAAATGGGCTGTCCAATCGTGTGTTCGGAAATTGTTTGAGAGTCCGAACTCAGAGCGGTACCGGCAGCGGGAGCATCATTGATGAGACCGCATCTCACTATGTGATGGAATCCAACCATCATGTGTCGAGCAAAGGCACACCGAATCAGCTCGATATTTTCGTTGGCGGCAAAAATGTCGGCAGCGTACGAGCTACGACTACTCAAAGCTGGTTCCGCAATGGCAAAGCTCATGATCTTTCTGAAACGCTCATTCCTAAATCAGCCCTTGGCGGGCCGCTTCCAGTCGTCCCGACTGCCCCATCTGGCTACACATCCAGGCTAAAAGTCGGCCAGCCGATCTACACCTACGGCTGCCAGCAAGGCCAATGGCCTCGAGCGCGGCACGGAAACATCGTCGGTATCAATAATGGACTGATTTACTACGAACCTGAATCGATTCCAGGAGATTCAGGATCTGGTGTCTATCTCTATGATCCAGAGCTTGGGGAATTGTGCATTGGTCGCACCGCCTGGACAACCGAAAACTTCAATGGCAAGCCTGCCGGCATTGCCATGTCAAGCGACCGCGTGCGGGCGATCCGAAATGGTGAAGTTTCGTTTGATCAACTCCCCGAAGGTGTTACACCGATTCCTCCAGCCCCAGCAATGGAATCCGACGATGCAAATGAAGTCTTCATTCGACGCTGGAAATCCAATTGGGATTCAGACGAACCGTCTGCCGGGGTCCGACAAGGGCCGCTGAATCTCGGCATGATGCGTCAGGGAGGAATGACTCTCCGCGCCGGGCTTGGCTACGCTGTGATGATGATCGGCCTGGCGGTAGGTGTGGGCGTTGTTCTGTATGTGATCCATGTTTTGAGACGCTAACTGCCATGATTCGAACTTGTCTATTACTGATCGTCGTTTGGTCAGGCTTGGTCTGCTTCCTTGCGGCACAGGACACGCCTGAGTTGCCGAAGAACTTTCGACCTTATCGTTGTTTGTTCAACAACTATGAGCCTGAAACGCGAACGTGGAAGCCCGGCACTTACTTTGTGCTGGTTTCGGCGGAGTGGTGTCCCCCTTGCCAGGGGCTAAAACGGAATCTCGGTCAATACAACCACATTCCGATCTATTTCGTCGACTTCGACAAAGATACATCGTTGGCCAAAAAGATCATGCAATCCCATCCTACAGTGCCTTGCCTCGTGCGATACGACATGGATGCCAGCGGCACGATCAAAAGATCGGTCTATCGATACGGTACTGACCTCGACCGATTTTTGGCGACTTCCGTACTTGAACGCTGACGCGGCGCCGCACGCCTTTGAATCGTGGACTTCTCACCTGGTCGCGAGCTGCGGCGCTGCTCTTTTTTTCTTAATTCAAATCTCAATGAACCAGATCCGAACCATTATCAGAAACTCACTCGCTGGATTACCTGAAGACACCGAAGTCTTCAACCATGCTCGCGATCTACGAGCTGCCGGTGTGCCTGTCGCTGAATCCATCAGCGATGAGCGATATGTCGCTCACACGGTTGGCGACCTGCAAGAAAAACTCGACGAAGCCGAAGCCTTTGAAGAATGACAACCAAGGTCAGGAGGCCTGCAAACTTCTGAATCATGACTGCTGCTTTCACCTTTCACATCCTTCCGACTATTGAACCATGATTGGATTAAACGCCAAAACCTACCGTAACACAGGCTCCTATGAATCTCCGACATGGGTTGAATTCAAAAACATTGTCGACTTGGAGTATCCTGACAGCATGCAGGAAGCCGATTTCACTACGCGCGGCAGCAACGGATTCAGCGAAAAAGAGCCGACACTGCGTGATCTCGAACTAAATTTTGGCATGGTCAACAAAGCGGGCGATGCCGACCTGGCCGCGGTCGCAACCGCGTATGCCTCTCGAGCAAAACTGGACCTCCAAGTTCTCGACAACGGCATCGCCGTCAACGGAGCCAAGGGAGTTCGAGCCCGTTGGAAAGTGTTCAGTTTTAAGAAGGGCCAGCCTCTAGCCGGAGCTCAAACGATGGACGTTGGAATGAAGCCTTGCGTCGATGCACACCCACCGAGCGACGTAACGATTTCCAGCTAGTCCTTACTCCGAGATGTCAGAAACCGTCAATCAAACGCCCGGCACTCTGCACGTCAAGGTATTCCGTGGCGACGCCTGGTCGATGGTATTCAATTTCAATCTCGATCTGTCTGACTGGACAATCCTTGCCTCCGTTTCGGTCGCAGGGATGAACTCGCCTGTTTCTTTTGCTGTTGCGCCAGTCGATCTCCCGGAAGGTGTGTTCACGCTTTCCTTGAGTGCCGCGGCATCGGCCAGTCTACCGACAGGATGGCACTGTTGGACGCTCGTCATGCACCCAACTGTTGAGCCGCCGTTCGAGCCAGCGAAGCGGACTTATCTTTCTGGAAGATTCGTTGTTGTGGAGTGTTGTTAGTGGCTATTCGATACTTCGGAGTGGCGGGAGCAGGATCGCAAAGCGGCACATCATACGCTGACCGCGCTCCGTTGCTCAATTCAGGAGTCATTTCTACGATCATTACCGAATATGATTTCAGCAATGAGACCGAAGGGCTGATATGCTACGTTGATTCCGGTTCTTACTCTCAAACGACGGTTTTGGATGCAGCTGCGTTCACCAATGGAGCACCAAATAGAAACTGTCCGCTTGCCTTCGTAGCTGCCCCTGGCGGAACTCTGTGGACTCCCCCCGACCCTAATTGGAATTGTGGTCAGCCGATTTGGGATACGACTGGAATGCCCCTAATCATGGGGACCGTCGTATTGGTCACTAATTTGTTCACCTACGCCTACGGGATGCGGTATTCATCTGCCGTCAACAACAACACGATTAACGGCCTTTCCTGCAACTGGTGCGAAATACTGAATACTGGAAGCGGAACAAGCGGTCAGGCGACCAATGCTACAAGAGGCTTGTCCAATTGCGTAGCTGGATGTACTGGAAACGGTTGGGTAAGGGTTCTCACGTTGGCATCTGGCCACCCTGTGAACAACGTCCGGGTCTACGGAAACCCTTCTGGAGCGAATGGTACGAGGGGCGGTCTGTACAACGGCAACAACGCATCCATTCACTGGGATACCTTTTGCGTATTTGACTGTCCGGGTTATGGCGTGATGAACAACGCTGCGGGCAGTTACATGAGTGTCGCCAACGCGACGATCGTTAATTGCGGGACAGGTATTGATTGTTCTGGTACGGCTACCACCTACGGAAATTTTTTCATCAACACTGTGCTTACGGACAACTCTGCAGATTACCAACTGGGAGGAGCCGTGATTCGACATAGAAACCGTATCGCGCGAAACATCGCCACTTCCGTGAGTATGGCTTGGCCTGGCAGTTTGGATTACATGATTGCCGGATCAACTTCTGAGTTCGTCGATTATGCCGGAAGGGACTTCAGAATGAAATACGGCACGGACTATTGGGGTTTAGGCATTGGTTGTGGAGATGAGCCTTATCCGCACGGCTACAGCCGGGGGAGGCTGGTCAACCAATGATTGCCTATAAAGATCAATCGAATGAAATTGTTTTCCTTCTTGTACTCTCCAGCGACAAGACCACCGGAGCGACCGGGAAATTGCCGGGCATCAAAATCAGAAAACCCGGTGGCAGTTTCAGTGTAGTCGCTGGCCTGGTCTCAGAAATAGCCTACGGGTTCTACCGGACCATGCTGACCAGCAGTGAATGCAACGTTGAGGGGCCGCTGTGTGTCCATATCACAGCTGACGGGTGCGATCCGGTGGACATGATCGTAATGGTCGTTTCAAAATGGTCAACGTTTGACAGCTCTACCGACAAGGTCGTCGCGGTGGCCAATGAGGACAAATCAGGCTACTCGTTGACATCCGGAACGATCAACCTGATTCGTAATAGTCTCGTGACTACAGCTGATCTCGCAGATCTTCAGAACCACGGCGACCTGCAATGGGGTGGCGGTGGTGGAGACGCCACTCTCGAAATGCAAGAAACGATCCTTCAGGCGGTCCAAACTGGTGGCTCGATTGAAGTCACCGTCACCAATCCTCCGGCAGTAAATGTCGTTGTAAACGATTAATCGGCCAACATGCTCGAACTGGCCATCAAACAATCGAAGAACTTTTTCTTTCTCGATCGGAACGGGAAAGCCCGGATGTTCAACGGGATCAGCAAGGCTCGTCATAAAGTGTTGACGCGGAGCGGAGCCCTGATTCGCACGATCGCTCGTCGATCGATGAAGAAAGCCCGTCGGAAAAGGTTGACTGAAATCAGCAATGATGAGCGGATGCAGTTTCGTGCGCGGCAGGAAATCGCCAAACGCGAAGGCCGACCAGCTCCTAAACTGCCTTTCGCTCCCTCCAAGCCCGGCGAGCCACCTCGAGTACGAGCGGGACAGCTCAAACAGTTTCTGTATTTTGCGTTCGACCCGGCCAGTAAATCCGTTGTCGTCGGGCCTGCCAAACTTCCATCCTCAAGTGCCCTACCGGTGCCTGCAATCTTGGAATTTGGCGGCACTAGCGAAGGATCTCGCATCGCACCACGGCCGTACATGCGGCCAGCACTCGACGTTTTCAAAGGTCAGTACACCCGGCTTTGGCAAGACTCTATCGCGTAAGAAACAAATGATTTTTTTAATCCAAATCCTGATTGCCTGGCTGTTGGCCGATTTTGTGACTGGAATCGTTCACTGGCTTGAGGACAAATACCTTGACGACACTCACTCGCTCAACTTCCTCGATTCAGTTTCAAAGGACAATGATCTCCACCATAAAAAGCCAACCGCGATGCTGCTCCAATCCTACTGGGGCAACATGAAATCCGGAGCTGCAGTCGGTTGGCCTTTGGCTGCTGTTTTGTTTTGGTTTGACGCTCCACTCTGGCTCTGGTTGTTTCCGTTCTTTGCAGGCTTCGGGAACCTTGTTCACCGATTCGCACACACTCCGAAATCGCAACTGCCACGCTGGATTCGCGGCCTGCAAGAGTTCGGTCTTTTCATTTCGCATCAACATCACGACCTCCACCATCGGTCAATGCAACAACTCATTCCGAAGTACTTGGCCGGGTACAAGTACTGTCCAATGACCGATTGGGTAAATCCATTCCTGGATCGGATTGGATTCTGGAGTCATGCTGAGTCGCTACTACTCCGGGCAGGCTTGCCAACCGTCAAGCAGCGTCGAGCCAACCTCTAACCCATTCTTCTATTTCTACAAAAATGACATCTTTTACAGACTCCATTGGCCGAAAGTGGTCGCTCGAAATCGACTACATGGCCATTAAACGAGTTCGTCTGGAGCTCGAAATCGATCTTCTCTCGATCGCTGACAAGGCCGAACCGGGTGAAGACAACCTTTTGACCCGGTTGGCCAATGACGAAATTCTATTGGTCGATGTGATCAGCGTCCTACTCACACCGCAAATCAAAGAACGTGCATTGACCGCTGAAGAGTTTGCAAAAGGTCTGCTCGGTGATGCTCTTGACAGTGCGGTCAATGCACTGATTGAGGGTATTGCAAATTTTTCCCGTCCCCAAAAGGGGACAGTCATTCGCAAAAGCTGGGCGAAAATCGCCGCATGCCAGAATTTGGCAGCTACGAAGATCGTGAAGATGATCGACAGCGAACAGATGGATCAATACCTGGAGACAGAAATCGACAACCGCCTTGCGACTTCGATGCCCTCGTTTGGAAGTACGCAGGAATCATCGGAGTAGCGCCTTGGTCTTTTACACTTCGTCAACTGGTCACGATGTACGAGGCTCATCAGGAAGCCGTCTGGGATCACACAGCCCTCGTCGCTTCCATGATCCACAACGTCAATTGTACGAAGGCCAATCAACAGCGCAGTCCCCTGCACTGGCACCCATTCCGTAAGGAAGAGCGAGTGGAACTCGGACCCAAAGAGTCCGTTGCGATGCTCAGATCCTTCCTTCTCAATTAGGCACTCGCCACCAACCACTTGCCACTGAAAGATGTCCGCACAGGGTATCAGAGCCGGAAAAGCATTCGTTGAACTTGGAGCCGATGACTCCAAGCTCATGAATGGCCTGCGCGCGGCTCAAGAAAAGCTCCATCAATTCGGCAATAAACTGGCGGGCCTTGGTAGCACGCTCAAATCCGCTGGTGACGCCGTGATTGCTCCGATGCGAGGAGCTTTGGATTTTTTCGCTGCATCTGGAGATGAGCTGTCGAAAGCGGCCGACAAGACCGGAGCGTCGATTGAGTCGCTTTCCGAGCTGCGGCACGCGGCCGCACAGTCAGCCGTTGAATTCAAGCAGCTCACCACTGCAATGAACAAACAACAGCGCGGACTCGCCGAGGCCGCCAGTGGCAATAAAACTGCGACCGAATGGTTTGACAATCTCGGGCTGAGCGTTGATCGCTTGTTGGAACTCAGCCCGGACGAGCAATTTACAGCGATCGCCGAAAAGATCAGCCAAATCGAGGATCCGGCAAAACGTACGGCGGCCGCAATGGAGGTCTTTGGCAAGTCAGGGGCTGAGTTAATGCCGCTGATGATTGGCGGAGCCGAAGGAATCGAGATGCTGAGAAAAGAAGCTCGCGATCTCGGTCTGCAGGTCTCTGGGGAAGATGCCGCCAACGCGACGCTGTTCGGAGATACTCTTGCGAATTTGCAGGACACGTTCAAGCAAACTGCCTTTGTTGTCGGCGCCGCGATTGCTCCGGCCGTCACCAATGCTATGCAATCGATCATACCGATGGTGGCATTCGTCGTGAAATGGACTTCTGAAAATCGCCAACTGATATTCACCGTCGCCGCGATCGCGGCAGGAATTACCGGAGCAGGTGTCCTGCTGATTGGGCTCGGCGCAGGATTCTCGCTCGCGGCTACGGCCGTTGGAGGGCTGATCACGGTTCTTGGTACGGTTAGTGCATTGATTGGAGCCGTCATCAGCCCGGTTGGAATTCTGACCGGATTGATCATTGGTCTCGGATATGCTTTTTTCGCCTGGACAGACGCCGGCCAACAAACGGCGACTTGGTTCTCCAGCGAATTCGGCAAACTGCTGACGATCGTGACGGACACAGTCGGAGGCATCTACAATGCGATTAAAGGCGGTCGCCTCGATCTGGCCGCACAGATCGCGTTCACAGGCGTAAAGCTCGCGATCGCTACCGTAATGGAATCCGTACTTGGAATTTTCGGCAGCTCGATCGACGACATGATGGGGATGTTGGCCGCAGTCATCAAGCGGATCGGCGAGCTGATTGCCAAGGTCAATCAGGCTCGCGTGGGTGTCACGAACTGGATATCAGAGGGAATCGGCAAACTGTTCCTGAATGAGCAGGAGCAACGCATTCTGGGCGAAGACAACGCTCGACGTTCTGAAGGCGCACAGCAATGGGTTGACGACTGGAAAGGCTGGGACTCTGGTTACGCCGGCAAAGGCTGGGCTGAATTCTTCAACACCGACGATTTGCGTGAGCAGCTCGATCAGCTCAATCAGGCCGCCTCTGAAGCGGCAGCCGCTGTCGAAACCTCAAATCTTGAAATTGATGAATTCAAAAGGAAGGTCGCCAACATCGGCGAGTATACAGGATCCGGTTTAGATCAATCTGCCAAGCGAAACGTACTAGGAACCTTCTCCGCTGCTGAAGCGGTTATGGGCGGCATCAGTGGCGACCTTCAAAAACAGCAACTCGAAACTCAAAAGCGCATTGAGCGCAACACTCGCGGCAAAGTGAGCCTGAAAATCACGTAGCCCACGAATCGGTCTTTTCTTCTTTTCTTCTCTTCCATGCCTGAAATTCGCTCCTCAATCGAAGGGCCGTCACTGACGTTTGACGCAGACAGTTCGTCGGCAGAGCTCGTCTACAAAATCCTCGACACTCTCGATGCATTTGCTGCGCTTGGACTGCTCGATAGTACCGCACCTGAAGGAATCGCACTCGATGATATTGACCTTTTCCATCGGTCGCTGCAGATCGACCCGGAGGGGCATCATTGCTGGCGAGGGACGGCCAGCTATAAAAAACAATCAAAGGAGAAGCCCGAGCTTCAAACAAATGAATCCAGCTACCAGTTCGAGACGGGTGGCGGCAACATGCATATTACGCACTCGCTGTCTACCATTCAAAGCCTACGTCGAGGCGGTGGCCCGATCATCGACTTCAAGCAAGCGATCGGATTCAACGGTGACGAAGTCGCGGGGTGCGATATTATCGCGCCAGCATTCAGCTTCAGCGAGACTCACGTCCTGCCAGCTGCAGCCGTGACCGGAGCCTACAAGCTCGCACTGTTCGCCGCCACCGGAAAAGTGAACAACGCATCATTCAAGGGATTTGCAGCGGGCGAAGTCCTGTTCCTCGGCGCAGCCGGTTCCAAGCGCGGCGATGGCGATTGGGAAATCACATACAGATTTGCAGCAAGTGCCAATGCGACCGGGATGACCATCGGTGGCATAAGTGGCATTAACAAAAAAGGCTGGGAGTATCTCTGGATGTACTTCACTGACGAAACCAGCGGCGGCAAAGAGATCAAGATTCCCGAGCAGGTCTGCATTGAGCAGGTCTACGCTCTTCACAACTTCGCAACTATTGGGATTGGAACTTAGTGTTTCAGTAATACTTACGATTAAAGCTCTGCCCCATGTCTGACCCACTCCGACAACTCCAGCCAGGTGACGCCCTTCCGACGTCTGCCCGGACATGGAACCCGATCCTGGCTGCAGCTCGGGCACATCAGCAAAACACACCGCTGCCTAGCGGCCGCCCGCCCCGATTTCGAGAATCGGGCGGTGGCAAAACCAAGGTCTGTTTCGTCCAAGCCCCAGAGGGTGGCATTCCACCTCGCGAGGGGGCCACGCCCGGCTCCGCCGAATGCTTGGTGATCGTGTTCGCCATCAGCAACAATCCACCCAACTACATGGCCGGTGACTTTATTCTCACCGACAAAACCTGCGATGTCCGCAACTGGTCTCGCCGCCCCGCAGGTGTAGATGGCGACCGGCTGGTGCAGGTGGACAACCATACCGACGATGCAATCGTCATCGGATGGGATTGTGACAATGATGGCAATCCAAATATTTTCGATCCCGATCCACCCGGCCCAAGTGATCCGAGTGAACCCAGCGAGCCATCGGAGCCAAGCGAGCCAAGCCATGTATCGGAATCATGCTGGTCAGAGTTGGTGTTTGTCAGCGGCCAATGGGAGATCATTAGGCACGGCCTGTGCGAGCCTGTTGTTTCCTCTGGGCCACCGCCAGTTGATCCGCCGAGCGAACCTGGTGGTCCCTCAGAGACTTCCAATCCAGAGGAACCAGGATCGGAAATGGAAGTACCACCCATGGAGGAGGAGCCATGACACTCGTTTGGATTTACGCCGCTGGCGACAAGATGAAGCCGCCGGAATCGTTGGCCGTTTCGATCAAACTTGCCAAGCGGCACGTGATTGGTGCGACCAACTTTGTCGTGATCGGAACGGGTACACCGATCGATGATCCCGACGTGGAGTGGATCGACCAAGAGAAACTGACCCAGGAAAAGTTCCTCGAAATCACCGGTATCAAGCGCACTTGGGCGATGAAGCAACGCGATCAACTGTTCCGGCTCATTCGTGCAACGGAGCTGCCCCAGATCTCGGATTCCTTCCTTCGTATGTACGACGATCATTTCGTTTTGAAGCCTGCCACCGTCGAAGCCCTAAGCGTTCCGATGCCGGATGGTGACGAACGCAAGCCCGGATTCGAGGTAAAAGAAGGTTTTCAAGAGATCGTCCGGAGAACACTGATTCGATTACGCCGCCACAAACCAAAACAAACATCGTTCAATTTTTCGTATCACCCGATAGTCAAATACGAGAAAGAAAAAGTGCGAGCGATGATCGAAGAATTCAATATGATTGACCGTATTGCATTGCCCGAAACGATCTACTGCAATCGTTACTACAGCCGCGACCAGATGGGCCGGTACTCGTCGAAGGTCATGCGGAACATCGCTTGTGAGCACGACTGGCCGCTCGAAGGTGAGTCGATACCTCACTACGTTTGCACGTTCAACCGATGCGCAAAACGAATGTTCGAATCGAGAATCAAACCGTACTGTCAATCAATCGGACTGGAGGTGTAGTATGGGCGTTTCAACCGGCACTCCGTGTTGCGATTGCGGCGGGACTCCAATCTATCTTGATCTGCACCCTTTCGGTCTCGGCGAACTCTCAGGCCATCTTGGCCACGGAGTTCATTCGTACAATGTCGATCTCGATGCGACACCCAGTGCCAGCACGGTGAGACGCGTCGGGAACACACGGTTCAAGGTTGGGCATTCACTCGCATGGTATGAATCTGGTGTCACCCTATTTTACGAAAACAAACATGTCAAGGCTGGGTTGGTTGCTGGCGGCTCGTATGCTGAGGCCGCTGGCATTGGGACGCTTTTGCAGAGATGGGTGACTCTGGATATTTCTTCGCGATACCTTACGCCAAGCAGCAGTTCAGAAAACGATCCCGTCTCTCATCGATCTGACTTCCCTTTCCAGCTTTTGCCGCTCTTCGCGAACCACACCAAAATTGATCTGAAAGATTTGTCGGTACAGACTCCAAGAATGTATGAATTGGATATGTATCTCTACGATGATTTGAGTTTTCGGCTCGGTGGATCAGGACACGCATGGGGAGCTGAATTCGACCATGACCACACCCCTAATGTCTCGTCCAATCTCGGATGCTACGTCTGCTTTCGGGCCGGTAATTATCTGAATATTGACGATGAATACATTAGCCGACTCCAACTTCTTGCCATCACTGCTACTGGGGTACACGTGTTGGCCGCGTGGGAAGAGCCCTACCCCAATGATTCCTACAGTGGGTTTGGGGCCATTACGGGCTGGGGGCCGCCTCTGGGGATGTACGACGTCACATGGGGCCTTGTGCCCGGCACGGTCGATTCCGATCTCTATCGATCCTATTGCCGCGTCGAAAAGGGAATCACAAGCTGGGAAGAGTACGGTACGGAAGAACTGACTCTTAGTGAATGGATGAAATGTGCGTGGAGCCGATCCGGCGAGGAAGCCTATTGGTTGCCAGATCGACAGTTGACCGACACGACCAGCGGGGCATGCAATGGAAACAGTTTCAACGTTCGTTGCATTGGCGGCACTCATGTCGATGTTGAGCAGATGACCGTTTCCCATCCCTACGAAGAGACCATCGAAAAAACAAGCTTCAATCTGATTTCAGAAGCCCCCGAATGGACGTCTCTCAACAGCAACTCGTTCGAATGGGCCAACCCAATCAATTACGACGACGAGTCTGATTTCAATCCATCTGGCCAGTTCGTTTCCGACATCGGGCCCTACCTGATGCTGGACAGCAAGTTGCACGAAATCCGCAACAAGGGAATCAGGACACGTATCGAAGTCGAGCCATTCACAACCTACCGCCTCGATTTCTTGAGCCACAACGACACCCATCCCTTCGTGCTGATGATCGACAGGAAGGTCGTCTTTCGTAGTCCGTTTTACTTCGGAGGAAACCACCAAGTCGCCTACGGAAACACGGCTCCCGAATTGCCTAACCATGTTACGCCTGTTGGGTTTTACTTTCAGACGGACAACGAGACTTCGGTTGTGATTCGATTTGTCGGATTCACCTTCTTCAATTCGGACTACGCTGATGATCGATTCAGCAGTGGAAAAATCACCGATCTGAAACTTCATAAATTGACCGACGTGCCAGCCTCGACCAGAGTTTACGAGCCTTATCCCTACTACTACAACGGCTCGGACTATTCGCACGAATTCAGCGGATGGACGTTTGAATTGGGCGGAGACTGGTCAACCAAAACGCATCGAATAGAGATAGATTCAGAGAAGCTACCCGGAACTGGCCCGTGGACTTACTCAGTGGTCGACGGGGCGCTGCCGTCCGGTGCAGCCCTCGACAGCAGCTCCGGCGAAATCACATTTGACGGCAGCAACTCGGCACCCATCCCCAGCGGCATCGTGGCCATCAAGATGGTTGACAGCGTGAGTGCAAAGTTCCGCACTCGAATCTATCGATGGCGATGTGTGTAGATTCACTCGAATCATCTTAGTGTAGCTTTCGAATACGCCAACCTCCCGGCTTCAGTAATCTCGTAATGATTCCGGCTGCTGCTCCGAATCCAACCCTCGCCAAACAGCTTCGAAAAAGTTCGATAGTCGAGGACACGAGTTACTGCACCGGGGATTTCAAATTTGCATTGCCCCGTATCCACGATCGTTGCCCCGTCCAATAGCCTCGCCAGGCAACTGTGTTGGACGACGGTCATTCGGATCTTCGCCATATTTCCTCCTCCCACCATTGAATCAGTTTCTTCCGACGCTTCTTGCGTAGCCTAGCCGTCCGATCGCTTCCTGGAAGTCGCCTGTGAAACTTTCGGTAGACATCTTCGATCATCTTCAAAAGCATTTCAGCCAGTCGAGCCATTGCACGGCCAAAGGACTCGAACGCTTTTTGAGCCGATTTCAGATCTGCAATTTGGCTTTCGATCGTTCTCAGCGGCGATTCGCTCATGCACAGAACCTCATTGAATTGTCGCCAGACTGCGATTTCATTCGGTCAACGATGGCTCCGTGAATTTGCCGCACACGGCCTTCGCTGAGATCGAGCGTTTGGCCGATTTCCTCCATCGTCATTTTTTCGTGGTAGCGCAGAATGACGATCAACCGTTCCTCACGGTTCAGGTTCTCGATCGCCAACTGTATCCGATCGGCCTTTGAGTTTTGATTGTTGGATTGGCTCATTTGGGGTCTCCTTTTTGGGGGTTAAAAAATCCATTTTGTGATTCAAAAAAACGCTCAATGGCCATCTCGATCAGGCTTGGATCACCGTCTGGCAGCCGAGCAAAAAACTTGTTCGATCTCTTCAGCTCGCGAATCGACTCACATCGTTGGTGGTCGGTCGCTGAGTCCCACAACGCCCGCCTCCGGGCCGCTTCCGCACGCTCTCGCTCGATGCGGGTCTCTTGAATTTCCCGATCGCGTCGCCGAGTCTCTTCGGCCTGCAATTTCGCCGCCTGTTGCTGCTCGATCTCTTCGCGAGTCGGCGCCTCAATGACGGCCTTGTTGGTTGGCCACCGGCCGGTATCGATCCGCCAGGTTATAGCTCCATTGCTGGAGAACAGGTCTCGATTGAGCCAGAACGTTCGAACAATCTGATCGGCTTGGTCGGGAGTAAGCATGCCGGTAATCGCAAGCTCTTGGGCCTTTCCGGAGTTTATTCCCCCTTGTTCCTCCAGAATTTTCGCGACCGCCGCCCGGCGCAGCACAGCCGGATGATCGGGAGGATCAGAACGAGATTTGGATCGATGGCGTGCTGGCGATCGGCGAGGCTTTGCCGTGCGACCGGTGATCAGCCTCCAATCGATCTCGGCTTCCTTTGCCCGTTCTCCCCTCTCCCCGTTTTCGGGGAGAGGGGCCGGGGGTGAGGGGCAAGCCGAAGTAAAAATTTCCTCCGCCACCACCGCCTCTCCGGTGGTTAGTGGTGGTTCTAAAAGGTTAGATTGGTTAGGGTGCCACAGTGGCACTTCATTTGTCGTAAGTGGCACTTCATTTGTCGTAAGTGGCACTTCATTTTGCTTCGGAAGAAGTGCCACAGTGGCACTTCTTCGGGAGTCGAACCGGGACAGTCTACCCCAGTCGATCGTATAGTAGTTGCTGGTCGGGCCTCGGTCGCGAACCAGAATCACTTCCAGCTCGCGCAACCGCTTGACGGCTCTGATCACAGTCCTCTCGCCGAAGTTACACCACAGAGCGAGGGTGTCGATTGCAGGGAACGACGTGCCTCCCTTCGAGCGGCCATAGCTGTAGATGCCGTTCAACACAGACTTGCACGTCGATGGTGAGATCTCAGGCTTCTTTCCAGCGTCGAAACTGTAAAACTCGTCGCAACGAAAGTCGGAGTTATCCAGCAAAGACTGCCGGCCGGCTTCGTCCCAACTGAAGTTCTGCTGTTCCGTTTTGGAGCTGTCCATGTTCCAGCGTTCTCAATTCTTCAAAATTAGATCAGCCTTCAACGTTTTTGGCTTGTTGTTCGGTTGGGGCTCCCGCCGCGAACATCCCTCCAGATCCGGTGAGAATCAATCGGTCGCATCCTGCCACCTCTTTTCCTTCCAAATCAACAAATCGATTCCAATCGAAACTAAGGGGCTTCAACTCTTCGATGGTGCCCAAATCTGCGATCACACATTCGCATTCCGCCACAATCCGGCAACCAAATCCCATTTCGCCTGAACCGAATGGAGTCTCGACAAATTTGACACCGGTCGCCTCAATCGATTTGCAAGCGACGGCAGCTGCGGGGGAAGAAATTGCAGGCCGAACTAGCCATTTCAATGGGCTTGAGCGGTCGCGATAGTTGGCTGAAACGATAGCGTTTTTGAAAATTTTGAAATTTCCTTGCATTGCTTTTTTCTTTCATAAAAAACGGAAACTAAAAACCAAAAAGGGAGGCTGGCCGGAAAGGGGGCAAGGCCCTTTTCGCGCTGCTGGGTCGCAGCACGCTTCCTTCAATGAGGCCGGCCAGCCTCTTATGTTGTCTCGAATGTAGATTTCACAAATAAGTCATCTCCCACGTCGGGTGGTAATACCCTGCGTACCGATCGCCATCCATGATGATGCGAAGATACCCATCACGAGCTGAAATGATCCTGCCAAACCTTTCCCCTTGCGGGCCGCCTGTATACCGCACGCGCCCGCCTCGCTTGGCCGGCACGTTGTATCGTTGTCGAATGTAGTCCATTGCTCTAACGCATTCTCGATGCAATTTTCCTGGCTACCAAATTTGCGATCCCAATCGTCAGCGCCACGCCCGCAACCAAAAACAGGATTGCTGGCACTGACCAAAATGGAGCAAGGACCAACCACCATGACCAGTCGATAACACCACACAACTTGAGCGTCACAAAGACAACGCCCAGCAATCCCAAAACGTCGATGCCTCCGGCAGACGAACCTGAATTTCGACTCATTCAAAAATCTCCTGATAACAATGGGTGACACCGCTACCCGGTGTCACCCGAATAGAAATTGAAACTAGTCGCTGTCGTCCCCGTACCCGTCCCCGGACCCGTCCCCGGACCCGTACCCGTCCCCGTCCCCGGACCCGGACCCGTACCCGGACCCGTACCCGGACCCGTACCCGGACC
>CAYPXY010000038.1:0-43113 GCA_964414815.1 uncultured Pirellulaceae bacterium | reverse complement strand
GGGTTCAGGGTTCAGGGTTCAGGGTTCAGGGTTCAGGGTTCAGGGTTCAGGGTTCGGGGTTCGGGGTTCGGGGTTCGGGGTTGGGGGAATGGGGAATGGGGAATGGGGAGGTTGGGAATCGTGAATTGGAGGGTTTGGGATCACGACAGGAAAATATGAGTGTTAAAGGGATCGACCGCGATTCTGACCTCTGACCTCTGACCTCTGACAAGTGGTTGCCCAGCGGCACGACTAGGTTTAGAATCCCGAATCACCAAGCTTCAGGCTTCCGACTCCCGAACCCCGACTCCCAAACCCCGACTCCCGAAATGCTCGTCCGTAAGCCCATTTTTCCAAACGTCATCGAGGTCAACCACCAACTGGGCCATGTGCTTGGTTGCAATATCTACATTATCTACGACGGCGATCAATGGACCATGATCGACATCGGTTATGAAGAAGTTGTGGACGAAGTCATCCAGCTAGTCCGTGAACTTGATTTTTCGTTTGCCGGATGCCAGACCGTGGTGGCGACCCACGCCGACGTCGACCATATCCAGGGCTTGGCCAAACTGAAATCCATTCTTCGTTGTGAGGTGTCCGCGCATCCCTTGGCAGCGTCACCGCTTGAAACAGGTGATCGGCTGAAAACGTTTGCCCACATCGAAGCTCAAAGCATCGACATGGAAATGCCTCCGGTGACCGTCGAGCGTTTGATTAATGACGGCGACATCATCGAAGTTGGCCAGTTAAAATTGGAGGTATGGCACACTCCCGGCCACACGGACAGTCAGCTTGTGTTCCGCCTCGGCGACCTGCTTTTCAGCGGTGACAATATCTACCGCGATGGGGGAGTCGGTGCGATTGATGCTCATCATGGCAGCGACATTGTGGCGTTCATCGCGTCCCTCAAACGCATCCGAGCCAGCGACGTGAAGTGGCTCCTACCGAGCCACGGGCCAGTTTTCAAAAAAGATAATGTGTTGATCGATGCCGCCATTGAGCGACTTGAAGGCTATCTGCACATGGCTGATTTCGGCACTTGTGCCATCGACTGGCCGTTGATGGACCAATACGAAGAAGAAATCGCCGCCGGCAAGATGCCGGGTTAGTTAGGCGACCGGCAGGAAAAAGTTTACCCAAGCAGGATTGTGTTTCCCAGACGCTGAGTTGCGAGTCGCGGAGCGACTCGCCTACACTAGGTACGTTTTTATCTGCCGGTCGCCTTACAAAAAAACACCTTGCGAAAGGAAACTTTTCCCATCGCAAGGTGCTGCTATTTTTTACTGACAACTAACAACTAAAACACATCCGTCAGGAAGTGGTGGCCCCAGTGATAGCGTCGCGGGGTCGGATAGTAGTTGTGCCAGTCCTTGTTGTAAACCGGGATTCGCATTTCTGGTGGATAGCGATGATACAGACTGTCGGCACTTCGGTAGTACTCATTGCCCCAATAGTTTTGCGGATAAGTCACATACGGATAGTGATAGAACCGGTTCATGTTCCTGGCGCCGTATTGTCCGCCCCACTGAACACCGTAAGCACCTTGACCACTCCCCGATTGAGCAAACGCCAACGGCTGCTGGGCTTGGGCGGAATCAACGGGACCGATTGCACAGGCAATCATTCCGGTCGCTAAAATAAAAACGAAACGACGAAACATGGAGTCTCTCCTCCTTTGTGGGCTTGGCGCGAGAATGCGTCCACAGGGTCCTTACCCGTAGATGCTCTTGTTATCGGCAATCGGAATTACCAGGATTAACAGAATATCAACTGCAACCCCGCCGCTCCGTAAAATCGCTATCAAAAAACGATAGCGATTAATTGACAGGCAAGTGTTCCACCAACTCGGTAACGATCCTCTTCAACTTCGGACCCGCGACTTGGGCCGCGTCGATGACTTCCTGGCCGGAAGTCACCTCGAGTACATCCGGCTTGGCGACGTTGGCCACAATGGACAGCCCCAACACCTTCATCCCGTAGAGCGCCGCCACGGTCACTTCAGGAACCGTTGACATCCCCGCCACATCGGCTCCGATCTTTTTCAGGAAACGGTACTCCGCTCGCGTCTCGTAGTTGGGCCCCAGCATTCCGCCGTACACTCCCCGGTGAACCACAAAACCATGTCGCCGCCCCGTGGCGATCGCACGCTCGATCAGACCGGCATCATAAGGATCCCCGCGCGGAACCGAACGTCCGCTCGACATCCCTTGAGCAAACACGCTCGACCGGCGGAACATCAAATCGATATGGCTGTCGATGGCCATAATTTCGCCGCTGGCGTACTGCGGATTGATCCCGCCCGACGCATTGCTCACAAATAAATACTTCACGCCCAGGACATGCATCACATGAACCGGTAGCGTCGCCACATCGAATTCGTAGCCCTCGTAGAGATGGAATCTGCCTCGCATCGCGATTACCGGTTGGTTTGACAGCCGCCCACACACCCATTCGCCCTTGTGTCCCATCGCGGTGCTGCTGGGAAAGTGCGGGATCTCCGGATAGGGAATGGTCACCTCGATATCGATCTGATCGGCCAGCTCGCCAGCCCCGGTTCCCAAAATGATCGCGTGCTTCGCTTCGACCGGCCAGCGGCTGCGAATCAAATTGGCCGCTTCACAAGCTTTCTGCTGAATCAATTCGATTCCCATGGTACTTCTCCTCTCGCTCCCTCGTTCTGCTAAACGGCTTCCTGAGCCAACACCCCTTGGACCAGTTTGGACAGCTTGGGCTCTGCCTGATTCGCAATCTTGACGATTTCGTGAGGATCGGCTGGCTGGAGCGCATCGGGAAGACACATATCCGTGATCACCGAAAATCCGATCACCCGCATCCCGGCATGGATCGCCACGAGCACTTCGGGCACCGTCGACATGCCCACCACGTCCGCCCCGATGGTTCGCAAAAAGCGATACTCTGCCTTGGTTTCCAGATTCGGCCCGGCCACCGCCACGAAGACTCCCTTGTGAACCACCATGTCTTCGCGACGCCCAACGGCCAGTGCCCGCTCGATCAGTTCCTGACTATAGGGCTCACTCATATCCGGAAAGCGTGGCCCCAATCGGTCGTCGTTGATTCCAATCAGCGGATTGTCGCCCATCAGGTTGATTTGGTCTTCGATCACCATGATGTCGCCTGCCCGATAGTAGGGATTAAGCCCACCGCAAGCGTTTGAAACCACCAGCAATTTTGCTCCCATTTCATTCATCACCCGAACTGGCAACGTAATCTCCTTCAGCCGATACCCCTCATACATGTGCAGGCGGCCTTCCATCGCCATCACCGGCAAACCGTTGAGCTGTCCACAAACCAGTCTTCCCTTGTGCGACAAGGCAGTGGATTTTAGGAAATGGGGAATGTCTCCATAGTCAATCGCCGCTTCGACGTGGATCTTCTCCACCAAGGGCCCCAATCCGGTACCCAGGATAATTCCTGCGTGAGGTTTCTGCGGCCATTTCGACTTAATGAACCGAGCGGCATCCTGAATTTTGTCGTAGAGATCGAGCATGGATTGCTTTTTCTGGGGGATATCTGTGGATGGACCATCGCTCCACTGAATTGGTCATTCGGGGCGAGCACGATCAGTATACCCTGAGCTTGACAGAAAAAAAGCAATCACCGGCGCACCTGTCCACCACAAAAACAAAAAACTGCCGGTCACGGACCGGCAGTTGAGGGATGATTCATTGGACAGAGAGAATTCAAACCATTTAATTATCGGATTCCCAGCCTTCTTCCACAAAATCGATGTCGATTTTGTCTTCCTTGGCGGCAACCCGGAGCTTTTGCAGCGCCCGCGTTTGGATCTGACGGATACGCTCCTTGGTCACGCCCAGTTTTTCGCCGACCTCTTTTAACGTCAGCGGTTCTTCGTTGTAGTTAAGCCCGAACCGGCTGATGATGATTGCCTGCTCGCGATCGTCCAGCTTCTCCAGGATTCGGTTCACCTGTTCGACACGTCGCTGCTGTTCCGATTCTTCTGAATAGCGATCCGAGCGATCGTCAGCCTGCGACAGGAACAACTCTTCGGATGTCGGTCGGAAACGATCTCGCTGCTTGAACTCGCCCGGAATCGTGCGGGCGAAGTTTTTCATAATCGCCCAGCTCGCATAGGTGCTGAACTTATTGCCACGACTGTAGTCGAATTTCTCTGCCGCGCGAATCAGCGACATGTTCCCGTCGCTGACCAACTGGAAGAAATCTTCGGTGGCATTGACGTGCTTCTTGGCAATGGAGACGACCAGTCGCAAGTTCGCCTGAACGATCCGGTTCTTGGTCTTGATCGCCTGCTCGTACAGCTTTTCGATTTGGTCCATCAACTGCGACCGCGCTGGAGACGCATCCAGCTGATCGCGCAGCTTGCTGGCCTGGTACTTCAGAAAGTTGTACTTGCGGAACATGTGTTGTTCCTGCTCGCGCGTCAGCAACGGCGTTTCGTACAGCGATGCAAGATAGCGCGGCAGCCCGGCTGGCGGCTTGGATTTTCGAACCGAGGCCGTATCGGATTCCGGCATGTCGGTCAGAACGATTTTCTTTTCAGCCGACTTGCGATGGAACTCGGAGCTATCCATATACTCCAGTGGCAGCTCCATGATGTTCTGCGCACGTACCTCATTGATCACGCGATAGATCGTGTTCTTCGTTCGGCAGTACCGCTTGGCGATCGACTCGGCAGACTTCCCGCTGGCAAAATCAGCGTAGATCCGTTCCTTCATTTCCAGGTTCAGCGGACCGGTCTGATTAGGGAAAACGGCGATTTCCGGGTTCTCCTGATCGAACCGCTTGATCGTATAGCGGATCGTTTCGATGCTGCGATCCATATGTTTGGCGATGCGTCGAGTCACTTCCGCGGGGCAACCTCCCACGCGAACCATACGACGAGCGCGGTCGATGATCTCGTTCTTGTCGTCGTCAGTCAGTTGGCTGAATCGCTCGCCGCGTTTGACTTTGTCTCGGTTTTGCTTGGTGAAGCGATCGACGCTCGAGTGCAGGAATCCGACCCGCTTGCGTCCGCCCTCGAATACGAACTTGCGGCTGACCAGCCCCTGCTGGCGCCAGCGAGAAATCGTCTTGGTCGAAACATTAAACGACTTGCTCAAGTCTTCCACCGTATAAACCGGTTGCGGACTATCGGCAGCCACCAAATTGGCTGAGTCCGTGAGGTCTTCAATGAAATTCAGCAAATCATTGCGCAGATCCTCCCCGGCAATCCGCACAATCTCGGCTTTGTCAGGCCGAAATCCCGTCAGCTTGTAGCAGACAAATTCGAAATTGTAGTCGCGATCAAGCTGCAGATCGGCCAAGAAACGTTCAGCATTTTCGACCTGCTCAAGTTTCTTGTCTCGGGGCGCAAAACGAACCTGCTGGTCTCGTAACTGGCGGATTGAGTCGCATTTATAGTCGATGTGCATCATTTAACTTCTGTCTGTCTCCGGCGTTCGCCTGGCCTGTTCGCGGGATTTCACGGGTTCTTCAACGTGAATTCCAACTAATGGACAATGTACGTTCGCTAAAGGTTCCTTGTAATGGTTAAATCCTCCTGATTCGTCATTCCTGTCTCTCCCTAACTAATTGTCACATAAGGATGTGTACGAATCTCATGCCAACCCAGTTCAGACTCGCATTATTTTGAGTGTCAGTACATAAATTGACTGACCCGATCCGTATCTGCTCAGATTTCCCTTAAGCCACCTCGCAGGATCCGCTCGAAAAAGCACCCCGATTTCGCGATCTATTGCGCAAAAGCCCGTATTGGGCTGTATCAAACTGAAACAAGTGACTTAGTTTGCAACAAATAGCGCCGCAGCGATTGGTGGATTGCCTGCCCCAATAAAGCTACCCGCAAATGGCAACCCCCGTTTCACAGTTTACTACCCAATCACCAGTCTGGCTGATGTCGACTGCCAACCTGGTCAAAAATTGACCAGAAACAGGATTTTTATACTTGCTCAGGTGTTAAAGCTTGCCTATTTGTCAGCCCGCGGACGACAAACTGGATTGTTTAGCCGCAATACCGTTAAAGTTCTGGAGGCATCTCCAGTGGCAATCGCTTGGCGGCGCGGTTAAACGAAAACTTGAACGGTATTGTGTTTAGCCGCAAGCCGAAGCAGACCGCCAATCGTTTGCAGCGACCGTAAGGAGTCGATTAGTTGAAGGCTGGAGCAGGATGAGCGAACCATGGGTCTGCGCAGGCGCGTCGGGTGGGATGCCGCTGCGGTAAGCAACCTGCCACCAAAAATAGATGCCTGCAGACCAGTTCTCCGCGCGCCTGTGGGGGTTGCCGATGGAGCGATTCCGATATTGCAATATGTCTTGACGGCAACCCCCGACGGCTTGCGGCTAAACAAATTGCTGGCAACAAATTGCTGGCAACGAAATGCTGGCGAACCTTCCACCAGGATGCATTCACTCGCCTCGATTTTGTGGCCACCGGATTTGATTGGCCGATGAACAGAAAGTCCGTTCCCATTTTAAATCTGACGAGATCAATCAAATGTCCTATCGGTTTCTATCCCACCGCCTGATTTACTTGAGTCTTGGCCTGATCGCATCGGTCACTTCAGCCGCGCAGGCACAAACCGTCGATCTGGAATCCACCCTGGACAAGTCTCAGGTTTATCGGGTCGAAACCCAGGTCGAACACTCTGGAACCGTAATCGTCGAATATCACGAAAAGGACCGCGAGAACCAGCAGTATCAAATCGATGTCAAGGCAAAACTTGACTACAAAGAGCGCTTCATCGGAAGCGTCGCCAAACCGCAAGCCGTTCGGCTGTACGATGTGGCTAAAGCCGAGATGGTGATCGACAACGTTCCACTCGTACGGGAGCTGGCCCCGGAGAACGGCTTGCTGGTCGCCCGAATTCAGAACGAGCATGGCAATGCGCTGCAGTTTGCCTCCGTCAACGACATTCTGCAGCAACGGGAACTGGAACTGATCCGAAATCCTTGCGACAGCATCGCCATCCCCGGCCTGGTTTCCAAATCGAAGATCAAGTCCGGAACCTCTTGGGAACCGGACCGGGAGCAACTGGCCCGATTGCTGAAAGTTGATCGAGTGATCTATTCGGACGTCAAGCTGGAACTGAAAGAGACCACGGAAACGACTTCCAGACTGCACATGGTTGGCAAAATCAAAGCGGAAGTCGATGACACCTTGACGGAAATGGCCGTGGCAGGCGTGATCCTGGTAGACCCTCAGGACCGGCTGGTGCGCGGGATTCGCTTGACCATCAATGAACGTCGTCGCGCCGCCCAGATTGCTCCGGGCTTTGAAGGGCAAACCAAAATCGACGTTCGCGTCTCGAAAACCGATGAGGTTCCGCAACTGACGACAGAGTCGATTCGAGAAATCGCCCAGACCAAGACCATTCGCAGCCTGCTGAAATGGAAAGCCGAATCGGACAGTTTCGAACTGAAATACAATCCCGCGTGGAAGATCATTACCTCGGATCAGGATGCGGCGATTCTGCGTTTCGTGAACGAAGGCGAGCTGTTGTCCCAGTGCAGCATCGTTCGCATGGCGTCGCGGTCTCCCGAAAGCCCGTTGACACTCCAGGATTTCACTGCGGAGGTCAGCCGGATCATCACCAAGGATCCGAACTCGCGAATCGTGCGGGCTGATGAAGGCAAGAACCTGAATGGGTTTACAACGCTTAAAACCTACGTTGCGGGAATCGAAGAAGATGTCCCCATGAACTGGCTCTACTATAACGTCTCAAGCCCTGAGGGCCAGCAAGTGACGTTTGTGTTCATGCTGGAGGAAAAACACTTTGATCGTGTCGCCCCTGCGGCACAACGGCTGGTGGATGGGTTCGCGTTCAATCACCCCCAAGATAGCCCCCAATACCGGATCGGCGATTCACCCGCCGCACAGCGCGACGCGAAAAGCGACGTCAAAAGGGCAGGGGAGCTGGCGCGGTAGGGTTGGAGTTGTGCGCTGGGTGGTCGGCAAGCGCCCACTTATCGGCTTGTATCTGGCTGCATAAAATCGCTACAATCGAACGGCTGGCAGTTACCTCTTACAACTTCCATAAGGAATCTTTCGATGAGCGTCGCGACCATTCGATGGCTGTTTCTGATCGCAGGTATTTATGATCTGATCATTGGCCTGGTGTTTCTGCTTCGTGGCCCGCAACTTTTTGACTGGGCCGGTGTAACTCATCCCAATCATTGGGGGTATATTCATTTTGGCTCGCTGATGCTGATCATTTTCGGAATGATGTTCCTGAAAGTCGCTTCATCACCCTACGCGAACCGGAACCTGATCCCGTATGGGATGATGCTCAAGATCAGCTACATTGGGATCATTGCTTTTTACTGGGTGCAAACCGGCGTGCCGCGGCTGTTCCAGCCGTTTGTGATCGTCGACTTGGTCATGCTGGTGCTGTTTGTGTTGGCGTATCTGCGATTGGCCTTGGCTGGAACGGAATAGAATCTCCACCATCAAAGAATCTTCTGCATGACCGAACCGATCCACCTCTTGAACTGGTATGCAGGCTGGATTCTGGTGTTGTCCGCATTTATCACTGGCGCGGCGATCGGGCTGTTCTTTCATCGCGATGATTTCTGGGGTGGTTACAACTCTTTCCGGCGGCGGATCGTGCGGTTGGGGCATATCGCGCAGGCGGCACTGGGGATGATGAATGTACTGTTCAGTTTCTCCCCATGGCCGGCGCAAACGTCCTGGTACGGTCAAGCAGCTTCGATTGCGTTTTTGATCGGCGGGATTAGTATGCCGCTGGTGTGCTTTCTCAGCGGTTGGCGAAAGCCGCTACGACATCTCTTTTTTATTCCGGTGATCTCTCTGGTGCTGGCCGTCATCTGGACGTTGCAGGGAGCCGCCCGATGAAAATCGGCTTCCTGGCGCTCAGCGGTTTGCGGGCCTACGATCCGCGGCTGATGGAACTGGGCATGTCGTTGCCTGCAGTGGTGCAGCGCAGCCGAATCGTGTCGGCAATGCCGAGCCTGGGTCTGTTGTATCTGGCGGCCGTGACGCCCAAGGGGCATGAACTGAGATACTTCGAAGGGGTGGATGAATTGCAGCTCCCACCAGAAGTTTTCTCCTGCGATCTGGTGGCGCTCAGTTCGCTTTCGGCCCAAGCCCGGGTCGCGTACCGCGTTGCCGCTCGTTTGCGGGAACATGGCATTCGGGTGGTGATGGGAGGATTGCACGCGTCGGTCGAACCGAGCGAAGCCTCGAATCATGTGGATGCCGTGGTCGTCGGCGAAGGCGAAAACGTTTGGCCGGAAATGGTGCGAGCCGCAGAAAGCGGGAATCTGGCGGGGGTCTGGCGAGCCAGCGAATTCGAGCCGCTCGATATTCATCGGCTTCCCGTGCCGCGATACGACTTGCTCGACGCCTGCCGATACCAGCGATTCCCGGTCCAGACTTCGCGCGGATGTCCGTGGCGATGCGATTTTTGTGCGTCGGGCGTCATGCTGCGTCAGAAATATCGCCGCCGGAAAGTGTCCGACATTGTGCGAGACATTCAATCGCTGATCCAGCTTCAGTCCCGACCATTTATCGAGTTCGCCGATGACAACACCTTCGTTGACAAGGAGTGGGGCAAGGAGCTTTGCCGAGCGATTACTCCTCTGGGGATCAAGTGGTTTACCGAAACCGATATTTCCGTGGCGGACGATTCGGAGTTACTGTCGCTGATGCGGCGGGCAGGTTGCCGACAAGTACTCATTGGACTGGAAAGTCCCGATCTGGAATCGCTCAACGGGATCGAGTTGAAAGCCAACTTCAAGGCCCGTCGCTGGGAG
Source organism: uncultured Pirellulaceae bacterium (assembly GCA_964414815.1). Taxonomy (GTDB): domain Bacteria; phylum Planctomycetota; class Planctomycetia; order Pirellulales; family Pirellulaceae; genus Mariniblastus. Next base: position 33,360 of record CAYPXY010000038.1, on the reverse strand, counting down.
ACTTGCCGTGACGCCGTCCGCCGGATTCAGCAGCACGGCATCACCGTCAATGGCTGCTTCATCCTCGGGCTCGACGGCCACGACGAAAACATCTTTGAGCAGGTATTCGAAATGGCGAACGAAATTCCGCTCTTCGAGGTGCAGATCACGGTGTTGACACCCTTTCCGGGAACACCGCTCTATGACCGGCTGTTGCAAGAGGACCGACTGATCGATCCGCAGAATTGGGATCTGTGTACATTGTTCGACGTCAATTTTGAGCCGAAGGGCATGAGTGCCGAGCAGTTAAGAAATGGGTTGTACTGGCTGGCGGAGCGATTGTACGATCCCGCCTGTGTCGCACGGAGGCAACAAGGCTTTTTCGCGGCGCTGAGAACTTGAACTTTGTGAGGACATGTGGAATAGATTCTCCCGGTCTGGTCCCCGGTGAAAATCCCCACCCGAATCGTAAGCGAGGGAAGAAACGCGGTCCCTCGCTTACGCTTCGGGTTATGATTCAAAATATTTATCAACAGTGATCGCAGAGATTTCCACCAGACCACTCCCGGTCTGTCATTGAGGCCCCAACTCTGGTCCGAACCTTGTCGGGTAAATTCCGGTCTTTTCGTATTGCGAAGCCGGTTGAATTGGCTATATTTACCGGTCTTAAGCGATCTTGCCAGCATAGCTCAGTTGGGAGAGCAGCGGTTTTGTAAACCGCAGGTCGTGGGTTCGAGCCCCTCTGCTGGCTTTTGCAATGCCGATCCAACGTGAATTAGCAGAAAAACAACCAAAAAGATGCAGGCCAGACGCCTTTGCGAGGAAATAAAACAACCCTCTCGCAAAAAGTGCTTGGCTTGGAATTGTGAAAAACTTAACACTTGGAAACTTATTCCAGGGGGGTTACCGAAGCGGTCAAACGGGACAGACTGTAAATCTGTTGGCTATGCCTTCGCAGGTTCGAATCCTGCACCCCCCACTTTTTTACAATCGCACGGACACTCCCTTGTCTTTCCGCGACATTTTTTCCGCTCAAACCGAAAAAATTTCCGTGTTGTCCATTGGGGTTTTTGGCGAATTTGTTAGACTATGGCATTCTGGTGCGTTACGGAATCAGCGCACTCATGTTGAATCAGCCTCAGTATCCGCGAAAACTCCAAAGAACGGGAGTCCTTTCGCGGTGCGCGACGTGGGTGCAACTTGAAAATCAGCGGGTGTAGCTCAATGGCAGAGCCCCAGCCTTCCAAGCTGGTTGTGAGGGTTCGATTCCCTTCACCCGCTCCTCTGACGGATAGTCATGAAGCGGCTTCGTGGAACTGAAAACGTCATGAAGCTCGGCTTCATGAAATAGGCGAATTCAGTTTTACTGATGGGCCTGATAAAAACTTGAAGTCACCAACTTCGGTGAAGCCTTACCGTGGATGAAAACGAGACGATTAAAGTTTCGGATCGTTTGCGGGTTAATGCAGCATTCGAAGACTGCTGCTGTAGCTCAGTGGTAGAGCACTTCCTTGGTAAGGAAGAGGTCATGGGTTCAAGTCCCATCAGCAGCTTGTTCGTAAGTGGCCTTCGGGCCGTGTTTGTGTCGGCCTTCGGGCCGTTTATTTATCTTGGTTAAATTTCAAAAAATAGTAGGTAACAAAAGGCATGGCCAAGGAAGAATTTAAGCGGACCAAACCGCACGTTAATGTTGGTACAATCGGTCACATCGACCACGGTAAAACGACAACCACCGGTGCGATCCTCGCGGTGCAAGCCGCCAAGGGTTTGGCACAGGCCAAGGGGTATTCGGAAATTGCAAAGGGGGGAACGGTTCGTGACGCGACCAAAACCGTGACGATCTCGGTTGCTCACGTTGAGTACGAAACCGACAAGCGTCACTATGCTCACATCGACTGCCCCGGTCACGCCGACTTCATCAAAAACATGATCACCGGTGCGGCCCAAATGGACGGTGCGATCCTGGTGGTGTCCGCTGCCGACGGGCCGATGCCGCAAACCAAGGAACACGTACTGCTGGCTCGCCAAGTGGACGTTCCGGCTCTGGTCGTGTTCCTGAACAAGTGCGACTTGGTCGAGGACGAAGAGTTGCTCGAGCTGGTTGAAATGGAAATTCGCGACTTGCTCAACAAGTACGACTTCGACGGCGACAATGTACCGATCGTTCGCGGAAGCGCGTTGCCAGCTTACAACAACCCAGCCGATCCTGCTGCCAGCAAGTGCATTAGCGATCTGATGGACGCGATTGACGCTTATATTCCTGAGCCGAAACGCGAAGAAGATCGTCCGTTCCTGATGGCAGTCGAAGACGTGTTCTCGATCGAAGGTCGCGGTACGGTAGCCACCGGACGGATCGAACGCGGCGTTCTCAAGACGGGCGACGAAATCGAAATCATTGGTCTCGAAGCCGACCCTCGCAAGACAATTTGTACCGGCGTCGAAATGTTCCGCAAGATTCTGGACCAAGGCCGCGCTGGTGATAACATCGGTGCACTGTTGCGGGGGGTCAAGCGAGAAGACATCCAACGCGGTCAAGTTTTGGCCAAGCCAGGTTCGATTACGCCTCACAGTAAGTTCGAAGCAGAAATTTATTGTTTGAGCAAGGACGAAGGTGGACGCCATACGCCGTTCTTCAGCGGCTACCGCCCCCAGTTCTACTTCCGAACGACGGACGTGACCGGCACCGCCAATCTGGTCGGTGCAGAAATGTGTATGCCAGGGGATAACGTTCGCCTGGAAGTTGAACTGCAAAAACCGATTGCGATGGACGAAAGCGTTCGTTTCGCGATTCGCGAAGGTGGTAAAACCGTGGGTTCCGGTGTGGTCACCAAAATCCTGAAATAGGTGGAAAGTTCAAGTGTGGTGGTGGCCATTGGCTGCCACCACATTTTTTGTCGTTTAGACATCCAGGGGTGTAGCTCAATTGGTAGAGCACTGGTTTCCAAAACCAGCGGTTGCGGGTTCGAGTCCCTCCGCCCCTGCTGCGGGTTTGAGTCACTGGTCTGATGCAGCACGGAATTGGATCCGTTTATGTCGCGTCCGTTTTACAGGATCAACGAGGTTTGTAATGAGTTCCATTTCCAAGCAAAAGCAAGAACCTGCTCGCAGCGGGTTGCTGGCGGAGCTTTTCCAATTCGGTCTTCACAAACCGAATCAGGGGCGCATTGTCCGGCAGTTGACGTTTGCAGCCATTGCCTTGCTGGGCGTTTTGTCGGCTTGGGAGCTTTACCGCTCCGGCACGATCAGTGGGCTTGGCGGTGCCGCTCACTTTGTGTTGATCGGGCTGGCGGGTCTGGCTTGCTGGGTGGCGTTTCGGATCGTGAACTATTCGGTGTTCGCTGACTTCCTGATCGCAGTCGAAGCCGAAATGAACAAAATTTCCTGGCCTTCCAGAAAGGAAGTCTGGAATGCATCGCTGGTGGTGATGTTTGTGATTTTTGCGATGGCCGCGTTCCTGTTTATCTTCGACATGATCTGGACGTTTGTGTTCGAAGTGATTGGTATCCGGTACAGCGAAAGCGAAACTTTCCTGGTTAGAATACTGCGATGGATTCGTGGTGACTAGCGGAACAAACTGGTGAAGAGACGAGGGGGCGGAGACTTCCTTTGAATCGGAATGGATTGCGAACTCGATGAACAGGCTTGATAGCGAGCTGCAAAAACAAACATCCCCCCCAATGACAAGTGACCTCCCAGACGACGACAACATGCCGGACCAAGACCGGCCGGAAGATTTGAACGGCTCCGACTCGTCCGAACCCGAATCGTCGAGCCCGGGATTCTCAGGTGAGGAAACGGTGTCCGACGAGACGGTCATTGATGTACCCGCCGAAGAGCTCAATGAGTTCGGCTTTTTGCCGGACGAAATGGTGACCGACGAAGACGAATGGGAAGAGGAAGAAGAGAGCGCCAGCGCATCTCCGATCGAAGAGTTCGTCGATGAATCGAGTGTCGTCTCGGTCGATGCAGGCGAAGGGATGGACTGGTACATTCTCAAGGTCCAGGTCAACCGGGAAAATTCCATTTGCGATACCTTGCGACGACGGGTGAGAATCGCCGGTATGGACGCTTTTTTTGGTGATGTCCTGGTTCCAACCGAAGACGTCCGCGAATACACCAAGGCCGGGAAGCAGAAGATCGTCAAACGAAAACTGTATCCGGGCTACATCGTCGTCAAGATGAAAGTGACGGAAGATTCATGGTTCCTGGTACGGGAAACCGAGGGAATCGGTGATTTCACCGGCGCCGTCGGTAAGCCGGTTCCGCTTACTGCGGATGAAGTGGCCCGCATCATTGCCGCCGCACGACCGGAAATGAGCGAGGAAGGCGAAGAGACCATCAAGACCGCGATCCCTTTCAAGCTCGAAGATCGGGTGCGAGTCAAAGAAGGTTACTTCCAAAATTACGAAGGCGAAGTTTCAAACGTGGACGAACGAAACGGTCGCATCACCGTGCTGATCAACATCTTCGGACGCCCCAATCCAGTGGAACTGGATCACTGGCACGTGGAGAAATTGTGAGAACCACACCCGAGTTCGGAAATTTCTTAAACTAAACAGTCAATAAAATACAACCCAAACCAGACCATGGCAAAGAAACAAATATCAGGTCAAGCAAAATTCCAGGTTCCCGGCGGTGCTGCAACTCCCGCACCTCCAGTCGGTACCTCGCTGGGTAAATTCGGTATCAACCTCGGCCAGTTCGTTCAGCAATTCAACGACCGCACTAAGGAATTCAACGGGATTCCGATCCCGGTAGTGGTCACGGTTTACAGCGATCGCTCGTTTGAGTTTATCACCAAAAGCCCCCCGGCCGCCGCTTTGTTGAAAATTGCGGCCGGGATCAAAAGCGGCTCCGGAGTCCCCAACAAAACCAAGGTGGGGCAGGTGACTCGGCAGCAAGTCGAAGAGATCTGCCAGAAGAAAATGGAAGACATGAATGCTCGCGATCTCGAGCATGCCACGCGCATGATTGAAGGCACCGCACGCAGCATGGGAATTACCATTGCCGACTAGGAACATCGGCCAGCACACCCGGCATGACGCGCCCGCCAATACAAAACACGTACTTTTATAGAACCATCCGACACGACCATGAAACACTCAAAACGATATCGAAACCTGGCCAAGACTGTCCCCGCCAATCCAGTGGACCTGAAAACCGCTGTGGGCGTTTTAAAGGGCTTTGCCGGAACCAAATTTGATCAAACGGTCGAGATTCACATGAATTTGGGGATCGACGCCAAACAAGCCGATCAGATCGTTCGCGGATCGCTCGTCCTACCCCACGGGATCGGAAAGTCCCAACGGGTCGTGGTGTTCGCCAAGGATGCATTGGCTCAAGCGGCTCAAGATGCCGGCGCCGATGCGGTCGGACAACAGGACTTGGCCAAGCGAATTCTTGATGGCTGGATGGATTTCGATGTCTGTATCGCGTCCCCAGACATGATGGGCGTCGTCGGACCGCTCGGCCGGGCACTCGGTCCCCGCGGGTTGATGCCTTCGCCTCGGGCCGGAACCGTCACGGCGGATGTGGCCACCGCCGTCAAAGAATACAAGGCGGGTAAGGTCGAATTTCGAAATGACAATGGCGGAAACGTTCATGCCATGGTCGGCAAGCTGAGTTTCTCGGCAGATCAGATTCAGGATAACGCCAAAGCGTTTATCGACTATGTTCATTCGCTCAAGCCGAATGCGGCCAAAGGGATTTATGTGCGAAACGTCGTCATTACCGCCACGATGTCGCCGGGAATTGCGTTGACCACATAATTTTCTTGATTTTCCCGGTTTGGGGTTGTGAAAGCGACTCAAATAGCTTCCATTATTGGGCTTAAAACCGAAAAGCGGGCAACAGCAAAATTCATACCAAAAATTGCACCCATCGCGCTCATCTCCCGCGACGGGTTGATGACATAAGCAAAATATCATGAGTAAGTTCGTCAAAGATCTCGTCACCAAAGATTTGTCCCAACGGCTCAGCGGCGTTGAAGAATGCGTGATTGCCAATGTCGTCGGATTGAATTCCGCCGCCACGGCATCGCTGCGTAAACGTCTGCGTTCCAAGCAAATTCACTTGTTAGTGGTCAAGAATAGTCTCGCACGACGAGCCACCGCAGAGGGATCGATCGGGCCTGCCTTCGAAGGACTTGATGGAAACTCGGCCGTGATGTGGGGCGCAGAGGATTTTGTTTCGCTGGTCAAGGAGGTCGCCGAACTTCACGATGACAAAACGGAATTCGAAAAGTTCGAAGCACGTGGCGGCGTGATGGACGGCGAGAAGCTGACCGCAGATCGCGTCAAGGAAATCAGTAAGTGGCCGTCGCGTCAAGAACAGCTGAGCATTGTTGCCGGTCAGATTGTCGGACCGGGAGCAAACTTGGTGGCTCAATTGATCGGACCCGGTGGAGCCTTGGCGGGACAGGTCAAGCAAGTGAGCGAAAAAGAAGAGTAATTCATAACGGGTAAATTCATAACGGGTAAACCAAGTGCGATTGCCGACGGGCGCAGCCTGGTTTTCCATTCAGAAACCGTTTTCGATTGCGGGATTGAAAACGAAATATGTATCGACTGGTAATTGTGATCGTGATGGTTACCAACAAATTGATTTGAATTGTTAAAAAACAGGTCGACGATCGAGGTGAACCGCACCACTCGATACTCGACATGATTTTCAGAAAGGGTGAACTCAATGTCTGAAGCAGCTACCTTAGAATTTTCCAATGAAGCAAAACAATTGGGCGATCAAATCGCTGGATTGACTTTGAAACAAGCAAAAGAACTGAGCGATTATCTCGAACAGGAACACGGTATCAAGGCCGCTGCAGGTGGCGCCGTGATGATGGCTCCCGCCGGTGGCGGTGCCGCTCCAGCAGCTGCTGAGCAAACCGAATTCGATGTTGTTCTGACCGGATTTGGCGACAAGAAACTTGATGTCGTGAAGGTGGTCAAGAATATCACCGGCGCATCGCTGATGGATGCCAAGAAGATGGTTGAGGGAGTTCCCGCAACCCTCAAGACGGGCGTTTCCAAAGAGGAAGCCAACAAGATCAAGACGGAAATCGAAGGCAGTGGCGGTTCGGTTCAGTTGAAATAGTTTTCAACTGAATTGGCTCTCGCTGTGAATCGCTGTTCTTCGCATTGCCCGTTCAATAATCTGCGCAAGTAATCTGCGTGACTGGAGTTATTGAAATCAAGATCAGAAAGGTTGACGCGGTCGCTATCAAAAAGGTCCATGATGACATCGGGCGTTTGCTCGATGTCATTGAGGGATTTTCCGAGCCCGATGAATTCGATGTTCGGCATTTTCTGTATCATGGTGAGCTTGAACTGGCCCTGCATCTTCTGGTGGCAACGGCATTGAAGAACCGGATTCCAGTCACGAAGACTGATTTGGAAGAGATTGATCGCTTGGCGACAATCGTTAGTATGGCGAATAGGGAGTGGCTTTCGGAACTGACGATCTCCGATGAAAAAATGCCTTCCTGATTGTTTGTTTTTTAACGTTTCTGCGTTGTGACTGCTGGCCTAGTGGGCCAGTCGATGCAACGACACCTATCGAGAAACTCTATGCTCGCACGCCGCGATTCTGGAAGAAAAATGAAGTCCAGAGTTAGCCCGGTACCATGCTGCGCGCGGTTTTGCGCACCGATCTGGAGTTTCGTTTTGTTATGTGGCGCGAAGCGGATGATTCCCCTGCCGTTTCGTTTTTTGATGCCCCCTGTTTCTTTCTGAATACGGAGAATTTGCGTTTATGGCAACCCCAGTTCAGCGTCGTTTGGCTCCCCAAAATGTCCGGCAGTTCGGCAGTGGTCGAGTTTATCAGGCTCCACCGGACCTCACCCAAATCCAGACCAAGTCCTATGAGGCGTTTCTGCAAGCAGATGTCGCCGCAGAAAAGCGGAAGAAGCAGGGGATCGAATCCGTCCTGCAGGAAATCTTTCCTATCCTCAGTTTCGACGGCAAACTTTCGCTTGATTATGTTCGTTATGAATTGGGCAAGCCCCGTTATACTCCGCAGGAATGCCGTCAGTTGCGTTTGACCTACGGCCGTCCGTTCCGGGTTTGGCTGCGACTGAACAAAGAACAACCCGTCGAAGAAGAAGTTTTCCTTGGCGATATTCCGATCATGCTCGGCGGGGGTGAGTTCATCATCAACGGAGCGGAACGGGTCGTCGTCAATCAGCTGCATCGCAGCCCTGGAATCGATTTCGTGATGGAAGCCGAAACCGGCTCGGAGCGAAAATTACCTAGTTGTCGCGTGATCCCTGAGCGGGGAAGCTGGATCGAAATCAACGTCACCAAGAAAGACACGCTTTCGGTACGGATCGATCAATCGGGTAAATTTTCTGCCTTGACGCTATTGCGGGCCATGGACCCGAAATTCAGCGATGATGCATCGCTGTTGCGAGCGTTCTACGAAACCGCCAAAGTAAAAGTGGTAGATCGCCGAAGTGCCGCTCGGCTGGAAGGCAAGATCTCGGTAGACGATGTGGTCTATCCGGCCAACAGTAGCCGGTCCGGTGAAATTATTGTTGAAGCCGGTCACAAAATCACCAAGGAAATCGCAGAGCAAATCTGCAATTCAGGTGTCAAGGTGATTGAAATCATGCCGGTCCCTCGTACCAGTCTGATTTTCAATTCGCTGGCTGAAGATAACACATCCTCGCACGAAGAAGCGTTGCTGAGGATCTATCAGCGGCTGCGGCCCGGCAATCCGCCCGCACTCGAAAAAGCCCGTGTGCTGTTCTTCGAGAAGTTCTTCGATGAAAACCGATACCGTCTGGGCCGAGTCGGTCGTTTCCGTATCAACCGAAAACTGGGGTTGGGCGTTCCGGAAAAGGAAATGTGCCTGCGAGCAGACGATATTCTGGAATCGATCAAGTATCTGCTTGATCTGTCGGTTCCGGGTGGAATCGCCGTCGTCGATGACATTGACCACTTGGGCAATCGCCGTTTGCGCACGATTGAAGAGCTGGCCAGCGACGAACTGCGAAAAGGGTTCCTGAAACTGCGACGTACCGTTCAGGAGCGGATGAGCATGAAAGAGCTGGACGACATGACGCCGCGTAGCTTGATCAATCCGAAATCGATTTCAGCGGCTCTGGAGTACTTCTTTGGTCGTGGTGAACTCTCGCAAGTCGTTGACCAAACCAACCCGTTGTCGCAACTTACTCACGAACGCCGCTTGTCGGCTCTGGGACCGGGCGGTTTGAACCGAAAACGAGCCGGTTTCGAAGTCCGCGACGTTCACATTTCGCACTACGGTCGAATCTGTCCGATTGAAACACCGGAAGGTACGAACATCGGTTTGATTTCCAGTCTTGCCATCTACGCCAACATCGACGAATACGGTTTCCTCGTATCGCCGTACGCGGTGGTCAAGAAAGGCAAGGTAACCAACGAAACGAAATGGCTTCGCGCCGATGAAGAGTCAGAAGTTTTTGTCGCTCCGGCAGATACTCCGGTCGAAAACGGCCAGATCGTGGGCAACAAGCAACTGGGCGGAAATATTATCGCCCGCTTCAAGGCCGACTTTGAGCTGGCCTCTCCCGAAGACGTAACTTACATGGACATCGCGCCCTCGCAAATGGTGGGTGTGTCCGCAGGCCTGATTCCGTTCCTCGAACACGATGACGCGAACCGGGCGTTGATGGGTTCAAACATGCAACGTCAAGCCGTTCCGCTGCTGGTCGCGGAACCGCCGATCGTCGGTACCGGAATGGAACGAAGTGTCGCCGAAAACTCCAGCATGGTGATCCGCGCCAAACGAGCTGGTAAAGTGAACTATGTGGATGCCACCCGAATCGAAATCGGAGCGGATGTTTACGAACTGGATAAATTCGTGGGGCTGAACGAGCGAACGTGTCAAAACCAGAAACCGCTGGTCGTCATGGATCAACGGGTTGAAAAGGGACAAGTAATTGCCGACGGAGCCGCCACACACAATGGCGAGTTGGCCTTGGGCCGCAACGTGCTGGTTGCCTTCATGTCGTTTGATGGTTGCAACTATGAGGATGCGATTATTCTGAGCGAGGAACTGGTTCAGAACGACACCTTGACCTCGATCCACATCGAAGAATTTGACGTCGAAGTTCGCGAGACGAAACTGGGACGCGAAGAGTTCACGCGCGACATTCCCAACGTCAGCGAAAAGCAGCTTCGCAATCTCGATGATAACGGTGTCGTTCGCGTGGGGACCTATGTTCGCCCCGGCGACATTCTGGTTGGAAAGGTCTCGCCCAAATCGAAAACGGAATTGACTCCGGAGGAAAAATTGCTGCACGCGATTTTCGGTCGGGCAGGGGAGGACGTGAAAAACGATTCGCTCGAAGTCCCTTCCGGGATCGAAGGCATCGTGATCGACACCCAGCGATTCTCGCGTCGGATGAGCCTCTCCGAAGAAGAGCGAAAGGTTTTCGAAAAAGACCTGAAAGCCGCTGAAGTCAATGGCAATACGAAGATCGCTGACCGATTTGGCCACATGATCTCCGAAATGGAGAAAGTGATTGGCAAGACGTTGACCGATGAAGACCAGACACCGCTCGTTCGCGATCAGGATCCCAAATTCATTGCTGAGCGAGCGCAGAATTTCCGCTTGAGTACCGTCACCAATTCGATGCGCAGCAATGATCGCATTCGCGACCTCGAAGCGATCTACAAAGAGCAGTGGACGGAAGTCGAGAAGGAAATCGATAGCCGCGACCGAACGGTCAACAGCATGAAACGCGGAGATGAACTTCGAAGCGGCGTGTTGCAAATGGTCAAAGTCTACATCGCCACCAAACGGGTGATTTCCGTCGGCGATAAAATGGCAGGCCGCCACGGTAATAAAGGGGTGATCTCCAAGATCCTTCCCGTGGAAGACATGCCGTATCTCGAAGACGGAACACCGGTTCAAATCATGCTCAATCCACTGGGCGTGCCTTCGCGGATGAACGTGGGGCAGATTCTCGAAACGCACCTTGGCTGGGCCGGTTCAAAACTGGGCTTCCAGGCGATCACTCCGGTGTTTGACGGAGCCACGGAAGAGGACATCAATCAATGTCTGGCCGAGGCAGGCTTGCCAGCACACGGTAAACACTCGCTCTACGATGGACGCACCGGCGAGAAATGCACTCAGGAAACGACGGTGGGCTACATTTACATGTTGAAGCTTCACCACTTGGTCGACGACAAGGTCCACGCTCGCAGCACCGGCCCTTACTCGCTCATTACCCAACAGCCGTTGGGAGGTAAAGCCCGTTTCGGTGGACAGCGTTTTGGAGAAATGGAAGTCTGGGCGCTCGAAGCGTACGGGGCGGCCTACATCCTGCAGGAATTGCTGACCGTCAAGAGCGACGACGTCGAAGGCCGAACCAAAATTTACGAATCGATGGTCAAGGGCGAAAACACACTGGAAGCCGGAACCCCGGCAAGCTTCGATGTGTTGACCAACGAAATTCGCGGATTGGCCCTGAACATGTCGCTGGAAAAACGGCGAAGTTAATTTTTCGGTAGCGGCAGTAAGAATCCTGCTTGTGTTCCCGCTCTCGTTCGTAGTCGAGCAAGAGTCGAATTCAGACTGACTACCGACCTCTTCCAACTGACAACTGACAACTGACAACAAATAAAAGGTGAATCCCATGTCGACAGCCGATACCACTTATGATCGCGTAAACGATTATTCATCTGTCAAAATCTCGTTGGCTCGTCCGCACGACATTCGTAGCTGGTCGATGGGCGAAGTCAAAAAACCTGAAACGATCAACTACCGGACGTATCGGCCTGAAAAAGACGGTTTGTTCTGTGAGCGGATTTTTGGTCCCGAAAAGGACTGGGAATGTGCTTGCGGCAAGTACCGCGGCATGAAATACAAAGGGATGATCTGCGACCGTTGCGGCGTGAAAGTCACCCATTCGCGCGTCCGCCGCAAACGAATGGGACACATTGAGCTGGCGGCTTCGGTCGTTCATATCTGGTTCTTCAAGGCCATGCCCAGCCGGCTCGGAAATCTGATGAACATGAAAACCAGCAGCCTGGAGAAAGTGATTTACTTTCAGGACTACGTGGTCACTGACCCCGGCGATACGGATTTGGAAAAACAGCAACTGTTGACCGAAGAAGAATATCGCACGGCCCGCACTCAGCACGGCGAAAAATTCAAAGCCAACATGGGCGCTGAAGCAATCCGTGAGTTGCTGTCGAGCCTCGATCTGGTACAACTGGCGGGTGAACTGCGTACCGAACTGGCAACCACCAATTCGAAACAAAAACGAAAAGACATCACCAACCGTCTGAAGATCGTCGAGTCGATCCGCGACAGCGACAACCGCCCCGAATGGATGGTGTTGGATGTGATTCCCGTGATTCCGCCCGACCTGCGCCCCCTCGTGTTGCTCGATTCAGGAAACTTTGCGACCAGCGACTTGAACGACCTCTATCGACGAATTATCAACCGAAACAATCGCTTGCGCAAATTGGTTGACTTGAACGCCCCCGAAGTCATCATCCGCAACGAAAAGCGGATGTTGCAACAATCGGTGGACGCTCTGTTTGACAACAATCGCTGCAAGCGCCCGGTACTCGGCAGCAGCAACCGGCCGCTGAAGTCGTTGACCGACATGATCAAGGGTAAACAGGGTCGTTTCCGAGAAAACCTGCTGGGGAAACGGGTTGACTATTCGGCCCGTTCCGTGATCGTGGTTGGCTCACGGCTGAAACTGCATCAATGTGGTCTGCCGAAGAAGATTGCCCTCGAACTTTTCCAGCCGTTCATCATTCGCAAGCTGAAAGAGCTCGGCCATGCCGATACGATCAAGAGCGCGAAAAAGATGCTCGAGCGTAAGGACGAAGAAGTATGGGATATTCTCGAACACGTCATTCAGAATCATCCGGTACTGCTCAACCGTGCACCGACGCTGCACCGGATGGGGATTCAAGCGTTCGAACCGGTGCTGGTCGAAGGCAACGCCATCCACTTGCATCCGCTGGTTTGCAAAGGCTTCAACGCGGACTTCGACGGTGACCAAATGGCCGTCCACTTGCCGCTGTCGATTGAGGCTCAGGTCGAAGCCCACACCTTGATGCTTTCGACGAACAATATTTTTGCTCCTTCGAACGGTCGCCCGATCATGAGTCCGTCCCAGGACACGGTGATGGGCTGCTACTATTCGACGTTGATGCTGCCCAATCAAAAAGGGGACGGCATGGTGTTTGCGTCGCTTGATGAAGCCGATCATGCGTTCGCGCAGGGGGTCATCAATCTGCACGCCCGCATCAAGGTTCGCCTGCCTCAAGGCCGCCGCGTGCGGATCAGCGAAGAAGAAGCCCGCAGGGACCACATTATCGAAACCAGCTATGGCCGCATCAGTTTCAACATGATGTTGCCCGAGGGGATGGACTTCTACAACTATCCACAGAAAAGTGGCGACCTCGCGATCGTGATTTCCGACTGCTACCAGAATCTCGGACGCCGCGCCACGATCGGACTGCTCGACAACATGAACCAGTTCGGGTTCCGCGAAAGTACACGCAGCGGTCTTTCGTTCGCGACCGACGACTTGGTGACGCCCGCAACGAAAGAAAAAATCGTTGCCGACGCAGAAAAGGAAGTACTCAAATTCCGCAAGCTGTATGATCGCGGGGTAATCACCGAACAGGAACGTTACAACAAGGTACTCGACACCTGGACCCACGCCCGCGAGCAAATCACGAAGGAAATGATGGAGGCGATGAAAAGCGATGATCGCGGTGGTATGGGATATGTGAATCCGGTTTACTTGATGGCCCACTCCGGTGCCCGGGGGGGCGTCGAACAGATTCGTCAACTTGCCGGGATGCGGGGTTTGATGGCCAAACCAACCGGTGAAATTATTGAAACGCCGATCAAGGCCAACTTCCGTGAAGGCTTGTCCGTGCTGGAGTATTTCAGCTCGACCCACGGTGCCCGAAAAGGGTTGGCCGATACCGCGCTCAAAACGGCTGATTCGGGTTACTTGACCCGTAAACTGGCGGACGTCGCGCAAAACGTCGTGATCACGATGGAAGATTGCGGTACGACGCGGGGGATTACCAAGGGGGTCATCTATCGCGGCGAACAAGTCGAAGTTCGCTTGGCAACGGCGATCAATGGTCGCGTCTCGCGACAGAACATTGTCAATCCGGTGACCGATGAAGTGGTCGTTCGCGAAAACCAAATGATCACGCCTGAAATCGCTCGCAAGATCGAAGAGATGGGGCTTGAAAGAATTCAGGTCCGCAGTCCGATGACCTGTAATGCTCCGCTGGGGGTCTGTCGAAACTGCTACGGCATGGACATGTCCACGGGGGATATCGTCGAAGAAGGTATGGCCGTCGGAATTATCGCCGCTCAAAGTATCGGTGAGCCGGGAACACAGTTGACGATGCGTACGTTCCACATCGGTGGAACCGCCGGCACCGTCGCGGAAGAAAATGAAAAACGCACCAAGAAGGGCGGTCGCATCAAGATCACCCGGATGCGTTATGTGACCAACGACAAAGGCAATACGGTCGTTCTCAACCGAACCGGTGAAATCGCCATCCTCGATCCGCGCGGTCGCGAGTTAGAAAATCATAAGATCCCGCAAGGGGCCGTCCTGTTGGTCAAGGATGATGAAGAGGTCAAAGCCGAAGCGATCCTTTGTCAGTGGAACGCCCACGCGATTCCGGTACTGTCCGAAGTCGCCGGGAAGGTTCGCTACGAAGACATCGTCGAAGGCGAATCGATGCAGATCGAACGCGAAGCCTCCGGTACGATTCGCCGATCGATCATTGAAACCAAGGGTGACCTGCATCCGCAAATTGTGATCGAGGACGAAACGGGAAAACCGATCGACGTTTACTATTTGCCTGAACGGGCCAATATTGTGGTCGATGAAGGTCAGGTGATCTCCGCAGGTTCGACGCTGGCCGAGACTCCGCGAGAAGCGTCCGGTATTTCGGACATCACCGGAGGTCTGCCACGGGTCACGGAAATTTTTGAGGCTCGCAAGCCGAAAGATCCTGCCGTACTGGCTGAGATTGATGGGACCGTCGAAATTCTGGCCGAGAAGAAACGTGGCAAACGTACCATTGTAGTCCGCAACGATAGCGGCGATGAGTTTGAACATCTTGTCCCGCCCGGAAAACGATTCCGCGTCCATACCGGTGATGTGGTCAAAGCCGGTCAACAACTGGTGGACGGACCTCTGGTTCCGCACGACATTCTTCGAGTCTCCGGCGAAGAAGAAGTCCAACGGTATCTCTGCCACGAAGTTCAACAGGTCTACCGAAGTCAACGCGTTGAAATCAACGACAAACACGTCGAGATCATCATCGCGCGTATGCTTCGCAAGGTAAGGATTGATTCGGCAGGTGATACCACCTTGTTGCCCGGTCTGATTTGTGACCGCTTTGATTTCCAGAAAGTCAACGAGCAACTGGCTGAATCCGTTAAAATCAGCGACTCCGGCGACAGCGATTTCGCAAAAGGAATCATCGTTCCGAAAGTCGTTCTGGAAGAAACCAACGCCCAGATCGCGACGCTCGGCGGCAAACTGGCCAAGGGAACCAAGCCGAAATCAGCAACCTGCAGCACGCAGTTGCTCGGGATCACCAAGGCATCGGTTCAAAGTGCCAGTTTCATTTCCGCCGCAAGTTTCCAGGAAACGACCAAAGTACTCACCGAGGCCGCGTTGGCGGGCAAGGTCGACAACCTGGTCGGTCTGAAAGAGAACGTGATTCTCGGCCACTTGATTCCTGCTGGAACCGGCTTCAAAACCTTCCAGGATTCGGAAATTCAATACAACCTCGAAGCCCTTCGCGAAGCCGCCGAGCAACCGGTCGTTTCTCTCGAGTCGAGCTTCCCGTTGTTGGAATCGGCAGCGTCAACGGCGGGCACCGATCGCGGCTATGGCTCCGGTTCGATGGGCTACAGTGGCGACGACGGCTATGGTTCCGGTTCGATACCGAACTTCACGACAGAAACGGGCGCACATGATCTGACGACGATCAAGGGAATCGATACCGGCGTGGCAGAACTGCTTCGCACCGCTGGCATTGATTCGTTCGCCACGCTCTCCGCAACTCCGCCGAATCAAATTTTGGCTTTGTTGCAAGACAGCGGTTTTGAAAACTACGATCCTTCGACTTGGCCGGATCAATCGCAACTGGCCGCGTCGGGCGAGTGGGACAAGCTTCGCGAATGGCAAAGCGATATGGAGCACTTGGGTACCGGTAGCGGATCAAGCTCCTTCAGCGGCGAAGACAATCTGACGCGCATCGAAGGCATTGGACCGAAGATCGCTCAATTACTCAACGAAGTCGGTATTACAACTTTCGAGCAACTTTCGGCAACCTCCCCGGACGACATCCGCGCGGTGCTGGCCGATCATGGTCTGAGCTTGCACGATCCAGGTACATGGCCCGATCAAGCGTTGCTGGCGGCCAATGGTGAATGGGAAAAACTGGAAGAGTGGCAAGACGAGTTGAAAGGCGGAGTGGTTGTCGAGATCGATGGAGGCGTCGCGGATGACTTGTCCAAAATCGAAGGAATCGGGCCGAAGATCGCGGAACTGCTGATTCAGTCAGGCATCTTTACCTTCCATCAGCTTTCGCAAACACGCCCGGAAACGATCATGGAAATCCTGGAAGCGGCAGGCGGCATTTACGCCACCCGCAATCCATCGACCTGGCCGGATCAAGCTCTCCTGGCCGCCAATGGCGAATGGGATAAGCTAAAAGATTGGCAGGATGAACTCGACGGCGGTGTGCTGTAGTTCGAGTTGCCGAAAATTGTATGAAGCCAAGTCGCCCACTCTCCATCAGAGGGCGACTTTTTTTTCGCCAAATATAGTAAAATTGAGGTACACATCGACAAGGTCTTGGCTGGAATGAAAGAAAAATAGTGATGAAGTATTGGTGCGCAAATTTCGAAAACGAGAAAAATCTTGAACACGGACTGACCAACATTTGCTGGTCAATGGGTTACCAGTGCTCTGACTCAGACCCCCCGTCCCGCAAAGCAGCTATCACCAGTAACTGGCGACTACTTCTCAAGGTCAAAGAAGGTGATAAGTTCGTAGCCTACCTAAAAGAAAGTCGATTTTTCGCAATAGGTACTGTAGTCAGGCCACGCAGGAAGCGAACTTCGTCCGATGTACTTGACTCCATTGAAGAGTATCTAGCTCGAAAAGAAGCCTATTCAAAAGGTTTCATATACTTTAGTGATTGCCAAGTCGCCTACGAAAATTTCGACGATCGGGCAGGATGGCCCGTTCGAATCGATGTCGATAGTTGGACAAAACAAAACCTCAATGGAGTTCATCTAAAGGTAATTGGAAATATCCCGGTTCACAAGAAGACAAGGACCATATTCGAGATTTCAAAAACAATATTTCAGAAAATCGAAACTGAGTTGATGTCAAATACGGCGAAAGATCCGCCAATCAAAACAAAAGTCGAACCAAGAGTAAACAAATCAAAAATCGTCACCAAAAAGAGAGCGGATGCCCAGCAGTGGAGAAACCAAGGCTATATTCTCGATAGTAAACTTCGCAAGAAAATTGAACTATATGCGATGAAAAAAGCAGAAAAATATTTTGAGTCCGAGGGGTTTGTTGTCGAAGATTGCTCGACAACCAGACCGTTTGATTTGAGTTGCACAAAAGGCAAACTAAGGAAATACGTTGAAGTCAAAGGAACACAGGGAACAGGCGAATCTATTTTTCTTACTTCAGGTGAGGTCGATTTCGCAAGAAAAAATAAAAAGCAGATGATTTTGTTCATCGTGCATTCTATTAACGCATCCAACGGCAATTCACTCCGAAATGGAGTTGACCAAATCCTTTCTCCGTGGGACGTAGATAAGGGCACACTTAAATCAAAAATGTTCCAATACAAACTCCCATAAGTCGGAATAAGCGATAAATTGTCAGCTTACTTAGCTGTAGTTCATCCGTCTGGAGTGCCGCAGAAGTCAGGCCTGATCTGACGGCATTCCGTTGAAAAATGAACTCTATGAAGGTCTGAAGCAATGAAACAACCCTTTCCACCAACTCGTTCATTAGTATTTACTCTTGCCTGTTGGATCGCCGTTGCAATTTCACAAAACACTTCTCTTCAGGGTCAGGTTGCCGACTTGGTGCTGATTCAGGGCACGATTGCGACGATGGACGAAGCCTCTCCGCAGGTCGAGGCGATGGCGATCAAGGGAGATCGTATTCTGGCCTGTGGAGCGAACGAGCAAATCCTTCGGTTCGTTGACGAAGGGACTCGGGTCATCGATCTGCAAGGTCGTTTCGCGATGCCCGGATTGATTGAGGGACATGGGCATTTCGTTGGACTTGGCCAATCGCTGATGATGCTTGATCTTTCGACGGCGGAGTCGTGGGAGGAAGTCGTTGAGCAAGTAGCGGCTGCCGCACAACTGGCTCCCCCGGGAAAGTGGATTATTGGTCGCGGTTGGCATCAATCGAAATGGAAACAGAAGCCTGATTCCAATGTCGAAGGCTATCCCACCCATCACAGCCTCAGTCAGTTAACACCCAATCATCCGGTGCTGCTGACTCACGCCAGTGGGCACATGAATTTTGCCAACGAATATGCGATGCGGCTGGCCCAAGTCGACGAATCGACTCAACCACCGTCAGGAGGCGAGATACTGGTCGATGAAGCCCAACGACCAATCGGCGTTTTTCGCGAAACTGCGCAGGGGCTCATTAACGGTGCCTACCAGGTCGATGAACGCAAAAAAAGTCGCGTTCAACGTGCGGCCGAACTGGAACAGGCGATTGAGTTGGCCTTTGAGAACTGCCTGGAACATGGGATCACCAGCTTTCAGGATGCCGGTTCAAGTTTTGAAACGATCGATACGTTGAAGGAGTTGGCTCTGGCCGAAAAGCTCAAAGTTCGATTGTATGTGATGATTGGTGAATCCAATGATCGACTGGAAGTAAAGCTGAGAAACTACAAAATGATCGGATTGGGAAACGAATTTCTTACCGTTCGCGCAATCAAACGATCCATTGATGGAGCGCTCGGCCCGCATGGAGCCTGGCTGTTGGCGCCCTATGAGGACATGCACACCAGCAGCGGATTGAATATCGCTTCCATCGAGTCGGTCACGCAAACAGCGGAGTTAGCCATCGCGCATGGATTCCAGTTGTGTGTCCACGCGATTGGAGATCGCGCGAATCGGGAAGTGCTGGATATCTACGAGGCCCTGTTTCGGCAGCATCCCAGCCAATTGGATCGGCGCTGGCGAATCGAACATGCCCAGCATCTACATCCCGACGATATTTCGCGATTCGCTCGGCTCAATGTGATCGCTTCGATGCAGGGCGTTCATTGCACCTCCGATGCAATCTTTGTCCCACAGCGGCTTGGCATCAGACGAAGCCAACAGGGCGCCTATGTCTGGCGTTCGCTGATGGATTCCGGAGCCGTGGTCACCAATGGCACCGACGCACCGGTGGAGAAAATCAGCCCCTTTGATTCAATCTACGCCAGCGTGACCCGAAGGTTATCGGATGAGATCACCTTTTTTCCAGAACAGTGCATGACTCGCGAAGAGGCCCTTCAGTCGTACACGATCAATGGAGCCTACGCTGCGTTTGACGAATCGAGTAAGGGGTCGCTGGTGCCGGGAAAACTAGCCGACATTATTGTGCTGAACAAAAATTTGCTGACTTGTCCCGATGAGGAAATCAGGCAAACGGAAGTTCTAATGACGATCGTGGGCGGGAAGGTTTTGTACGAAAAAGAATTGAATGGCGATAAATAAGGCAAGCGGCAGGGGGCATATGTCTTCGGGCCTCGTCACTGGTGATTGGATAATTACTCGACTCATTCTGGCATGATCAAAAATCAGCGATTCCTGAGCCCCACCTTCGGTTGAAAGTTTACGGAGTAAAGGGTACAACGATCTGAACCCCAACAATGCAACGCACGTGGTCAGCGGTTCTTGCAGCATCGCGAGAACCCATCGAATGCACAACTCTTATTCGCGATGGTTCAGCAAATTTTACCATCGGTCAACGGACTAACCCAAACTTTTAAGGAGTTCCATCATGCTCACCCCCGATCAAAATCAGAATCGTCGTCAATTCATCAAACAAACCGCAGCCGCCGCTTTGTTGGCTTCTTGCAGCGCGAAAACGCTCTACGGCAATGTGGCCCGCCCACAAGATGATGACGAAACCTGCTGCGACCGGACTTGGGCAACCGTCGCCGATGCGATCAACTCACCGCGCGAGACCGTGGGATACGTCCCTGCCATTTATACCGGAACGAATATTAATAAGCCCGACTATCTGGCAACCATCGATTTGGATGTCGACTCGAAAACGTACGGTCAGGTGATTCATCGCCTGCCGATGCCGAATATTGGCGACGAACTGCATCACTTTGGATGGAACTCGTGCAGTAGCTGCCACGGAAAGGCCGACACGGTCGGGCGAAGATTTATTGTGCTGCCCGGGATCTCATCGAGCCGCATTCACATCGTTGATACGGCTGATCCGAAAGCACCCATACTGCATAAAGTCATCGAACCGGATGAAGTCAAAAAAACAGGACTCTCAGCGCCGCATACCGTTCATTGCCTGGCGTCTGGCGAGATCATGATTTCGATGCTGGGCAATGCCGAGGGTGAAGGACCGGGCGGATTCCTGTTGCTGGATCAGGAATTCAACATCAAGGGCAAATGGGAAAATGACAAAACCGGAATGAAGTTCAATTATGACTTCTGGTATCAACCCCGCCACAACGTGATGATCAGCAGCGAGTGGGGCGCTCCGAACACGGTCTCTCAAGGGTTCAATCCTGCGGAGGTCGCAGAAGGAAAATATGGACACCAACTTCATTTCTGGGACTGGACGAATCGCAACATCGTTCAGACGATCGACCTTGGCAATGAAGGCTTGATTCCGCTTGAAGTCCGGTTTCATCACAATCCCGACAGCACTCATGGGTTCGTCGGTGCGGCGCTGAGCAGCACCATGTGGCACTGGTTCAAAGAAGGCGAGCAATGGACGGCGAACAAGGTCATCGCCGTCGATCCTGTCGAAGTGGAAGGCTGGCCGTTCCCGGTCCCTGGTTTGATTACCGACTTGGTGCTTTCGATGGACGACCGATTCCTGTACTTCTCGAACTGGTTGCACGGCGACCTTCGTCAGTACGATGTGTCGGATCCGTCGAACCCCAAACTGACAGGGCAAGTCTGGCTTGGGGGTGTGATCGGAAAAGGACGTGATTTGAAGGGCAAGAAGTTGACGGGCGGGCCTCAGATGCTGCAACTAAGCCTCGACGGAAAGCGATTGTATTTGACCAATTCGCTGTACAGCCCGTGGGACAATCAATTCTATCCCGACATGGCAGAAATCGGTTCGTACCTGGTGAAAATCGACATCGATACGGTCCATGGCGGTATGACGCTTGACGAAAATTTCGTTATCGATTTCGGCAACGAACCCGATGGCCCCTCCCGCGCCCACGAAATCCGGTTCGCGACCGGGGATAGCACCTCCGATATCTGGAGTTGAAACCAAGGAATTTGCGGTCGAAAACCTGTGATTGTCCCACCTCCCCAACCAGGCGGTAAAATGAGAGAATAGAAATCTCGCAACACATCAGTCAAATCACATCAGCCAAATGAAGTAACCTGACGCCGGATTTGTGGCGGTTGACCTCCCGTCTGTAAAAATCGCAAATGATAGACCGGGAGGTCTATCCCACATTCCATTCGGCTGTGATGTGATGCGAAATCTCATTCGTTGTACCAACCCATCACCTGGAGCCAGACGAGGCCACGATGAAACGCTTTTCGATTCAAGCAATACTCTTTTTTACTGCCTTTGGAGTTGTGACGTTGGGTCATGCGCTCCATGCGCAGGATTCCTTGGGCGGAGCCGCCCAGCAGTCGGATCCTGTTGCCGCTGCCTCGGCAGCGGCAACGCAGACGGAAGCTGCTGCGGCAGAACAAGCGGCGGTCGATCCACGCCTGGATGATATTCGCAAAGTCTCGGAGGCTTTTGTTGCCGGGTTCAATGCGGCCAAGCCGGAAGAGATTGCAGCTCTGTTTCTCGACGATGGAGAACTGGTTGACGAAGACGGAGTTCTCTATCTGGGTCACGAAGAAATCAAAGGACTGCTCGCTCTGTTTTTCGAACGGTTTCCTGGTGTAACGATTCAAGATGAAACGGACTCCATCCGGTTTATCGGCCCCATCGCCATCCATGAAGGCACTCGCATCATCATCGATCCCGATGGAAACGAGAACGCCATTCGCTACACGGCGGTACTGTCAAAATCAGACAGTGGCTGGAAGATCGCATCGGTTCGTGACTTCCCGGACGAAACGCCGCCTACGCCCGGTGAAATGCTGCAGCCACTCGAATGGTTGGTGGGAGAATGGATCAACGAAGGAGCCGATGCTCGGGTGTCCATCAACTACCAATGGTCGGAGGATGGAAACTTTCTGCTAGGTGAATTTACGATCATCAGCGAAGGCCAACCCGTTGGCAAAAGCTCGCAGCGCATTGGCTGGGATCCGATTTCTGGCAAACCCAAATCGTGGATGTTTGATTCCGATGGGGGCTTTGCGGAAGCCAACTGGACTCCCACCGAAGACGGCTGGATTTTGCGATCCTCCGCCGTGCTGCCCGATGGCCAAACCGGTTCGGCCCGATTGAAAATTACATTGACGGATGAAAACCGCATCACCCTCGCGGGCACGGACCGATTTGTCGGCGACGCGGTTGAAGACGATTACGAACTGATGATTGTTCGTAAGCCGCCCACCGCAGAAAAATAGCCAAAAAAAAATAAGTTTGACATTTTGAATTCGATCTCCAGAATTCCCACTGAGTGACAATTCATTCTCGATCCTTTTTCTCTTTCCCCCGTCCACAGAAACACGGTCATGTATTCCCGATTCACATTGCCAGTCAGTTTGCTTGCGGCAGCACTGTTCACCGCATTCGTCTCCACGACACCTGTCTTTTCGCAGAACGCAAAGAAATTTGGAGGCGCCAAACCCTCGTTGGGCAAGGTTGGCGGATCGGGTGCCAGACCCGCAATGCCATCGGGCTTCGGTGGACGGCCCAACAGCCTGCCCGGAAGTGGGGCTCGCCCCAATCCGACGCGACCGTCGTTCGGCAATGCCGGCGCCCATGCGAACGCTCAAAGGCCCGGTCAGCTCCCGAATATCCAGCGGCCAAACGTTCAACGACCCAACGTACAGACTCCCAATGTCCAGCGGCCCAACGTACAGACTCCCAATGTCCAGCGGCCCAACGTTCAGCGCCCCAACCTCCAGACACCGCCGGTTCAGCGCCCCAATGTTCAAACTCCCAATCGTCCGAACATCCAGGTTCCCAGTGTTCCGCGGCCTGATGTCCAACGACCGGGCACCCAACCACGGCCCGGCGTTCAACGGCCCGACCTGCAGCGTCCCGGGCTGACACGCCCCACACCGTTGCCCGGCGGATCGCGGCCTTCGTTGGGGGGGCCGGGAACCAAGCCATCCATTGATCGCCCGTCGACCCGACCTGGGATTCCAGGAGCAGGCCAACCCGGAGCGGGTCAGCGCCCCGGCACTCGCCCAGGAACCGATGATCGGCTTACGCTCAAGCCTCCCACTGTCCGGCCACCGATCCAACGGCCTGATTTCACCACCCGACCTGTACCCAAACCGGGGGCTGTGCGACCACCGCAAGTCGGCCAACGTCCGCTGCCTGGCGTCGTTCCGCCTCGCCCTTCGAAGCCTTCGAAGCCCTCCTTTGGCAACGTCCGACCGGCTCCTGAATTCCCGAAAGTCACGCTTAAACCACCGGTCACTCGTCCCTATCCGGAGCACAATCACCGTCCGGGTTATCGGCCTGGCCAAGGGAATCATCCCGGGCAGCACCATCGTCCCCCTTCATGGGGCAACCATCACCGCCCCAGTCACCACTGGCATGGCCATCCCAATACGATCCATCGCCCCACCATCGGTGGCGTTCGTCCTGCCTACCCTCAGACTCATATTCATATAGGCAACCTCCATTACTGGAACCGAAATCGTCCGTCATGGGATTTTGATCCTGGATTTTCACGACCGAGTTGGGGCATTGGAAGCAGTTGGCATCATCATTGGCACCACCACTGCGTTCACAACCACCATCGCTGGTACAACGGATGCTGGACGGGCTACTGGAATAGTAGTTGGTACGCCCCCATCACTTGGGGAGCAACCGGCTGGGGGCTGGGCTCGCTGACTTCCAACTGGCGATATGGCACGACGTACTACAATCCCTATTACGTCACTCCGATGGTCGCTCAGCCGATCGCCTATGACTATTCGCGGCCCGTTCAAATCAACCAATACGTCACGACCCCTCCGCAGGATGGTACGCCCACCGAGCGCGACGTCTCGCCCGCCGAACAACAGGGGCTGTCAAAGTTTGACGAAGGGTTGGCCTCGTTCAAGTCAGGCAACTACGTGCAGGCACTTTCGAGCTTCAACGAAGCGCTGAAGCAATTGCCTAATGATGTGGTGGTCCATGAAGTACGAGCGGTCGCACTGTTCGCTGTTGGCGATTACAAGTCTGCGGCGGCCAGTTTGAATTCCCTGCTCGCTTCGGCTCCCGGTATGGACTGGACATCGATGAGCGGCCTCTACGGCAACCCAGATGATTACACGTCTCAACTTCGCAAACTGGAGAATCATGCTCGCCAAAGTCCGGATGATGCAGCCTCCCATTTTGTGCTGGCCTATCACTACCTGGTCCTCGGCTCGAAAGAAGAAGCCATCGATTCGCTGCGAGTCGTCGTCGCGCAGCAACCCCGGGATGGGACGGCAACGAGAATGCTCGAGGCACTGGCAAGTCCCGAACCTGCGGATGAACCAGAAGCCATTCCCTCCGTCATCGCCGATGCCGATCCAACCCTGCAGACGGATCTGGTGGGCAACTGGGCGGCTCAGTCGGGAGATACC
Organism: uncultured Pirellulaceae bacterium; assembly: GCA_964414815.1. GTDB lineage: Bacteria > Planctomycetota > Planctomycetia > Pirellulales > Pirellulaceae > Mariniblastus. The sequence continues at coordinate 8,430 of CAYPXY010000038.1, read as the reverse complement.
CGTATCGAGTTGTTGGTCACGGAAGATTCCCAGTTCACCTGGAAAGTACTCATCCCGGGCCAGGAGGCCATTGAACTCAAGGGAAATATGAGCGGAGACAGCGAGGGGATTGAGTTGATCACGGACGACCAGGGAACGCTTGGCGGGACCGTGGTGTCCCAAGGCCCCGACCGTTGGGTTTTCATTCTCACCGGATCGCCAGCGTCCGATCCGGGCTTGAGTTTCAATCGAGTCCGATAGAAAATGAGAGAGATGGTTGTGGTCCTTGGCGAAATGCACAAATGTAATTTTTCTCACACAAAAGACCGCTGTCTCTTCCAAATATGAAACTTGCCAACACCTTTTCGGGGTTCTTGTTCATCATTGCGGCCGCTTTTTTGGGGCTGGCTTTGATTTACCTCCCGAATTGGCTGGTCTCGAATTACAACGTTGCCGCCGGGCTTGGTACGTTCTGGGGCAGGTTGTATCTGGGTGTGGTGGCGCTCGGTGGTTTGCTGCTGCTGGGAAGCGCGGTCTGGATTATCTGGAAACTTTGGGGTGCCAGCCTCTTCAAATCTCGCCGCGCAGCACGACGCAACCGAAACCCCAGCCAGATGACGGTGGCCCAAAAAGGTCAGGAGATCGACGAGAATCTGCAGGAGATCGAACAGCTCGGCGAAAAAACCGGACAACCGGAAATGGATCAGCAGCTCAAGGCGCTGATCAACGAATTCGAAGCCAAACGCGTTGCCCAGAAACTGGAAATCGTCGCCTTCGGAACCATCTCCAGCGGCAAGTCTTCCGTGCTCAATCTGCTGGCCGGCAAGGAAGTATTCTCGACCGACGTGCGAGGCGGTACCACCGTCAGCCGAAACGAAATTCCATGGTCAGAGTGGGACAAGGTCGTACTGGTCGATACTCCCGGCTTGGGTGAAATCGATGGCTCCGAACATGTCAGCATTGCGGCCCTCTCCGCCAAAGACGCTGACCTGGTACTGCTGGTGGTCGATGGGCCACTGCGGCAAAGCGAATTTGGATTGCTCGAACAGTTGGGGCAAATGGAAAAACGGATCGTAGTCTGCCTGAACAAGTCCGACTGGTTTTCCGATGAAGACCGACAAAAGCTGGTAGGGCAAATTCGAAGTCAGACCGGTGCGTTTGTCGAACCAGAAAATATTGTATGCATCCAGGCCCAGGCCGGTCAGCGAATGCGACGCAAGGTGCTTGCCGACGGTCGCCAGGTCGAGGAACAGGTTGCCATCGATCCCGCGATTGACACTCTGGCGACACGCATCCTGGCCATCGTCAAAGCCGACGGCAAAGACCTGATCGCCGCCAATTTACTGCTGCAGTCGCGAGGCATGGTCGAAAAAGCGAGACACCAGGTCAAGGATGCTCTCGATCGCAAAGCGTGGAAAGTCGTTGACAAATATATGTGGGGGGCAGGGGGAATCGCCGCGATCAGCCCGTTTCCGGTCGTCGATTTGCTGGCCGGAACCGCCGTTTCAACCAAGATGGTCATGGACCTGGCCGACGTTTACCAGCAGAAGGTCGACTGGGAGACGGCCTCCAAATGGCTGAGTGAAATGGGCAAGAATCTGGTGGGGGTCCTGGGCGCTCAAGGCGCCGGTGCAGCGGCAGCATCCGTGGTTGCATCACTGATCAAGTCGGTTCCGTTTGCGGGTACGCTGGCCGGTGGCCTGATGCAGGGCATCATCCAGGCGCTGATCACAAAATGGATCGGTGCCGTGTTTATCGAGTACTTCCGCAACGAAATGCAAACTCCGGAAGGCGGCCTGGCCGGCCTCGCACGTCGTCAATGGGAAAAAGTGACGACCGCGGATGAACTGAGAAAGTTGCTCGGTACAGCAAAGGAAAAACTCTCGGGGAAGTAGTGGAGCGTCGCGGAAATGGGTCGTCAAATTAGGCGACCGGCCGGTAAAATCATACCAAAATGAATCGTGTAAATTTCTAATTAAGAACGAGGTGGTCAAAGACAAACGCCCCCTGCCAAGCTCGAGAGGTCGTGCGGCTTTTACAAGTTCCCCACCGAATTGATTCGGTGGGGAGCGGGCGTGGCGTATCAAGAGATCGCTTTTGGGTGCTTGCCATACTCAAATGGAAACTGCATTTTTCCGGTGTCAAGTAAAACGTAGCCGTTCACGGAGCGATAGAACGTTTAGCCGCAAGCCGAAGCCGACCACCGTTCCGTTGGTGACTATCATGGAAAGTAGATCGGCACATGGTTGAAGCTGAAAGATTGAGAAATGGTCGGTGCAGGCGCGACGGCAGGGTGCAGCCTCCGTATTCAACTTGGCTGCTGCCAATAAAACACCTGCAACCCGATGCACCGCGCGCCTTTGGAGGTTGCCGATAGGGCGATTTCGGTGTGGCGTATTTTTTTTTTCGGCAACCCCCGACGGCTTGCGGCTAAACGTTCTGGTTTATCGTGAACGGTTACAGTAAAACTTTCATGGCTCAGCAATCGCTCCCCCCTAGTTGGAAGCCGCACGACCTCTAAACTAGCAGGGGTGCTAAATGGTAAATTTTTACCTGCCGTTCGCCTTAACGACCCCGCCAATCTCACACTGACAACTTAGCGTTCGATGGTCACCGCCATGACAATCGGAGCGGTACTGTCAGAACCTTTGACCAAGTCAATGGTGTTGATCGTGACTTCTCGCTTGGGCGTGATGGACAGGTAACGAATTTGTTGACCTCGAAGGTTGAACGCAAATTCACTTCCCGGTACATCATTTCGGCTGATGTAGTCCGCAAAATGAACTCCGTTGAGCCATTCGTGGTCTTCGGTCTCGCCATCCTCGTACACCAGGCGGACGATCACTGAGACCGACTGCCTGCGATCAAATGGAAAACTCCAGCCACCGACACCGCTGAGAAAGTGAATTTGACGTGCCGCCGTGTTACAGGGCAGGGAAACGGACTTGGGCATTTTAGGCGGAAGCGTTCCGTGCGGGCCATGAAGTAAAATGATATTGGGCGTCGTTTGTCCGCGGGGATCGGTCAGGATAAACGGAATCCCCCTGAAGTTCTTGGGCCCCCAATCAGTAAAGATCAGTTGGTCGGGGCCGTTCGGCGTTTCTGTAAACAAGGGTTTGGTACTGATTGCGGATGCGTAGCGATCCAATGGTACCGGCAAAAATCGATCCTTGAAAGTTAAAAACTCCAGCAAGTCAGCCAACTGGGTTTCCGAAAGCTGTTTTTCGTACCCTTCGGGCATGACCGACTTACGCGATGCGGAAAGTTGTTCAATTTCGTCGCGGGGAACATGAATTTCCCTGGCTTCCGAATCAATGATCGTAATAGTAGTTCGCGTTTCACCGGCCAGCATCCCGTTGATCACGATTCCATCGATCGTCAACACATTGTACAGCCGGAAATTACCTTCCACACTTCGCGATGGATCGATGATATGAGTCAGCAATTCTTCTTTCGGATGGACGGCCATACCGGTTAGTTCCGGCCCAATAGTTTGCCCCATCTCACCATGCTTATGACAGGCGGCGCAAACATTCTTGAATACGGCGCGCCCTGCATCGACTTCACCACTTACCTGGGTGAGATGCATCAGCGACTGCAGAACCTTTTCCCGGTCTGCGTCCGGGAGACCACCTCCCAACGCCAATAGTCGCTCCGCAAACTTTTGCATTTCACGATCGGGTAACGACCGGAGCGACTGCTGCTGTTCGAGCGAGAGTTCATTGAGATCGAATTCATTTCCTTCAACCGCTTCAAGCAGGATTTGTGTCCAGGCGGGTTTGCTGAGGATCACATTCAAGGCAGCCGTTTTCGTTTGTGGTGTGTGATCTCGCAGCGATTTCAGAAGGAAGGATGCTACCGATTCAGACTCACTCGCTCGAATGGCTGATAAAAACTGGATCGCGACCTCCGGTGGCGTCTGAGCATTGATCTGGGCGATGACTTTGGCGACCGCAGTTTCGTCTTGGGTGCGGAAGTTGATCAGATTTCTGGCAGCCTCGACTCGTTGGTCCGAATCGGCATTGGCGTCGCTGAGCATCGCCTCCAACGAACGGGTTATTTCCTGTTCGTACACATCCAGAACACTTGATTTACAGCGGCCGGCCAGCCGCAGCAACGTCACTTTGCCCGCAGAGTCCAGATGTTCAAACGCAGCGGAAAACGCGGTATCAAGACCGTCGTTCTGCTCCAGCGAAAAGTCGGATGGCAATCCGCGAGTCACTCCATCGAGGATGCTCTCGGCCAGTGAAGGATGGGCCGTCTTGAGCGCGGCGATGATGGATTGGAGACTTGCCGCATCGGGTCGTCCGCGCGCGACATGTTCCGCAATCCGCTGGGTGATCCGTCGTTCGACACGCGAACCTTGTGGACTTTGCACCGCCGCCTGCAGAAACGAAACGGCGTGGGTTGCGGCTGCGGAAGTCAATCCGTCAACGACGACGGGATCGGTTTCGGTTGCCGCCAGCCGGGCGATCTCGATTCCGGCCCGTTCCGATACCGGAGCATCTGCCAAGGTCAAAATCGCTTGCAGTTTGACCTGAAAATCCCGATCGTTGAATAAGTCCGAATGTGCCAGGAGCAACTCGAGTCCTCGTTCATCGTGTGGCAAAACGGCCAAAGCATTTCGCCGCACTCCGGCAGACGGATGCTTTAACCCGGAGGCCAGGCAATCGACAATGGCGGGTGTTGCCTGATCCGGATTGAAACCGCCAAGCTCATTGAGTGTGTGCAACGCATGAATTGCGGCGACATTCAATCCGATGGCATCCACCGTTGAATCGGAAACCAGGTTGACCAACGCATCGATCGTCTCGGTCGCATTTCGTTCGATGAGCAATCGTTGTGCGTGGAGGCGCCAGACGAACGACGGATGTCCGAGCGTCTCGACAAGCATCTCATTGCTGGCGTCCGCCAAAGAGGTAAACGCATGCAGCGAGTCGGTGAGGGCGTTGTCGGTTTCTGTCTGTGGAACCACTCGATAGATACGACCATGCTTTTTGTCGCGCAGATCGCTTTCGTAAGCCGCGCCTTTGCCCGTTCTGAAGCCATGGGGTGTGGGATTGTGTTGCACGATATAGTTGTACCAATCAATAACCCAAACCGCGCCATCAGGCCCCACTTCTGCCATGACTGGAGAGGCCCATTCATCATCGCTGGCCAGTAAATTCAGTGGATTGCTGGACGTATAGTTTGCTCCGTCGCGTCGCAAAATGAAGGTTCCGACCAAGTGCCCGGTCGGTTCGCAGACAAACGCCGTTTTATTCCACCAGGATTGCGGGAAAGTGCGCGCCGTGTACAAAGCGTGTCCGGCACCTGCCGTGTATCCACCAAAATGATCGACCTGGCGAACGTTGTCGGTAATGGCGTTGAATCGATGCGTGTCAGCAATCGACCTCAATGTCGGAGCCGCCCAGCCACGAACCCGTTCGTAATAGCGATTGGGAATCGGCATGTACATACTTGGATTTCGATTGGCGGTCGAGCCAAAAATCAAGCCTTCCTCACTGATTCCGATCCCCCAAGTGTTATTGTCGCTCGAGCGAATGAACTCCAGATCGGTCACTTGGGGAGGATCCATTTGCGACAACTTGAAACGCCAGAATCCCTGGCTAAAGGACTGTGTTGATGGTTGACCGTCGAATTTTGGGGTGCTTGGGTTGTAGCCTTGCATTGCCCAAATCCAGTTATCCAGACCGTAACGAAAATTGCTGACGCCACCGTGCGTATCTCCCATTGCCCAGCCTGTGATCAACACCGTTTTCTGGTCGGCCACATCATCGCCATCCGTATCTTTGAGGTACAGCGTTTCCGTTCCATTCTGAACCACCACCCCTCCACGGAAGCAGACCAGTGTGGTCGGAATACTGAGGCCTTCCGCAAAAACTGTGAACTTGTCAGCAACACCATCGCCATCGGTGTCCTCACAAATTCGAATCCGGTCTCGATCGCGGCCCAATTCATTCGGATAGTCCAGTGTCTCGCAAATCCAGAGCCGCCCTCGCTCGTCCCAAGTCATCGAGATGGGTTTGGCTTGAAAATCCCGCTCGTCGGCAAAACGTCGCAGCGCCATTCCGACCGGATAGACGTAGTGCTTCATGGACTCCTCAACGGAAAGCGGCTGCTGCATCAAGTTGCCGGGTTTCCCTTGCGCTCCCCAACTTTCTCCAGGAGTGTAGTTGGGAATCTTCGGGCCGACGTCGTAATATTCGAACTTGGCCACGTCCTCTGCGATACGGGTCATTTCCGGAATGACAAAGCGGTCCGGATCGCTGAAAGCAGGAACTTTCTGGGGATCGTCTCCGCAGGCCCAGCGAACGCCGCGCGCCACCAGGTTGTGAAAGCCGGGGTTCGACCAGGTCCGATGGTCGTGTCCCCAAGCCGTATAAAACACTCTTCCCTTTCCGTAGGGTTTGATCCATGTCCAGGGTTCACGTGTGTTGCCTTCGGCTTGTTCTCCTTCGGCTCGAAATTCGAGAACGGTTCGATCCTGCTCGTTGTGTAGATGATGAATGTACGTTTCATCCCAACTCGAGAAACCACTGAATCCGCGAGTGATGGGATGATCGGTCGCGGCAATTTCGGTGGAAAAAACCTGACTCCCGTGCCGCTGGAATTGGCCTCCCATGAGCGCCACGATTTCAGCATTATTTCTCCAGCAGTAAGTTGCCGAATGGATCGGAATGAACCCTTTGCCTCCAGAAATAAAATCAAGCAATGCCTTGGCCTGGTCGTCGTCAATTTGATCGATATTGGCGTATAGCAGCAGGCCATCGAATTGGGCAAGCGTATCCGGATTGAGGTCCGACATGCGATCGGTGTAATGCAATTCAATTCCCGACGTTTCCAGTTCGGGCGCCAGTTGCAGGTATCGCCGAGCCGGTTGATGGGGGCCTTGGTCACCCATAAACAGGATTTTCAAGTCGCTGGCATTCGTAAACGCCGTTGCAAGCCCGCAAAAAAAAGCAATGCAGCTCAAAACAGGTAGCGGCAAAAAACAGTTGGGATTCATTCGCAGGAACATCGCGATCGCCTGATAAAAGAGCATTTCATTGGGTCAGCAAAACGGAATAGAATTCGATTCGACAGCATTCACTCCGATCAAGGCGACCGGCAGATAAAAAGCTACCCTAGTGTAGGCGAGTCTCTCCGAGACTCGCAACTGAGTGCCTGGGAAACACAATATTGCTTGGGTAAACTTTTACCTGCCGGTCGCCCAACCGGTTCATTTTCTCCTCTTTAGCCCTTAAAATCCATAACGATTTGCGCATTCTCAACAAGAGAGAAACGGGGAGAGAGAAACGGGGACAGGTCCAGTTATTATAAGGTCACTGTAGCGATGTAAAGTAGATCCTCGATGGCTAATAATTGGACCTGTCCCCGTTTCTTCCCCGTTTCTTCCCTTCCGGTTTGCCAACACGAACGCCGCACGCCATCCTAAAGGGGAAGTATCTGTCAATCCACATCAAACAACGCATCGACGTAGCTATCGACATCGAACGGTGCGAATGCATCCGGAGTTTCCCCCAAGCCGACGAACTTGACCGGCAAACCAAATTCTGCGCGAATGGGAATCGCGACGCCTCCCTTGGCGGATCCGTCGAGCTTCGCCAGAACGATCCCCGTACATCCGGCAGCCGTTGAAAAACCCCTTGCCTGGCTCAGTGCATTCTGACCGGCGGTGGCGTCAAGCACCAGCAGTACTTCGTGCGGAGCATCGGGGATGACTTTGCCAATCACGCGCCGAATTCGCCCCAACTCCTCCATCAAGTTAGCTTGCGTTTGCAATCGTCCCGCCGTATCGACGATGCAAACATCCGCATTCGTGTTTTTGGCCGCCTCAACGGCCTTGAAGGCTACGCTCGCCGGATCACTCCCCTGGCGTCCCGTGATGATCTCAGCGCCCATTCGCTGCGACCAGATCGTCAACTGCTCGACGGCGGCAGCCCGAAACGTGTCGCCGGCCCCAAGGATCACTTTCTTGCCCTGACCCACCATCAGATGCGTCAGCTTGGCAATCGAAGTCGTCTTACCGGCTCCATTGACACCAACGACCATAATCACCGTCGGACCCGAAGCCGCCCTATTCAGCTCTGCCGAATCTTGCTCCATGATCTCGCGAACGATGACCTTGGCCGACTCGATCAAATCGGCACGGTAAACCTTTCGAGCGCGAAATTTCGATCCGATGTCATCGCGAATTCGCTGAGCCGGCCCCAGCCCCATGTCGGTCTTGATCAGGTCAGTATAGAGCTCATCAAGAAATTCCTGGTCCACCAACCGGCCGTCCTTGCCCACTAGGTCGCGGATGTCCGTATTGAGAACATCTACCGTCCTTTTCAGCGCCCGCTTGAACCAGGAAGCTTTCGGCTCATTCGTTTCAGGAGAAAGGTTCTCATGCGGTTCAGGTTGTTCCGTTTTGCGAAAGGGATTCCAGAGAGCCATTTTTTCAGA
>CAYPXY010000037.1:0-43538 GCA_964414815.1 uncultured Pirellulaceae bacterium | reverse complement strand
AAGATTCTCGACTGCAGCCACCCGTAGGTGTCTGGGCAGTATCTCAGTCCCAGTGAGGCGGGTCATGCTCTCACACCCGCTACCCATCTTCGGCTTGGTAGGCCATTACCCCACCAACAACCTAATAGGAAGCAGACCGCTCCAAGGGCAATAAATCTTTGGTCCGGAGACATTATTCGGTATTACTCACACTTTCGCGTGGCTATCCCGAACCCTTGGGCACGTATCTACCTGTTACTCTCCCTTTCGCCGCTGTCCTTTCCATTGCTGAAAATTCTCGCTCGACTTGCATGCCTAATCCACGCCGCCAACGTTCATTCTGAGCCAGGATCAAACCCTTCAATTGTATGCTTGCTGCATTTCTCACATGGTCATCACTCACTGGCCGCCCGAAAGCTGCCAACTCACAAATCCCATCTTCAAAACACAGACGACTAACGTAGTTAGTTAATAGCCAATTTAAAGTTTGGAAAAATTTCCAACTGTTTGACCGGGCCAAGTAGCTGGAATAAAAGCTACTTGGCTTAGTTCACATGGTCTTATGCTTTGCTTAAATTCAAAGTTGAATTTAACAAGAGGTTATCTACTCAATTGTCAAAGAACAAATAGCTGGACATAAGTCCAACCTATCGGCATTCATCCCGCCGCCTGACCACAAAATGATCGTCATTTTCATGCGATCTGGATCAGACAAAAGCATTCTGTCTGCCGACAAAGAAGCGAGCCAACTTAAATCGTTTGCTCGTGAGGGCCAAATTGTACGCGCTGTCAGCAATCTGTCAACAGCGACCGGACAAAATTTCCAAATTCTTTTTTTGGATCGGTCCCGGAGTCAAACCAAGCCAGTTTCCCGGCAGTTTTCTCGACTTTCTGAACCCAAAAGCTTCCAAGGCGGCTTTCGCTGCCCAAGTGCCATTCGGCTCAACGGGCCCTATTCTGACGTTTTGTTTCTGAAATGCTAGGGGGGAAATCCGAATTTTCAAAAAAGTTTTGAGTTCTTTGTCACAACGGAACCACGCGGCTTGTAGTGGGAACGTCAACGGGAAACACAATCCCAACCCAAAACCGGGGCCACTCCCCCAAAAAACAGAAAAAGGACCTCACAATGCTTAAAACAGCTACCACCATGATCGTACTTGCCCTTTCAACCCTCAGCACCCACACGCTGCTTGCCCAAGGATATGGATACGGTGGATATGGCGGATACGGAAGCTACGGGTATGGCTACGGAAATGCAGCGGATCCCTATTCAATGCTGCTGGCCAACACGGACTTGACCGCCATGTTCAATACCCAAATCGAGCAGCAGATAGCCCAGTATCAATCGGCCGAGAACCAGATCTACAAAGACGCTGCCAATCATCCCCAGGTCCAGCAAGCCTATCGACAATATCGTGCTAACGGTGGCCAGGCATCCCTGATGCAGTACGCAACCGGTTGGGCGCAAACCGCCGGATATACGCAACACGGAATCCAGCGATGGAACTCAACGATGGCGGATATCCACACCAAAGATCGTGCGAACATCGCCGCCTACAACCAACACGTCAACAACTTGTGGAAAGAAACCTCGGACCAGCGTATCAACTCAGCCAATCGTAATAGCAACATGGTCGGCGACCTGCTGTCCGGCCAAGGCCCCTATACCGACTCCAGCGGCCACCAATGGACGCTGCCGCAAAACCTGCAAGTTGGTCAGCGAGTTTACGACCGCGCAGGCAACGCATTCAAAACAGACTCCTTCGGAAATTTCTACCGACAAGCCCCCCACTCGGATCAATGGGAGCAGATGCAATACGCTCGGTGAGGTCCTGCCCATTTCGCGGTTTGTTGTTATACCGTGTACGGCAGTGAATGAGTTGTTCAGCAGATTGAAGAATTGCGGTACATCGCCATCGCGATTCTTCAATTTTTCTTGGAACTCTTTTGCATTGACAGAAGTACGTTGTTCATTGCAAATGTTCTGATGGTTCAGGCATCTAAGCAAGAACAATGAACGGCGAATTCTAAAATCAACTTTGTTTCCTTTAGGAGAGCATAATTATGAACTCAAAATCAACTCGTCGAGAATTTCTGGCGGCGGCATCGGCTGCTGGTGTGCTTGTTGGAATCGGAGGGCTGGCTGGATCTGTGCTACAACGGCCTGCAACACGAAAGCTGAAAATTCTTGTACTTGGGGGGACAGGGCAAACGGGGCCGCATCTGATCAGGGAGGCCCTTGATCGCGGGCACGAAGTGACGATGTTCAATCGTGGAAATCGCTCCGACAATCTTTTTCCGGAGGTAGAGTGTATCTTAGGCGACCGAGAAAAAGCAGATGGTCTCGATAGCTTACGCGCTGAGATCGACAAAGGACGCCGATGGGATGTGGCGATCGATATTTGGCCGCATATTCCCAAGCTGGTCGAGCAGGCGGCGGCGTTGCTTACGGGAGGAACGGATCACTACATGTTTGTCTCGTCGGTTTCTGCTTATGCAACCCATGCGAAGCCCAACGCTGACGAGGATGACGAAGTGGGAAGTGCGCCGGATGCAGACGATACCGAATTTACTATGGAGTTGTTTGGGCCTTTCAAGGCAGAGTGCGAGAATCGAGTGCGGAAGCTGTTTCCCGAACGTCACACGATTTTTCGGCCAGGACTGATCGTTGGGCCTCGCGACATAAGTTTCCGCGGCGGATACTGGCCCGTGCGCGTGCGGCGCGGTGGAGAAGTATTAGCACCGGGGACTGGCGACGATGCGATCCAAATAATCGACGGTCGCGACCTGACGGCATTCGAAGTGCTGTGCATGGAAAAGAACGTGGCCGGGACATTTAACATCGTCGGGCCGCATCCGCAAAATCCGTTGACCATGCGAAGCTACCTTGAAACTTGTCGCGAAGCCACCGACTCCGATGCGACGTTTGTCTGGGCGGACACCGAATTTCTCAACAAGCACGAAGTCCATTCCTGGAGCAATATGCCATGCTGGATTCCGGCTGAAGGAGAGTATGCTGGCTTTGGTTCGCGCAGTGTCGAGAAAGCCGTCAAGGCGGGCCTCGAATTTAGATCTTTGCAGGAGACGGTTCGTGATACACTGAAGTGGTTTGATGGTCTGGCCGAAGAACAACGCAGCCGGGCACTTCGCGGTGCAGGGCTTTCACCGGAACGCGAATCGGAAGTTCTGGCGACCTGGCATGCGAGAACTGAATCCGAAAGCAAGTCAGACTAGGGTGGCGAATTACGACAGGGATACAGAATTCCGTGTCCCTTTTGCTTTTTCGCGGCAGAGCCTGACGCCGTATGAATGAGCCGGAGGCAGATGGCGTCGCTCATCCTTTTTCAATTAAGGAATTTGCGATACGTGGCGCAATCTCGTCGAGCCACTGATTCAGCTCTGACTGCGGGTACCACACACCGCGGAGCATCACGCCGGCGCGGTTTTCCGTGGCTGAGATGTCTTCCAAGGGATTTGCATTGAGCAAAACGAGATCAGCACGTTTGCCTTTCCTGATCGTACCCGCGTAAGGAATGCTTCCGAAAAACTCGTGGGCGTTGCGCGTTCCGGCCGCGAGAACCGCATAGTTGTCGAGTCCCGCTTCGCTCAGTGCCTGTAATTCGCGATGCATTGCGAAACCATAGAGCCAGAGAAACTCCGGTGTGTCCGACCCTGCCATGATCTTGCCTCCAGCGTCGTGAATGGCTTTGATCAACTGATTGCGAGTTGCCACCCATTTGGCCTTGCGCTCTGCCGAGACTTGGCTGAATATTCGTGTCCTGTCATAAAAGTCAAGCCATTGGTTTTGCACCTTTTCCGGGTAGAAACGAAAGTCGGGCTGGGCAAGAATGGATTCCTTGCTGCGCGGAATTCCGAACGAGTTTTTTATAAAATGCTGCGTCGGACAACAGAAAGGATTGGAGGCGACCGTCTTCTGTGCGACTTCAGCAATTTTCGTATCATCAATAAAATCAAGGCTCTCCCAGTTTTTTGTATCGTAGATATACAAGTCCGAGATCGAGCCTTTCATCGGAGCATTGTCTTTCAGCAGCATCTCCATATATCCGTCGAGATGTTCGATCTGCTGGCCAGCTTTCCATGCACGCTCGACGCCCACAAAGCGGCTATCCGCATGACCGACGAGCTGAATTTTTCGTTTGGCGGCTTCGTCAGCGGCAACTTCGTAAACCTCTGTCTGGATAAACGTGGTCACCTTGATGAAGTCGTAGCCGGCGGCCTTGGCATCGCGAACTGCTTTGCGGGCTTCGTCCTCCGTTTCGACCACCAAGGCGTTGGGCTGCCTCCGTCCAGTCAGATGAGGGCTGGCAACGTAGATGGCGGGCGCTGCAATTTCACTATTTGCCGAACGGGCTCGCAGCACGAGTAGCTCGGGGGTGCCGATCATGAAACGTACCGTCGTCACGCCGTTTGCCACCATTACCCGCAGTTCATCTTCGCCGATGGAGTCGGGGTACTCATCGCCATCGGACAGCAAATGGGCGTGCATGTCCACGAGACCTGGGATCAGATACTTGCCTGTCCCGTCAACCAAGACGCTCACGGTTCTGCCCGTTCTGTGATCAGGTCTTACCTCTCTTCTCAGCACCGCGAACATCCGTTACAATGAAAAAGCGGCGAACTTTTGCCGTTTTCGTCGCTCGTATAATCTCTGGAGGATAAGCGAATGGCTAGCAGGTTGATTCGAAATCAATTGCCCAGCAATGGGTTGCGGGTTCGACCCCCGTGTCCTCCGCTCTCTTTAAAATCCCCGTAAAAACTGCGTTTTGACAAACGTGCGCAGCCATTTGTCCCGTCGAAACGGGACAAAAACGGGACAAATTTTCTGCCGCTAAAGCGGAGGACAAATCGATGCCGATTGCATTCGCAAAAAAAGCGGCATAAACAACAACGGCGGTTTTTAACACTTTAACGGACATCACAATCTCCTGAATTAGATAGAACCAAAGTCCACTTTTTTCATGAACTCAATCGAATCTTCGATACTGGTCTCAAAATAGTGGCGAGTGCCAATACTGTCGTCCGAGCGATGCCCTTGCCAAGCATCTATGATCTCTCGAGGGATGAGTTGCTTGATGCAATGGGATTTGAAAAAGCCTCGAAACGAATGGGCTACGATTCCATCTTCTTTTCGTCCAGCAGCAAGACCAGCTTGTTTCGCAGCACGCTGGATCGCTTTGTTCAAGTCCTTGGCTTTCATCTGCTGGCCGCCTTTGGTGCGAGTACCTGGGAGCGTACAAAAGTAGTATTGCGATCTCGGCTTTACAAATCGAAAATAGCCAGCGGCGGTGTTTGCATGCTTTTTGCTTTTGCCTACTGTCTTGGCTGCGCCCGTTACCAATCCTCGATAGAAAGTGTCTGCGTGAATCGGTTGTCCAAACACATCATCAACTCCTCCTTTAAACAAGCCCTGACTCACGATCCGTTCTTTAACTGGTTTACCCATTCAACTATCGCTTTGACAACTTCTGCTTCGATCGGGCCGTGCCGTCCGTTTTCGAAGCGGCCGAGTTGATGTCCAAGACCAGGGAAAACACGCACTTCAAGCCGTTTTATTTTCGTTGCGGCCAGTTCTCCTGCCGCTGACGAATTTACCACCCGTGAATCATCCAGTCCTCCAAATAGTGCAAGACAAGGAACAGGTCGCAACGAGAGCACGTCTTCGCCAAATTTCATCCCGTGTGCTTCGAACGACTTTGGCACAGAATCAGATTTCGTGAAGCAAGCTGGAGCAAGCAACACCAGACCTTGAATTCCTTCATCATCCGACGCAATTGTGCAGGCTCTCGCAGCACCGAGGCTGTGGCCTACCAGCACAATACGATTGACATCAACCAATCCCGAATGGCGCAACGTCATAACAGCGATCCGCGATTGTTCCAAAAGTTCGGACAGTGTCCTTGGGGTTGAGTTCACTGGCCATTGAGCTGCCAGTGGATCGTCCTTGGCAATCGTACTCCATCGCATTGTTACGAACCCGTGATCGAGGAGCGCCCGACTGATCCGCGGCCCATCGAAATGCGTTTCGCCGTTGAGAGTCATCTGCAAACGTTCCTCGCCAACCGCAACCCAACCGGGAACGGTCCAGTCGAGGTCGTTTCCCAAACCACCGCCAATCATGACGACACCCCAGCCGTGCCGATTCTCAGCTACTGGCGTTTCGATGATTGTTTCGAACTCCTGCTCGCCGACACGAAACGACATTTTTTGTTGCGCTGGCACATTCAGAACCGGTGAACGTACATGGTCCACAACGCCCGATGGGCCGTGTTGCAGCAGCAGTTTCTTGCACCAGATTTTCACGACTGGATCGAGTTCGGACGCGCTGTCGATTTGCTGGGCGAGTTCGCGCAAGTCGTTGTTGGAGACGAGGTGAGAATCAAGGTAATTTTGTGCGGCTGATTGCCAGGTTTGTGCCTGTTCGTGTTGCCGGGTTCGTTCCGACGTGGAGTGGGTATCGTAGGTTTGCAATTCATGATCATGTGAACCGGTTGCCAGGAAATCTCCTGTCGGACAGAACGCGACCGAGCGGATTGCCTGATCGTGCCCTTTGAAAGAAGCAACCACTTCGTGGCGGTCCGTGTCCCACAGCACAATTTCGCCGAACCACGACCCCGCGACCAGGCGCCTTCCGTCTGGACTTAGATCGAGGCTGGTCACGAACTGGCCGTGGCCATCCAGCTGATCGAGAAATTGACCCGACCCGGCATCCCAAACTCGCACCGTCTGATCGCGCGATCCACTGTACAGTCGCTCGCCATCATGGCTGAAGATTACGGCAAAAACATCCGCGCGGTGACCGTCGAGTTGATAGAGCGAACTGCCGTCTGTGGCGTTCCACAGTCGAACCGAATGGTCGCGAGACGCCGAAGCGATGCGACTTCCATCCGGACTGAAAGTCACAGAATTTACCCGCGTTTGATGACCATGCAGACAGTGTAACTCATTGCGCTGTGCAACATCCCAAATGCGAATCGTCATGTCGTCTCCCGCCGAACCAAGCCGGCAACCATCAGGGCTGAATGCCAGAGACACGACACCCCCAGTATGGCCAGACAGCGTGTCCAGGTGTTCACCCGTTACTGCACACCAAATTCGAATTGAATGATCGTTTGAACCTGATGCGATGAGCGATCCATCCGGTGAAAATTTAACGGTATTAACCGCATCATCGTGTCCTCGCAACTCAGCCAGAAGCGTTTTCAACGTTGGATCCCACAGCCGTACAGTTCGATCTCTTGAACCCGATGCAAGAATACCGCCATCCGGCGAAAAAGAGACTGACAAAACGTGATCCTGGTGTCCGCGAAATGCCTTGATTCCTCCCATGGGTTGTGAAGCATCAAAATTCCAGACACGAATCGTTCTGTCCCAACTCGTAGAATAAAGACGTTGATTCCGGTGGTCGTACCACAGCCCGGATATGGCTTCCTCATGCCCGTCGAAAGTTCGAACCACTTTGTCTTCAAAAATTGAGCACTGCATGATGGCCCGATCCACGCGCCCCGCAAATAGTTCGCCGTTTTCAGTAAAGGTGATTGCCTGAATGGTGCTGCGCCCTCGTGGCGTTTGAAGCGTTGTTTCTGGTTCACTGTCGGTCACTCTCCAGACTCGAATCTGACCTTGACCGTTTCCTGCGGCAACCCATTGACTGTCCGGACTGAACACGGCAACTCGAGGTGAACCATCGAACGCCCAGCGTTGCAGGACGGATGCGCCGTCGGCAGTGCGCAACCAGACGGAGCCATCACGGCTCCAGGAAGTCAGATACTGTCCGTCGCAGGAAAATGCCACACCGGAAATATTTTCTTGTTCGTCGTTTAGTTCCACGACAGATTCACCCGATTTGCTGTCCCACAACAGGGCGTGGCCGTCTTGCGATGCCGAGGCCACCCATCCGCCAGAGTGAAAAGCAACGGCGGTGACGGCTGTGGCGTGCGCGCCAAGCTCAAAAACCTGCTGCCCGGTCAGCGTCTCAAAGATTTGCACGGTTCCATTTCCCGTTCCCACGACCATCCGATCCCCTTCAGGGTTGAAGGCGATTGCCATTGCCCGCAATGTGCCCTGAGTTTGCTCGTTTGCCGATTCCTGATTTTCGTTGAGATGGGGTGACAGAATCGTCCGCACCAACGTTCGATGGGCGGCGTCCCAGATTTTTACGCTTCCGTCACGGCAGGCAGTAGCAAAATATTGACCATCGTGGCTGACGTCAAAGCCCAGAATCATGTCATCGTGAGCTTCAATGATCTGATCGTTGATGTCGGTCATGCCAGACAAGAACCTCCACTCCCATCCGCGATGCTGCTCAGGGGCTTGCGCCAGTCGTGAGCGGGTTTGCCGGAACTCTCTGGTTTGTAGAGCTGCAAAAGCCGCTGCGATATTGGCAACATAGTTCTGCCAGATCATTTCGTCGCGCTCTTGAACGGCTTGAGCTTCGGCAACTTTTCTGTGTTCGGCTTCCTGCCACATTCGCCAGGCAAAATGCGAACTCAACACCGTTCCGGTAATGATCGCCAGTAAAACGGTGGCAATGGCTCCCACCAGAAGTCGATGTCTGCGCGCAAATAGCTTGCCCAGATACAGCGGCGTCGGCTTTTGAGCTTCAACCGGCTGATGTTTCATAAACCGAACAATGTCCGTTCGCAAAGCATCAACGCTGCGGTAACGGACGTCGCGATCCCCGGCAATCGCTTTTAACACAACTGCTTCCAGATCCTTAGCAAGTTTCGGATTTGCACTCGACGGCGGTGTCGGTGGTGATTCACGAACCAGGCGCATCGCTTCAGCCATCGGAACACTCTTCAAATCGTGTGGCAAGCGATCACATAACAACTCGTACAGCACCACTCCCAACGAATAGACATCCGTCTGTACGTCGATCACTGCACCGGGATCGCATTGCTCAGGGCTCATGTAATTCAGCGTTCCAATCAATTCACGAGAGTCGGATTCGATTGAGCCTGACTCGATCGTTTCGGAGTCGCGGGAACTGGCGACACCAAAATCAATCACTTTCGTGTTCCCTTCGCTATCCACGAGGATGTTGGCAGGCTTGAGGTCGCGATGAATCACGCCGTGTTGATGCCCATGCTGCACGGCATCACAGACCTGGATAAACATCGCAAGTTTGTCTTCCAGCGACAACTGTGTGTCGCGTGCGTACTCGCGAATTGTCCTGGCCTGCGGCACAAACTCCATGGCAAAGAACGGCAGCGGTGAGTCGGCATTCGAAGTATCGATTCCGGCTTCAAAAATCTGAGCGATATTCGCATGTCGCAGCCGGGCCAAAACTTCCGATTCGTATCGAAGTTGTCTCGGCGTCGATTCTCCCCAGCGACGGCGGGGAATTTTCAACGCTACCGCACGCTGGGGTTGATGTTGGATGGCTTCGTAAACCGTGCCCATGCCTCCCGCTCCGAGCTTGCGGACGATGCGGTAACCTCCGACGCGTTCAGGAACTTCAGGCTCGGCACGCAAGGCATCCCATTGAGCCGATTCCAGCGCGGGTTTTTCAAGAAATGACTGCGAATCGTCGATTGCGGCCATCAATCGCATCGCGTGGGTCCGCAACTGGGGATTCTGCTCGCACACGGCCAGCACAAAATCGCGTCGTTCGTTCGGGCTTAGTTCGAACGATTGTTTCAACAATTCGTGAACTTGCCTGTCCAGTGGATCATGCATCAGCCACCATTCCCGATTCGGAGGATTCAGACATGCGAAACAGCAACCACGCTTTGGCGGCGCTCCATTCGCGATCCACGCTGCGCCGGCCGATGGAAAGGGCTTCCGCAATTTCGTCCAGCGTCATCCCACCGAAGAAACGGAGTTCCACGATTTTGGATTGTCGCGGGTCGAGTTCGTTTAACGCTTCGAGTGCTTCGTCAAGTGCCACCAGATCGACGTTCGTTTCGGGACTTGCCGGCTCGACCTGATCCAGCGGCAATCGCTCACGTTTAGCGCCACGCTTGGCTGATTCCTTTTGCCGGGCATGGTCCACTAGAATCCGGCGAATCACTCGCGCGGCGATGGCAAAAAAGTGCGCCCGGTCACGCCAGTCGGTCGATCGCTGATCGATCAGTTTGAGATAAGCTTCATGCACCAACGCCGTCGGTTGTAGTGTGTGATCCGGCCGCTCGCCGCGCAAATGAGCGGCCGCCAGACGGTGCAGATCATCGTAAATGGCCGCCATCAAGGCATCGAGGTTGTCGCGTCCGCCCGATGCCGCAGCTCGCAACAGAGCAGTGATATTGGCACTCGTTTCACTCATGTTCCACTCAAAACTGTCTGTGGTCGATGCCGCTTGCAGGCGCCCCTCAGCTTGCCGAACTTCTGTTCTCCGTGATTTTTCGGCTTTCCACAGCACGTTTCGACATCCGGCCGATCGCGACGCCCCGACAAATTGTACTTTGGGGTAAACCGGTTTCAAAGTAGCCACGATGATTCCTTATTTGAAATTGCTTGCAGGTTAAACCTGTTTTGATGGCGAAAGTTTTGGGAATTGAAAACCAGGGATTCGACAGCGAAAGCTACGAAAAAACGCCACTCTATGACAACGCGAAAACGGCGCGCAAATTGCGCCAGAAATCTTATTTTTAACAGAAATGGCTCCATTAGAAATTTCTGGCGCATTTCAATTGACTTCCCCGCGTTATTAATTGGTCGCAGTGCTTTTTCTGTTGCCGCCGAAATCCAACCCGTTGTTTCAAGTCTCAACCAATCAGGAACTCAAATGAACACCTCTTTCTTGTTCGGGAAGTACCGACAAAGTGCTTTTAAGATGGGGTTTTTCCCAATGGCTGCAGCAATTTGCAGCTTGTTCTGCTGTTTATTTGCGATGGATAGTCCCGTTATGGGGCAGCGGACATCGGATATACCCTCGCAAATCGGCAAACGCTCCGTTTCCCCTCCCAGTCATCTCACGGATCTGACCGTCCAGCGGGTCGTCGCCGGCGAAGCTCACTATCAGGACTCAACTTTGGTGATTCCAATGAGTGTGACCGTCGGCAACTTAGGCGGTGCCACGGGTGCGCAGATTTCTGCCCGGGCAAGTTACCAGGCAGGCGACCGGAAGCAAGCGACTGCTTTTTTGGTTACCGATGGCAGTGTCGCGATGCTCAAAGGAATTCAGGTCAACAGTTCGGGCACATTGGCAGGTGAGCTGCGAATCGTTGATCCCCAACAACAACTGGCCGGGCAGACGATTCGGTTCTCGATCCAGCTTGATCCGAACAACCAGGTTCGCGAGACCAACAGGCGCAACAACATTTCGGCCACTCAGCAAATTGTCATTCCTCGTAAATCGGGTGACGCTGTCAGGCCAGCCCGTCCCAATCGGGTTGCCGGGAATTCTGCAACCTCACCAACAACACAGCCAACCGCTCCGCCATTGGTTGCAGGGAACCCTTCGGGAGCCCCTGATGGCAGGACAAGCCCAAGAGGTCCCACTGGTCAATCGGCGGAAGGCAAGGTCAATCCACCGTCAAACACCCGTCCAGCAGGCCCGACTGGACTAATCGACAACCAGCAGCTCGCCAATGTTTATCGCGCGAATGACGGCGGAGCCTATTACGTTCGCACATTACAGAACAAGGTTTACATCTTCGGGGAGCATCCTGGAAAGGAGTATGCCGTAGTGATCGAAGGAACCCGCAATGGGCAGTTTATCACAGGTCAGTATTGGGATGTTCCCAAAGGAAAACGGGCCAACAAAGGCTCGGTCAACATTCAGGTGCAAAGTTCGGGGCAACGACTTGTCGTTCAAAGTTCTACAGGTGGTTTCGGGATCAATACGCTGGAACCGTACGCGATACAAAACAACCAGTTGCCAATCGCAAAACGGAGACCTGGATTCCAAACCACGGTGGTAAATGATCTGGACGGGGCATGGAGGACAGGCAACACTCATCTCTACATTTGTGAAGTCGATGGCAAGATCATCGGGTGGCAAGAACCTGATTTTGCTTCGGGCAGCAAACCGACTTTGACCCATGTGATGATCGGGGCCAGAAACAATTCGGGCAACGTTGTGATGAATGCGGTATCCGTTCCCAAGGGACAGCATCAGTCCAACGCCAACATGACGTTTGTGATCGACGACGCGTTTCACTTACGGCAACTGGGAGGTGCAAAGTACATAAAAGACATCATGGACTTCCAGGAATTTGCCCAGGAGATCACCTTCAAGTTGAAAAACAATTGTGTGGGTTTTGGCTATGCGATTGCTCATGAAGGGAAGGTCGTCAAGTCAGGTGGCTGGGGGTATCGTCTGCGCCCGCAGGATGGCGGTCCACTTTCTTTCGATGCCGATACCCAGAAATGCGATCAAAGTACGAGTAAAACGATCACCGCAGCGGCGGTCATGCATTTACTGCACTCCAAAGGGCTGACCATCGATGACAAGATCATTGATTACCTTCCCCAGTATTGGGAAAAAGGACCGAATACGGAGAACCTGACATTTGCTCACCTGATGCGACATTGTTCCGGGTTGACCGACTACAGTGATCCCGATGAGTATCAGAACTTGAAGAAGTCGATCAAAACGGGGCCCAGTAATATGAACTGGATTGTGCCACAGTACGAGTATCGAAACTGCAACTATGCCATGTTCCGGATTATCATTCCGTACCTCCACAAACCCGCGGACATGCATAACTTCGAAGACAATGGTTTGCGAGGGGACTCGATCAACGAACGTTGCTCCAAGCGATACCGCGACTATGTACGAAATAATATTCTGTTACCAGCAGGATTGGCTAACCCTCAAGCCCATTACACCAGTTCTAACGTAGCCTACTCGTATAACTACTTGAAGCAGAACGTCGCCGGATATCAACACCAACCGGATCAATTGTATGAAATGGGAGCGGGAAGCTGGGTTCTTTCCGCCAAGGATTACGCGATGTTTCTGGCTGCATTGGAAACCGGCAAGATTTTACCACCTGCCAAAGTGGCCGAAATGAAATCGAAAGGGCTTGGCATGTTCACAATCAGTTCCGAAATTGGAACCGCCTACATGCACGGTGGTTCGATCGGTGGCAACCACAGCGACTCCTACGGTCATGGTCGAGGGGCACGCACACACTGGATGTCGTTCCCAAACAACGTTCAGGTATACATCACGATCAACTCGGCAAATAACCTTGGAGCTGCGGAGTCTTCGACAGAGCGCGCCGAAGGACTGCGCGACGCATTCAACGCATCGCTGCACCATAACCCGTAAACCGAAGGCATTCTGATTCGCACCTTTGTTTTCTTAAACACCGGGGGAAAGGCACTTTCTCCCGGTTTTTTTTTGAACGCCAGCCTCTCGCAAAGCAAATCTGCAAAAAAAAAATTCTGGCGCATTTGTCCTTTGTTTCTCGCGTCTTCTTCTGACGTTCAAATTCGTAAATTCGAACAAACTGACCCAACCTGAACCCGCTGCAGCTTTCGTGTTGTTGCGAAGTTCCGAATCCACCCCTCTGGAGCAAAGATATGCACGTTTTCAATACAATAACCAGGTTACGCGATGTGGCTCAACAGATTCGCACGGCTGCATGCCGCGCTTTGATGTTGCCAGGCTTGATATTGGTGTTGGCGCTGATGACCCAACCCGCATTCGCCCAAAACTACCATTGGAGTGCCGGCAGCGGCTTGTGGGGAAGTCCCGGTAATTGGCTTCCCTTCGGCGTGCCTGGCCCGGGCGGCCACGCATGGATAGGCTCTTTGGGTGGCGTTGAAGGTCACACAGTCTTTTTGAACCAAGACGCAACCGTGCTTTCGTTGTCCATCATGAACGACATGGGGCTGCAATCGTCAACCGATTGCTGTGGCAGCGGAGTGATGGGACACCAGCTTGCGGTAAATGGTGTTACTTCAATCACTGACGGTGGGCGTCTCGTGATGTTCAACGCCGGACCGGGAGTTGATTTTGAGACCAGTCAGTTGCTGGTCGACGGTGGCGACAGTTTCTTCGGTATGGTTGGTTCAACCGCTCGTATCAACGATCGCATACATCTGAGCAACGGGGGCCGACTCACAGGATTAAATGACACCATCAATAATGTCCAGTTGATGAGTAACGGAACTACGTTGATCAACGATGGCGGGATTTCTCAAGGCATGGGAACCATGACGTTCAGTCAAATCGGAGGTGGATTGTTCGACCTGGATGGTACAACCGGCAACGGTAGAATCAATGTAGGAAGCACCACGGGAAATGCAACCATGGTATTTCAAGGAGGTGGGTTGACCGACTCCTTCAGCGGCGAGATTCAATTGGGTAACAACTCGCGTCTGGTGATGTACACCGGCTCCTGGGTTGCTGATGTCAACAGTTTGCTGACGGCCTTTGGCGCTGGATCAACGCAACGGTTGCACGGTGATCAAGTCACACTGGCGGGTGACATTCGGGTTTACAGTGGCAGCGAATTTTTTGTTGAAGCCAACGCGAATTTATCCTCAACAGCCAACATGGAGCTGCACTACCTCGCGCGAACCGAATTCGTATCAGGAACGACAACGAACATCAACGGGGCCACGTTCGACGTCGGTGAACGCGCGTTGCTGGATTTTAATGGTGCGACGAACGTTTCGGGAGGCAACTTTTCGACATTTCTGACGCCGGATCCCTACTATGTCGGGTCAGGAGCCGTTCGGTTCAACGGTGCGACCAACTGGAGTGGTGCCGTGAACATTAACGGTCTGGCTCAACAAATCGGCGACGCAACTATCAACAGCCCGGTCACGATCCATGCGAACGTCTTCGACATGCATGGAAATAGCGCTACCACCTGGAACATTTCGAGTAATGCGGTGATTAACGCCGCGAAAATTGATTTGTCAGGCAACAATGATTTCACTGACACGATGAACATTACGGGAGGTTTCCTCGGACGGTTGATACTCAACCTCGACGATCCCAACGACCACTGGGCAATGGCCGGTACGATGAACCTTTCGGGTGTCGCTGCGGCGGCCTTTCCGATCGAACGACTGGCTGGTTCTCACATGCGAGTCAGCGGTGATCTGAATATCAACCATCGAGTCCGCATTGCAGCAGATACAACGTTTACGGAAAGTAGCCAGGTGACTTTTGCGCAGCCGACGACTCTGTTGCAGATGACGGGTAGAACCCATGTGATGCAAGGTGCCGATTTCGTCGGTGCCGGGACTTTGGAAAACGGTACTGCGGGAGACATGACGCTTGGAGATGGAGCCAACATGAACCTCGTCGGAATGACCAATCGCGGCCGAATGCAGGTCGGTCATTTGTCGGGAGTGGCATCGGTTGATCGGTTCATTCAGGAGTCAACCGGAGCATGGCTGGTCGAACTCGGCGGCTACCTGGCTGGCGTAGAACACGACTTGCTGATCGTCAGCGGCGGTACGGCGTCCCTCGACGGGCAGATCGAAGTCGACCTGCTTGATCTCGGCGGCGGAACGTTCCTGCCGGAAATCGGCGACACGTTCACGATTCTGTCGTCGCTGGGCGGAGTCGTTGGCAGTTTCCTTGGCG
Source organism: uncultured Pirellulaceae bacterium (assembly GCA_964414815.1). Taxonomy (GTDB): domain Bacteria; phylum Planctomycetota; class Planctomycetia; order Pirellulales; family Pirellulaceae; genus Mariniblastus. Next base: position 28,042 of record CAYPXY010000037.1, on the reverse strand, counting down.
ACCCGGTAACGCAGGTCGGCAGTGAGTTGTATCACTGGTCGGTGGTTTACAATCCACACGACGTGCAGTTACAGTTGACTAAAGTGACCGCCATTCCAGAATCGTCGACGTTGGTAGTACTCGCCGGGATCGGACTCGGTTGCTGTGGAATTCGCAGGAGGCGTTCGTGAATCGAAGACAGTGCAAGAAGCAACCAGGAACGTTTCTGATCGTTACTGCATCGTGTTTCTCAACGCTTTTGCAGCAATTCGAACCACCCATTGCCGCTCGATTATTGCAGGACGGGGAATGAAAGAGGAGAAGAAGATGCAAGCTTGCTTTGAGTTGAAATGCTGACCACAGGACGTTTTCTGAGCTAAAATGATGAATGGTTGCCTCTGGGCTTTTATCTGACCAGATTCCATCAAAGCCGCAGTGAGTTTTGACATTTTCCGCAATTGCCGTCTCTGAGAAATTGTTTGTTTACAATCGGAAGTGTGTGGAATTCTGCGTTTATTGGATTAGATGGACTTCCGTTCACTAAACACTCGGGACGTCAAATGGCTGAGTACAATGACCTTCGACTTACCAACCTAAGAAAGCCTTTTGCGAGGAGACCTACTTATGACTAGATCAACCCACCCTACTCCGAACGTGCGTCAACTCCGCATGTTCGGCGTCGTGGCCGTGCTTGCTTCCGCCGCGATCGCGATTCTGATTGCAACTGATGCGGTTAACCCGTATCCCACTCTAAAAACAGCCCATCTTATTTGCGCTGTCATTGGGTGCGTCGGCTTGATACAGCTCGCCTACTCGATCGGCGTGGCGAAGCATTCGTAGCCAATTCGCGGTACCCAATGGTACATTTGTTTTGTGTTTGTCAATGCCGAATGTGGGCTCAGCAGTATCGCCACCAGAATCGTTAGATACCATTGCAACGGCAGCCGGCTGTTCGCGATTAAAGTCCAACATCTTGTTTTCGCTCAACGAAGTTGGTGGCAGCATTCTGGACGATCCGACGACGCAAGTCGGCAATCAGTTATTCCATTGGTCCGTACTCTACAATCCGCAGGACGTTACATTGCAGTTATCCCACGTAACCACCGTACCGGAACCATCGTCCTTTGTGATGCTAGTCGGGGCTTGCCTCGGTTGCCTGGGGCTGCGGCGAAGGTCGAGGGAGTGATGAGGCAGGTTTGGGCGGAAGCCATTCTATGACTGATTCATCTAACACCGTTCGGCTCCATCGCGTACTCCGGTGCATCCGTTTGTTATCCGCGATTCCTGAGTTGTGTTTCGTCACGCCCATTTACAAACAGTCCCATCACGACAATCAAGTCACCATCGATGCGATAGTATAATACGGCAGTAAACCGTTTCAGCCTACAAGCACGGTATCCCGTATGATCCGGAGCAAACGACTCTGGATTGGTTTTGACTCGTTCAAGAGCCGCATAAAATTCGTTCTCAAATTCGTCACCCAAGCCCGATCTTAGCGAATCAAACCAATCGATACCGTCGAGCAGATCCCTGACAGTCTCAGGCAGAAGAAACGAACCCATCATCCTTTTGCATCACGAACTTGTTTGCGAAATTCCTGTTCCGTAAGCGCCGATGACGGATCGGACTGGTATGAAGCCCAACGTCGGTCCAACTCCCGCCTTTGCGGATCACTCAAATCAGTCGCGACATCAGCCGGTAGACGATCCCAAATCGCGTGAAGGATGCGAAGCTGGTCAGTGATCGGCAACGCGGAGATAGCGTTAATAGTTTGTTCTACACTCATTCAGATACTCCTCCTGTGCTTACTATATATTAGTCGGAAATCTAGGCGTAGGCTAGGGCGACCGCAACGGAGCAATGTTCGACGCGGATAACGTTCAGGATCACCGGGCGACGGGCCAATCGAGTGATCGTTGAGTAATCCAAGTCAAACAAGGTTCGAATCGCCGCCGATGTAGTCGCCGGTGCATCCGTTTGTTATGCGTCGTTTGATGTTTCAGTGTCGTTCGAACGTAGGTGATCGACTAAGGAAGTACCATCGTTCAATCCGCCCCACGATTGCCCAGTCCAATCCCACAAGTTGGCGACTGGAATGCGTACCGTAGGTCCAAATGGCTCTGATGTCACGAGGCCAGAGGACAAATAGAGCACGTTCGTTGTGCGAATTCGAGCCGTGACAAATCCATCGTCAAGTTCGTCAGCCGATACGATTAGGATCTCGCGGCGCACGTCCTTCGCGATAAACCGCGACAACGTCCGTCCTTGCCGATACCCTCTGTGACGCCATCGGTTGATCGCATTTCGGAAAATGTTCTTGGCAGCCTCAAGCATGTTAGTTTAAGACGCATAGTCGTTGGGCTAAGCTGCCGCACAGGCAACGGAAGCAGCCAAGAGAAAATAGTATCCACCAGTGGTTGCAACCGTCAATCCGGCGACCCACCAATGCCAAGGTGGTAGTTCTCGAAGTAGTGTCTCCAGAATACTCGCCGCAGCGCATATCGTCATAAGCACGATTATCCGGAAGCCGGATTGCCACCAGCATTCCAACGCCAGTATTGCAAGTCCCGCATAGCCTAAAAACATAAGCGATGATATTGCGATTTGTCGTTGCACCAATGAGATGACAATGATTGCCAAGAGGCAAGCAACGCATAGAAATGGGGCAATAATGAGACCAAAACCCATTAATGGAAAGCCAATCCCGTAAACGAGGGGGACATCCTCAGGCTTGCCTAATATCGTCGATGTTACCGCCCAATAGGCGGACACCATGAATATCGCGCTAACGCCAATCCATGCCAGTAGTCCTGCGAGATTGAACTGACGTGATAAGAGCATCGCTACATTCTTCTGAGCGGGATAACGTAAAGGATCACCGGGCGACGGTTTACCCGATAAAAGTTTGAATCACCAAATTGTAAACCCAATCGAAACAGGTTTCAATTACGCCCCCGTAAAGTCGCTCCGATGCATCCGTTTGTTATGCCGCGCGTTTTGAGTTAAGTGTTGAGGCGAAATCGATCATCAAATTCGTTGGAGTCCCAGTTCACACCGTCCTCGCCAACCACAGATTTCCACCGTAGGCTTTGGGGGTGGGAGAAGCAGACCATGCCCCACGATTTAAAGAATGAAGGCAAATCAGACGCCATCGGAAAGCCATTGTGTCCCGTTCCACCATCGAGCCAGTCATGTTGGTCGAAGATAACACAGCCCATTCCAGCTGTATTTAAATTGATCGAGAAGTAGTCTCCGTTTTCCTCCGCATGAATTGGTAGCCAGTTATGCATGAGTCGATTGGTCACCAATGCCAGTTCCGAATCATCGACATAAGGAAATCCATACTCACAAGCGGCAACATCATCGTAGAATCTCCAATTTCGCATGCCTAGAACACCGTCAATTGAGGACTCCATCGTTGCCATTTCAAACCATGCGAACCCGCCATTATCACTATACCATGATAGCTCGAACCCGTTTGCGAATTGGGTGATGAACTCGATGTAAGAATCCGGAAGTGCGAGTCCCAAGCGATCATGGGCAGCGTCCACGTCTTCGACGGATGCTTTCGGTTTCAGCGTACAATACAGATTCACACCATAACCAGCGAGATGAGTCGCTACTCGGTCAAGGATTGCTTGCATTGCGTTTGAGTTTGACATGGCGGCATAACGATCAGGATCACCGGGCAACGATTAACGATGATCCATTCCAATACGCGCACCAATCGCCGCTCCGGTGCATCCGCTTGTTAGGCGCGATGGGCTCGCCGCCAGATAGCGCGCGTCGCAAGATCAGGCGGGCATGTAAACACGAGCGCGTCACCATACAAATCAATGTCCGGAAACGACTGCAGAACCGCTGTCATGGCAGCGTCTGCCAATTCTTCAACGTTAGCGGGGTGGTCGAAGGCTGGTGATCGGTATTCCGGCGGGCGCGGCTCCTCATATCGCCCTATTTCGGCGCGGCCATTTTGGACGAGGATGATAAGCGACCCGTCAGGGATGTGTGGTGTAGGCATCCCAAATGTATCCTCCGTGCAATGGAATGTTATCTGCTGCATGCTCGCCTAACGTTCAGGATCACCGGGCGACGGTTTACCCGGTAAAGTTCAAACAGCCAGATTGTAAACCCAATCGAAAGAGGTTTCAATCTCGCGCCCGTAAAGTCGCTCATTCACGCTTAACACCCAGCATTCGTTTTGCGCCGGCCACAATGCCGAATGCAGCCAACGAACCAAATAGCAACGCGCATCCCGGATCAATGATCAAGGGAAGCCACCACAGCCGTTGAATGAAGGATACAGGTGCAACAAGGCATCCTATCGTTCCGAGCAAGCCGCCAATCAGTGGTATCATGGAGTAGTTACGAGGTTGTCCATGTGCGTTTAGTCGCTTTGGAATTGAATACAACGCCCACCATTGCCCAATTCCGACGTAAAGAGAAAGTGCGATTAGCGGAACACAAATAACCCATTGAACGAATTGCATGTTGGCCCTGATCGTGTTGTGTTGAAGAGATCCTGAGTTCCAGTTTTCAACCAGTCCGACGAACGTTTATTGGATGGAATTCCATAAAATTCAATAACCATAGAACTCCATGTAATTCTTTGATTGCACGTGATTTAACGGTTGTGGCAAAGACGGAAATGCCTGAATTTGCCGTAGTGATTGATGAAATTCGGACGGCGATGCGCAGATTAGGAGTTTGAATTCGGGAATTATACGGAATTCGGTGTTTGGGGTATTATCGTGCATGGGTATGTTGGAAGCCGGGAGCGGGTGAGGCCCGTCGCCTACTTACTGTTGGTCCCAGTCTAGACCGATGTCAAAATTGATCGCCGAATGAGTCAAGGCGCCGACGCTGATTCGCTCGATGCCTGTTTCAGCAATCGCTCGGACGGTGGACAGGTTTACGCCTCCGGATGCTTCCAGTTCGAGGTGCGGTACTCGTTGATTACGCAGCTCCACTGCCGCTCGCAATTGCCCAATTTCAAAATTGTCTAGCAACACCATGTCGCAAGGGGTCGATAAAGCGATCTGAAATTGATCCAACGAATCGACTTCGATTTGCACCGTGGTTTTCAAGCCGTTTGGCAATGATTCTTCGTGCTGCTCGATCCAGCGGCGGGCCGCTGCAATCGCTTGAGGGATGGTTTGTGATTTGTCCTGAACGACCGATTCAAAAAAAGCCAGATGGTTGTCCTTGATGAGTACCGCATCATAGAGTCCCATACGGTGATTTTGACCTCCGCCGCAGGCCACCGCCCATTTTTCAAGTCGCCGAAATCCGGGAGTCGTCTTCCGCGTGTCGTAGACTTGGGCAGGTGTTGATTCGATCGCCGCCACATATTTTTGTGTCAACGAACTGACTCCTGAAAGCCGCCCCATGAAGTTCAGGCAAGTCCGCTCCAGCATCAAAATTTCGCGAGCTGAACCGCTGAGCGTGGCAATGACTTGTTTCGGCTGAACTCGGTCACCATCGCTTAAGTGGGTTTTCAAGGATAGCTGCGTAGCCAGTTGCTCGACTATCAACTGACATACGCCGACCCCGCAAACAATCCCTTCGGCTCGACTGACAAAGTGGGCTGTGGCCGTTCGCGAGTCATCGACCAGCGACCCGGTGGTGCAATCGATTCCTTCTCCGATGGAAGCCGCGTTGAGGTCCTCTTTCAGTGCGAGGGAGACCAGCTGAAGTGCGTCGAGGCGGGTGGGTTCGTCAAACATTTTGGGTTGCGGGTTGCGGGTTTGGATCGTTGGTAGGAGTGGCAAGCGGGATTCAACTGCATTACAATTTGAGGTAGACCTTTCAAGTTCGTTGCGCCCCAATCGCGAAGGGGCTGCGAATGGTAGAGCCATTGCTGTCCATGGTTCAGCACGCCAGCAACGACCGGCAAACGGTCTCAAACCAACGCAGAATCTCGCTGGGCAATGAACGATTGAGGACAATCGTTCTACATTCCTCGGAACGATTGAAGACAATCGTTCTGCAATCCTCGCCGCCTCCTAAAGGATAACAATGTTTGTCGCTTCCAATAATACCCTGCTGTGCCGATGGACGGCCTTCCTGCTTTGGCGGAAGGTGAGGCTTTTCGGATTAGCTTGTTGTTTTGCGGTTTCTGCCGAAGCCTATGGTCAGGCTGCTCAAGACAGGATACCGTTGACCGTCTGTATCTCTTCAGGCAGTGTGATTCAGGTTGAAGTCCCCGATCGGCCGCTGGAGTGGACGGATTTGTCGATGCCCGGTCGGTTTGCTCAGCGAACCATTCGTTTCACCGAAATACGACAACTGGTTCTTGCGAAGGATGCGATCAGCGATCAATTGACGGCGACTCGGCAGCATTTAGCCAACCTTCAAAGCGATGACTACCTGCTGAGGGAAGCGGCCGAGAAAGAGCTTTCCAAGGCCGAATCGGGAGGCCCGTTCCGCAGCCTGATCGAAGCTGAAAAAGAGCATGAGGATCTGGAAGTTCGCTACCGCGTGCAGCGGATTTTGGGGGAGCTGGCCAAGGCAAACACACCGAAAAGGGATGCGTATGACCGGATCGAGACCGCCGATGGCCGCTGGCTGACCGGAAATGTGGGTGATTTTTCGATCCGGTGCCAATATCGAGGGCAGGAAATCGTGCTTGGCCGCCAGGAAATTGACTCCCTCCATCGATCCGCTCCGGTCCAACCGACACAGGTTTCAGAAGCCGGATCGGCCGTGGTCAAGGTGTTTCAGCGTTTTGCAGACTTTGAAAATAATCGTCAAACGCTGATCGATTTCCAGCACTCACCCTCGGGAGAAGAACTGCTGACTCGAGCGGACGTGTCCGATCTGTATGTGTCGTCCGGATTGCGGATGAGTTCCGCCAAAACGGGCTTTATCGGCATTTCGGGGTACGCGTTTCGTTCCGACAACCCTCCGGAAGGCAATTCCATTTGTGTGTTTGAACCGAGCGGATCGAGCTTCAGCCGCTACAAGGGGACGATGGAGTTTCGTTTTTGCATGCCCCATCAGAAATCGGTGGCTGCCGGTGTGCATGAGTTTGGCTTGTTCGCATCGCGTGTCGACATGCCGCGAGACATGATCATGGAGGCGTACAATGTCGATGGGTTCTTGTTGGCCACCGTGGAAGCCTCCGATGCCAATTGCACCTTTCACGGAATTAAATCCACCGATCCGATCGCATTTGTCCGGTTTCGCTCGAATCCGTATCTGTACAATGTCAATCGGAAAGTGGATGAAGATTACTGTATCGACGACGTGCGGTTTTCGACGCCGGTTCGGTTGAGTACGCCTGATGCGAGTTCTTCTGCGGGGATCGTGCTTGGCACAGGAGAGCAACTGATGGGCAAGTTCGAAATTCGCGATCAGGAAGTCGCCGTGCAGTGGGGAAGCGGCCGAATCGCGAGAGTTCCATTGGGAGAAATCAGTTCCATTCATTTTTCCAATGCACCGGAGCCCCCTGCCAAGGGACAACGAGTTTGGCACGCGATGCTCGGGGATCAAACGATTATTGAAGTTGCCCCAGAACAGAACTTTGGGGCGCCCTGGTTTGGCGGTTTCGAAGTTGAGCCGTCCGAGATTGCCGCCCTATGGCTAGCGCCCAACGAGCTTCGGTTTCCGCTCGAAGGCGATCTCGATTGGCTCGATAGCCCTGAGCAAGCGGTGATGGTGAATCCGGTTTGTCGCCTGTTGGCTGAGGGCATACAGATGAACGGTGAGGGATATCGTTGGAACCGAGCGCAAAAAGTCGAGCAGGATCTTTGGATCAAGGCGGCCAGAGATAGGGATGAGACAGAGCGGTCTGGGGCGACGAAGGAGGGACAAGCTTCGGAGGAAAACGAAATTCAATTTCAGCAGGCTTCGCCGGAGCGAGTGCCGACGCTGTGGTTGCAGTCTCCACCGAAGCGGAATCCGCCACGTGGGAAGATTTTTCTGGTCGATGGCCAACAGTTCAGTATCGGGGCAGGTGCAGATATTGCAATGGAAAACCTGAACAACGACTCTGTGACGCTTCGGCGTCAGCAGCAATCAGAGCAGATTCCGCTGGAGAAAGTCTTGAAAATCGAATTTCCCGGCGGGTGACGTTCCTGATGGCGACGGACAATCGAACTAATTTGCCCAAGAGTGATTTCGCAGATTGAACGGGTCTTTTTTGTTCAATTCGTTGTTTTCCTCAGGGTGAACATCGCCGGCCACTTTAGGATTTTTCTTGAAGACCTTCACGATATTGACTTTGCGAAACGACAATCCTGGTTCGCCGCCACCCCCTTCATCGCCCACCACAGCCCCGCCCCCAAAGGGGTTGATTCCTGAACCAACAATTTTCGGCCAGTTGCGACCGGCGGTACCGGTAGGTGCCGGTGTCTTATTCGGGTTGATTTTGTACATGGCAAAACCAAGGTCTGCCATGGACCCTTCGGTGGTCAAGCTGAAAAACTTGGGTGGACAAATCAACTCATCCTCCGTGCCTGGTCGGATCTCGCAGGCATAGCCCATCATGAGGTCCATTTGGAACGCGGGAGTGAACGTTTGATTGAAAAAAGGATCCTGTCCATCCCAGTGAGACAGTGCGGTTCCAGGCCCACCGAATTGTTCGATGGGAACAAAGGGAGCAAACGGCTTGTTGGCTTCCTTGCGGTATTGCTCGATCGCATATTTGCCGCCGATGTATTGGGTCAACCCGACACCGTTCAAAGGACCAATCAGGTCATTTTGTGCCCACAAAGATCCGACCCCGAACACGTGCAGGATTTCATGAGCGATCACCGGCGCCAGCAGGTTCTCTGCAATCATCATGTCAATTGCGTTAGAGTTGATCGTCAAGGATCCTGTCACGGCAACCGTGCGTCGTTTCGTATTGAACAAATCGCCTGTCTGGAGACTGACCAAGCCGTTTGGAGAAGCGAACCCCAGCACTCCATCCGGCGCCGGCTGGAAAAAGACCACAATGTAGAGCTTATTGATTTGATGTAATAGCGCAACGGGCAACTCGTTGCTGTAGTCCTGGATCCGCGAATTCAGATCGTCTTCAACTTCCTTGAAGTAGCTCTGGTACTGTTGTGGAACCATACTGCTGTCCACAATAAATGCCTGTCCGTAGCTGGTCGCCACCGGAAAAAAGGCAACCGCAGCAAGTAATGCGACGCAACTCCACAGTCGGCGTGCAGAAAACAAACGACAAACGGAACTTATTGACTTCATGGGAGGTTCGTTGATTCGAGAAACCAGAGCTGTTCTGACCGCAGAGACAGCGCTGATCCTGGTGATTTTCAAATACAGGACTCGACAGCTAAAACGCTATCAACTACAGATTCTAGTTCGGCAAATCCCCCAAAGCAACTATTTTTACAGGGCCAGATTTCAAGATACGTGGTTTGGGGGAGGTGCCGGGGCCTCTGGAAGGGCCGTTTGGGGCCTCAGTTCAAGAAAAACTGCTATGTTCGGCAAAATCCAGTGTTCTTGCTCAACCCTTACAGTTCAACATCCGATAGATGAAATTGAACGGTAAGCCCCCAAACTTTGGTGGCCATGGAAGCTGCACCTGCAGGAACAAAGCAATGGCTTTTAGAAACTCAATTTTTCTCGGGTCGCTGATCGCGGCAAGTCTATTTTCGATCACTCAGACGATGGGGCAGGTTCATACGCCCGGTCCCAGGTTTGAACATCGCTCTGTCGAGTCGGCAGCCAATACACGGCCTTTTGCTACGCCGGGGTTCTTCGACTACGACATGCAGATGTTTGCACCGGTCGATTTTTCCAACAACGACGAAATGCAAGGTCGTTCTGGATTCTACGGAGAGATCGATCGGGTCTACTCCAGTCTCACTACATCAGGCAATTTCAATGGTCCGAACGGTTCGGCCATTTCGAAAGGGTCGGAGTACATCTGGGGGAATCGATACCAGTTTGGCTGGTTCAGTTCCGTCGATGATGGTTGGGGATTGACCTATCAACAGTCCCACGGAGCGTACTACATCAACGGACGTGACGAACTGGTCGGCAATCCGATGTACGTCAACACCTGGTTCGCCAACGTCGAATTGAATCGAACGTTCCGGCAGTACCTGAAATCGGGTGCTCACTTTGAACCCTTTATCGGATTCCGGTATTTCAATGTGACGGACACCTCGATTGAAGATACCAATCAGGTCCTCAACGGCTCGCTGGTCGTCAACCGCTTCAAGCAGGACGTGAAGAACGACATGTTCGGAGCTCACGCGGGTGGTAAATTTATCAAACATACAGGACGCTGGCGAACCGGAGCCAAGGGAGCGATTGCCACGACCTACAACCGTCAACATTACTTCTCGACCGATATCGCCACCGACTTGCTCGGAACGCAAGGGATCATCGAAATGTATGATGCCGACGACCGTTTCGCGCCTGTTCTGGATCTGGAATTTGATGTGGCCTACTACATCACTCGGGATATTTCGTTGAAACTGGGATTGCAGTCGATTTACATCTGGGACGGAGTTGCCCGGGCAAATACCGGGACCACTTCGCTCAATCCGAACTCCGCGTTCGGGGGCGTCGGACTGGGGCCGAAAGGAATCTTCGACGATTCAGTGTTCAGTGCCGGTTTCATCTTCGGTCTGGAATGGCGACGATAGAACCCACGGATTCCGTTCCGGCGGGCAGGCTAATTCCCTCCCCGCTGCATAACTGGACATTGCTTTGATACACTTTAAACGGATACCGAAACGGTATCCGTTTTTTAGTTTCAGTGTTTCAATCCTGTGCGGACCAAGGTGCAAAGCGATCCTTCTTTTAACGAGCTTGATCCGGGCTACATTCAGTGCGAAAAATTCATCGGCTGGATTAGCCTGGCTGTTTTGGTGGCAGGAGCGGTGATTGCCGTGCCCGTCGCTGCCTGGTTCTGGGGACTTTGGGGACTGGGAGGAGCGATGGGGGGCGTCCTCCTTTTGATGGCATTGACGGCTTATTTCAGTTTTGTCTGGCCGAAACACTATTTCCGAAATGCCCGCTGGAAGCTGGACGATCAAAGCCTCGAAATTCATCGCGGGGTTCTCTGGAAGCAGCGTATCTCGATCCCGTTGGGGCGGGTTCAGCACGCCGATGTTTCGCAAGGCCCCGTACAACGCAAATTTGACTTGGGCAAGCTGACGATCCACACGGCAGGCACGCACAATGCCTCGATTGAACTGGAAGGGCTAAAACACTCGGTCTCGCTCAACATCCGCGATCAGCTCGTCCGGCAAACCCATCGACTGGAGGATCGAGCGGATTCGCCTGAGATGCATCCGCAGGGCGAGGAATCGGATTCGTTTGAGCCCGATGAATTCACTTGCCCCAAAGAAAGCCCGATCGAAGAAGGCCCGATGTGGACCTATCGCCCCGATTCCTATCGCCCCGATTCCTATCGCCCCGATTTGCCGAATGAATGACGATTTGAAGCCCGATTTTGCAGACGATATTCCTGGAGATGGGAACATGGGGCCAAGTTTGCCGGCCGTTGACGGAAATGCGAAGAGTCTAGCGCCGGCGCTGGCCCATATTCAGACGTCCAGACTCCACTGGACTTCGCTGCTGTTTGACGTCATTTCACACAGCCGCAATTATCTGATTCCCGCCGCGGTGGCGCTCTTCAGTGCCGCCCGAGGTAATCACTGGGGGATCATTTTTGCGGGCTTCTTTTTCTTTCCGTCGCTATTATTTTCAGTTGTGAAATATTTCACACTTCGTTATGGGGTGGAGGGGCGCAACCTGGTGGTTCAGCAAGGATTGATCTTCCGCAGCGTTCGAACGATTCCGGTTTCGCGTGTCCAGAACATCGATCTGGTCCAAAATATTCTGCATCGGCTGTTCAAGGTAGCGGAGGTCCGAATCGAAACGGCCTCCGGAACTGATCCGGAAGCCATTCTCAGGGTGCTGACACTTGATCAGGTCGAGCAGTTGAGAAGCGAAATTTTTGAACTGAAAGTGGAACCAGGCGAGGCACCGACGAGCGATCACCGGTTCGGCTTTGGAAGCGATGAGGACGTTGGCTATCAAGGCCCGTCAGCCGAACCGGGCATGCCATCAAGTCCGTTTCCAGCTTACGCCCACCACGCCTCTTCGACTCGGCCCGCACGCATTCCACTGGTTCAAATTCCGCTCAGCTGGCTGGTGCGAGCCGGACTGGCCAGTAATCGCGGGATGATCATGGTGGGGATTGCGGTGGGGCTGTTGTACCAGTTCGACTTGCTGGAAAGAATCGACTTCGGCCCCATTCGGCGATTCATGAATATCAGTTTCGATAATTTTTGGGTCTTTGCTTATGCCGCGGTAGCCATCGTGGTTCTGTCGGTGTTGCTGAGAATTTTGAGTGTCGTCTGGTATATCCTGCGTTTTTACCAGTTTCAACTTGCCTCGCGCGGTGATGACTTGCAGATTTCCTGCGGGTTGCTGACGCGAGTCAGTGCCACCGTCCCGCGAGCCAGAATTCAGGCGATCAGTATTCATCAGAACATGATGTTGCGATGGATGGGTTTTAGCACCGTGCGAATCGAGACGGCTGGCGGAAGTGCCAGCGCGGAAGATGCCAGCCAGACGGTGTCGAGGCATTGGTTTTTGCCGATCCTGCCCGATGACAGGTTGCCGGGGATTCTGAATCATTTGCGGCCCGGGATGACGTTTGAGCCTGAAATGCTGGACTGGAAAAAAGTCGCGGCGAAGGCGATTCGGCGAAGGGTCAAGCTGCCTGTGGTGACGGCCGTGGTGCTGGCCGCAATCGCCGCCTATTTTCTTCCGCCTTGGGGCGGGCTGGCAGGAGTTGTCTTGTTGCCTTTACTGGTGACGCTCAAGGTGCTGGAGATTCGATCGATTCGATATGCGAGGTGGGATCAGGGACTGGTCCACCAAAGCGGATTTTTTGAGCGGAAGACGACGTTGACGTTCTTTGAGCGGATTCAGTCGGTCGCCGTGCAGCAGTCGCCTTTTGATCGGCGGTGGGGGATGGCGACGCTGTCAATCGACACCGCCGGTGCCGGGCCGGCAGATCACGATTTCTCGATTCCGCTGCTGGATTCCAGTTTCGCGATCAACGAGCAAAATCATCTCCAGGCGCTGGCAGCGGAGCACTTGCCGCAGTTCGGGTAGAAAACAACACTAGTGGTCCGTCAAGCTCTAATTTTAGGGTTAGTGTTTCCGTAACTAGTTTTGTTTACAAAGCTTTATAGCAGTCTCTACACCAAAATTAAAACTGGGCGCTGCACTAGTCGCGAGCGGCAACGCTTGTTTGCTCTGATTTTTGCTGAGCCGCCATTTGAACCTGAATTTTCTCCATCCGTTCAATAACCTTCAGAGCGTCGCTCGGCGAGACCAGTCCGTCGAACAGTATCGCAGGTTCTTCCGGGTAGTTGGGCGGATAGATGATATTGATCGGTATGACCACTTGATCCGATCGTTTCAGATCGATTGCAATATCTTTGTCTTTGTTGGTGTAATCAACTTTTACCAGTTGGACACCTAGCTTTTCCAGCTTCTCAGCAACTTCAGAATTGCCAAAAACCCTCTTCTTGTTATAGATGCAGGTCAGACACCAGTTTGCGGTGTAGTCGGTCCAGACAATATTCTTCCCCTGGGCCAACGAATACTCGACTTTGCCGGGAGACCATTGTTGCCACAAAAGATTTCCGACGAACTGATCGCCAGACTCTCGGTTTTCGAACTGAGCTGCCCTGTATCCCATGCCGACACCGGCCACGGCAATCAACAACGGTAAGGCCCAGCCGAACAAGACTCGCTTCATTCGAGGAATGTATGCTGGGGACCAGTTGCCATATAGAAACGCCGCCAATCCGAGGACCACGAGGGCCATCAACAATAGTGAAAGCCCTTCGACGCCTGTTTGTTTCCCGAAACTTTGCATAAAAAACGCCACTGTGGCGAATAATGCAAACGCCATAATGACTTTAAATGTGTGCATCCACGCGCCGGGGCGCGGAAGCATGCTAATCAGCGACGGAAAGAAGCATAGTATCAAGTAAGGAGTTGCGATCCCCAGCGCAAAAATCGTAAACAGTAACATCGCCAGATAAGGCGGCTGTGAAAACGTGTACCCCATTGCCGGAGCAATGTACGGACCTGAGCAGGGAGTTGCGATCAACGTGGTGAGAATGCCGGTCAGGAACGACGAGAAGTAACCTTGCTTGCCGTCGAGACGACTACCAAGCCGCGTGAACGAGGTCCCAATTTCAAACACGCCCGCCATATTGAGCCCGAGGATGAACAGCAGCACGACGATTCCCAATACGAAGTAGGGGTTCCCCATCTGCTCCGCCCCCCAGCTGACATCGCGTCCAAACGCCAGTTTCAGCATCAAGACAATTCCAGCCAGCACCCACATCGATACGACCAAACCCAAGCTGAATACGATTCCATGCATGCGAATCTTACTGGCGTCGCTACCCGCTTGCTCGACAAAGCCTAGCACTTTCAGTCCGAGCACTGGAAAAACGCAGGGCATTAAATTCAAAATCAAGCCGCCCAGAAACATTCCAAGTGCTGCAAGCGGGAACGTGGTTGCCTTTCGCTTTTTCTCACCCTTCCCACCCTTGTAGGTCCCGATCGGATATTGATCCATCTCGTCATAGTGAATGTACTGGATCTTGGACTCGGGATCGTAGTGCGATCTCAACTCTTCGATCTGTTCGGGGGTCAACGATTGGGGGATCGCCGAGTTGCCTGCTTTTGCACTGCCACCACCTGATCCTGCTGGAACAGACTGTTGGTTGTTGAGTTGCGATTCCTTTGCAAACCCATGTGTGACTATATCAGCGACGTTGTCGTAGGTTGTTTCGTCCAGGAATACAAACTTTGACTTGGCTGATTCTGCTTCGCCGACCGGGATCAGTACGGCGAATTTAGTGCCATAGTGAGGATCGCAATTATTATCGGTACAGGTCTGGAAGCCCAAAAGACCGTTAATACGGTATTGATTGGGAACGGCGGAAGGTGGAATCGAAATCTCGACGGACCATGTCACGGTCTCGTCATGAGCCGAATATCCCATTTCGGAGTTGGAATAGGGTGGAGCGGAGGCTTGAGGCTGGCTGGCAGTCCAGCCTTCGGGCAAGTCAAAGGCAATCAGTGTCGGATTGTAACTGAGATCACCTTTTTTTTCTGACCAAGCATAGACATGGAAGCCATCAAACGGAGTCGCAGTGAATTCAACCTTAATTTTGTCCCCCGCAACGATCTTTGGATTCTTCTTGTCGGACTTCGAGATTTGTCCTTTAAACGCAACGTGCAAGTGTTGAGGTTCAAGCTCTTGAGGGCCTTCTAACTTCACAGGCGGCGGTTTGATTTCGGGAATCACCAAATGGGCATCGTGACCTGAAAAAGTTGCGGTGGCATTGATGTCCTTGAAAGGATCGCAATTGACGGTTTCACCTTGGGCATTGATTTCACAAATTTGCCCTTCGATGCTCAAGTTTACCTTGACGTCCTTGGGATCCGCGTTGTCTGCCAATACGATAGGTGCCGTCCACGAAACCGCGTCCTTGTGTGTCTCAACATTGATTTGAAACAGTTCCTCAAACTTAACATGAGGAGGCTCGTTTGCGACAAAGTCATTCGCAATTCTGTATTGATCGGATTCCTCAACCTTGATCTTGGCCCGCATCGGACCACCAGGAGGTTGAGTCACGGAATAGATATCAAAGTTAGGAGCAATTTTCAGCTCTACGGTCAGCAACCCGATCTGGCTATCCGGCTTGAGCTTGAAACTAGCGGTTGCGCTGAGTTTTGAATGAGAGCCTGCATTGACGGCAAACGGACTGGCGGGGTCCTGCCCCGCAGTGAGCGGACTGCCGACCCAACCGGCTACGATAAAACTGGCAACGGTAAATAACGGAACGACTCGGTTCTTTACACTAGACATAGCGGAAGTTGAGCGAAACGCGGTTCTCTCCCGAACACCGGTCGCCGAGGCACTAAACCTTTCGCGACGTCTTCGTGGAGCTGAATGTCCTTCAATACAATGATCGTCAATATAACGTAATCATTATTCGGGCTTTTACCAGAAATACCAAGACCATTCGCCAGAAAGCTGTGTTTGCTTTAATACTTCCTCTGCCAAAAGAGGCAAAACAGTACACTATTTCTGGGGATTTGTACTTCGCTCCGCCATCTTTTCAGCCGGGCGGTCGAAGAATCCCGAGAACTGAGCAGGGACAATTTCCTTCCGCAACGGAATGCAAACGCCTTCCGCCGTACACACCTGGCCGGAAAAATTCAGTTGCGGCTTGAAGCGTTCCAGATCGATGTTCGGGTTGAACTCCGTCGGAATGAAGAACTGAACTTTGCCAAAATGCTTTTCCATGCGGCATTCGAACGTTGGATCATGCTCGATGATGGAGGGCGGCAGGTCGGGTTGGAATGTCCCCCGCGCGACCATTTGATCTGTCGGTTGAATTTCAATCGTCGAGGGATGCAGGCCCTTTTCCAGCGTCAGCGAATGAATGTAAGCGTCTTTCTCAAGCTCGACTTGCAGCACCAGGTAGCCTCGGTTCGAACCACGCTCCAGATGGTAGCGCCCGGTCAGCTTGTAGGGCTGCTTGGGCTCAGCCCCGATGATCGTTGAACTAGCGTTTTGTCGCGCGTTTTTTTCATGGGTGTACTTTTCAGCGTCGCCGTTCCGCAGAACGGTATTCTCAAAACTCGTTCCGGTCACTGGAGTCAGGCTTTGCGCCGACAAGGCCGGCAGTGCCAAGAGTACGGTCGCCAGATTCAATGCCACCCGAAACAACATCAGCCCATTGCGGCTGTACAGACCTCTTGAAGTTGCCATCGCAAAATCTCACTCTCGAATCGAATCAAACGAAAATTTTCGGCGAGAGTAGCGGCATGTCAACGAGTAACACAATGGCGATTCACCAGCATTTTTCACGAATTCAAAAAAAATCTCCAATTTCTCCAAAGATTTTCAGCTGGCAGTCGAATTAGGCGTATCTCCCGATGGTCTGGGAACCGAACCACCCACCCCAGACCCAAGGGGAGAGCAATCGCAAACGGGTAATTCAATCGAAAATCCTTTCCAGGAGGCATAAAAGATGTGCAAAAAATTTGTTTTTGGTTCAGCCGCCGTGTTGATCCTCGGAACGTTGATGTATGGAAGCAATACGCTGGGCTACGTCCAGACCGCTTTCGGCAAGGCTCGCCAGCGGGCCAATGATGCCGTGCCGGTCGCATTTCAAATCGATGCCGCCAAAAATCAACTGGCGAAAATCGATCCTGAAATCAAGGATATGGTTTGGCAGATCGCCAAGGAAAAAGCTCAGGTGAAGAAACTGACTACTCAGGTCGCTCAGCAAGACATCGAACTTGAAAAGCAGTATAAAGAAATGATGGCGCTGCGTCAGCACGTCAATACAGGCGACAAGTTCTATGTGGCCACCAACGGCAAAGCCTACACCAATGAGCGAGTGAAGGAAGATCTGTCGCATCGATTCTCGATGTACCAAACGGGCGAGAAGACCAATGCCAAGTCGAAGGAAATCCTCAAGTTGCGAGAAGGTTCGCTGGAATCCGCAATCGCCAAACTGGAAGAAGCCAAGTCTCAAAAACGTGAACTGGAAGTGCAGATCGAAAATCTGGCTGCCCGTCAAAAGATGAACGAGGTCGTGATTACAGCGTCGCAAATCAACATCGACAACAGCCAACTTTCCAAAGCCCGCCAAATGCTCGAAGACATCGACGCTCGATTGGCTGCGGAAGAGGAAATGTTGAACCTGATCCCCAAGTACACCGGCCAGATCCCGGTCAACCAATCAGCAGTTGAATCGACCGAAGACGTGATCGACGCTTTCGATGCCTACTTCGACCGCTCGGATTCAGACGAATCCGTCCGAGATGAATTGGTTCTCCATTAGCCGACACCCGACAGGAATCGACACAGATTGAAACCTTTCGTGATCCAACCGCGATGAAGCCGTTCAGGCCCGGGGTCCAGCCGACCTTGGGCCTTTTTTTTGTATCCGATTAAATAACTGGACAAAAGGACGTAATCATGGATACTTTATTATTGAGGTGGCCAAGCCAGCGCTCGCCCCATTTTCAACATCCGGCTCCGGGTTCCGATTCCATGAGGTTTTCATATTCCAACGGCTCCACTCCGCTCGACGGCTTTACGATCGAGCAGGGCATCGGCGCAGGCGGATTTGGAGAAGTCTACTGTGCGGTCAACAGCGCCGGGAAACGGGTGGCGCTCAAAAAAGTCATTCGGAATCTCGACATCGAACTTCGCGGTGTCCGCCAGTGCATCAACCTGAAGCACATCAATCTGATCTCGCTGTGGGACATCAAGACCGATCGCTATGGTGAAAGCTGGGTCGTGATGGAGTATGTCCCCGGCCCCAGTCTGCGGGATTTGATCACGGCGCATCCTGCGGGATTGCCCGAAGACGAAATCAAACGTTGGTTCGTTTCGACCGCAGCTGGAGTGGCCTATCTTCATCAGCAGGAAATCGTGCATCGAGACCTCAAGCCGGCCAATATTTTCTACGATGAAGATACTCACGTCGTCAAAATTGGCGACTACGGGCTTTCGAAATTCATGTCCACATCCCGGCGTAGCGGCCAAACGGAATCCGTCGGCACGTTCCACTATATGGCTCCCGAAATCGGGCGAGGTGTTTACGGGCGCGAGATCGACATTTATGCGCTGGGAATCATTTTGTTTGAAGTACTGACGGGCGATGTTCCCTTCGATGGCGAAAGCACTCAGGAAATCATCATGAAGCACCTGACCGACGATCCGCGGCTCGATCGTGTGCCGGCCGGGTTCAGGAAAGTGATTTCAACAGCACTTCAAAAAGATCCCGAACTGCGATACCACACCGTTCCGGAAATGCTGATCGATATTCCCTGGCCAGACGTCGCCGGGAATTCGCAACGCATCGTCTCGATGCAGTCGGTGGGATCGCTGGTGATCAGCAGCCCTCTCCACCCGAACGAAGTTACCCCTTTCCGTGGCCCCCAGGATGTCGAGGCTTCGCCCAATGGCACGCTTTCCACGGATCCGAATCAAGGATTCAAAACGAATCCATTGACGCTTTCGCAGAGCCGCCTTGCCGACACGTACGCCGGAGATGAAATCATTCGCGCCGAAGACGTTGAAATCGTGGCCAAGGATGAAGGAGCCGAGATCGTTTTTGGTCCCTTGAATGAGCGGAGTCAAGACGAAGCCACACCGCACATCCCATCGGAATGGAGAAGCCGCAGTTCGGTTTCCGGGACCGGTGCGTCACTCCATGCCAGTACACTCTCAGCCAATCAATCCACTTCCGGGATTCCAGAGGACGATGTTCAACACGAATCCGTCAATCCGTCGTCGCGAGATATTGCCTATATGAATGGGGGGGCTGGAACCAGCAGCTCGTCGTCCGTCAGTCGTTCGCACTCACCGCCTGGATCCCGGATCTCCAGCGCCGACATCGAATTCAGTCCGGTCTCGGCCAAGTCCCCATCGGTATGGATGGGAATCATGGATTGGTGGACGAACGCCCATTTCTCCACGCCCGTCAAAGTTTTGTTGCTGGCGGCCGGTTGTATCGTGCTGGTCACCAACTCCGCCTGGCTGTTGCCGCTGGCAGCCGTTCTCGGCTTGATTTACCTAACGTATTACACGATTCACAGTTGGTGGGCGGGTGCAGTAGATTCCAGCAGCCAGAAGGCGCGACGGCGCGAACTGAAGCAGCAGGCGATTGAAGAAAAGCGACGCCAGTTACAACAGCGCCCGGTAAACAGCCGCGTTCTTGAGCTGTCGGTATCCGTGTTCATCGCGGCACTGGCATGTGCCGTACTGAACCTGTTGGGATTGGCGCTCAGCGGCGCGACGGTCTTTAATGCTTCATCGGAAGCGTGGAGGATGTATGGCTGGATGACGCTGACCAGCATCCTGGGGTGCTGGGGGTTGTTGCTGGCAAGCAAATTCTGGGAGAATCGCCCCGACGAGCCGACGACTCGCCGTTTGACCATGATGGGGTGCGGTGTGATCATCGGACTGTGGACTTACTACTTGGCTGCCGATGTGTTCTCGATCAACCTGGATGCATTGACGGTTGCAACTTCGCCGGAGGATTCAGGTTCAAGCCTGGTGGTGCAGGGGATTCCTTTTCTGCCTGCCTATCTGATTTATTTTGCCGGTTTGTTCGGTGTCCTTCGCTGGTGGAAAAATGTGGACCCGGTTCGGTGGACGCGATTGAGTATCGTCAGTGTCAGTTTCTGTCTGGTGTGGTCATGCCTTTTCAGCCACATGCTGGAACTGCCCGTCGCCCCCAATGCAGTGATCGCCGTCGCCATGTGTGTCGCAATTCAACTATCGGCACCCTGGTGGCCGATCGGCGATTAAGGAATTGTCTCGAAACAACTTCCGTATTTCATCATAACCCGAAGCGTCAGTTTTGAAGTTGCGCAAACGAGTAGGCCGGAACAAGGTCGCGGGGAAACGAGCCACCAAGCCACAGTATTTGCAACCGCGACCGCAGTTCCGGCATCGCGACCGGGTTCTTGCCGGAACTGCGCAAACGCACAAAGACCAACAGAATGGCCTGATTTATTCGGCGTTTGCTTGTTCCGGCCTACTCGTTTGCGCTACTTCAAAACCGTGAGCATGCGTTCGTTTGACGTGTTCAAGCAAGCTCTTTGCGTTGGTCTGAACAGCAAAATCGATCGTGAAGTTCCACGATGGTGAGCGCCGCTCGGTGGTAGTCTTGTGGGCCAATCGTTTCCAGGAAGTGGCAAACTGACCACCGGCTGGATCTGGAAATATAGTCGTCAAACCATTTCTGAAACGCAGCTTCCTGTTCATCCGATTCAAACGGGAATTTTTGTTCAGGTAACGATTTGCCAATCCGCCAGGGCTTGGGGGTGAGTCGGGCGCGAAAACATTTTTGGGACTTGCAAAGCTCACGATAGAGCGGATCGCTATCGAGTTGTTCCATGATGGCGATGACTGCCGAGGAAACCTCCTCGAAAATCTTGTTGATGACCACCGCTCGGAGACCGCCACGGGTGCGATAAACCCGAAACGAAAAATCCGGATGCTGGTGCTGCCATGTTCGAAATTTCTCAACCGCCTGGGCTACGCGTTCGTCGGCGCTCATTGATTTGCGCCTGAGGAACCTGCCAATCAAACCTGAGGGCTTTGTATCGGAGTCAGGCGGGATATCGATGTCGATCAGCATCACATTGGACGCGTTGAGAATGAGTGCTCCATAGGCATTTCGGGAAATCACTCCAATTTCGTTCCCCGAATCGTCTTTGATCCGGTCGATCACAAACTCGCAGATGCAATCATCGATGACATAGTGATAACGATCCAGGTCGGAGTCTGAACCAGATTTCAGACGCCGCAAAAACTGGACAATACGTTCCAGCCGATTCTGGGCCGCTTGTTGTGCCTGAGCCTCACTGACATCCGACCAGCCCCGAGCGGTAAGTGTCCCCGATTCATTTCGGGCCGTTTTCCAGTAAAGCGGAAATCGCATGGGAAAAGAAAAATACAGATCAGATGGAGGCAAGACAAAACGAAAGAAGCTGCGATACCATGGTACCACAGCTTCTGGCTGAATGCTTGTAGTGGAAAGTAGTATCCCCCCTCTCAGGATTTGAATTCAGCAATCAAGCTCGCAGCTTGTGGGACCAAACAGGTTTGAACTGCTCATAGAGACGAAAACGCGGCATTTTTCACTTCATCGCAGTAAATTCTTGCTTTTTCAGATTCGTGTTGTAAAATGATTACAACACGGATACAGTATTGGACGATTTAAACGGAGGTAGTACAGAGAATCATTTTAAAAGGGAGAGAGTGATGCCCACGTTCGGTGAACTATTGAAACAACATCGCATTCGGCTTGAATTGAGCCTTCGTGAGTTTTGTAATCTGTGCGGATTTGACCACGGAAACTACAGCAAACTTGAGCGAGGTCATTTTTCACCGCCTCAGAGTTCCGAAAAACTCGAATCGTATGCAAAAGCGTTAAAGTTAAAACGTGGTTCAGAAGAATGGTTGGAATTCTTTGATGTTGCTGCGATGGAACAAGGACGAATCCCAATTGATCTTTTAGATGATATCAATGTGGTGGAAAAGCTCCCGGTTCTCTTCCGCACCATCCGCTCAAAGAAAATCACATCAGAGCAACTTGAAATGCTAATCGACCAAATAAAGGAATCCTAGAATTGGCTATACGATTCATTAAGGATGGTGAGTTCCGTCAAATCGCAGCCGATTTTCAGCGAGATTATAACTTGCCGGGAAATCTGCCAGTCCCCATTGACCGAATTGCAGAATTTGGATTTGGCATCGATATTATTCCGCTTCCGGGTCTGGAGCGCGCTTACGACATCGTCGGATTTATCAGCAAAGATTTGTCAGAAATTCGAGTGGATGAGTATGTGTACTTGAATCAGGAATCACGATTTCGGTTCACGATTGCACATGAGTTGAGCCACGCAATACTTCATGCCGAGATCTTCCAGAACGCCAGTTTTCAGACAACCAACGAATGGAAGTATTTTATCGAATCAGGTATTGATGATGCTGATTACGCCCGGTTGGAATTTCAAGCGAACACGTTGGCCGGCCTGCTGTTAGTGCCGGAAGACCGTCTGAAGAATGAATTCACGAAGGCCATGAAATTGGTCAAACAATCAGGACTTGATCCTTTTCAAGAACAGGACGCGACTACTGATTACATAGCAGGCTATTTACGACAAGAGCAGCTTTTCAACGTGTCATTCGAAACCATGAAAATAAGAATTCAGAATGACAGCCTTTTTGAGTTATTTTGATGTTTCTGCCCTTTGCCGTACTACTTGAGTAAGACAGTTTTTAGGTAAAAAGTTTCAAAAAACGGTTCTGCTCGCCATTTTGACGGTAACGCTCAGATGAGCATTCCAGAAGGAAAAAGACCATACTTTTTCAGAGTACACCTGGCAGGATTCGAACCTGCAACCCTCGGTTCCGAAGACCGATGCTCTATCCAATTGAGCCACAGGTGCGTAGTGAGGGAATTATACCGATTTCAAAGCGGCAATGCAATCCGTTTACGGACCGCTCGTTTTACGAATTTTTGACCATCCTTTCCGTCCTGGAACCTAATGATTCGTCGTGAAATAACTTCCGTATTTCATCATAATTCCTAAATTACAAACCCCGCGTTCGCGATGGCGTCCCAAGGTTCGTTGGAGCTGGAAATACTGAGCGCGATCCCCCCCGCAACGGTCTTGACTTGTGTCAGCCCCAATCGCCTCGCCACCTCGGCGGCTTTGCTGCTTCGCTTGCCGCTGCGGCACAAAAAGATCACATCAGACTCCAATTCACCGAGTCTGGCTTTGAGCTCCGGTAGCTTGCCAATCAACTGCGTCAATGGAATATTCAGCGGCGGATGCTGTAAACCGACTTTGCGCCAGTCAGGCGAAAACACAAACTCGTGCGGCTCCCGAACGTCAACCACCAAGGTATCAGGATGGGCGGCTAGAAACGATTTCAAATCGTGACACCCCACTTCGACGTTATGAACTGTATCCTGGCTCCTCAACACATGTCCGCAGACTAGCTCGGAGTTTCCCTCATCGTCGATAAAAGCGTCCATGGACGGCTTGCATTTCAAAAATTCATCCTTGGTCAGGCCATTGCTTGCGTCCAGCAACTCCCGCAAAAAACAGTTGCCTTCCAACTCAGTCGCGAGCGTGGTTGCGAAATCATTGTTGTAGTCATGCGTTGGACACAGGAGTGTCTCGGGCGAAATGATTTTCGGCAGACGCTTGAGCGAATCGTACATCTCCGCAGGAGCGCTCGACTCGAAATCCGTTCGCCCGATCCCGCCGATCAGGATCATGTCGCCCAGGAACGCAAACTGGATATTTTCCGCCAGCAAACGTTTCTGATCATCCAGTTTTCCAGCCAGATAAGCTCGTCCGATCTGCGTATGGCCTGGAAAATCAGTCTGTGCAATGACCCAATCATCACCCAGCTCAAGATAGTCCGCTTCGGTCCCATCCGACAACGTCGCCTTACCATCTGACACGGCGGGCCATCCCAGTAAATCTTCCGTCACGGCCGATGGGGCCGCCCGTTCCTTGACATGATCCAGCAGAACCTTCCGGCACGATTCGTGATCAACGTGCGCGTGCGTGTCGAGGACAGCGACAATCTGATTTTCCAGGCAAGCCGTCAACGTTTCGATTCGTTCGGCCAGCTCCTCGAAGGGATCGATAACAACGCACTTTCCGGATTCGCGATTCATCAGCAACCAGGTACACATCGAACCATTCTTCAGTTGAATCAGTCCGTCGAGCGTGCGATGGTCTTTGCCGATTCCGGGCGAAGCAATCAAGCCTGATTCGCTCAGCGCCAGCCCGATTTGCTCGATTTGTACACAGGCCGAATCGATCTCGGCGGCGGTCGTCATCGGGCCGAACGAAAGTCGAATCGCACCCGTTGACTGCCACTCGGGCAATCCCATGGCATCGAGTACATACGAACTAACATTGGCCGAACCGCAGGCGGAACCGGAACTGACCCGCACGCCAGCGGCATCAAACAGGTCGAGCAATTCCTTGCTGGAAAATCCCTTGACCGCAAAATTGATGGTGGTAGGTACCGCATGATCAAGCGGTGTATTAAACACGATCGAAGGAAAGGTTTGTTTGAGCTGTCTGACAATCCGCTGCCCGAAACATTGTAAGAGCGACTCATCGGAGAATACTTTTTGGTCGGATCTGGCAAGCGTTCGCAGCACCGCAGCAATCGCCGCAATCCCTGGCATGTTCTCCGTCCCACCGCGGGCGCCATGCTCCTGACCTCCGCCCGCCATCAGCGGAACAATCGGAGCACGTTCACTCGCGTACAGAAAACCAATTCCCTTGGGGGCATAAATTTTGTGGCCGCTGACGGGAGCATAGTCAATCGTGGTGTCGCGAAGCTGTAGATTCAGTTTGCCAATCGCCTGGACGCTGTCGACCAGCCACAACACGTCCGGATTCTGATCGCGGATGGCACTCTCAACTGCTCGCAGGTCCGTGACCACACCGGTTTCATTGTTGACCGCCATCGTGCAAATCATGTCGGCCCGTGCCGAATGCTCACGAATGAAATCGGTATCGAGCCGTCCGTATTGATCGACTGGAATGGCCAGCACCTGATTGCCGATGCACAGCAGTTCGTTCCAGTGATGCAATGCTTGAGGAACCGCTTTGTGTTCCGTGGCTCCGTAGAGCAGCAGTCGCGGTTCGGAAGATGGATTCGCCGAAGGGTTACTGGCTCGCTGCTTTCGAACTTGGCAGAGCGTGGAAAAAATTCCTAGCTGGATTGCTTCCGTGGCTCCGCTGGTAAAGATAATCTGTCCGTCGTCGGCTCCCAAAACTTCCGCAGCGAGTGATCGTGCATTCTCCAGAATTTCCTTGGCACGCAAGCCGAAACTGTGGGAACTGCTCGGGTTCCCGTACACGGCCTGCATCGTTTCGAGTGCTTCCTTGACCGCGAGCGGCAACACAGGCGTTGTGGCGTTTGAGTCGAGATAGATTTCAACGGAATGCTTGACAATCATGACGTTCCAGGAGGGCTGCAAAGGCGACCGGCAGATAAAAGTTTACCAAGTGTAGGCGAGTCGCTCCGCGACTCGCACCCCAGCGTCTGGGAAACACAATGCTGCCAGGGTGAACTTTTATCTGCCGGTCGCCTAATGTCTTGAAAAAGGAGTCGCATCAGGATACCACAAGCTGCTTCAAACGGAAGGCTTAGATTCTCACAAAACTTGTTCCGCTCAGCCGTCGAACCAGACCTCGGACTTCGAGAATGCTGATCGTAGAAAGAATTCGTGGCGCCGGCAAACCAGTTGCCGCCACCAGCGAATCAAAGCTTGTGGATTCGCTCGAAATGGCGTTGAGAATTTGCCGTTCCTGCTCGGACAGTTTCAACTCCGCGGGTTTATGAATTACATTGTCCGCCGCGATGCGAGCAGGCAATGCCAGGGGGCCCAGTTCCTCCAGAACATCGTCTGCATTTTCCACCAGCTTGGCACCATCGCGAAGCAATTGATGGCATCCACGGGACATGCGGCTGTCGATCGGGCCGGGAACGGCAAACACCTCACGACCTTGTTCCGCTGCCAAGCGAGCCGAAATCAAGGCTCCGCTACGATGGCTGGCTTCGATCACGATGACGCCAAGCGAAATCCCAGACAGGATTCGGTTGCGACTTGGAAACGAACCGCTCTTGGGCGCGGCGTGAGGCAAACTCTCTGACACAACCACTCCCTGTTTGCAAATCTCGGTCGCCAGGTCCGCGTGTTCCGGTGGATATAGATTCAGAATCCCACCGCCGAGTACGGCGATCGTTCGCCCGCCCGCTTTCAGTGCCGCACGATGAGCCGCCGCATCGATGCCACGAGCCAGTCCGGACACGATCGTGAAGCCAGTGTAACTCAATTCTCGGGCCAGTCGATCTGCAATTCGCAATCCGTACGGAGTTGCATGACGCGAACCTACAATACCGATCGCAATCTGATCCTGCGGTTGCCAAGCTCCTTGAGAAAACAGGATGGGTGGCGGGTCTGGAATTTCTTTTAACGCGGCAGGATAGGATTCTGAAGTTTGGTCGTAGACATCAATCCTGTGATCGGCACAGATTTGCACTTGTTCGAGAAAGTTGGAATCTGTCCTGCAAGTCGCAATCTTGCGAACCAGCGTTTGGCTGACTCCCGGCACCTCGCGGATCGTGGAGGGAGCCGCATTCAATACTGCAGCCGCCGATCCGAACGTTTCTATCAGTTTGGAAAACGTTCGCGGCCCCAGCCCTGTAACCATGTGCAGGCACAACGCGGCATCGCGTTCTGAAATAGGGGAATCAACGGGCAATGTTGTTGCCGAGACTTGTGCAGCAACTTCTTCTGAACGATTTTCATCCATATAAAATCCGGATTGTTGGCCCATCGAACGGCGGCAAGGCAATACAGTTCTATTTCACACTTCAAACCAGCGGCTGTCAACTCACCGTAGGTTATGTTGTACACAGCCGTTCATGGAGCGATAGAACGTTTAGCCGCAAGCCGCAGCCGACCGCGAGTCGACTGTAGCTGCCCTATGTCGCCGATCCGCCAATGATTGATGCAGGAAAATCGAGAGTTGGTCGGCGCAGGCGCGACGGCAGGGTGCAGTCTCTGTATTCAAACT
Source organism: uncultured Pirellulaceae bacterium (assembly GCA_964414815.1). Lineage (GTDB taxonomy): Bacteria > Planctomycetota > Planctomycetia > Pirellulales > Pirellulaceae > Mariniblastus. The sequence continues at coordinate 892 of CAYPXY010000037.1, read as the reverse complement.
GCCTGCCAGTAAAATGCCTGCAACCCGCTGCACCACGCGCCTTTGGGGGTGCCGATAGAGTGATTTCGGTATAGCAGACCTTTTTTGGCGGCAACCCCCGACGGCTTGCGGCTAAACGGTTTGGCTCGTCGTGAAGGGTTACTTTGTACGGGATTCAGTTATTGCCACTGCCGTCGCGACTGCGCCGACCATCCACAGATCTTCCCGTTTCAACCATGAATTGATTGGCTTACAATGGTGGCTGCGAACGACTGATGGTCGGCTTCGGCTTGCGGCTATTGATGGAGTGCGGGACTGGGCTGGTGGATTTCTCAGCTATCACTGTTGATAATATTCGAATCATAACCCGAAGCGTAAGCGAGGGACCGCGTTTCTTCCCTCGCTTACGCTTCGGGTTATGATTTCCACCAGGCCTGTCCTGCACTTCATAGACGCTATACGTTGGTCGTATCGTGAGAGTTTGAGTTCGATTTACCTCTTTGGAGAGACGAAAAATGATCTTGAAAACCATCATATGGTTGTTAGTGGCATCCGGCCTGTTGGCGGCGGCCTTGGTGGCGGCCTTGGGGGGCTTGCTATCGTTTGGCAACGCTGGTCTTCCTCCTCGCTATAGCAACACGAGCGGAGATCCGGAATTGCATGACAGCTATTTTTACGTCGGCGTCGGAGACACGAAGATCGAAGTCTATCCAAGGCGATGGGCAGTTATCCTGATCGGAGTTGGAATCGTGATGATCATTGTGGGGCTGGTGGCGGTTCTACATATCCCACTTCCTCGTTTCAGAGGCTACCTGGGGTAGCATGTTGTCATGGTCATCTCCTCACGCACCCCTGAAGGGTAGCTGTCCATTGTACGGGATTGGTGTTGAGTGAACAGGCTGGAATTTGTTAG
>CAYPXY010000036.1:0-45387 GCA_964414815.1 uncultured Pirellulaceae bacterium | reverse complement strand
TACCCGTCCCCGGACCCGTCCCCGGACCCGTACCCGTCCCCGTCCCCGGACCCGTACCCGTACCCGGACCCGTCCCCGTCCCCGGACCCGGCCAGCCTGCACGCGCGAACTGGTCTGTCGTCTTCGGCCGTGCTTAATTTGGCCAACGCGTCGCAGTGGACAGCCGTCACATTCTTGAGCCGCTTTTGTTCGACCCATTCTTGGACTCCCTCCCGGCAAAGGCCGCTGCGCACTGCGTCATCGCGAGTGGTCCACTCGATCACTCGGAGCCATTCAGGGATTACGCTGCGTTCCATCGTGCGACTGCCTCCTCGCTGACATCGGTGACACTGGTGACGTCGTGCAGCAGGACTCTCGGAGCTGCTGCGCCGATCCTGCAATTGGCAGTAGGCCCGTGACTGGCCAAACCTAGGAAGCCGTGCACGTCCGTTGACCAATAGAGGCACAGCTTGCAATTCTCGACTGCAATAGACTTGTCCGTCTCGCACTCCGGATCGATCCAACCAAAGAACACTCCACGATGTTCGGTGGTCACGAGAACAGGTTTTTTGTCGTTGTCGTTCATTTCTTTCCTTTCAAGGTTTCAAAAAATGTGCCACTCGAATCTCTGTCAGGACTGTGGCACGTAGCCCTGACATTGAGGAAACACCAGTTGCCTCAAATGAATCTTTCCTCTTGTTTCTTGAGGCCGAAGTCTCTTGTGACGAACAACCGTCCCGCACTTGCGGCACCACAGGATCTCGTATCGCGGCCGGCCATCGACTCCGGTCAACGGAAAGCCAAACCGCTTGAGGCTGTGTTTACAAGTCACTCCGGACATGCGTCGCCTCCATCCGTTGGTTGCGATTGCCCGCGCGGGAACCGGGCAATCAACGCATGATCGACTTCTCGCTCCAGCTTTTTTGCGTCCGACGCCGCCTGCATCGTCCCGCTCCTGGATCGCCATTTTTGCGCTTCGCGCATCTTCTTGACGAGGATCAAGAATTCACGATTTGGATCTGCCGACCCCATCAGATCACCCCCACCAAACAAAGCAGGTTGGCGATTCCTAACGCGAACAAGATCACGCAACCTAAGAGGAACCACCATTCAGTTTTCGAGAAAGCCACGCAGGTTTCTACTGCGGCGGATCGAGCGTTGAATTCAGATACCATTTGATCGGCCGATGAAATCAGAATGGACTGGGCCTGCACGAGGAATTTGAAATTTGGATCACCGGCAATGAGCTTCTCAATCCCACGGGTCAACATGCCCTCGATCTCGTGGTGAGGGCCGTACATCATTCTGGTGGTGCCATTGAAACGGAACAAAAATAGGACCATATTCTCGCTAACCGAAATGACTGCAATTCCTCCCTCGCAGTAGATCGTTCTATCGATCTTGAGGATCGGCTTGCTGGTGTAGATATTCATGGCTTTTCCTCCGCCACCCCATACTCGATCCGAACATTCTCTTGAGCCTTCTTGAGCTGAGCCATCGCCTCAAGATGCGCCGCCAGTACGAAGTTTGGCAGGCCATCATTCACCATCCTGATCGTCGTTCGAGCGAAAAAGAACGTATCACGAAAAGAGCTGTCCCGAAGACTAAAAAAGTACTTGTGATGGCCATGCACGGGGGATGTTGCTTCGATCTTGACAGTGATCGGCTTTGGATCTCGCTGATTGAATTCGTCAAAATCCAATGCATAAAGAAAATTCAAAAGCTGAGCAAACGCCAGGTCTTTACCTATGTTGTATCCCGACCGAATCAAGGCATCGCAAGCTTTCTGGAATGCATGTTCACGACTGAGCCTGGAGTTGTGACTCCAGCTCACCTGACAGGAAACGTTGCGCCAAGTCAGATCCACAGAACGAACTTTGGGTGATTCGATCATCGTCATGCCGACTCACGTTCCTGTTTCACTCGATCACGGAAGATGGGTACATGAGTCGGAGTAGTGATTCGAATCGAGCATTTGCCACGCTGTTTGAGCGTGAACTGAAACCACACACCTCGCTCGTTCCAGGCCTCGTACTCGTTGATCCAGAACCGGCTTTCAAACCATCTCCGGGTCAGGGTTACTGATTGATCACCGATCCATATTTTTTCACTACGCTCGTAGTTGTTCAGCGAAAATGATAAAACCAGCCCTCGATTGTCGCTCATCAGAAATCCTCTCTAAAAAAATTACCTGTTACTCGTACTTGCAAACCGTTGATGCACGGGATGCACTTGCTTTGGTGTCGGTGGAGTCACAGCATCAGAACGAACGCTGTCCGGCACCGACAATTTTTCGACACAGAGCTTGTTCATGCTCGTTCTGCGATCGGCAGATTCTGCGTGAAGCTGGTCAAACAGCCGATCCGTGATGCGAACGGTTATGACACGAGTTGGCCGGTCAATGGCTGGCCGTTTATCGGCCTTTCCTTCCCGTTTTCCTGACGGCGGATTTCTTTTGAGGTAGTCAACCATCCTCACGATCGCTCTCCGCGTGGACGATTTCTCGAATCGCTCGTACTCCTCTGGCTTGGCGAAAATCTTCCTCGCAATCCCCTCGATCCCCAGCACAGACCGATGAAGCGTCAGCCAATCCGTGCCGCTATGGCACAAGCGGTTGGCCTGCCGCAACACGCGGGCACATCGGCGACAGAAATCTGAGTCAGACATGGGGACTCCTTTCATTGATTTCCACGGGCTGTGGTTCTATGGCGAACCGGAACAATCGCTTGCCGTTCATGGGATTAGCCGAGATGTCGACGAAACCCTGGCTTGCCAGAAAGCGATGGCAGCGCACATCGAACTCGGGAAATGCGATTGCGATTTCTCTCCGTCGATTGATGGAAAGCTTGCTCTTGAGAAGCTCGATCAACCGTGTGCCAACGCTATATCCTCTGAATTTGAGAGTGACCGCCAATTTGTGAATCACAATTCGAGTATCGAATAGCTCGTAGATCAGGTATCCGATCACGTCGTCATCGTGTTCGGCCACGCGTCCAATGACGTTTCTTCCTCTCAACACCCTCTTGAATTCGTCATCATCCCAGGGGGATTCAAAGCTCTCCTGCTCAATCTCCATCACACGATGCATGTCCCGTAGGACCATGTAACGTCGGTTGATACCAATTTTTTTTGTCATCCCTCATCCCTCATCTCTACAAAAAAAACACCGGTGCACGGCACGCGCCGTTGAAACACCGATGGCTTATCCTGGTTTTGAAAACGGCATCCGTGCCGCCGACGTCCCTCCTAAAACAATTCGAGTTGTCCGCTCGAATGCTGAAACAAATCCGGCAGCAACAAGATGGCCGCATCCCGTGCGGACGAATAATGTGATTCGGTGATTGCGGCCGAAGAGTGACCTAGGGCGTCCTTTGACAGCGCTTGAGCAAGCCGATAGCCGACGCGAGTGATCTGGTCTCCGTGCAACCGCCGCCAGGCCTGCGGAGTGTACGCTTGCGGAATGCCCGCGATTCGTTGAAAGATTGAGTGCTGACGGACGATCGCCGAATAGCAGACCGGCCACGGAATCATGAGCTGCTCGTCCATCCCTCGCAACCTTTGGAGTTTTGCGAGCAGGGCCGGATGGACGGCAACCCGATCCATTTTGCCGGTCTTGACTGACCGAATCTGCAAATACCATTCGCCCGGCTGTCGTTCGATCAAGCAATTCCAATTGAGCCTCTGATACGTCGTAGCTCGATGCCCCGTGTAGAACCACAGAGCAATCGTCGCCTCGGCCAGTGCATAGAACTGATCGGCAGGGCAGTAGTCCGGCACGTTGGCCGTCCGAATCGCTTTGCAAATCGCGATCGCTTGATCGAGAGGCCAAGTCGGCTTCGGGAAACATTCTGGCTCGGGCACATAAATCGACGGCGACTCGGCCAGCAGGCCGGCGCGCACTTTGTTGCGGCCGACCGCTGGGCCTGCAGCCGCCAACACGATCTGTACCTCTTCCAGCGTCCGGATCTGAGTTACGGCCGACAGCGGATATTGTTTGGCTGAAAATTTGCTGCGTCGAAACGTGGCCGTCGTCAGCCGCTCGGCAAAAGTCGCCAGCAGCTCGTCGGTGATGTCTCCGATCGCTGGCCCGGCCGGATACTGAATCGAGCCCATCAATTTCGTCCACCAGGCTACCGCAGCTCGTCGCCGGTCGATGGTTGCCTGGGAGACCGGCTTTCGTTTTTTGTTGCTGTTGACGGCCGCCGTGTACCAGCGTTCGAAAAACGTATCGAGCGGACTGGCGGCCGTTACATCGCGGTTGTCGTCGGGGTTGTAGACTCGTAGCTGCATGGAAAATCTCCGTCAAAAGAGGGAAAGAATCGCACGCAGGATTTCCGCATCCGAATTGGTGTCGGCGATGAATGGTCCTGAAATCGATCATAATTGGCGCTCGTCCCGTTCGCGAAATTGCGAGCACCAAACGTCAACCATCCACGAAATCCCGAACCGCGCAGCAATCTACGCATAGGATGTTGTTCAGAAAAAATTCGTTGGCAAGCCGGCCAACGACAGCCCAAGAAGCGGGCAGAAGTTAGTCAATCTTGCAATAGGTTGATCGAGTTGGTAGCTCGATGCTCACGAACCTAACCGATCCGTTTTCAGAGATCAATACGGGTCAGCAAAAATTCTGAAAAAAAAATTTGGGCGGCGCCACCCCTCCAAAGCTTCGGTCAACCTGACCGAAGCTGGCAGAATGGGACATCTGGGGCAATTGGGAATGGTGGTCTAATTCAGCGTACCGAGTCGCAAGCACTGCAGCAACGCAGACATCGTCTTGAATCTATCCTGATCGTCCGAGGTGAATTTTCCGTCCTGATAAAAGTTTGCCCCAGTCCATCGAATTTGAATTTCACTCTTGGTAGCCAAGTCTTCAATCAAATTTAACTGATCGCCCTTCAGCTCAAGGGTAAACCATTCACTAATCCCCTGTAGTCCGATCTCGGTTTTTCTCTGAAAAATTTTTCGCTCGAATTCGTAGACCTTGGAGTCGCATTTGATCGTTAGCTTTTCAAATCCGAAGTACTTCTCCTTGTCGTGATGAAGAGCTTCAAACAAAGCACGCGGCTGCTTGTCGGTTTCTGTGCGGCCAAAGAAAACGTGAAATCCGGTTTCGCCGATTTTGGGGGCACTGACATGCTTCCAAGTTATTTGGTTGTTTATGGAATCGACTTTTTTCTCCACGTCATTTTCGAGAAGTTCGCGATTGGTCACCGGCGATACTGACAGTTTCTTACGTACCCATTTAACTTTGTTGCGATCTTGCTGAGGCCGAAAAACAACAAGCTCTACAGGTGTTTTCGCGTCACGCTTTGACCTCAAGTACTCTCTCAACTGCTCCGCAGTCGGGTTGTTGGTCGATTCAAATCCGGCGAACACATCGAAGGCATTCACCACGTCAGCATCGAGTGAGTGTGAGTATTTGGCGTATGCTTTGCCACGGGGTGGCTTGGCTTGGGCACCCCGCACAAATTCATTATACTCATCATCGAAGTTCTCAATGACGAATGGAAAACCAGCTGCCTTTTCCAGCCATTCTGCCGTGCCAACGTCTTGTCCTGCTGCCAGAGTGGGAATCAAGATTGAAACGAAGACGCAAGTAATTGTTTTCATGGCTCGACCTGTAGATAAAAAATGCCTGGAGCCGGCACCACCCGTAACTCCAGGTCTTCAGATCGTGATCGAGGCTGGCCCCTATTGCGTAGCCAGCCATTCAGCAGCGATCTTTATCTTGATGTTTTCTTTGGGGCAGTCAATCCCTTTTTGAGTTCTGGTTTGACTGCAGTTTTTCGAGACAGGGAGTAATTCTCACGATCCAACCGTTCGCGCATGGAAACTCGATGAATGCCGACCCGGCGAGCAGCTTCGGAAACCGTCAGCATTTCACCATTGAAGAAAAACGTCCTTGCGTGTTTGACGTATTGCTGAAGGTCACGACGAGTACCCCAATAGACATTGCCGGGAGTGAATCCGGCGTCGGGATCGTGCAAGCAAAGCACAAGATCATTCGTTTTCGGGAATCCAACTTCGGAGACAAACGTCTCGAACGAAGCCGCCCATTCTGGATCAACGTACCGTCCCCGTCCTCGCCCCTTGGGCGTTTGACGATTCAGCATTCCGTACCACGTGTTGTAAACACGCTTCCGCATTGCCTTCGTTGCCATTTTCATCGTGTACTACTGTCACTTTTAAGTTTGTGACCATCAGTCTCAAAGACCGATGCTCGCCAACGACAATCGTCGGCGAAAGTACACCCGGCAGGATTTGAACCTGCAACCTTCGGTTCCGTAGACCGACGCTCTATCCAATTGAGCTACGGGTGCATTTCAGGGATCGAATTTTCGTTCCCAGTATGAATTTCAACCTGCGATTCTAGTTGTTTTTATTCTCTCTGCCAAGCCGTATCTGACAGATTTTCAAGGTCCATCTTAACCCGACGCGTAAGCGAGGGACCACTCCAGCTTGGTGATGCCGTCCCTCGCTTACGCTTCGGGTTATGATCAAGTAAGAAAGTTGTTTCGGGACAATTCCTAAATCGTGACGCCCCCTTAATGCCTGGCTGATTACGATTTATTATTCTGCCTTCAAAACCGGTCTCCCATCAGAAAGTCGCCAAGTGAAACATCGTACGCCAATCGGTTCGCTGCCTGCCAGCGAAGTGAACCCGGGATTGGGCTATGCGTGCGCTATTACGGCCCAGGTCATCTGGGGCGGATTTCCCTATTTCTATAGTTTCCTGAAGTCGATCGATGCGTTTCAGCTTGTCGCGCATCGCTGTGTTTGGGGATTTGTGTTTGTGTCGCTGTGGATGGGGTACTTCTGGTTTGCCAAGTCAGCCAACAAGCGGCCGTTGATGGAGTTTCTGTTCGCAATCTCCAACCGGCGAGCGCTGAAATTGATGGCGCTGGCGGCGCTGCTGAGCGGGATCAACTGGGTTGGATTCGTCTGGGCGGTCACCCACGAACGCGCGCTCGAAGCCAGTCTGGGATATTATATCTGTCCGCAAGTTCATATTTTGCTGGGCGTGATCATCCTGGGCGAGCGACTGAATCGAATGCAATGGGTTGCCGTCGGATTGTCGGCGGCGGGTGTCCTTTACATTTCCAGTTTTGCCGGCGGCATTCCATGGGTTGGATTGTTGCTGGCCGTGTCGTTCGGGCTGTACGGGCTGGTCAAGAAAAAAGTGCCTATCTCGGTCGCTCCCAACCTCACGATCGAAACGGGGTTCATGTTGCTGCCGGCCATTGTATTTCTGGGCTATTCAAGCTGGAGTTCTGGTGAGTCATTGATCGCGAGTCCCTGGTGGATGAACGGGTTGTTGATTTTCAGCGGCTTGCTGACGATCATTCCGCTGGCGTTTTACGGAACGGCGGTGCGTCATATTCCGTTGTCAACCGTGGGGCTCCTGCAATTTGTAGGCCCAACACTGCAGTTTCTTTGCGGAGTTTATTTGCTCGGTGAGCCGTTTGATCGTTCGCGATTGATAGGATTTTTGATCGTTTGGCTGGGGGTACTGGTTTTTCTGTTTTCTCATCGCAAGAAAGCCTGATTTGGGGTAAATTGGTTTTATGTCTGAATCAGAAAATGAACCTTGGTATAAGAACGGCCTTCGCTTCGCCTGTACGGGATGCGGCGACTGCTGCACCGGCGCGCCGGGATACGTCTGGGTCAACGGCGAAGAAATCGAGAAGCTGGCCGCAGAGCTGTCGATGTCGGTGGAGACATTCGAAGACCGATACACTCGAAAGATTGGTATTCGAAGGTCGCTCAAAGAGTTCCCGAACGGGAGCTGCGTGTTTTTTGACGAGGAGAAACGCAACTGTCAGGTTTATCATGCGCGTCCGAGACAGTGCCGGTCCTGGCCGTTTTGGGAAAGTAATATCCGGACCCCCGAGTCCTGGAATCAGGTATGCGAGGTTTGTCCTGGCAGCGGAAAAGGGAAACTCTATTCGCTTGAACACATCGAAACACAAAAAGCGATGATTCGGCTTTAGAGTACCGGTCCCATCCAAAGTTCTGTACCACCGGTTTGCAACGAGGTTTGGGAGAAGGTGCCCCGATGACAAAAAGAGAAATTGCCAAGCTGATTGCGGAAGAGCTTGGCTTGACCCACCAACTCACCCAGCGAATCGTACAGAAGACGCTCGATACCCTTGTGGAAGTCTTGATGAACGAAGGACAAGTCGAGCTGCGAAACTTTGGAAAGTTCAAACTCAAGTATCGCCCACAACGGATTCGGCGAAATCCTAAAACAGGTAAGCAGGTCACCCTGCCCGAAGGTCATGTGGTTCAGTTTCGCGCGGGCAAGGAGTTGATCGATCGAGCCGCCAGGAAGAAAAATCCGGACCCGTCCAGCAAGACGGTGAGTGATCCCACTGAAAACGAATTATAAACGACCATGGAAAAACGATTTCCCAAGCTTCCGTCTCTCAATCAGGTTCTGGAAAGCCCCCAGATCAAGAAAGCAATGACGACGCTCAACCACAACTTTGTGGTGGATCGAGTGCGCACGTTTCTCGATGATTTTCGACACCAGGTTGCCACCGCAACCGAAGAGATCATTGTCCCCTCAGCTGCTGATCTGGCCGACAGGATTTCCGGTTGGTTGAAAACCTCGGCCGAACCGGAGTTGCGTCCGGTCATCAATGCAACAGGCTATCTGGTGCATGAAGGTTTGGGGGGAGTGCCGCTTGCAAAACGGGCCTGCAATGCGGTTCGCGATATTTCCTATGGCTATTCCAGTACTGGATCGACGGAAGCATCCACTGATCAACGCGCGGAGGGTGCCGTCAGCTCAGTTGAAAAACTGATTTGTGAATGGATGGGTACTGAGGCTGCGCTGGTTACCAACCATCATGCGGCTGCAATTCTGGCGTCGATTTCCGCGATTTCTGCGGGAAGAGAAGTGGTGGTTTCGCGTGGCGAATTATCGGAAATCACGAAGGGGGGCGGCATTGCGGATGGGGTCCAGACGGCCGGTGCGATCCTGCGCGAGGTTGGAGCCGCCCACCGAACGACACTCGGCGATTATGAACAGGCCGTTCACGGCGAAACCGGAGCTATATTGAAGATTCATTCCATCGGGGCACCAGGGCCGACTGAGGAGGAATCCGTTTCGGTACCATCGTTGGCGGCGGTGGCGCGGCGACATAACGTTCCGCTGATCGAAGTCGTCGGTTCGGCTGCCTGGATTGATTTTTCGAAGTTCGGCTTGGAAGGCGTTCGCAACCTTCGTGAACCAGCGCTCCAGGGAGCTGATCTTTGCTTATTCCGTGGTGACAAGTTACTGGGAGGTCCCAGTTGCGGGATTATTGCTGGGCGCAAGAAGTACGTCTCGAAGATCCGTTCGCACTTTCTGTTCGAAGCCGTTCGAGCCAATAAAATGACGAGCGCCGGGCTCACCGAAACATTGAGGCTCTATCAGAACCAGGAGTTGGCCGAGCAGGAAATTCCGCTGTTGAGAATGCTGTCGATGCCGATCGACAATTTAAAATTGCGAGCCAATAAAATGGTGCAGTTGATTGAGCATTTGCCGGGCATCAAAGTCTGTGAAGTCGTTCAGGGGCATTCCGTGCTCGACAAGGATGGTTCGCCTGCACAAACCATTGCGACTTGGTGCGTTTCAGTGGCACCGTCGGAAGGTACCGTCAGCCAGTTTTCTCAGCGGCTAAGAAAGTCGGTCCCTTCGGTCGTCGGGCGAGTTGAAGAGGAACGATTGCTGCTCGATCTAAGAACGATTTTTCCGGAACAGGATCAACTGGTGGTCGCAGCGTTTGAGGGATGAGGGACTACTTGCATCGATTTCGCTTGGTTGGGCAGCAATTGTCTACGCATTCGCATGGATCGCCGCTGGACAACCATTTCATGCCCAAGTGGCCTGGGGATGACTTGAGACCGCAGCATCTGCAAAAGCCGGCCCATTCATCGCAGGCGCAGTTCGGATCGCCGAACAAATTGTGTTGCCGATAGTCGATCACGGGACGCTGTTTTCGAGTCCAAAACTGATCGGGATTGATCAGCACTTTGGAGATGGGTTGCGTCGCATTGAAGGAAGTGGTGTCGACCAAGCTCCAGTCTCGTTGATTTTCCACAACGACCGCTTGGGGCTGCGGAATTTGGACGGTTCGGCGAGCGACCACAAACGGTGGGTCTGCAAAGGTCGCTTGACCGGACGCTTGGGATGGGTGGACTTGAGTTTCCGCCGGGTCGTTGATCCGGAACGAATCTCGCTGCCCATAGGCTGAGGACAGGGACAACAGGGAAACCAGCAAGGATAGGCATATTATTCGCATCGATGACTCCAGCATTCATTCTCGGTACCGCGGGTGGGACGAATGTCAGAACGGACAGCCCCCAAAAGTTGACTCCGAAGAGTTGACTTCAATTTCTTCGTATCAACGGTCCGTTGGCAATCAGGATTCGGCAATGTGAACTGACTTGTTTTACAATCGAAACCAGCGGAAATCCCGGCAAACTTTTACACCGGGGGAGCTGGCGACCGGCAAAAGCTGCGAAAAGCAGTGAAAGGGCAGGGCAGCCTTCGGCATAATCTGTATTGACGTCAAAGTGACAGGCTGCTAATTACGCTAAAGATTGCGCGTAACCTGGTCTGATCGACTGATGGATAGCCCGTTGAACACACAATTCCTGAAAAATCTGACATTCGCTTTGCTGGTACTAGCTGCTTGCAGTGGGATTTGCTGCGCGGAATTGTCGGCCCAACAAGGCTACCAGGACTTTTTTCAGGTCCAAAACCAACCCACACCACCTCCGATCCCGGATCGGCAACTGTTTTACAGTGCGCCGCCCCAGGTTACAGCTCCGCCTCCGGTTCATGTGGGGCAACCTGAGATTATTTATTCCGTGCCTCCGATGGCGGGCCAGCCCGGCGTGTCGTTTCAGCAGCCCCCGATTCCCGCCCAGTCGAATCCGTTCCCGTATTTTCCCTATCAACAACCGTCGCCGATCCAGTCGCTGCCCGTTCAGACGGCTCCGGCTCCCTACGCCCCGTACACACCTTATCAGGCTCCGGACCCGTATGGTTCCGGAGTGCAACCCGTTTATCCGGGGTACGCTCCGTATAACAACCCGACGTACCAGGGAACGAACTCAAACTGGCTTCCGTCGATTGACTGGAACAAGTTTCGTCAGGACTACATGACTCCATTTCTTGAGCGGCCTCGTGCCCGACAGACTTATGTTTATGGTCGCAGCAAGGAAGACAAGCTGGGGATCAACGACATTGAAATCGCGACGACGCTGACGATGCAAAATTTTATGGGCAGCCAACAGCCGCTTCGACTCACACCGGGGTTCATCTTTCATTTTTGGAACGGTCCGAATTCGATTGCCAATCCGGGGTACGATCTACCGCCCCATGCCTATTCAATCATGCTGACGTTTGATCATCTGACCAATCCGGCAAATCAAGTGGGACTGGAAAGCAATTTCACGGTGGGATACTACTCGGATTTCGAGAATCATTCATCCGACGGGATTCGATTCACGGGCCGAATCCTGGGCTGGACTCGCCTCAACCACTACACTATCGGAAAACTGGGAATCGAGTATTTTGACCGAGTGAATCTCAAGATGCTGCCGGCGTTCGGAGTTTACATGACTCCCAATGCCGATACAAAAATTGATCTGCTCTTTCCCAAGAGCAAGCTCTCGCATCGGATTCCGAACTTAAACGATACGGAAGCGTGGGTTTATGTAGGGGCCGAATATGGAGGAGGAAGTTGGGTCATTGAACGAATGGGTGGGATGGACGATCAAGTCGATATCAACGACGTTCGTGCGTTTGCGGGGATCGAGTGGATGGGGCCGTTGCGAGTGACCGGGTTCTTCGAGGCGGGCTATGTGTTTGAGCGGGAGATTCGATATCGCTCCGCGCCCGGGGCGCCGCTGGAGCTGAGCGATTCATTCATGATTCGATCGGGTTTTGCATTTTAGACAACGGGCTGTAATAACGATTGGGATGAACCAAGAAATGAAAGCAATACTGCGGCTGCAGACCACCGTTCGTAAATCGTTTCGGATGCTATCGAGGTACGACGTGTCCTTGATGATCTTGTTCGTAGGGTTGGCGATGTTTTCCACGGTTTTCGGTTGCGCCCGAGGCGGATCGCGGACCGTGATTCCGCGAATCTCGAATGCGCCGCTGGTAATGGAGCCTACTTGGCACGATTCCTACGAGGCAGCCATGTCGGAATCGGCATCGACCGGCAAGCCGGTCCTGGTGAACTTCACGGGCAGCGACTGGTGCAAATGGTGTACAAAGCTGAAATCGGATGTTTTTGAAACCGATCCGTTCCGGCAGTGGGCGCAGAAAAATGTGGTCCTGTTGACGCTTGATTTTCCTCAGAAAACACAACAGAATCCGGAAGTTCAGAAGCAGAACGCTGAACTCCAGCAGCGCTATGGAGTCAACAGTTTTCCTTCCGTTCTGTTTCTCAATTCGCAAGGCAAGGTATTGGGGCGTTTGGGGTACATGAGCGATCCGCTGGACTGGACTCGGAAGGCGGACGATGTGCTTTCTATTCAGTCGTTGTCCTCGAGTTGACCACCATCGGGCGACCGCGTAACACACCACGCGTGGGGTTGGTGGGTTACGCGGTCGGTGGACTCGATGGGAGACTTCAGCGTCATGATGCTATTTTTGCCTGGTCATCTCTCCTGGAATGATCGACCGCTGCACACACCCTCCTTTTTCTTGAGATACCGTTCGAGAGCCAGCCATACCATTATCGACAACAAGTGATATACTTGTTTGATATCTGTTTTGCCCGCGATGTGCTTTCATTTTTTTCGAATGGTCTCCTCTCGATTCAGTCAATCCCTCGCTATTTTGTTGCTCGCTGCGGTCTTCGCAGCGTCCGGCTGCCAGAAAGAAACCCAACCGGAGCGGGAGGCTGGCCCAGACGAACCTATTGCGCCGGAACCCCTGGTGGCGTTGGTGGTAGGCGAACCTGACATTGGGGACGAGATTGCCCGCCAGTGGCTGGCGCAGGCAAACGGTGAGCTTGAAATCAGAAACATCAGTACGGCTGAGTTCTCCAGTAGGGATTTCGAGGTTGATTCAGAGATTGACGTCATCATCTATCCGGTGTGGATGCTGGGTGAACTTCAGTCGCGAAAGCGAATCCAGGAATTTTCTCGGCGATTCTGGCAATCGGGAGAATTCAACAAAGACGATCTATTGCGACTCTACCGAACCACCTGGGTTCGGCATCAGAACGAGCATTGGGGCGTTCCGCTCGGTGGCCCTTCATTGATGTTGGTCTTCAGCCAGCCTTGGGCCGATGGACTGAAAAGTCCCGTCCCGAACGACTGGCAAAAGCTTGTCGAGCAGTTTGGCAATTCAGCGTCGGGTAGCCTGTCCCTGAAATTGCCACTGGCCAAAGGTTCGGCGGTCAATATTTTTCTGGCCCGGTCGTCGGCCGAGATTCGGAATCGTGGACGAATTTCAACGGTGTTTGATCGCGATACCATGGAGCCGCTGATTCACCAGGCACCCTTTGTTCAGTCGCTTCAGGATTTGAAAACGCTGATGGGGGATGACTTGAGTCAGCTTGAATTGACTCCGCTGGACGTTTACCAGCAAATCCTCAGTGGTGATTGCAAGATCGGGATTGCTTCCCCCCGTGCGGTTGAAAGTGATGATGGGATAGCTGCAAGTGGAATCGATTTGGGGTTTCAGTTGCTGCCCGGTTCGCAGCGATGGTATGACGGAAAGAGCGGTCGCTGGATGCAACGAGCCAAAACGGAGCCGCATCAGTTTGATCTTGTCGGGTTTGATGGCTTGATGGCTTCGGTGGCCAGTCAAGCGCACTCGACCGAAGACTGTGCTGACTTTCTGATCTGGCTTTCCAGTAAATCGACCGTGTTCAAGACATTTGTAAACTCACCCCGATCGGGCCCATTCCGAAAGAGCCATCTTGCTTTGCCGGCGGCATGGTGTGGCGATCAGCTTTCAGACCCATCATTGAGGCGCTACACCGATGCCGTGGACGCAGGCAACGAGCAAGACGTCCAGTTCATGTTTCCCCGGATCCCAGGACAACAACGTTATCTGGAGTTACTCGATGACAATATCCGCGAATGTCTGAACGGCAATCTAGAACCTCAGGCCGCGCTCGAGAGAACGACTCAACAGTGGAATGAGCTCACCCACGAATTGGGTATCGAACGGATGATCAAGGAACTGGCAAAAAGCGGAGGGCTGTAACCAAAATGTCTCAACCCACTGTCAAGCGTGAACTGCGTTCGCCGCGCGAAATCGAAAAGATGCGAGCCGCAGGATTGGTGGTCTGGGAAGCCCACCAGGCGGCTTATCATATCATTCGGCCCGGCGTTTCAACGGCCGAGATCAATGAAGTCTACAAAGCCACCTTTGAACGATATGGAGCAACGCCGCTGTTCCTGGATTATGGAGAAATTCCCGGACGTCGCCCGCCCTTTCCAGCGGAGACCTGTATCTCGATCAATGAGGAGTTGGTCCACGGGATACCCGGGAAACGGCGGCTGGCCGAGGGAGATATTGTCAGTCTGGATACCGGTTGTCGCTTGAATGGCTGGTGTGGCGACGCCGCGGTGACGCTGCCGATCGGAAAGATCGATAGCACCAAGCAGCATCTGCTGGCAATCACAAACCAGGTTCTCGATCGTGTACTGGATTGGATTCAGGTGAAAACACTGTGGAGCGATGTCGCTCGCGAGATGGAAATGTTTGTCCGCGATGCCGGGTTGACCGTGATCGAGGATATGGTGGGGCACGGGATCGGCAAGAACCTGCACGAGCCGCCGCAAGTTCCCAACTATTATTCAGAAGAAATCGCCAGCGAGGAAGATTTTGATTTACGGCCCGGAGTGGTGCTGGCGATCGAGCCGATGATCAGCGTGGGAACCGCCAAGCTGGTCGAGGCAAAAGATGGATGGACGCTTTCCACCGGTGATCGCAAGCCCAGTGCTCATTTTGAACACACGATCGCGATTACCAAGGAAGGGCCGAAACGCCTGACCGGTCCCCCCGAGGAATCCGAGCGATCCCGCTTGCCCGATTGGTTGCAAGATGAGTCGAAGTGGCTGAGGTGGTAGATTGGCGCCGTTACCGCGTGAGTACTGCTGATTCCTGGTAGCCGAATTCATGATTGAGAATGTCACTTTCGCCGTACCAGCAACGGTTGTCGTTGAGCGCTGTGTAGATGCCTAGAATCTCTTGAAGCATTCCAGGGTGCCGAAGATTGGCTTCTCGCTCCTGACGTGTGAACTGAATCATTTGGTCCCGGTTGACGATGAATTCCTTGCCGTCGAGCAGTCGAATTCTTACCTGGTCGTCTGGCAACATCTCAATGGGAAGACAGACGATGTGGTATCCGCCAAAATTCATGTAAGTGTTGACCAGAATCAATGACCGGTCCGACTCCTTGTCGTCATCGGTTTTTTGAATCCCGATTTGAAACTTGCCGTTTTCATCACGAGACACCGACTTGCAGCGGCCCTTGATTTGTTCATTTTCATACAAAATTGTGACAGGCTGGTCAGCCGCCAGCAGCATCAGTTCGATTCCGCCGACGCATAGGCCGAAAATCGATTCGTTCGCCAGTTCGGCAGATGCCGCTGCGCCGTTGATCTGCAGCGTGCAGGGAGCATTTCCAGAATCAATACGAATGTACTTGCGCCGGTTTTCAGACATGACGATTCAATGAGAATGGGATAGACTGAAAACTCTACCTCCGGCGGAGGGAAATCGACGGATTGCTGAATTGAAAAGGCTGTGTTGGCACGAACCTGGTGCGCATCGGTCGAGATGTAGCGATTGTGACAGGCTGTTCCGGCATGACCGGGTGGCGTTGCCGGAACTGTGGTCGCGGTCGCAAGTGCCGCGGTTTGGTTGGTTCTTTTCCCGCGACCTTGTTCCGGCCTACAAAATCAAGAGAGCATACGCCGCCCAACCTGCGGCGGCTACCATGACCAACAGGGGAAAAATGAACTGATCCCGGTTACAGAATCCGTAGTACAGCGAGTACAGTCCCGCCGTGACGACACAGAGCGTGCCTTCCCTGGAACTGGAGTTAAACGCTTGGCCACCGATCCAGAACGCGCCAAAAATCCACCCGAGGGCAGCCAATGTCAGTCCAATGGTCTTGCCAGAAAGCTCCTCTGACTCCACTCCAAAACCGCCCAGCCACACGATCAATGCGATCACCGAGAGGAAGACCACCATCCAGACCGCTGAGCGATACGAATGCAACAGAATCTCCTTGGGGGTTTCATGGCGTGTCGCTCCGTAGACGACGCTAATCACAACCACGAGCGGAAGCAAGTACCAGACCTTTGCCGTGGTGGATCCGAGCAGCAACAGACTTAAATGATTCATATCCGACATGTCAACGATCCCTATTTCTTCGTTTGCAGAATCGACGGGCCGACAAACGCATCGTACACGACCAACAAATTCAGCAGCCCGGCAACGATCGTGTAATAGGTCCCCAGATCAAAGAAGTGTTTCTGCTCAAAATGCCACTGACCCAGGACGTCGTTCTCCTGTTCCGTCGATGGACCGGCGGGGGGGGCCATCAAGCCATCCTTGAGAGTCTTGCCCTGATAGTTCTCAAAATTGTTTTCGGGTGTAATGATATGAAATCGTAGTCTTCGGCGAAGCATGTCGGTTTCGGTCGCGGCACGATCCGTCGGGAATCCATATTCATCGGGGTAACGCTGGCACAGCACCCAAAACGGATCGGCTCCCCCCGAAGTCTTCATCGATTGAACGATGGCGGGCAGCGCCGGCAAACCGGTGTGAACCTGAAACAGATACTGCCAGCGTTTATCGCCAGGTTTCCAGGATGCGTAGACCACCCTGCCCTGCCCGATCCCCAATCCAAAAAAATAGGTACTCAGGATACAGATCATGAACAGAATGCCTTTGACATACCGTCGCTGATAAATATGCCCCGCACCTGGCCACAACCAGGCCAATGCTGCCGCGACCGCCGGCGATCTCAAATCGACGGTGATAGGCTCCGCATTTTCTTGGGGGAATACAACTTCAGTCATTCGATGGGTTCCGTTTTCTCGTAAAATGCACAATATTCAGAATCTGGATTCTACTCAATGCGGCCATCCGTACCAGAGCGGATTCGTTTTTTGCTAGACTGTCGGAATGGCCGAACGCTTTTTTCTTGAAAACCCAGTTGTCAATGACACCGCGACGCTTGACGGAGACCAGGCTCGTCATGCGGTCTCCGTCATGCGATATTCCCCTGGCGATTCTATCGTTCTCTTTGACGGCGCGGGACGCGAATTCAAGGCGAGAATCGGTGCCGTAAAAAATAAATCCGTTTCACTGGTGATCGAAGAAACGATTCTACACACCCGTCCGGTCGGGCCAATATTGACCTTGGCGGTGGCATTGCCCAAGGGAGATCGACAGCGATTTCTGATTGAGAAGTTGGTTGAACTCGGCGTCGACCGGTTCATCCCGCTCAAGACAGAACGATCGGTCTCCATCGCCAATTCAAATGTGCTGGATCGTTTTCAGAAATGGACGATCGAAGCCTGCAAACAATGCGGACGAAATTTTCTGATGGAGATTTCTCGGGAACAGTCGATTGCGGGTCTGATACGTGAATCATCCGGTGACGGTTCCGCCTCAAGATTCGTTGCGGATCCTCGCGGCAATCAGCCACTTCATTTTTTCCGTGACGTCGAGGCGCAGCAGAATTTCCAGAAAGTCGTGGTCGCGATCGGCCCCGAAGGTGGATTTGCCGATTCCGAGCTGGAGCATTTTTTAAACTCCGGTTGGGAGTCGATTCGGATGGGAGATACTATTTTGCGAATTGAAACCGCCGCCATTTACGCAGCCGTCGCGTTCAGGTAACCGTTCCAATCTGCCAAGTTCGATGTCCGGCCATTTGAATGGTTCGGCGGATACTTTCGGAATAGAACGGACTGACGATCAACACCAATCCAATCCCCATGTTGAAAACGCGAAACATCTCCTCGTCATTGACATTTCCCAGTTCTTGCAGCCACTGAAAAACGGGTGGGCGTTCCCAAGAACCATAGTCAATTTCGATGCCGAGTCCGGCCGGCGTGATTCGGCCGATATTCTCTTCCAGGCCTCCCCCCGTGATATGAGCAATTCCGTGGACCACATTTTTTACTTTGTAGTGAGACAACACATCGCGCACCGCCTTTGAATAGATCAGGGTGGGCTTGATCAAAACATCGCCGATGGATTCGTTCGAGCCTGGGAACCGATCGTCTGGCTTCTTTTGCGCGATTTCGAAAACGATTTTACGAACCAGGCTAAATCCGTTCGAATGAATGCCACTCGATTCGACTCCGATCAGCACGTCGCCGGAAGCAATCGCATTTCCATCGATCAAATGTTTTCGCTCGACCACACCGACACAAAACCCGGCCAGGTCATAATCTCCGTGTTGGTAGGAGGCCGGCATGATGGCCGTCTCGCCGCCGAGCAGCGCACAGTCGGCCAGGATGCATCCGTCACTGATGCCCTTCACGATCGCTTCCAACCGCGGGGGATCGTCGTGCGACATGGCCACATAATCCAGAAAGAACAACGGTTCGGCACCGCAGCAGACTGCGTCATTGACGCACATCGCCACCAGATCGATGCCGACCGTTTCGTGACGATCCAGCATCTGGGCGACTTTCAGTTTCGATCCGACGCCATCGGTACAGGCCACCAACACAGGATCCTGATAATTTCTGCGAAACAGTTTGGAATCGAAATCCAGTTGAAACAGGCCGGCGAATCCACCGTCAAGCTGCCGAACACGCGGCGAAAACGTCCGATGCATCAAGCGTGGCAATCGCTGCATCGACTGATTGTATAATTCCAGATCGACACCGGAATCTTTGTAGGTTACGCCACTCATGCGGAACAAGGCAACTGGATTGAATGTTTCTTCTTGAAAATGAACCGATGTGATATTCTAAAGGGTTGTGGGCTGGAGCGAAAGCGATGTTAAAGATTGCGGGTCGCGGCCTCCCGAACGCCATTGTGCTTTTTGGGGAACTTGAGGAGGACAAACTTTGAGGTTTTGAGCGGATACGGTTCGTGGCCCCAAAAATCGGGTGCTAAATTTCAGTGTTCCCGGCCGGTTGCCGGATTCGAGACCCACTGAAAGGAAATGGCTTCATGTTGATGCAGATGAAACACTACCTCCCCAAATTGCAGTTTACCCATATTTTGCCCTATGGAGCCGTGGTTCATGAGCAAGGCGTGCAATTTGTAGTGTTCAGCCGCAATGCTACTGAAGTTCGCTTGTTGCTGTACGACAACGTCGATGCCCCTGAGCCATCGGAAATCATCGCCTTCAATCCGCAAACCGATCGATGGGGAGACATTTGGAGCATCTTTGTGCCCGGAATTGGGCCGGGGCAACTCTATCATTTTCAGTGTTCCGGTCCGTACGAGCCCCGTCGCGGGATGGTGTTCGACCCCAAAGCCCGGCTGATCGATCCTTACGCCAAGGCACTCGCCGGGAAATTCCTCCCCCCCAAGGATGGCGTTATTCGTCCGCCCAAGTGCGTCGTCATTGATGACAGTTTCGACTGGGAAGATGACCGGCACATTCGCCGCGATGTGTCCGAGACCGTGATTTATGAAATGCATGTTCGGGGGTTCACCCAGCATGATTCCAGTCGCGTCAAACATCCGGGAACCTATCTCGGTGTGATTGAGAAAATTCCGTATCTGAAATCGCTGGGCGTGACTGCGGTCGAGTTGATGCCGGTTCATGAGTTTCCGTCGCAGGGCATCAACGGAGAAACGGAGGGCAGGAAAAATTACTGGGGCTATGATCCGCTTGCTTTCTTCGCCCCCCACAGTGGCTACGCAGCATCCAAAAAGCCGGGGGCTCAGGTCAACGAATTCAAATCGATGGTGAAGGCACTTCACAAGGCCGGTATTGAAGTGATTCTCGATGTCGTTTTCAATCACACGTGTGAAGGAAACGAGCTTGGCCCGACACTGAGCCTCAAGGGATTCGAAAACTCAGTTTACTACATGCTGGAGAACGACAAACGATACTACAAGAACTATTCGGGCTGCGGGAACACGGTCAACGGAAATCATCCCATTGTTCGCGAGATGATCTTTCATTGCTTGCGGCACTGGGTTCACAACTACCATATCGACGGATTCCGTTTTGACCTGGCTTCGATCCTCAGCCGCGATCGCAATGGAAACCTGGTGCCGAATCCGCCGCTGGTCGAGGCCATCGGAGAAGATCCGATGCTGGCCGATACCAAAATCATTGCCGAAGCCTGGGATGCTGCCGGCGCCTATCAGGTCGGCTCGTTCGGCGATGACCGCTGGGCTGAATGGAACGGCCGGTACCGCGATGATGTTCGGGCTTTCTGGCGAGGGGATGCGGGGACGCGGGGCGCGATCGCCACGCGGTTGGCGGGGTCGGCCGATCTCTATCAGCCGGGCGGTCGTCCTCCGTGTTCGAGCATCAATTTCATCACTTCGCATGATGGGTTCACGCTCAGCGATTTGGTCAGCTATCGCCACAAGCACAACCTGGCCAACGGCGAAGACAATCGCGACGGCGACAATCATAATATCAGTGACAACTACGGCTTCGAAGGTCCGACCAAGAACCCGGAAATTGAATTTATCCGTGTGCGGCAAGTGAAAAACATGTTGTCAACGTTGTTGCTTTCCCAAGGGATTCCGATGTTGGTGGCGGGCGACGAGTTTCGTCGCACCCAAAAGGGCAATAACAACGCCTACTGCCAGGACAACGATATTTCCTGGATCGACTGGGAGTTGATGGAGAAGAATACAGAGTTGGTGCGGTTTGTCCGGACGCTGATCGAGTTCCGCAAAGCCCAACCGACGGTCCGTCGTCGTCAATTTTTGACGGGGACTCCGAACAGCAAAGGCGGTTGGCCGGATGTAAGCTGGTACAGCCCGCAGGGAACGGCCGTGGACTGGCACGCGTCGGATCAAACCATATCGTGTCTGCTCGCCGCGCCAAGCGAAGCCGATGATCCCCAGTTGCTCGGTCGGGAGGTGTTGATGTTGTTCAACGCCAACGGAGCGGCAACCAGATTCACCATCCCATCGATTGCCAAATCGAAGCAATGGCGACTGTTCATCGACACGTCCGCAAAATATCCGAACGACATTTACCCGAAACTCGACGGACCAAGGCTGCCGATTTCCGGAGTCCATCACTTGCTATACAAGTCCATGGCGGTCTACGTCGCGGATCGATGATTCGATTTCCAGCGAGTCCCCAGAGCTTTTTTCTGGGCTTCGATCAACGGATTCATGCTGCGGCGGGCCAGGGCCAGCATCGATGACAGTTGGGCGTCACTAAACGTGGCTTCTTCGCCGGTTCCCTGAATCTCGACGAACTGGCCTTTGCCAGTCATGACCACATTCATGTCTACCGACGCCGAAGAATCCATCACGTAGTCGAGATCGGTGACCGCCACACCATCGACGATTCCCACGCTGATCGCGGCGACCAGATCGTTGAGCGGATACGTGTTGGGGTCGGGCAACAGATGCCGGATAGAATGGATCGCGTCCACCAGGGCGATCATGGCCCCGGTAATACTGGCGGTTCGCGTACCGCCGTCGGCTTGCAGGACATCGCAGTCGACATGAATCACGACCGGGCCGAGTGCCGACAGATTGGCGACCGCCCGCAGGCTGCGGCCGATCAATCGCTGAATTTCCGTGGTTCGTCCATCGATTTTGTCGCGGTCGCGGCGTTTGCGGGGACTGGTGCTGCCAGGAAGCATATTGTATTCCGCCGTGATCCAGCCCTGACCGGAGTCTTTGAGCCAGGGAGGCAACGTCGTATCGACGCTGGCAGTACACAGCACGACGGTTTCTCCTGACTGGTAGAGGACGCTGCCGGGCGTTTTGTTGGTGAAATTCCGTTTGATTTTGATGGGGCGAAGTTCGTCGGGTTTTCGATTCATGGGATTTCTTGCCAGCATTCGGCTGACAGCAGTTTGTCAAATTATATCAATCATTCGAATTGTAATGAAAAATCTAATGAGTTTGATCTTTCCTTGTCGATGGATTCTATCACATGTACCACTTTTTCGGGCATTCAATGCGCCGTTTGGTGGATGGATTTAACCTGAAGCGTCGAGACCTGTCTCGGGAGACATCGATGAAGATAAGTTTGAGCCTGTTTAGCTCGGTCAGCCTGGTGCTTGCGTTGTTCGTCACGAACGTGGCACAAGCTCAATATGCACAAAGTTTTAATGACTACGGGCCGGTCGGCGGTGCCTCTCAACCCTTTTCGGCGGACTTGTACTACGGCGGGCAGCCGGGAGGCGGTTACGGCTCGGGGGTCGCAGACGGTGGAGTTGGCGGTCGGCGGGCAAACGGATTGGCAGGAAGGCCAGGCCGATTGTGGGTGCGGGGAAGTTTCGCAGACCAGGGCCTTGGGTACTCCGGGCACTACTTCACGGTGGGGGTCAAAAGCCAACTCCATGAAGACCGCTTCGATGGCCGCTGGTTGTTTGAAGGCCGGGTCCATCACTCCTTCGAGGAGGATGGCGGATTCTTTTCGAACATCGGTCTGGAGCGTGTCTTCTCCATTGATGCCGCCAATGCCGATGTGAGCTTGAGTCTGTGGTACGACTACGATGGTGATGCTCGTGGGGCGTTTGCTCACAAATTCAATCAGATCGGTGCCAGTGCTCAAATCAAAACTCCCAAGTGGGATTTGATCGGTAACGGTTACTTCCCGGTCGGAACCACGGATTACTCGTTTGGTACGTTCAATGAATTCGGATGGGACTGTTTTGCGGGCAACCGGATTATCGTGCTGCCTGGCATCGACAGTGCCCTTCAAGGTTTTGATACCGTATTGCGGTTCCGTCCAGCTCCACTGGCCATGGTCAATGGAACGATTGATCTTGGAGGATACCACTATCGATCCGATCTGGTACCGGCCTTTGCTGGTGGAAAAGCCCGACTGGGATTGCAGTTCCTGCAGGGGGTCATTGTCTCAGCCGAAGTGAACCACGACGACCGGTTTGAAACAACGGGGGTCGTCAGCGTGGGTTGGCTCTTTGGTGCCAATGCCAGCGGTCGCGGGCTGGAGTATTCACGTCTGGGACGTGACCTCGACTCCGTTTCGCGTAACGATCATATCGTTCGGTTCAATCGGGAAGCGGTTGTGCTGATGGATCCGTTGACGGGATTGCCGTATAACGTGATTCACGTTGACAATCTGGCCGATTCAGGAATCGCCGATGGTTCCTATGAGCGACCGTTCGCAACCTTGCTCGATGGGGAGACCAACAGCAATACCTATGACGTGATTGCTGTCCACTACGGCGATGGAACCGATCGCAATATGCAAGATGGAATCGTACTCAAGGACTATCAACGTCTGTGGGGAACCGGTACCGAGTACCTGATTCCGTCGGCCGATGGCACGTTCTTTGAATTGTGCGGTTCGGAGTTGGGGCTGATGCCTACGATTTCCAACGCGGGTGGATCTGAAGTGGTGACACTGGCTAACTTCAATGATATCGCAGGGATCAACATCGACGCCACTGGGGCAACCCACGGTGTGTTCGGATCCGGTGTCAACAGCGGCAGCGTACGGGAAAGTAACATCCGAAATGCCAACAGCGATGGTGTGCGTATCGAAAATGCTGGAGGGGATTGGCTGTTTGACAACAATCTGGCCGAGAACAATGCGGGCAATGGGTTCGCGATCCACAATCTGTTTGATGCGACCTCCAATGTACAGTTCCGAAACAATACGGCCAGCAACAATTTGATGGGTGGTATTCGGGTTCAGGATACAGCGTTGGAATCGTTGGAGTTCTATGGAAACACGACCAGCGAAAATCTGGGCGACGGTTTGCATGTCAACAACTTCACGAATATGGGAACCGATCCTCTGATGATTGTCGATCATGTGTCGGAAGACAATGCTGGTCGCGGGATCATGCTCGATACCGGTACCGGTGGCATTCGTATTTTCAACACGACTTCGACGGGCAACACCGGTTCGGGTTTGACGGTTGCCAACTGGCATCACGCCAACCCGAGCGAAAGAGTGGTGATCAGCAGCCGCAATGGTGGAGAAAGCAATTTCTCGGGTAACGGTGCCCTGGGGAACATCGAGTTTCTACTGGATCAGCCAAGTGTGGTAACCAACGCACTGGTAACCGCAACTCGCCTGGACGATGGTGTTCGGGGTGTCTTCGGACGTGCCAATGCACTGGATGCGATTCTGAACATCGACATCATCGACAACACTTCGATCAGCAACAATGTCAACGATGGTATTCGATTGCTGGCGGCCAACTCAGGGACCGTCAATACGAACATCGGTAGCACTCATGTGAACTTTGCTCAGGACATCCTGGGAAATGCCCTCGGGGGAGGTGCAGGAATTTCACTGCTGGCTCAAGGCGATGGCGGTGGACCTGAATCGGTGATGAACGCGGTGGTCAGCAACGTGCGAATCAACAATGCGTTCAACGTCGTGCCGTTGCCCGGCCCGGTACTGGTGGTTGCCACGACCGGCGTGGAAGTGGGTTCCGTTGGAAATGCATTGTCCAATGTCCAGATTCTGGACTCAGAAATCGGTGCACCGAATACCATCGGACCGCTGGACGGCCTCGAGACGCAAATTGGTGTCTCTGCTCTGTTCGCCAACGATGGACACAATCTGGTCAACCGGTTGACGATGAACAACCTGACCCTGTTCAACGAAATCGGGCTCTTTGCCAGCACGGACATCGATACTTTCTCCGATATCACGGTGGCCAATTCTGTGTTCCGACCGAGCGGCATCCAGTCCGACGGAAGTCGTGGAGACAATACGCCGTTCCTGGATAACCGGGGGCAGACGGGTATTCTTGTCCAGGCAATCGGACAGGCAGACGTACAGCCTGTTCCCAACCGTACGGACCGACCGGATATCGATCCACTGTTTAGCGGAGCGCAATTGGTCTCCGATGGCGTTATGGATAATCTGACTCGCGTGACCATTCTTAATAATGATATTGCGGACTTCCATGAAAATGGTATTGAGATCAACTCGTTCGGTGATGCCCAAATGTTGGTCAACCTGATTGGAAATACGGTTACCAACAACGGGGCAGGCTACAATAGTGACAGCGACAACGATAACGTGTACGGAGAGCCTGGTGACGACACCGTGGTTGACATTGACCATTTGCGTTACTTTGATGGTGTGCGACTTCATGCCTACGATCATAGTACTTTCTCAACCAACATCTTCCAGAACACCTTTGTCGACAACTTCGAACGAGGTTTGCGAATCAACACCTTTAATCAGGCGATTGTCAACGCATCGCTGCGAAACAATGTGTTCTTCGGCAATGACCGTGGCGAGGATGTCGATAACACAGTGCCGGATTTGGGGACAGGTATTTTTGCCAACGGTGGTGGACTTGGGGACAGTGGCGAATTCGACTTCGAAGCGGTCAACAATGCAGAATACTACATTCGTCCGTATGAAAGCCCGATTTTGCTCAACGGTGCGGGAGTTCCAATTGACCTGTTTGGTGTTGTGCTGCCAGGCGATACCCTGGGGGTATTCTACCCAGGCAATACCGGCTTTGACATCTTTGGAAATCCCGTTGCTCAGGGGATGGCACAGTTGAACTTGTCACTCTCGAACAATGCGTTCCAGTTGTCTCCGCCCGATCTGCTGGACTTCTCGATTGTGCCAGGAGGATTCAACTTGGGGCTCGATGGAGTATCGAATGGATTTACCCATGCCGCATTCCCAGGGCTGACGCCTGTGGTTCTGAGCTTTGCGGATGCATTGATCGATAACGAAACCAACTTCTTCCTTGCCAACGGATTCTAGTCGGGCAGGCTAAAAGTTAAACCATCAGACGAGCGGCAGAATTTGTTCTGCCGCTCGTTTTTGTTCTGGTCTTCCTGGCCCGGATCGTATGAAAGCGCAATCGGAATGCCATTGTGTCGCAGGCTCCGAGATTGATGCAATTTGCCGCATTTATTCAGATTCTCAACTCTGGGCGGTCGACCTTTTTTGCGAAATGACGACGGTGGGGTCAAATTGAATACAGTTTCTATACTCTTCCGATTCTTTACCTTACTTGACATCTTTCGTTTCGTCCCTGTCTAATAGTCAGCCAAGTCGCCGAATTGCGGCGGTAGAATGGCGGGTGATTCCTAGCCCCGTTTCTGCAAATAAACCTAGATCAGTTTGGACCCAACGAAGTCCTGAAGGAGAACCCAATGAAAAGACTTTTCTCGATTGCTGTGGCGGCCTGTGTTGCGATGGCTGCTGTTCCCGTTGTTGCTCAGTGTACCAACTGCGCAGGAAGTGTTCCTGTGTTCCAGTCGTATGCCGCTCCGAGTAATTACTCGGGCGTCGCCTACTCGACCCCTGTCAACTATGCAACTCCGGTCAACTATGCTGCTCCGCAAGTACATCATGTTGCTTCGGTGCCGAATCATTGCTCGGCAGTCAGTTACGCTGCTCCGGCCTACTACACACATAGCCACGGTTGTGGAACTCCCGTTTATTCCAGCGGAGTGAGCGGTTGTGGTTGCCAGTCCGGGCTGTTGGCTCAGTCTCGTTGGGGACGCAACGGCTGCAGCAACGGCTGCGGCTCGTACTCGGCTTGTGGATACACACAACCAAGCTGTGGTTACGCCCCATCTGCTTGTGGATATGCCCCATCTGCTTGTGGGTGCAGCACTCAATCGGCTTGCGGATATGCTCAGCCTACTTATGGCTACAGCTCACCGGTTGTGAGCGGATGCAGTTCGTGTTACGGCGGTGGCCAGGCCATCATTGTGGGCGGCGGATCGGTGATCCACGGTGGGGGCGTGATTGTTGAACCACAATCGACCGGTCAACCCGCAACGGATTCCGGTGTGATTTCATCACCGAGCGAAGAATCAACAGATCCTCCGGCACCTGAACCAGCAGCAGGTAATGGTGAGACCTGATTAAGGGTCTTGATTGGTATGATGATTTCCAAGTGAACGACAAAAAGAGGGCCGACTATCTTTGACGATAGTCGGCTTTTTTTGTATGCTTTTCATATTCATTTGTAGAGGGCATATTTTTGAACAGTGAAAAATACGGCGAAAACTACGGACTTGGTCGAGGTGCATTCGGTTGCTATGTCATCCTGCCCTTGTTGATTTGTGGCGTGCTGCTCGGGATTTGGTTTTTAAATACCGGCAGTTTTGGATTGACTTCTCCTGAGCGTGCGGTTGAAAAGGCGCATCAGAAATGGGACTCAAACGATACCAAATTGCAAATCGAAGCGATCAAGGAATATCAGTCATTGCTCAAGCGAACCGATGCCATGGATCCGTCCCGTCGATGGGTCAAGGATGATCGGGATACGCTCTACCGGAGAATCGTGGTTCACGAGTATCGATTCCAAAAGAATCCAACCAAGGCGCGTGAGTACATGCTTGACGCTTGGGATGAAGGGATTAGAGATCTGCGAATCCAGGAGGCCGACGTGCGGGAATACTGGGAAGAGGTGACGGCTCCACTTAAAATCAAGGATCAAATTAAGGACAGGAATCAATAATGAAATTTGCTGGCATCGGTCCGGTTGCTGTCCATCTTCCTGAACGTATCGAAACCAATGAGGATTTACAACGCGACAATCCCCATTGGGATATGCCTTTGATTGCCTCTAAAACAGGTATCCATCAGCGATACATCGCAGCTCCGAATGAATGTTCGTCGGATCTGGGAGTCGCTGCCGCCGAAAAGCTGTTTTCGCAATATGACATCGATCGAAGCGCCATCGATTTCCTGCTGTTCTGCACCCAGACTCCCGATTATCCGCTACCGACGTCAGCATGTTTAATTCAGGATCGACTGGGATTGCCGACCCATTGCGGGGCGCTCGATTTCAATCTCGGCTGCAGCGGGTTTGTGTACGGTTTGTCGCTGGCCGATGGCTTGATTCGTTCAGGCGCCGCCAAGCGGATTCTGTTTATTACCGCTGAGACCTACACCAAGATGATTGCTCCGGATGATCGCAGTTTGCGTACGATTTTCGGTGATGCCGGTGCGGCAACGCTCATTGAAGCCTGCGATCAGCCCACGTTGACAGCCTTCCGTTTTGGAACCGACGGACGGGGGGCCAATACGTTACTGGCCACCGAAAAAGGATTTCGAGATCCGTCCGATGCCATTACGCCCCGGCATCGCAAGCGGTGGAGCAGTGATCTGTACATGGACGGCCCTGCCTTGATCAACTTTACGGTAGAAAACGTACCTGGACTCGTGGCGGGAGTACTGGCCGATGGGGGGCTGTCCCGTGAACAGGTGGGGTTGTACTTGTTTCACCAAGCTACGTTGAAGATGTTAAGCGAACTGCAAACCCATATGGGAATCGACTCAGCGGCGATGCCGGTCCGAGTTCGCGATGTCGGCAATACCGTATCCTGTACGCTGCCGATCCTGATTGAACAATTGCGCCAGTCCGGCGAGCTGTCACGTGATCAGAAAAACGTGATGGTCGGTTTTGGGGTCGGCTGGTCGTGGGCCGGATGCCTTTGGCAGGACCAGTACGCTCCGCAGTAGAAACGGAAGGCTAAGCTACCTGATTTGCAAAATTGATCTGTGGCTTGGCGGCCTCCGCCGAAATCGAACTCATCACGGCGATCAACCGACCTTCCGTATCCATCGCCAACCATTCTGCCTCTCGCGGAAATCCTTCGGCCTCGGAGCGAATCGTCTTGCCCGATTTCAGATCCGTGACTTGCTGGTTTGATAATGTATGTTTTTTAACATTTAGTCCGAGCTGCAATCCTGCCGCCGGAGCGATGAGTGCGGCCTCAATTTGAGATCGCGGAATCGCGGTTGCATCGGTTTCAATCTTCAGGGCGGAGTCGATTTCAAATCCACCGATCGCGGTTCGGACCAGCGAGGTCATGGCGGCTCCGGATCCCAACTGGCGTCCGATGTCTCTGCCGATGGAGCGGACATACGTACCGCTTCCGCATTCGATTTCGAGTTCAAAGTCGGGCGATTCGAATTGTGTCAAGCCAAGCCGATAGTTCTCAATCTCACGAGCCTCCAGCTCGAACGATTCTCCCTGTCGAGCCAGCTTGTAGGCCCGTTTGCCGGCAACCTTCAGCGCAGAATACTTGGGCGGGAGCTGTTGAACGCGCCCCGTGAACTGAGGCAGAATGGCTTCGATCGATTTGCGGGTGATCGTTGTCGGTGATTCGACCGGGGTTAGCTGGCCCGTGATGTCTTCCGTATCGCTCTCGTAGCCCAGACGAAACCGGGCGACATATCGTTTGGGCATTCGCTGCACGTGGCCGACCAGGCGGGTGGCCGGTCCCAGACATAGGACGAGCACCCCTGTCGCCAGTGGATCTAGCGTTCCGGCATGGCCCACCTTGATCGGCTTGCAGGCCAGAGCGACTAAGTCCAACGCACGCCGGGAGGTGATTCCTGTCGGCTTGTTCAAAACCAGAAAACCAAACACTTAGCTGCCGCCTGCGACTAGCGGCCTGTCGAGGATTGGATCGACTGGCCAATCGTGGACGCTGGAATAATGGGGGCAGGATTGCCCTGGGTTCGCTTTTGGGCAATGTCCTGAGCCTGGATACCAGAAATCATCGGTATGGCGAGATCGGTCAGTCCGATGGTGGCGTGAGGCGCCGATTGTCCATACCAGGTTGAGACGGTTTCATTGACGCTGGCCAGTCGGGCTTCGGAAATGGATGGGTCCTGATCGCGAGAAACCAACAGGTGGCGTCGATCCACGGGCAGGTTCTGCATGATGGAAGCAACCTTATTCTGGCCGGCACGGTTGAGTTGATGAGTTTCGGCATCAAAATGATCGGCGGCCAAAACACAATGCGAAGCGTATCCCTGATGAATCATCGGGGCCCAGAACGCAAAGTAGGCTTGGCGATCCTGGCAAGCAAATGGTTTCGGCCAGGCATCGTTACGAGCCTTGATTTTGGCGGCTTCTTCATGCCAGGCTTCCTTGCGTTCGCGCCAGTTGGCGAGATGCCCATGATGTCCCGAACCCAAACGGGCACCGCCCGCAGAAGGATAGCCAAAGCCGAATGAACGGTTGACACCCTGATCGCAAGAGTAGCAATCTTGAGCTTGAGTACTACCGGTTGCAACCGCGATTGCAACCACTACCATCATTGTCGATTTGATCATTATTTCTCGCTCCGAAAGCCGGCTGGGGAATCCTACCTGGGACGGCTTAACGCAACGATGTCGAAATGGAATCGACGTGAGAAAGCCGTGTACAACCCATTATCGGAAGATTACGGCGAAACGAACCTGTCCAATTCCGGCCAATCAGGTGCAAAAGGGCTTACCTGGTAGCACTTTTTGAAAAGAGAACCCGAAGTTTCCCGGCAAACCGATCAGGGAAAGTTTGACGGTTATTCCGTCACCCGTTACTTCGATCCGCCCATCATGGGGAGCATGGTGTTGATCATCGTAATGGCTGCCGGGCCTACCAGCACCACGAAAATTCCCGGAAAAATGAACAACACCAAGGGGAAGATCAGCTTCACTGCCGTTTTGGATGCCTTCTCCTCAGCCATCTGGCGGCGGCGGACTCGCATCGCTTCGCTCTGGACACGTAATGCCTTTCCGACGCTCGTACCAAAGCGATCGACCTGAATCATGACGGAAGAGAGCGTCTTCAGATCGTCGACGCCGTTGCGTTCCCCCAGTTCGGACAACACCGTTTCTCGGGTTGAACCCATTTGCAATTGGTGATTGCACACTTTGAACTCGTGGCAAACGGTGGGAGATACACTTTCAAGTTCCTCCGAAACCCGCCGCATTGCCTGATCCATCCCGAGTCCGGCTTCGACGCAGACGACCATCAAGTCCAGCGAATCCGGCAAACCCAAAAAGATGGATTGCTTTCTCCTCGACGCGATGAATCCCAAAATGATCTCCGGTAGAAACAAGCCGATCCCTCCCCCAATGAGCGGATAGATCAGCGTCCATAGATCAAACCCTTTCATGACGACCGAGGCGCCGCCCGTCACTACGAAGAAGCCCATGGCTGAGAAGAGTTTGATGGTATTGAGTACCGTGATCGCGCCTTCGGACCGGAATCCGGCTTCGTTGAGCTTTTGACGAACCGCCTTGATCTCTTTCTCGTTTTTCGGCCCCAGGGCATCGGCGAAGGAGTTGTTCTTGTGATCGTCGTCGAGCAGCTTGGCAAACCCTTCGCGGGCCAGCTTCGAACTGTCTGTCAGCGGATTGCCTCGCGTTTTCAGCCGCTCCAGCCGCGAGTCCGACTTGGTATTGCGGCTCATGAAAAAGTCCACGACCAGCCAGCCGCCGATGGCGACCGCTCCGAAAATCGCAAACGGTAGTATTGCTACAAAATCAAGTTCGGCAAGCATTTGAAAACGGCTCCTATCAGACCTTAATGTCAATAATTTTCTTGATGGCAAAGGCGCCGATCAACTGCATGATCGTGGCGCCCACCAGCATTTTTTGACCAAGCGGGTCGGTAAATAGCTGCATCACGTAGTCGTAGTTCAGTCGCAGCATCACCAGGAACAAAACGGGTGGCAAGCCCAGAAGAACGACTCCCGAAATCCGGCCTTCGCCGGTGAGCGCGGCGATCTGCCCCTTGATTTGAAACCGCTCTCGAACCAGGTGTGAAATCTTGTCGAGAATTTCAGCCAGGTCACCCCCGGTTTGCCGCTGTAGAGTAACGGCGGTGGCAAAGAACCTGAAATCCAGATTGTCAATTCGGTCGGCCATGTCCTTGAGCGATTCGGTCAGCGGAACGCCCAGGTTTTGCTGTTCATAGGCTCGGCGGAATTCGGGCCCGAGCGGTTCATCAAGCTGTTCTCCCACCAACTGGATTCCGGACGGAAGGCTTTGCCCGGCGCGAAGTGCCTGTCCCATCAAGTCGAGCGCGGACGGAAGTTGTTGGCTGAATCGATTCATCCGCTTGTTCCGGCACCACCAAACGACGCCAAAAGGAATCGCCGCCGCCACGAGGCCCGCGATGGGAGCCAGCATCTTGATCGGTGAGAAATACCAAGCCACCAC
This sequence comes from uncultured Pirellulaceae bacterium, assembly GCA_964414815.1. Taxonomy (GTDB): domain Bacteria; phylum Planctomycetota; class Planctomycetia; order Pirellulales; family Pirellulaceae; genus Mariniblastus. The sequence continues at coordinate 13,333 of CAYPXY010000036.1, read as the reverse complement.
GCCTGCGCCGAGTCCGGTGGCAATCGTGATCAGCATGAATTTGGCGACGTCCAGATTCAAGCCCGACTGGAAAATCATTTTCTCCAGTCCAAAGGACTTCGCAAAAAGGTCTTCGAGACGGCCCGACTTGCTTTCTTCCAGTGAGCCGATCAGCAAACTGGCGGTCGATTGTTCCTTGATCGCACCGCGGCCACCGTTCTTGGTCAGAACCGCCAGACGGTCTTCGGCCACGACGTTTCGGGGCATGAGCATCGAGGCAATCGCGTACAGCATGCCGCTGATGCCCACAGCGGTCATGCCAATAAAAATATAGCTTGTCATCGGTCAATCCTCGAAACCAGAAACCTAGCAATCCAGCATCACACGTTCGCGGAATATACTGGAGGGAAGTTTGATCCCCATCGCCTCCAGTTTGTCCATGCACTTGGGACGCACGCCGGTGCAAATGAACCGCCCCTTCGCCTTACCGTTTTCATCCACACCGGTCTTTTCGAATTTGAAAATCTCCTGCATCACGATGGTTTCGTTTTCCATCCCGACCACCTCGGTGATGGACGTGACCTTTCTCGGCCCCCCCTGGAGACGGTTGGCCTGAATGACGAGGTCGACGGCGCTGGCGATCTGGGTCCGCATGGCTTTGACGGGCAAATCAAACCCCGCCATCATGATCATCGTTTCCAGACGGGCGATACAGTCACGGGGCGAGTTGGCGTGAGCCGTCGTCAATGAACCATCGTGCCCCGTGTTCATCGCTTGGAGCATGTCCAGCGTTTCCGGACCCCGGCACTCCCCGATGATGATTCGCTCCGGCCGCATCCGCAAGCAGTTTTTCACCAGGTCGGTGGCCGTTACGGCGCCCTTGCCTTCAATATTGGGCGGGCGGGTTTCGAGCCGCACCACGTGGTCCTGCTGAAGCTGAATTTCCGCCGCATCCTCGATCGTGACGATCCGGTCTTCGTTGGAAATGAAACTCGAAAGCGTATTGAGCAACGTCGTTTTTCCCGAACCCGTACCGCCGGAAATGATGATGTTCAGCCGGGCCTTCATCGCTCCCTCAAGCAACATCACCATCTCGGGAGTAAACGCCTTGTAGTTGAGCAAATCTTCGAGCTTGAGCGGATTCGAACCAAAACGCCGAATCGACATGGCCGCTCCATCAAGTGCCAGTGGCGGAATGATCGCATTGACCCGCGAACCATCTTCGAGCCGGGCGTCCACCATCGGACAGGTTTCATCGACACGGCGCCCGACTTTGGAAACGATGCGGTCGATGATTTGCAACAAGTGGTCGTTGTCGCGGAACTCGACGTTAGACTTCGTCATCCTCCCGCCGCGCTCGCAGTAAATGTTCTTGGGACCGTTGATCAGAATATCACTGATCGTCGGGTCTTTGAGCAGCAGCTCCAGCGGCCCAAGTCCAAACGTTTCGTCGAGTACTTCATCGACCAGCCGGTCCCGCTCCTGGCGATTGAGCAAACTGTTTTCGCTGTCGCAGAGATGCTCGACGACCACCCGAATTTCGCGACGCAGCACATCTCCCTGCAGGTCGCCCACGCGGTTCAAATCGAGTTTGCCAATCAGCTTCTGGTGAATCCGCTGTTTGAGTTGCTCAAATTCGCTTAGTTTTGATTTTGTATTGACGGTCGACATGTAAGTTTTATCTGGAGAAATGGTGCATCTGTGATTCCATCGGCAAGAGTGCCAGCACTTCCGTAAAAGTTGGCGATTTGGTCGGATTGATCAGATCAACCCGGTTGAGCCAGACGTGAGGGTTGCAGGTTGCTGCCGATGTCCCGATTGATCTTCATTCATTCGTGCGATTCCTTTAGAATTTCGGAGAACGGTTATCGACACGATGTCGGACCTTTTTTTCGATCAGGATCGATCCATGCCCCGGTCACATCTCGAACCGACGACCATCATTGTTGTTCCCTGCTATAACGAAGCGGAACGTCTGGACCAAGTGGCCCGAACCGCCTTTACGGATTATGCTAAGGCCAATCCTGGCGTGCGGTTTTTGTTGGTCAATGATGGCAGTTCGGATCACACCTCTGAAAGGTTGCATCGGCTGGTCGCCGAACATCCAGATTCGTTTTCCATCGAGGAGTTACCGACGAACGTTGGCAAGGGCGAGGCGGTACGATTGGGTCTGAATCGTGCAATCAGTGATCGTGCGATCAGTGAATTGCCCGTTTATGTCGGCTATTGGGATGCCGATCTGGCCACACCGCTGACCGAGATCAATACGTTTCAAAATGTTCTCGAAGATGATCGAGATCGAGTGGATGCAGTTTTGGGTTGTCGCATTCCACTGGCCGGACGCTCGGTTGAGCGACATCGCAGCCGCGCCGTTTTGAGCCGCCTGTTTGCCTGCGCGACGAGAGTTGTATTGGGAGTGCGTTTGCATGATACGCAGTGCGGCGCCAAGTTATTTCGGGTGACGGATGAATTGGCTGCGGTTCTTGAGCAGCCCTTCACGTCGAAGTGGATATTTGATGTGGAACTGATCGCTCGAATGATGAAAATCCGTCAAGCGAATTCCTCAGTCGTAGAATCCTCAGCCACAAATTCCTCCAGTCGTATTTTCGAGCAGCCGCTGCGGCGCTGGACCGAACAGCCAGGCTCGAAGCTCCGGCCAAGACATTTTCTCACCGCCGCGATTTCGCTGGGGGCAATTTTCTGGCGGTACAGGGTACTCGGCGGTCAGGGGACGATTGGTTTGCCTGCAAAAAATCAGTCTGAACCCGTCCCTGCAAAACTCAAGATCGTTGGCAGGCCAGGGTCTTCATCCGGTCGGAAGGCTGCATAAGGATAGCATCCTTATTTTTCATCATAACCCGAAGCGTAAGCGAGGGACGGCCTACCCAAGCTGGAGTGGTCCCTCGCTTACGCTTCGGGTTATGATGGACCTTGATAAAACCGGGAACTTATTTCAGGACAATTCCATAACACTGCTACATGATGTCGCCAAAAATTTGCCTGACTAACCGAGCGGTGATTTGCTGGGCCATTGGGCTTTTGTCCGTACTGGTTTTCTTTCCGAATCTTGGCGGCACATTACTGTGGGACGAGGACGAAGGATTCTACGCCAGCACAGCTCGTGAGATGTATGTCGCCAACGAATGGATCGTTCCTCATTTCAATGGTGAGCTGTTTGGCCATAAGCCGCCGTGGATGTACTGGATGATGATGATCGGTTATTCCATCTTCGGGGTCGGTGAATGGGGCGCGAGATTTTTCTCGGCGGTCTTCAGCGTGTTGACTGTTTTTCTGACGTTCCGAATGGGAGAGACGTTGCTGAGCCGGCGCACCGGTGCGATGGCGGCCATCATTCTGGCGACCAGTATGATGTTCACGGTGGTGGGACGATCCGCAACCCCAGACAGTTTTCTGGTTTTCTTTACAACGTTTAGCGTCTACATGTTTGTCGGCCAAATGTGGATAGGCCGTCGTATTGGAATGATTCGATTGGCCATGATGTACGCATCGCTGGGGTTGGCGACCTTGGTCAAGGGGCCGATTGGATTCTTGTTTCCGATGACGGTGATCGGCGGATTCCTGGTTTGGAAAAATGCCGCTGCATCACAGCCGTTGGAGCATGTAACGAAGGCAGGATGTTTTCAGCGGCTGTTCAGCGCGGCAACTCAATTCCGTCCAAGCCATTTTGTCGAAGCATTCAAGACCATGCGTCCGATCTTCGGCCTTGCTGTGATTCTGCTGGTTGCAGGTCCATGGTATCTATGGGTTGGATTGAAGACGGACGGTCAGTTCCTGCGCGAGTTTTTTGGCGTCCATCATTTTCAGAGAGCGACCAGCGCAATGGAGGGGCACTACGGCTCGGTCTTCTATTATCCGGTTTCAATTCTGGTCGGCATGTTTCCCTGGACGGTTGCGACCCTGCCGGTATGGTTGCTGTGGTGTAAGCCCGCTCAACTTCCAGCCCATCGCGAGGCAAAAGCGTTGGTTTCCATTTGGGTGATCGTCTATCTGGTGGTTTTCTCGCTGGCAGCAACCAAATTGCCCAATTACATCCTGCCTTGCTACCCAGCACTGGCATTGATGTTCGCCTGGTCGTTTGATCGCTGGCTCAGTGAATCTCAATCCTATGCAATCATCTGGCCACGCGGGGCCTTGGTCACGTTGATGCTGGTCGGGATGGGCTTGATTTTTATCTTTCCGGTCATGGCGAGGTGGCCTGTGGGTGGTGAAACGTTGCTCGATCGGCTGGGGGCTGCCAAAAATTTGCAGCAACAAATTCAATGGTTGGGATTGCTGGGCGTTCCGGCGGTGATAGGCGGGATGGCGGGTTGGTGGTTTTTGAATCGCAATCAGTTCAACAAGGCCTGGATCGCATTGGGAGCCGCCGCTGTGTTGACGGTTCTGGGGCTTTGGAATCTTGCCGCTCCCTGGTTAACGCAGTTTCAGGGCACACAGAAGTTGATCGCTCGGCTTCGAACCGAGTCTACGGATAGCAGATTTCAGTTGGCGACGTTTGATTTCTTTCGGCCGACGATGGTGTTTTACAATGAAGCTCCTGTATTGCGATTCTATGAGCCGTCCCAAGCAGTCCAGTTTTTGTCCCAAAGTGATGACCACAGCGACGGCCAAAATGGCGGCGCGGTTCTGGTGTTGGAGGCTTCACGGCTGGATGAGTTGAGTTTGCCTGCGGGTTTTCAGTTTGTGGTCGTAGATCGCTGCTCACGGTTTCCGGAGAAAGGGGAGCTGGTCGCGATCAAGCTCCGGCCAGAGGTTTCGGAGGCAAATTCTGAGCCAGCAAACTTGTTTCGTAACCGTTTACGGAGCGATGGAACGTTTAGCCGCAAGCCGAAGCCGACCACCATTCGTTTGAAACAAACACGAAGAGTAGGTTGAACTATGGTTGAAGCTGAAAGATCGAAAAATAGTCGGCGCAGGCGCGACGGTAGGGTGCAATCTCCCTATTCAACCTGCCTGCCAATAAAATACCTGCAACCCGATGCACCGCGCGCCTTTGGGGGTTGCCGAAGAATGATTTCGGTGTGGCAGTATGTTTTTGGCGGCAACCCCCGACGGCTTGCGGCTAAACGTTTTCGCTCGTCGTGAACGGTTACCTTGTATCAGTAGCGGGAAGCGGTAGAATCAAAGTAGCCTTCGTCGGCCTCGGTATTGTTGGATCGCTTCGTTCTCAAGTGAGGTGATCGTGACCGCTGAGGATCTGGTGAAGAAGAGGAACCCTAATTTTCACCAATCAACGCTAATTTTAAATTCAGATTAGTGGAGATTAGCGAGGATGAGTGTTCCAGATTCTTATTCAATCTCTACTGAGTCTGTGAATGAATATAATTACTTTTCGTCAATTCTTCTAATTTGAAATTTGAAAGGCTTTTTGAGATGGATATTACAAGTTTGTTGATTGCGTTGGTCATTGGTGCTGTGGCTGGGTTTTTGGCGGGCCAAATTGTTAAAGGACATGGGTTCGGGCTGGTCGGCAACATCATTGTGGGGGTGTTAGGCTCGGTAATTTTCAACTGGTTGTTTACCCGTTTGGCACTGTTCGGAGCTGAAAACGGAATTCTCAACGCCATTGCCGGCGGGACGATTGGTGCTGTGTTATTGCTGCTGATAATCGGGTTTTTGAAAAAAGCGGCCTGATTCAGAGAACCAAAATGCATCCTGACAAGGTCGACCGAAAAAAACTCAATCGATTGACAGACTTGCCGAACGTCGGGCCGTCCATTGCGGGCGATCTGGAGTTGCTGGGTATCAAGAAGCCGGTTGATTTAGTTGGCAAAGACCCTTTTGAACTTTATTTTCAGTTAAACCAGGTTACGAACGCTCGTCACGATCCTTGTGTGATTGACGCATTCATGTCGATCACGTCGTTTATGGATGGCAAGCCGGCGAAAACCTGGTGGTCATTCACGGACGCGCGTAAGCGTGAACTTAAGAAGCGAGGAATCGAGCTATGAAGAAGTACTTACATTTGATGATTTTGATGGCCTGTGTGGCCTGGTTCTCCGGCTCCGAGGCGATGGCCCAAGTCAGAGGTGCCAACGACGGCGACAACACCCAGCAGGATACCACATCGCAACTTCAGAAAGACGCAACCATGGAAAAAGGTGAAACTTCCGATCAATCAAAATCGGGTCAGGACTCAGGTGAAAACGCCACAGCGATTCCTCGCATGGAAACCGCTACACTCGGAGCCGGCTGTTTCTGGTGTGTTGAATCCGTTTTCCTGCGACTCAAAGGAGTTGAGTCAGTCAAATCGGGCTACATGGGAGGGTACATCGACAATCCGACCTATCAACAAGTTTGCACGGGGCAAACCGGGCATGCCGAAGTCGTTCAGATCGTGTACGATGCGAACCAGATTTCATTCGATGAACTGCTGGAGGTCTTTTGGCAAACTCACGATCCGACCACACTCAATCAGCAAGGGCCGGACTTCGGCACGCAGTACCGATCCGCTGTTTTTTATCATAATGAACAGCAGCGGGAACTTGCGGAGCACTACAAAGCAAAACTGATCGAGGCCAAAGCATTTCGCAAACCGATCGTCACGGAAATTGTTGCGGCTCAGAAGTTCTATGTCGCCGAGGACTACCATCAGGACTTTTTCAACCAAAATCCGGGTAACCCGTATTGCCGAGCCCAAATACCGTCCAAGCTGAGAAAGCTGGAGAAAGTGTTCAAAGACAAACTGAAGGACAAGAAGAAAAAGTAGAACGATGTCAGGAACTTTCTGACGCGTGGTGATCTCTCAGGTAGGACAGGTATTTATCGGGTCCCATTTCTGAATCAATCAAAGGATTTTTATGTTAGCCAAGTTCGCTGCTTGCTGTGTGCTCGCTATGGGCTGTTTCGCCTTCAGCAATTTTCAACCCATTGACAACTTGACCCCCGATAACACCATGGACGACCGGCAAAAAGCCGCTGAACTGGTCAAACAAAACAATTTCCGCGATGCGTTGGAAATCTATGGGCGGCTCCTCAACTCCGCCGACGAAACAGACCCCAATCTGGTGAGCGATTTCCAGCAGATTGGGGTTTGCTATGCCCAGCTTCAGCGAACGGGGGAACTGGATGGACTTCGCGAGAAGTTATTGCAGCTTCATTCGGAGAAATGGCAGCTGCATCTTGAAATCGCCAAGTCCTACTTAAGCGGTGAACATTTCGGATTCATTACCGCCGGTGAATTCACCCGAGGTCAGGCCCGTGGCAGTGGAGAACTGCATTCATCCGAAGAGCGGGACCGCGTTCGAGCACTGCAAATTTTGTTGGCCATTCGCGATACGGCGGATGCAAACGGTTCGCCTTCCGAACTGGCGGAGTTCTATTCCTGGATCGCACGCAGTGTTGAGCAGGGGCGAAGTCATAATAATGCATGGAAATTACAGGCGACAACGGACCTCGAAGTACTGCCCGATTATGATCCGACGGGGTGGAATCACATGTACGGTCACCGCCGCGGTGGGGCAGGTGATGGATGGGGCGGTGCAAGCAAGGGGGCTCCGGTCGATGAAGAGGGCAATCCGGTCTTTTATCATATTCCCGAGTCTTGGGAAGCCGCCAAAAACGATGGCGAGCGAGTTCGCTGGGCTTACGAAAAATCCGCCACGCTCGATGCCGCCCGTTTTCGCGATCAGGTCGATCTCCAGTTCGCACGATTCCTGCAACAACAGTTCGGCGTCCAGACGATGGCTCAATATGGAAGCCTGTTTCGCGATAGCGGCGATGATGATGCGGCCAAACCCAAGGCGGACAGCCCGTTTGCGGTTTCTACTTTGACGGACGACGAAACGATTTGCCGTCTCGCGACAGGCGTCAAACGAATCAAACTTCCTGACGAGTTCAACCATATTCGCTGGTTTCAGAAGCTTGCCGATCGTGAGTCTTCCAGTACCGCGTTTGAAGCGCTTACCTCGCTGGGAACGGTCTATGAAAATCGTCAACAGTATCCGGTGGCGGTTGGCTATCTGACCAAGGCGTCGAACCTTCAGCCCGACAATCAGTCGCTGAAGGAACGCATCGCACAAATTGTAAAACCTTGGGGTATGTTCGAGACCGTTGGTACGCAGCCCGCCGGAAAAGGAGCCAGCGCCGAATTTCGTTTCCGCAATGGAAACAAGGTTTCGTTCAAGGCAAACCGGATCGACGTCGATGGGTTGCTTAACGAATTAAAAGCCCATCTGAAATCCAGTCCGAGAGATGTCAACTGGCAGCATTTGCAGGTCGGATCGCTGGCCCATTCGATCTTTCAGGACCACATGGCCAAATTTGTGAAAGAAGAGATTGCCACGTGGGATCTGGAGCTTGACCCGCGGCCGGATCATTTTGATCGCCGGATCACCGTCACAACCCCCCTGCAAAAAGCGGGCGCCTATCTAGTGACCGCTCAAATGGCGGATGGAAATACCAGTTCCATCGTGATGTGGGTCGCGGACACCACGATCGTGCGAAAACAGATCGACAACGGCTGGCTGTACTTGGTCGCCGACGCGGTGACGGGCAAGCCGGTTGCCAATGCGAATGTGGAATTTTTTGGCTGGAAAACAAACTGGGTACAGAACCAAAATCGCCACTTCGTTGAGTTCAAGAACTTTGCCGAGAGATCCGACAAGGATGGGTTTGTTCAGCCACCGAGTAAATTGCTGGAACAGGACTGTCAGTGGTTTGCGGTCGCTCGGACGAACGAAGGGCGTCATGCGTTTCTGGGCATGGACCACGTCTGGTACAACGGCTACGCATCTCAGAGTTACCAAGAAACAAAAGTCTACGGCATTTCGGATCGACCGATCTATCGACCCGGTCAAACGGTGAAGTATAAGTTTTGGATTCGCACCGTCGGCTATGAGCCGGACAAACGGCAGGAATTTGCCGGACAGCGAGTTCGCGTTCGAATTCATAATCCTCAAGGCGCTGAGATCCAGCAATTCGTCAAGGAGCTGGATCAGGATGGGGCGCTGAGTACCGAACTCGAACTGCCCGCCGATGCGATGTTGGGCCAATACGGAATCCAGGTGAATGATGAGTCGCAGCGACGATTCGGCTATTCCGTGCTGAATTTCCGGGTTGAGGAATACAAAAAGCCCGAATATGAAGTCAAAGTCATCGCTCCCGACAAACCGACCCAGCTGGGTGACAACGTTCCCGTCAAAATCAAGGCTGAGTATTATTTTGGTGGGCCAGTCACCGATGCGGTGGTCAAATACAAAGTCAATCGAACCAAAAAAGATCAACGCTGGTTTCCGGTTGGGCGATGGGATTGGTTGTATGGTAACGGCTATCTCTGGCTCAGTAGCGATTACGATTGGTATCCCGGATTCGGACGTTGGGGATGCTTGGGTCCGCGACCGTTCTGGTGGAATTACAGTCCCGATCCGCCGGAGTTGGTGCTGGACGAAGAAGGAAAGCTGAACGAAGACGGTACACTTGAATTTTTCATTGATACCGCCATCGCCAAAGCGATTCACGGCGATCAGGACCACGAATACTCCATCACGGCCGAAGTCGTCGATTCGTCGCGGCGAACGATTGTCGGCAGCGGCAACGTGATCGTGTCGCACAAACCGTTCTCAGTTTATGTGTGGGCCAGTCGAGGTTACGCTCGAAGCGGAGAACCGATCGAGGTCACGGGACAGGCGAGAACCGCCGACGGAAAAGGAGTCGCTGGCAAGGGAAAGCTGACCCTTTATCGAATCGTTTATGATGCTCAAGGAAAGCCCACGGAAACGGAGCTGCAACACTGGGACGTTGAGGCCAATGAGCAGGGCGAAGTTCGTCAACCGATCAAGGCTACGGAATCGGGACAGTTTCGTCTGGCGTTGACGTTGACCGACGACAAGGATCAAACGGTCGAAGGCGGTCAGTTGCTTCATGTCGTTGGCGACCGATTCGACAGCGCGAATTTTCGGTACAACGATCTGGAGGTGCTGCTTGAAAAGCCAGTCTACAATCCGGGAGAGCGGGCCAAGCTTCTGATCAACACCAACAAGGCCGGTGCCAGAATTCTGGTCTGGGCGAGGCCGTCAAGCAGTAACTATCATGGCCGACCTCAAATCATCGATCTTGATGGAAAGTCAACCACAGTGGAACTGGATGTTTTGCAAAGCGATATGCCGAACTTCTATGTCGAAGTGTTGACCATTTTTGATGCGAAAGTCCATGTGGTAACGAAGGAAATTCTTGTCCCGCCGGTCAGCAAAGTGGTCGATGTTGAAATCATTCCCGAAGCGACCAAGGTGCTACCCGGTCAGGAGAGCACAGTGACGGTCAAGCTGACCCAACCCGACGGGCAACCGTTTACGGGTGGTTCATTGGTGATGACGATGTACGATCGGGCGCTGGAGTATATTTCTGGCGGTTCCAATGTCAGCGATATTCGCGAACATTTCTGGAAGTTCAAACGACATCACTATCCGCAAACCACGCATTCGCTCGATCGATCCGGAGGTAATCTGGTCAAACATCACAGTCAGCAGATGGCGTTTCTGGGGGTGTTTGGCAGGTTGTCGGCGGATGTTAGCCGGGAGGGAATGGAACTTCAAAAAGGTATGGGCCGGGGCCGAGCGGTACGAAGTGCAGCCCCGGGAGGAGGCGCGCCAGAAATGGCGATGATGATGGCGGATGCTGAAGGAATGCCAGCGCCCAGTGCTGATTTGAATCTGCGATTCGAATCACGTTCTGAAGCCGGAGAGTCCGGCCGGTTCGACATGAGCGGCCAAGACGGAGGCCTTGCTGAACCGGTGGTTCGGACGACGTTTGCGGATGCGGCCTACTGGTCCGTCGATCTCAAACCCAACGCCGAAGGCATTGCAACGGCCACGATCAAAATGCCGGAGAATTTGACGGCGTGGAAAATTCGCACTTGGGCCATGGGCTCGGATACCAGTGTGGGCGAGGGGACCTCCGAAGTCGTCACGGCCAAAAATATCATGGTTCGCTTGCAGGCGCCACGGTTCTTTGTCGAGAAAGACGAAGTGATCCTTTCGGCGATTGTCCACAATTACTTTGATGTTTCCAAGCGAGCCGAAGTGTCGATCGATTTCGATAGCGAACTGTTGACGTCAGGCGATTCAGCCACTCAAACCGTCGACTTGCCGCCGGGAGGTCACAAGCGAGTGGATTGGAAGGCCAAGGTCATTCGCGAAGGCGAAATCGCGATCACGGTCGCCGCAAAAACCGATGTCGAATCGGATGCGATGCAGGTGAAGTATCCTGTATTGGTTCATGGCATTCTCAAAACCGAGTCGTTTACGGGCATCATTCGCAAAGGGCAGGAGTCGGTGAAGTATCAGGTTCGCGTTCCGGAAGAGCGGCGGCCTGAGTTGTCGCGACTCGAAGTGCGTTATTCACCGAGCCTTGCCGGCGCGATGATCGATGCCCTGCCCTATCTGAACGACTATCCGTATGGCTGCACCGAGCAGACATTGAACCGGTTCTTGCCAACGGTCGTGACGCTTGACGTTCTCAAGCGAATGAATCTCGACTTGAATACCATCAAGGAGAAACGAACCAATCTCAACGCACAGGAAATCGGCGATGCGCAGGAACGAACAAGACGCTGGGCGATCCACAATCCCGTGTTTGACGAGGCCGAAGTTCTAGCGATGGCGAAAAAGGGAGTGGCCGATCTGACCGCCATGCAAAACAGCGATGGCGGTTGGGGTTGGTTCTCCGGCATTAGCGAACGAAGCTGGCCGCACACCACCGCAACCGTGGTTCGCGGTTTGCGACTGGCGCAGGAAAATGGAATCGCGATCGTTCCGGACGTTCTCCAACGAGGCGTCGCTTGGCTGGAAAGCTACGAAGCAGAACAGATTCGTCTATTGCAGCAGGGGGATCGCAGGAAGGACCTGCCGCCCAATCATCCTGACCTCCAGATTCCCTATCGCGGTTCGGCGGACAATCTCGACGCACTGATCCGTCTGGCTCTGATTGAAGCAGGGATCGAAGACAAGGGAATGAATCACTATGTCTATCGTGATCGGGGCAACCTGTCGCTCTATGGAAAAGGGCTGGCCGGGCTGGCGTTTCACTTGCACCGCGACATCGAACGACGAGACATGTTGATCCAGAACATCGATCAGTTCGTCAAATACGATGATGAAAATCAAACGGCGTTCATTGACCTGCCGAATCAGAACTATTGGTGGTACTGGTACGGTGATTCGATCGAAGCCAATGCGATGTACCTGAAATTGATGGCGCAAGTCAAACCGAACGACAAAATCACGCAAGGCTTGGTCAAATACTTGATCAACAATCGCAAGAATGCAACCTATTGGAAAAGCACTCGCGATACGGCGCTGTGCGTTGAAGCGTTTGCGGACTACATCAAGGCCAGCGGCGAAGATTCACCTCAGATGAAAGTCGATGTGATCATCGACGGAACCGTGGTGAAAACGGTTGAGATCAATAAGGAAAACTTTTTTACCTTTGACAACCAATTCATTGTCGAAGGTTTGGAGCTATCCGATGGCGAGCACGAAGTCGAGATTCGTCGATCGGGCGATGGCACTTTGTACACCAATGCCTATCTGACCAACTTCACGAAGGAAGACGACATCAAGGCGGCGGGACTGGAAATTCAGGTTCAGCGGGCGTTCTACCGGCTCGATCCGATTGAAGGTGCGGAAGCCAAGGTCGCAGGACAACGCGGTCAGGTGGTCGATCAGAAGGTCGAGAAGTACCAACGAGTCCCGCTCAAGAGTTGGGATGAAGTGAAAAGCGGTGACCTGATTGAAATTGAGCTGGAAATCGATTCGAAGAATGACTACGAGTACGTCATCTTTGAAGATATGAAAGCGGCAGGTTGCGAGCCGGTCGATCTGCAAAGCGGTTACCGACCGGGCGGCCTGCACGCCTATGTCGAGTTCCGCGATCAGCGAGTCTCGTCGTTCGTCCGTGTACTCAATCGCGGCAAACACAGTCTGAGCTACCGGATGCGAGCCGAAATCCCCGGCCAGTTCAGCGCCCTGCCGACACGGGCTTGGGCGATGTACGCACCCGAGCTGCGAGCCAACTCGGACGAGATGAAATTAAAGATCGCCGACCGGGAGGACGTTGGGAAAGAGTAGGGAAGAATGGTTACCGTCCACGGACCGATAGCGCGTTTAGCCGCAAGCCGAAGCCGACCACCATTGGTTTGCAGCTATCATAGAAAGCGGATCAACTCATGGTTGGAGGCTGTAAGGTCGAGAAATGGTCGGCGCAGGCGCGACGGCGGGGTGCAGACTAAGTGTTCAATCTGCCTTCCAATAGAATACCTACAACCCGACGCACCGCGCGCCTTTGGGGGGTGCCGGTAAAGCGATTTCGGAGTTGCTGTACTTTTGGCGGCAACCCCCGA
>CAYPXY010000035.1:0-47564 GCA_964414815.1 uncultured Pirellulaceae bacterium | reverse complement strand
CGGCAACCCCCGACGGCTTGCGGCTAAACGTTTTGGATCGTCGTGAACGGTTACCCTGGTTTTCAACCCCGCTGTTTCTTCCTGACTTGCTGCTGTGTCTACCTTTCCTCCTTCCACTCAAGAACTGATCGAAGCGTTTGAAGACTTGCCCGAATTCGATGAGCGGGTGGACTATATCATTGATCTCGCAAGAGAGCTTCCGGCTCCTTCGCCCGATCTTCACGCGGATGAAAACCTGGTCTCAGGATGCATGAGTACGGTTTGGCTGCGCATGCAGATTCCCGACTCATCACAACCAGTCGTGATTGAAGCCGACAGCGATTCGCAGATCATCAAGGGGCTGCTGGTGATTCTGATCGCGTTCTATCACGGAAAGAACTCGCAGCAGATTGTCGATTCGGATGTCGGATCGTTTTTGAAAACGCTGGAGCTGGATCAGCACCTCAGCCCGCAGCGCCGCAACGGCCTGTTTTCGATGGTCAAACGAATCAACGCGCTGGCCGCCATCGGGTAGAGGGTGTGATTACTTCGGATCCGGCAGTGTATCGCCGCCTGACTTTAATTGTTCGAGCAACTTCTGCGCTGGCTTGCGATAGATGAACATACCTTCGCGACTCACAATCGTCTCGAGCAGCTTGATGGCCTGATCCTTTTCACCCGTCTTGTCAAAAAAGCAGGCCAGGAAAAAATCGATATCGGGTGAAAGCCCTGGCGAGAGCGCCAATCGGCCCAGCAGTGTTCTGGCTTGTTCGATCTCGCCGAACTTCAACTGCACATAACCCGCCGTGGCCACCGCCACCACATTGTTGGACATCGCGCGAAAATTGTTGGTGGCCAGATCGCGGGCCAGTCGACGCTTCTCCTCATCGTTACTTTCAATCAAACTCAACACAAACATGTTGAGCGGATCAAAATTGTTGGGCTGGCCTTCAGCAATCGCCCGATAATGGGCTTCGGCGACCCCATACGACATATTGCAAAATGCAATACGGGCTTTCAGATTGCGCGAGACCAGCGACTCGCTGCTGTGCTTCTCGGCAGCAGCAATCGTGCTGCTTGCCTTGGGAAAATCTTCGATATTGATCAGGTAACTGGCGTACTCCAATAGCACCTGGGGATCCTCGGGATACTTGGCGGCCGCTTCCTGAATCCATTTTGCAGCCGTCTCCGTGTTCCCTTTCTGGTCGAACCAGGACGCCAATATGGTTTCGGGTGCTCGAGCGTTTGGAAACGTTTCCTTGATCTTTTTCAGGTATGCCAAACTCGGGTCGATATTGTTTTGGTGAAACTCCAGCTCCGCGTAGGACATCAGTACTTTCAGATTCTCTGGCAGCGACTGGATTTGTCTCTCCAGAAACGTTCGGGCATCGTCGTATCTTTGTTGCCGCATCGCCACATCGATCAAACCATCGAGACACTGCTGTTCGAAATGCTTCTTCTGCGCGTCATTGAGTTCCGCTCCCTCAATCGAGCGGGTACATTTCTCAAACAAGGCCAGCGCATCCGTGATCCGCCCTTCGTTCAGTGCCAGCCGCGCAAAGGCCGCATACACTCCCGGATAGTTGGGTTTCTCGATTGAAGCCGTTTCCAGCAAGACCAGACCGTTTTGATTGTCTCGCGCGGCAAAACTCAGTGCCGCTTTCAACAAACTGGCGGGTGGATAACCCGCGTTGTTGGTCGACAGTTCGTCCAGTAGCTGACTGGCTCGCGCCCAGTCCTGCATCTGAAATGCGGTCACTGCATTTTCAATTCCCTTTTGCTGCGATGAGCCTTCCGCAATGGATTCCGGAATCAAATGGGTCAACTCCTGAACCAACACAGCGAAAACCTGCTGGCCGTTGGCGCCTCCGGCAGCGGGGGTCTGAGCCGTCAAACCGCTCGTCGGACTGGCCGGGTCTTGCTGCGAACGACCCGCGTTCGGATTCTCGCTCCTGCGAGTTCCATCAATGGCCTGAGGTGGCTGAAAGTCGTTCTGGGCATTTGTCGATGCAGCCGAGCCGATCCAGGCAGTCAAAAGCATCACGAGCGCAAGGCTATTTTTCAAAACCTTGTCAGCGGAAGACAACGAAACATCGGGACGCGACGGGTTCATATAGATTTCTCTTTAATCAATTTCAACAGATGATGATGGGTTAACCGCTCCCAGTATTTTGCTGGTCGCATCGGAACGATTCAAGACATAAAAATGCAATCCGGGGACACCTTCGGACAATAATCCCCGAACCTGGTCGATGGCTTTCTCAACTCCTACGTTGAATTGCCATTCGGCATCCTCGTTTTCGCTTAACTGGCTCACAAAATCGTTAGGCAACTTCGAGCCGCACAACGACGTGATTCGCTGGACTTGTTGCAAGTTCGTCACCGGCAACAGACCCGGAACAATAGGCACCTGGATTCCACGCTGATGACATAAATCGCGGAACCGAAAAAAATCGTCGTTGTGGTAGAACAGTTGCGTGATGATTGCGTCCGCACCCGCGTCCACCTTGCGTTTCAAGTTGTCCAGATCCGTGTTCAGATCGGGTGCTTCGCGGTGTTTTTCCGGATAGCCCGCCACCAGAACCCCAAACGAATTGAATTCGGCTTGAATCAGTTCCACCAATTGATTGGCCCAGGTCAGTCCTCCTTGGGTGACTTGAAATTCGGCGGAGCCTGCCGGAGGATCGCCTCGCAGCGCGACCACAAAGTCCACTCCTTGTTGTTGGGCCTGTTTCAGATAGCCACGCAAATCGTCCACCGTACTGCCCACCAAGGTCAAATGCGATGCGACGGGAACCTCGAACTGCTGCTTGATATGGCTGACAATCTCCAGCGTCTTGGAGCGGGTGGAACCCCCTGCCCCATAAGTACACGTCAGAAACGCCGGTTCGAACGTCATCAAGCGGGCAACATGTTCATAGAGACTGACTTCACCCGCGGCCGTTTTCGGCGGGAAAAGCTCAAAAGAGATGGCGGGAAGTTCGCGTTGGTAGATCCGGGACAGCATTTCTGATTTTGAATACGAGCAAGGACAGTGTTACAGCAGCAGTGGATCGTCAGCCAATCCAGCCGGTCGCTCGTGCGCCGTGACCCGGTACATATCGTGGATCAGTTGTACATCGCAGGGGCGCTGTTGCACGTTTCGCCGGCTGAACATGCGGGCTTGGGTCGCCACGATGATGTCGGGCGGCAGCACGCTCAACCCGTTGAATGTTCTAGCATAATTAACGAAACTTGGAACATTGGTCGTTGCAAAACCATAAATCATACTGGCCGGGCCGATGATTTTCCCGGTGAAGATGCTGGTGTTGATCGCCGTTTTCGAATAATCCCCCATCACACAGCCGAAAAACTGCATCCCGGTTGAGACTTTGCGGTCTCCGTACTCGACGTTCACGGTCCCGTAGGTGTTTTTCAGGTCGCTGTTGCAGGTCCCCGCGCCCAGATTGATCCAGCTTCCAAGGTAGCTGTGTCCCAGGAATCCGTGATGCTGCTTGTTGGTCCAGGACTCGATCACGGAGGCTTCGATTTCACCGCCGATCTTGCAATGATGGGCAATCGAAACGTGGTCCTTGATCGCAGCATACTCGCTCAGCCGGGAATGGGGCCCCAGGTAAACCGGCCCGCGAAGCAAACTGAAGGGGCCTAAACTGGCTTGGTCATCGACGACGATGGGCCCCTTTGAAGCATCAAAAACAACGTGCGGCCCGAACGTGACTCCTCGGCCCAGGAACACGCCCTCTTCTCGTTGCTGGTACTGACCCGTAGAGATTCGGCGATTGAGATTTTCGCCGAGCGTCTTCATGTTGTAGTTGACCACGTCATGGGGAAACTCAAACAACGCCAACTCGGTTTCAACCGAAATGGCGGTCGTCTGCAGTGGATCGTTGAGCTGCTCAACCGCTGTGGCCAGTGGAGCCAGTCCTTTGCCGGCCAGGTGCCTGGTATTGACCAGCGCGCTGGCGATCGCCCAGCCCTGGCGAGCAATCACACTGGCACCCCGAAAAATGTCCTTGGCATATTTCTCCAGCGCCGCATCCTTGAATTCAATCAACTGCTGGATGTTTGAAATGGAAGGCACCAGCCGGGCGTTGATGATCCAGGTAACCGGAAAGGATTCATCAACCGGAGCTTGGAACTGAGGAAAATCGTGAAGCTGGATCGTTTCCAGATAAGGCCGAACCAGACCAATTGGATGCCCTTTCAGATCCGCCAGGTAGTCGGCCAACCGAAAGCTGCCGCACGCAATGGCGTACGCAGGCCGTCCGGTCGTAACCGGAAACAGTTGTTCGACGCCCTGATCTTCAAAAACGATGATATTCATTCAAATTCAATGTAGAACGGAATTCATTCCTTCGAATTGCTGCCTATCAACCATCACGGTTGTCATGAAAACAATTTAACTCGATCAAAATACGACGAGCCTCGATTCGCTTGGGCCGGTTAACTTGCAGCACCTTGACGGTCGCCCGCCCCAACAGAGTCGTTCCAATCAAAACCGCCCCGTGCCATCCAAAGTGATCCTGCCAAATGTCTAATCGAGGGTTGAACAAGCGGGTAAAAACACCAGTCTCAAAGTCGATGCTACCAACATTTGGGCCTTTCGACAGATTACAAGGTGTACAACTCCAAGCAAGATTTGTTTCGTCATCATCACCTTCATGAGACTGCGCGATAATATGGTCAATCTGAAATCTGGTTGATGAATAAAGCTCTGGAAGTTGGCAATATTCACATCGTCCTGCGGCCCTTGCTCTCACCCATACTCGAATTGAATCGGATACCATCGATTAAATCCATCACTTGGCATCTTTGCTTAAAATCTGCAAGGCTTGGACCTTCAGTAAATCCATCAATTCAATTACTTCCAGAAACTCGTCCAGTTCCAATTGTTCCTTTTCTGTCAATTGGCCCAATCGATTCCTGTCCGCCAGTTGCTCCAGGCGGCGCTCCTCAGATTCGGGCAAGACAAACTCGCTCCAGTATTCAGCCGCTGCCATCGACATCCGATGACGCTGCCCCGCAATCACTCGACTCAAAACACCTGGTAACGGATAGTCATCAATCTGGCTCATGGATGAATCTTACTAAAATCTCCGACGTTGGTCGAGAATGAAAACTAAAAAACGACGGTCACGTTGACCGTCGCTTCGGAGACCTGTTTTCGATGAAAACAGCAGGAATGAACAAGTTTTTTTGAAGGCTTGGCCGCTGATTGCAACGCAAGCCTTGATTTCCAGTCTGTAACGGTTGGTCGTTATCGATTTTGGGTTCCCGACGGAGCTTGAGCCGTACCGGAGGCCATGCTCTTGATGACAAAATCCGTCATGTCATCACCCGGTTTCTGGTATACGATTTGTCGATTGACGCCCTTGATCACGTCGGCGCGGTCTTCTTCATTGATCGGAGTGCTTTCGAACCGGAGTACCAGTGCGATATTGCTGCTTTCGCAGACACCGGCGACGACCTGTTCCATTTGACGATAGGTTTGCAGATAGATTCTTGCTTCGCGGGTCAACAAGTCCGCTTCTTGCTGACGGGCGCGGGTTTGCAGGTCCGCTTGTTTTTGAACCAATTGTCGTTCCAGTTCCCGACGCTCGGTGGAGTCGGATTTGTATTGTTCGAGTTGTTCGGCCTGCTTTTGCAGGTCGGCGAATTGGGCTTCAACGGTATTTTTCAGTTTTGCTGCTTCCGACTTGATCCCTTCCATTTGGTTCTGGAACGAAGCATTTTCCTTGAAGACCTTGGCAACATCCAGAACGCAGATCCGGCCTTGCTGGTTTTGCTGAGCCGATGCGGAACTGGTAAAGGTAGCCGCAGCGGCAACCAACACGGCCAGAAATGCTGAATGAGCTAAATTTAATTTCACGACTTGTCCTCCCTGACGAATGGTGTGTTTTGAGATTGTGACACGGAATCGGCCCGCGTCACGCCCAGTGATGTAGGTTAATTTGAAACGTTGATCAAGCCCGATTCAACAACAATCCCTGTTGGACCGGCATGCTGGATGATCTTGGTGCAGTTTCTATATGCAGCTGACGTGCCAAACACCAAAACCGGATGCGAAATGCAAAAAACATCGAGTTTTGCGGGCCTCCCGTTTGCTGTCATGCGAACGGTTCCCCTGCAATAGCTAACTTTTTCAAAGGCACTTGTAAAGATTACCAGGTAAAATGGCAAGCCTGAAATAACGGAAAGCGGTTCAAAAAATTTGAAAGTGCTATCACAAAAGGAGCAAGGAAAGACGGCAGTGGGTAACACATGAGAAACATAGACTGTCAATCAGAAGCGATAGCTATCGTATTAAATTATGTTGGAGGTAAAGGGTATCGACATGGCCCTGTGATCCAAGCACGTCCGATTAATTCTGCGGAAAACAAAATTTGGGAAGTTGAGCTAGCCCATTTCGGAGAAATTAGTCCTAGTGAAACCTGCGATCCTGCTTCAATCTCTTATCGAGTAAACTTGGTTACAAGAGAAGTGAGTTCATTGGACCTTATGTGATTCGTAAGCAAATGGAATCTCAAATATGCGCTCATCTGCGGTTGAGCTCCTTTGTCCGACGGCATTGATTGGCAGTTTCAGCGACATTGATCAGCAAGGACAGACTACCAGCCTCCTGATGCGCCGCCGCCGGAGGAACTTCCTCCACCGAAACCGCTACCACCGCCTCCTCCTCCACTGCTCCATCCGCCACCACCGCCACTGCTTTCGATGCGGACTTTTTTCGGCGTCCGGTAATAGTAGGTATGCTTGTAGCTGCAGCTTTTACATTCTTCGATCACGCGGACTTTGCCACCGACCCGATACGTCGCATGCTGGATGATCGCCTCGACACGATGTACCGTGATGTACCAGCATTTCGGGCACTTGGTGTACCGCGTAAACCATCGCCCGTAACGATATTTCCTGACCTGCTTGCAGTTCATGCAGCACCAAACGTCGTAATCGACGCTGCCAAGCTGTTCTTCGAGCAACTCCGGCGGATCAAGAAAATGATCGTCCTCGATTTCAGACAACAACACCATCGGACGATCCTGGCAATGTTCACAATAGTTTCTGCGATAGCGCAAGTAGTGCCGCAACCCGAACACGGACGTCAAACCGCTGAGCGCCGTAAAGCCAAGTATCCATGGCATCCACGGCCACCATCCTCGCCGTTGCTGTTGCCGGACATCGATCCGCTCCGTTCGGCCATCCCGAGCGACCGAAGGCAATACGGTCGGCGAATCCAAATCGGCAATCACCAACAACCCCGTTGCACACGCGCGAATGCCTTCATAGAGCGCTGAACCCGAATCACCCGCCGCAAAGTTCGGGACGACAACATCGTTAATGATTTTTTGAGCCGTAATCACCTTGCGTTGGTCATCAATACCATCCCCCAGAACGATGGCCGCCCGACGATCATCGAGCGCCGCAATCAACATGATGCCGTCATTGCGGAATTTTCCGCCAAAGCCCCACTTGCCCACGCCCCAGTGATTAAACAGTCGCGTGCCATAGGCCTGAACCTCCTCGGGCTTTGTTTTATAGACCACCACCACGCAAAGTTCTTTATTGGATCTCTGATGGACCTCTTCGCACAGGCGATTGATGTGATCGTGAGCTTCGGCTGAAATGCGACCGGTCATGTCCACGCACCAGATCGGCTCCTTGTTCGCACGTGGGGACGGAATCTCTTCGACTCGCAGTACTTCCTGAGCACTTGCTGCTGCAAAGCACCCCAGCCCCGATAGAAAAATCAGGTTCAGCCAAATCGCTCCAGCGTACCGAAATCGATCGGCTCGGCAGATTCGGCGGTCGCAATTGGGGGTGGGGGCAATGAGCATCGTGTTAAAGTCCTTTCAGTCCATAAATCCAATACTAACACGAATAAGACGCCCTGCGACCATTCGGGTTAATTTTTTGGCATCCTCAAAATTTGACCCACACCAATTTCAGGTTAACCTTGTAGCACGAAACGACTATTTTACCCATGTCCTGCCCCAAGATAGAGATTCAACATGAAAACTATTGCCCCATTTTTGCTGTCCTTGCTCGCTTTTCTAGCACTCGGCTCGTTTCACCCGAACTGCTTTTCGCAAACGACGGGCGCCGGTCAAGCGACGGCTCGTGTCGCGGTTTTATCTGAGACTCCACAACTACCATCGCGGTATCCCCATGTGATTGCCCGGGGGGAGGATCGCCGAATCATTTCAAGCCTACCTATCGAACAGCGTCCTAATCGCCCTCTGCATTTTTACGGCAACTCCGTTCGGCGGATGTACCATGGCCCATCTTCGTCCCCTTTCTTTCGGTTCGGGCGATAGTGGTTCCAAGTAGGCCGAAACAAGCAAACGCAGAATCAAATGAGCCATCTGGTTTGGTAGCGGAGGCTGCACTACACAGCGACGCGCCTGCGCCGACCCATAAACTCGATCTTTCAGCTCCAATCATGGGTTGATCGGCGCCGTGATGGTAGCTTTAAACGACTACCGGTCGGCTTCGGCTTGCGGCTAAACGGGTTTGCCGTGATCGCCTACGGTGGCTCTCTTTCCCGCGACTTGGTTCCGGCCTACAAACGCACCGTGACTGTCGAGTACAATAACCGTTGAACGTTGAAAACTCTCTAACCAACGGCTATGACGACTTCTCCAACAACCTGTAAGTATCAATATGATGTGATTGTCGTCGGCGCCGGCCATGCGGGCACTGAAGCGGCGGCGGCAGCAGCGCGGCTCGGCGCCAAAACCGCACTGATCACCACCAACCTCGACACCGTCGGCCAGATGAGTTGCAACCCGGCCATCGGCGGTGTTGCAAAAGGCCATCTTGTTCGCGAGATCGATGCACTGGGCGGTTTGATGGGACAAGCGATCGACGCAACGGGCATTCAGTTCCGTATGCTCAACGTGCGTAAAGGCCCCGCCATGCACAGCCCCCGTGCTCAGGCCGACAAAAAGGCATATCAGAACTGGATCAAGGCCGCCGTCGAGCGCCAACCCAATCTCGATCTCCGGCAGGAAACCGTCGAAGACCTGATCACCGAAACCGTCGACGGCCGCGAGCGAATCATCGGTGTTCGCATTCGCGGTGACGTCGAGTATTTGGCGCGGGCCGTGATTCTGACAACCGGTACTTTCCTGTCCGCCTTGATGCACACGGGCGAAACGAAAACCGCGGGCGGTCGCGGCGGAGAAGGAACGACCACCGGCATCAGTTCAGCACTTAAACGTCTCGGATTCTCGGTGGCTCGTTTCAAGACGGGAACCCCCGCGCGACTCAATGGTCGCACGATCGACTATTCGAAAACGGAAATTCAACCGGGCGATGAACAAGCACAACCGTTCTCGTTTCTGACACACAATTTTTCGGTCGAACAGGTCCCCTGCTGGATCACTTATACGAACCCCGATGTTCACAAGCTGATTGAACAAAATCTGCACCGCGCTCCGATGTACAGCGGCCAGATTTCAGGTTCCGGCCCGCGGTACTGTCCTTCCATCGAAGACAAAATCGTTCGATTCGCGGATAAGGATCGGCATCAACTGTTTCTCGAACCCGAAGGACGCGAAACGCTGGAAGTCTACGTCAACGGTGTTTCAACCAGCCTGCCGAGGGATGTTCAGGATCAAATGTTCAAACTGATTCCTGGACTTGAAAACGCACAGATCATGCGATACGGGTACGCGGTCGAATACGATTTCTGCCCGCCCGATCAGCTCCGTCCGACGCTTGAAACGAAATCGGTTGACGGTCTGTATTTTGCTGGCCAACTGAACGGAACGACCGGCTATGAAGAGGCCGCTGCACAGGGGTTGATTGCCGGTGCTAATGCGGCGCTTCAGTTGAACAGCGGGCGTGAATTGGTGCTTGATCGAGATGCAGGATACATCGGTGTGCTGATTGACGACCTGGTCATGTGCAGCGTCGATGAGCCGTATCGAATGTTCACCAGCCGGGCGGAGTATCGCCTGCTGCTCCGTCAAGACAACGCCGATCGGCGTCTGACTCGAATCGGGTACGAACGGGGGCTCGTCAGCGACGAGCGAATGGATCGACTGAACTGGAAGGAAACTGAAATCGCGCGAGTCAACACGCTGCTGCATTCCACCAAGGCTGCCCAGCACCGTCTCGATCAATGGCTCAAACGAACGGAGAACGATTGGAGTTCTGCCGTTGAGCATTTGCCGGAACTGGGCGAACTCGATCCCGAAGTGCAACAACAGGTGTTGTACGATCTGAAGTATTCAGGCTACATTGAACGCCAACAAGCCACCGTTGAAAAGCACCGCCGCTTGGCAAGCAAAAAAATTCCGGACCATTTTGATTACGAAAGCCTGGTTCACTTGCGACGCGAAGCCAAGGAGAAACTGACTCGCTTCCGCCCCACGAGTCTCGATCAGGCTCAGCGAATCAGCGGCATTACACCCGCAGATATTGCGCTGGTACTATTGCATCTGGAGGGACGTTGAGTCGCCCATTGTTCTGGCAGGATGACGATTCAAAAGTGCAAAATGACGGCCAATACCGCAAGTCCGGTTGTGTCGATTATTCCGGCGCGATGCTGATTTAAAGGCTGCTGTACTGCTCCTGCCAGTTTCTGAAAATCTGCAAAGAAAATTCTCTCCTGCCGGGCGGAATCGTAGTACGGTTTCTATTGAAGACCGAGACCCCCTTCAATCACCCCACACGAGTTCGCCACCATGTTGAAACAAGCTACCCTGGGCGTTGTCCCAGCTGACGTTGAAGCCGCCATTAAAGAACTGTTACGAGAGGACGCCCGGTATACACTCACCGAAATGCGGTCGCGATACCGCGAAAACCTGGTGGTACCCGTGATCGTTCATCACTCGGAGAAAGAATCTTTTTCGGGCTTCTCGCGAAACATTTCGGAAGCCGGGATCTGTATCATCACGGAACATCCAATCAGTGACGATAGCGTTGCCGATCTGGATATTTATCGGCTGGGTGGACCGTCGATTCGCGTCACGTCCAATGTTCGCTGGTGCCGTCCGTTTGGAAAGCACTATTACATGTCGGGCTGGAAGTTCATGAACCTCCGTAGAGGTTAGTCGATTAAAAAGGAGCCGGCAATTCCGCCTGGATGTCTTCGAGCATGGCTCGCAGAGTGCTGACCTCGCTGCCGCTGAGCCGGGCGGACTGAACGAGATAAGCGATCATCGGCACAGGTTGGCCGTGAAAGATGGTATGCAACAGTTGACCGCTGACTTGGTCCACACATTCGGCTTCCGAAAAATTCGAACAGTAGTGGTACCGATTTCCCTTTCGTTGGAAATCGAGTACCCCTTTTTGAACCAAGCGATGAAGCAGCGTCTTGATCGTACCGGCAGACCAATCGGTGGACTCCGACAGCCGCGAAGTGATTTCGCTCGATGTCACCGGCTCGAGTTGCCAGATCTCGTGCATCACGCGCCATTCGGCGTCCGATATTTGAGGCGATGGATCGATCATTTCGTTTCCTCTATCTCACAACAGCTGGCGACAATGTTTCGCTGACGCGGTTTTCATTGATCTCGTAAACGAAAGCGACTCCTTCGCTGACCAACTGCCGTTCCGATCCAGCAGAATTGAGCGTGGTTCGAACCACATGTTCGCCAGCCTGATGAGCTACCACCGTGAACTGAAACTCTCTTTTCTGTCCTGCCTCCAGTTGAGCCGCAGCGAACCGAATATTGTTGCCGATGCTCATCAAGTCAACTCCATCCTGAGCGTCGGCCACCAGTGAATCGGGCAGCTCAACTGCCACATTCAAGTCCGATGCGGTGCTGCTGCCGGTGTTTTCCACGACCA
The DNA here is from genome assembly GCA_964414815.1 of uncultured Pirellulaceae bacterium. Taxonomy (GTDB): domain Bacteria; phylum Planctomycetota; class Planctomycetia; order Pirellulales; family Pirellulaceae; genus Mariniblastus. The sequence continues at coordinate 35,789 of CAYPXY010000035.1, read as the reverse complement.
CCAGCAACTGGACCTTGCCTCCCACCTGGATCGGCCCGGTCTGGTTTTGCAGCTTGATGCTCAGCTCGGGGCGTGAAATCACGTTGGTCGTCAAGTAGATCGATTGATCTCGCGTTTGCTGACTGCGAACGGTGAACACACAATCCTGTTGGCCCGGGCCTGTGGCGACGGTAATCAACTTGATCGTCTGTTCGGACTGGGCTGCGATCCGGTCAAATGTCCAGGTCAAAATGCCTGTACCCGGATTCAGTTTCGCTTGGTGACTAATGGTCGTCACACGCATTCCGGATGGAACCTTCAGATCGACGGTGACATTCGATGCATCCACTTCGCCGGTGTTATCGATCTTGATCGTATAAATACCTTCCCGATTCAGGAAGTTCACCTGCGGACCTGCCGCTGAAATTTCCAGTTCAGGTTCGAAAACGCGGATTCCCGATTTGACGGTTTGTGAATCCAGCCCCAACGCGGCCACTGAAACAGCCAGCTCCGCTTGACCTGCTCCTGTCGCAATCGACGGAATTTCAACCTCGATTCTTTGGCCGGGTTCCAGTACTGGAATAGCTACCGAGTTTTTCTTCTCGCAGCGAAGTTCATTCGGGAAGATCGCCAACAACTCCACATCTTCAGCTTGCCCGTCTCCCGTGTTTTCGATGAAGACCTTATGAGTTATGTTCTGCCCCAAGTGGGTTTCCGTAGGCCCCTGAAGTGAAATCTTGATTTTTGGTTCGCGAACACCGACGGAGAACCGCTGAATATTTTCGACGATGATCTCTGTGCCGATGTCGATCGCTTTCTTTTCCTGTGGAATCAGATCGATGACCACCTCACGAGTTTGCCTGGCCGCGAAACCTGGAATCTGAAACTCGTACACTTGTCCCTGAACATCGGTGGGTGCTGGGTTCGAACTGGCAAACCGAACATGACCAGGAATCGTCGCCAGCAGTTTCACATTGGCCGCAGGTGCATCACCGCTATTGACCAGTTTGATGCGCAGCTTTGCAGGCTGATTCAAGTTGATATAACTGGGAGCTTCGATTTGGGTACTGATGGCGGGCCCTTGGTTCTGGATGGAAACCGGTTTGATAGGCCCCACCTGAGCACCGATCGTCTGCTCCTGGTTCAGTTGGAACGACTGCGGCACAGGTTGCTTAACCGGGCCCAAGGGTTGAAACGATCCCCCGTTTGCTTTAAAAGCATCCGCAGACTGCTTCAAGGGTGGTGCAAACGAACCGTCCGTCAATCCCGCTGGAGGCAATGCGCCCTCGTCCTCCATCACCAAAGGTGCTCCCTGCACGGGTGCGTTTCCGTCATAGCTGCGACGCGCCCCCTTCGAGAGGACATCACTTGTATTGTCGGCGATATAAATGGGATCGCCGTTCTCGATAACGGACCGAGAAGCCTCCTGGCCGTGAACCATGGAAATATTGATGTTCGAGGTGGTAGCCAAGCTGACCATCATCAACGAGACGATTATTCGATAGGTAGTTCGCATGTTCGCTCCAAGGAGTTTCCGTAGGCAGGACAGACCCTACCCTATCCGTTATCGTCGTTATGATCGTTAAAATCCAACCTTCCCAACACAGGCTAAGTCCGACATGGCTTTTGCAAGCAGCTAGTCAAAATTTGCTATCATGAAGTCTACCGTTGGGCTGGCGCTGGGCTGTCAAAAGATAGGAAGAACAAGCTTCACACGCGGAAAACAAAAATGCTACCGGTTTTATACCGGTAGATCGTTACCCTTTACCTGACAAGAGGCGTCAGAGAAAAACAGATGCCGCCGGATTTCATCCGGGGGAGTTTCACCTCCGACCCATCTGAATGCATAGCAACGATCCGAGGAAACTCCCTTCTTCGCAAGGTCCCTCGTATCCCAAAAAGGGAACAAAAACATTATGGGAAACACAATACTGCTTGGGTAAACTTTTACCTGTCGGTCGCCTAAACGTCCTTTTAACTCACAACCTCATGACCCCAACGTCCCTCCAGCCCATTCGCATTCAGATTGATTCCATCGACGAGGAACTGGTCCTGCGTTTCAACCGCCGCGCCGAATTGACCATCGATATGCTTCGCCGCACCGGTCAAGCGGATCCGGGCAAAAACGCGCTGGTGGATATTTCAGAAGCCGTTCTAAAAAAAGTAGTTGCCAGCAACGTGGGACCCGTGCCCCATTCGGCACTCGAAGGAGTCTACCGCGAAATCATTCGCAGCAGCTTCAGCTTGGCGCGGCGGGTACGCGTCGGCTACCTCGGCCCGTTTGGCACGTTCAGCCATCAAGCCGCCCAGTTGTACTTTGGTGAGTACGTCGATTACGAAAACCTGAGATCGCTGCAAGGCGTTTTTGAGGAAGTTGCCCGCGGTCACGTCGATTATGGACTGGTGCCCATCGAAAACAGCACAGGCGGAGCGATCATCGAAACCCTGGACTCGTTTTCAAATTACTACGATCGCGTCACGATCTGTGGCGAAGTCCGCTTGAGCATCCAGTTTTGTCTTTTCGGAAACTGCCCGGCGGGCGAAGTCAAAAAAATCTATTCCAAGGCCGAAGCGTTGGCGCAATGTCATAACTGGCTGGCCGAACACTACCCGAATGCCGAGCGAATCCCTTACGAAAGCACCGCCGCCGCCGTCGAGTTTGCTTATCTGGCCGACCCGGGTGATGGTATCGCTGCCATCGGTTCCGATATTGCCGGACAACGTTTTGCCATGAAGCCGCTGGCCGAACACATCGAAACGAATCATGACAACATGACCCGGTTTCTGATTCTGGCGCGGAAACCGAATCCGCGAACAGGCAACGACAAGACTTCGTTGATGTTTACCTGTCTGGATCGGCCCGGATCGCTGGTCGATATTCTCTCGGTCTTCAAGCGAAACGGCATCAATCTGAGCCACCTTGAGAAACGGCCCAGCCGCGAAATCGGTACGGAGTATACGTTCTTTGTGGACATGCTGGGCCACGCTCACGATGGAGCCACTGCAGAAATCATCGGCGAAGTCCGCGCGCATTGCCGAACCTTGATCGTGCTGGGAAGTTTTCCGGTCTACGATCCAGATTTCCGGTTCAAACCCCCGCAAACCATTTCACCTGCCGACTCGATGGAGCAGATCCTGACGGAAACCGAGCGAATCGATGCGGAGATTGTCCACCTGCTCAACGAGCGAGCGAAGCTGGTGATTCAGGTCGGTCAGTTCAAACGGAAGTCTGATACTCCGATTTATGCTCCGCATCGCGAGTCGGCGGTGCTGCTCAAAATCCAGTCGCTCAATCAAGGACCCCTGGCGGACAAATCGTTGGAGCGAATCTACCGGGAACTGATGAGCGGCAGTTTTCGGCTGGAGAAACCCTTGCGGATCGGATTTGTCGGTCCCGAAGGCGACTTTGACCACCTCGCCGCGGTTCGGCAATTTGGTACGAGCGTCGAGTTCGTATCCAGCCGCGAAAGTCGTTCTGTTTTTCAGCTCGTTGCATCGAACGAAATCGACTACGGATTGGTTGCGATTGAAAACAGTTCATCGGGTGGAGTCAACGAAACGCTGGACGCTTTTTTCGAGTTCCATAACCAGCTCAACATCTATGGCGAAGTGAAACTGGATATTCACTACGGGCTGCTGGCCGACTGCAAGCCCGAAGAAGTCAGACGCATCTACGCCCAGCCGTCGGTGTTCGAGGGGTGTCGGAACTGGCTCAGCACCCAGTATCCACACGCGACGCGAATCCCGAAGGAGACCACCGAACTGGCCATCGCTCAGGTGGTGGCCGAAAATAAAACGGCCCCCCAATCGGGCGCCGCAGCGATCGGATCAATTCTAGCAGGCGAACGGTTTGGCATCCGCCCCTTGTTCGAAGGCATCGAGGATCGGCAGGGAAACATGACCCGTTATTTGATTCTGTCGAAGTCGCGAACCGAAGTTTCGGGCAATGACAAAACGTCGTTGATGTTCTCGGTCGATGACCGGGCGGGTTCGCTGGTGGAGGTGCTGAATGTCTTCAAGAAAAACGCAGTCAACCTGACCCACATCGAGAAACGGCCCAGTGGCAAGGTGTTGTGGGATTACACATTCTTCATTGATCTCGAAGGCCATCGCGACACACCGCACATCGGCCAAGTCATCGGCGAAGCCCGCGCCCATTGCAAAAGCTTGACCGTGCTGGGAAGTTTTCCTGCATCGAAACGAGTTTTATAATCAATTTACCGGAGACCCCCATGTTCAAACTTTCAGTTATTGTTGGGGTGTTGTTTGTTTCAATCGTAACTTCGCAGGAAGCCATCGAAATGGTTGAAGCCGCAGCACCGCTGACCGATTCGCCGTGGAAGTTGCAGGAGGTTGAAACCAATGCCAGCTTGCGTGGCTTGCATGTTTTCAACCCTCAAACCGTTTGGGCCAGCGGAACGGGCGGAACCGTTGTTCATACCCACGATGGCGGAGTTTCATGGCGGGTCTCAACCATCGCTGGCGCTGAGGAACTCGATGTTCGGGATATTCATGCCATTGATGATGAAGTCGTCATTGCCATGACGTCGGGTACGCCTGCCAGAATTTATCGCTCGGCGGATGCAGGGCAAAACTGGAAGTGCGTTTTCGAATCGACTGACCCCAAAGTTTTTCTCGATGCGGTTTCGTTTTTCAATGCCGAGGAGGGCATCGTCATGGGCGATCCGATCGACGGTCGGTTTTTCCTGTTAACCACTGCCGATGGCGGGCTGACGTGGGAACCGCTGGTCGATGCTCCCGAGGCGCTGCCCAACGAAGGTGGGTTTGCCGCCAGCGGGACGAACATGATTACCGTGGGTTCCAACAGGCTCTTGATTGGCTTGGGAGGAGGCGAGAAAGCAGAACGTTCAGGGCACAGCCGCGTGCTGATTCTGGATCGCGAGGAGTCGACGGAACCGACCCAAACTTGGTCTATCGCCGAGGTACCGATCCCTCGAAATGAATCGTCGGGCATTTTTTCGCTAGCATTTCTGGATGCGAAACACGGGATTGCGGTGGGAGGCAACTACCTTGATCCGGAATCGACTGCTGGCAATGTCGCGGTCACGAGCGATAGTGGAACCACTTGGCGGGTACCAGACGGCCAGCAGCCGCCCTCTGGATATCGAAGTTGTGTAGCTCACTGGAAAAACGGTGAGACAATTCATTGTGTCACCGTTGGTCCAAACGGAACGGACCTTTCAACCGACCAAGGTCACACCTGGCGTCGCGCTTCAAGCGACGGTTTTCATGCGATTCAGTTTTCACCTGACGGGAAGGCCGGGTGGGCCGTGGGCAGCGAGGGGCGGGTGGCGAAGTGGGTGGAATAACTCCTGTTTCCTCGCGAATCCACGCCTTTTAAAATTTTCGTGGGATTTCTTTGGTTTGCGGCGACTATTTTACTGAGCAGTCTCACGTGGAGTTGACTGACCGTAGAATACACCAACCTGCACGTGGTGTGTTGCGCGGTCGCTCCATTGGTTTGCCCTACGACTGAGCCGTTTCAAACGTACATTCGCTGATTTGCCTGACTTGTTGACTCATGCCTGACCCCGCTTCAAATGCAATCGACTGGCCTTTGATGCTGGAGACTCACAAGTCGTGGCTCACCAAGGTATTGCGATGCCGGATGGGTGATGCCCATGCAGTGGATGATGCTTTGCAGGAAATTGCACTGGCGGTGATCCGGCAAAGCACCTCGGAGCAGAGCGATGTGCCAGAACGCCATGGAGCAACAACCAGTTGCGTCGTAACCGCCGAACCAAAAACCGAAAGCCAAAAAACTAAAACCCCGCCCATCCCGGTCGATCCCGACAAAGTGGCTCCATGGTTGTATCGCGTCGCCGTTCGGCAAGCGGTCAACTTCCACCGCAAACTGAATCGGAAATCGAACGCAACGCCCGTGTCGGACCTCGAGCAGGTTTCTTCGGCCAGGCAGCCGCTGGACTGGTTGCTTGAGAAGGAAGAAAGAAAGCGTTTTAACGAAGCTCTGAACCGGTTGACGCCGGCTCAGCGAGAGATGTTGACTTTGAAGTACGCCGAAAAATGGAGCTATCAACAACTGGCGGATCACTTGGGGATTCCCGTCCGGTCTGTCGAGTATCGGCTTTTGCAAGCCCGAACGGAATTGCGAAAACTATTATAAAGTTTGTTTGTTTATGACCCATCGCATTGATTCAACGATCGATTCAACCCAACTGCAACGGCTGGTGGACGGCGAATGTTCTTCGAAAGATATTCGAAGCCTGTTGACGACCGCCAGAAATTACCCCGAGTACTGGGAAACCATTGCCGTCGCTTTACTGGAAGACCGCGCCTGGCAACAACAACTGGGCGGCTCGTCTCAGGCCGCTGAAACGCTGGACTGCTTGGCGGATACCCAGGAAATGGTTCGGCAAAATGTTGCCGTGAACCCACGCGAACTTGATTCGACTCAAGGGATGCTTTCTCCTGCTCGCCAAAACGCCTTCGATCAGGCTTCGGTTTCAAAAGGTGTTCAGCGACGTGAGTTCCCTTCGCTATTTCATGGACTGATGATGGCTGCCAGCCTGCTGATCGTCGCCTTGCTGAGCTATACCACCGGGCGGCAGTGGACGAACCAGGGCCAACTCGCTCAGTCAACGTCCCCCCATTCGATGCAGGCCGAGAGAGGGCCGTTGATGGATTTGAGAGAGGGTTCGGCGCTCATCGCCCATCACGCGTTGCCAAACCATTCGCCCTCTGCAAGCCCCCAAGCAAGCCCCCAGATCACGCCGGTCAGCTTGAACCAACCTGATTATCGGATGCAGCTACCGAACCACGATCCGTCCCAGGTGCATGGCGATGTTCCGCTTTACCTGGTTCGGTCGCTCGATCAATGGCAGCAAATCGATCAGCGTTTACCCAAGGAGTTTCACTTGACACCCGATCAACTGAACGAACTCAGCGCCAATGGAATTCGCGTTCGGCAGGAACTGGATTTCCTGTCGGGCAACCTGGATGACGGCCGTGTGTTTATGGTTCCCATCCGATCAGTCCGATTGGTGCATCCTCAGTAATTTTTCCCTTTCCGTATACATTCACCCCATAGGAGATCGACATGAACACTCGAACTTTTTTCAGACTTTCCATCGCCTTGATGATGTCCGGATATGTCGCGGCTGGAATCCCTTCCGGCAGTGTTGCCCAGGACAAAGCCAAAGCAGAAGCATCGACCACCATCCGCATCGTTGATCGCGACGGGCGAGAAATCAATCCAAAGCTGATGATCGTAAAAGGATCGGCACAGGATCAAGATCAAGATCAAGATCAAGATCAAGATCAGGAAGCCATCACCATCAATGGTTCGGTCACCAATACGGTCACCATCGTGGACGCTGACGGCAACAAGAAAACGATTCAACCCAACAGTGTCATGGTTCGCCTGTCGCAGCAATCGACCATTGAGAATGGCCAAGAGCGGACGGAAATCATCAAGAAGGCAATCGTTACCGACGGAGAAGGCAATGTTTACGAACTCGACCTGGCCCAACCGGGTGAGCCGGTAGGCAAGGCGGTTGCTCCCATGATTTTGTCCCGCTCCTCGGTCGGCAAATTCATGATTGGCGTTTCCGTGCAGCCGGTTGACGAAGCAATGGCCGAACAACTGAACCTGGAATCTGGAAACGGCTTGGTCGTACTGTCGGTGGTTTCTGATTCACCGGCCGAAAAAAGTGGTGTCCAGGAAAATGATATCCTGCTGTTTGCCAATCAAACGCCACTGGCTTCCATTGAAAACCTGACTGAAGTCGTCCAGAAAGCCGGACACGAAGAAATTACAGTTTCCATCACCCTGGTTCGCGATGATCAGGAACTGTCTATCGAGGTAGCACCAACAAAGCGTCAGACGGTTTTGGGAATGCCATTGACGGGTGGCTTGCAAGCGAAAATCGAAGGCCTCGACTTGAACCCTGAGTTTCAAAAGGCCTTTGAACGAGTGAACGATTTTCAGCTCAACTGGCAACAGGCCGGACCTGGATTCGTTTTCGAAATGAAGGATTTTGATCCTCAGGCGTTCCAGGCACAGTTCCAGGAAATGATGGAACAGCATGCTCAGCAGATGGAACAGTTTCGACAGCAGATGGAACAAAACCTGGCCGGAATGGGCCGAGGCGGTGTAGCGACTCAACCCAACGGTCAGCTTAAAGCTCAACCCGTCGAACCTGCCACCTCACAGAACCAAATCGATGAATTGCTCAGCGAAATCAGATCGCTGCGCAAGGAAATCGAGATGCTGAAAAAGAGCCAGCAACCAGATAAGTAGTCTTTGCTGTTTTGTAACCGATCCGGCAACTTACTCCCCTGCCCCCTCTGTTTAGGCGACCGGCAGATAAAAACGTACCCTAGTGTAGGCGAGTCGCTCCGCGACTCGCAACCCAGCGTCTGGGAAACACAATACTGCTTTTACCTGCCGGTCGCCTTATAACTTGCAACCAGGTAGGAGAGATCCCCCTTTCTTTCTAACCCCCATGGAATTTAATCATGAAAATGAACCGATGTCTCTGGCTCAAAGCCCTGTTGATTCCCGTCTGCTCGCTGACCGTTGCGTCGCGAGTTGCTGCCCAGGATGAAGCATCCTCGACTACCGAAAGCCGTTCGATGAATATTATGGTCGCCGGCGATTCAGCCGGGGGTGCTCCACTTATGTTCTCAACCATGTCAAGCTCGGTCGACGGCGGCGCTCCGACGTTTACTACTTTCTCCATCGACCCGTCTTCTGCCGTGGGGATGCCATTTGGATTTCCAGGAATGCCCGCACCCGATCCGATGGATCTCATTCGCGATATGGATATTCAAAAGGAAATCGAGTTGGATACGACCCAGCTTGATAATTTCAATCGCCTGCAAAAAGACGTTCAGGAAACGATGAACGAGTATACGAAGGAGTTGCAAGGCGGAAGGTTCGATCGGGAGAAACTGAAAGAACTGGGAACGAAGATGAAAAAGGTCAACGATGAGACCAAGGAGAAGATCCGAGAGATGCTGCTACCTCATCAGCTAGACCGGCTCAACCAGATTTCCGTTCAGCGACACATGCAGTACTCGGGTACAGCTGGCGCGCTGGCTAGCAAGCAACTTGCAGAACAGCTTGGCATTTCCGAAGAGCAAATCGAACGCTTGAAGAAAAAGAGCGAAGAGGCGAACAAGGAGCTGACCGAAAAGATGGAGCAACTCAAAAACGAAGCCCGAGAAAAAGTCCTGGCGGAACTGACCAAGGAACAGCGTGAAAAGCTCGAAGCACTGATCGGCAAGAAGTATACGCCCGCACCCGTTGAGCCAACCAAAACAGCTCCAACGATTCGAAGAAGTATCCGCGGAGGAGGAGCTTCGCCCGAATCGGGGTATTAAGGTCTCCCTGAAGTAGGCCGGAACAAGCAAGCGCTAAATGATGAAACATACTATTCCGTTGGTTTTCCTGCGTTTGCGCAGTTCCGGCATTTAACCGAGGCGATGCCGGAACTGCGGTCGCGGTGGCAAACACTGCGGTGTGGTGGCATTTTTCCCGCGTCCCTTGTTCCGGCCTACTCTTGGCAAGCGGTCGCTAGACGCGACCGCTTGATTCATTTTGCTGGCATTTTTCGGACGATAACCTGCCTCAGTGCTTACCTGCTTTCACTCCCTTTGTTGGCAAGTCCACGAAACGGGTATTTTGTCCCGTTTTTTCGTTTCTCCTCCAATTTCTGTTCTCTTTTGGCTTGCGTTCCTGTAGACTGAATTCCGATTCTGGGCAGGAGTAGCAAAAATCGCAAGCTGTGCGGCTGCAAAAGGGTTATAATTATCCGCAAGCAGACGCCGGATTGTTTTTAGCGTCCATAATTTTTACGTCAAGAAATCTCACACTTCAGTATTGGAGAACTTCAATGAAAGTAGCTTTTTCAGTTGCCGTGCTGGCCACCGTCGCTCTGGCCTATTCGGTTTTTATGAATGATGGCTTCTGCTGCGGAAAGAAAAAAGAAACCGCCGCCGCAACCACCAATGTCGACATGAAGACATGCACTTCGGGATGCTGCGCGAAAGACTCAGCACTCGCCTTGGTTGCATTTCAGGATGAAACCAAAACGGGATCGTGCTGCAGCCAATGCACCACCTCGGAATCAAAGGTCGCAACCTGCTGCTCAAAAGACATGACACAGACCGTCGCTCATCAGGACGGTGAATGTACCAGCACCTGTTCGGAAGGTGATCAATGTTGTCAGGACAAAGTGGCAACTGCAGCGACCTGCTGTTCCAAAGAGAAAACCCAAACGGTTGCTCATCAAGACGGTGAATGCACCGGTAGCTGCTCGGAAGGTGGCGAATGCTGCCAGGACAAGGTCGCAACAGGCGCTAGCGATTGCACAAAATGCAATGGAAACGCCACCTTGGTTTCGACTGATGACAAAACCGAATGCACCGCGGCTTGCTCAAAAGAAACCGATTGCAAAACTTGCTGCTCAGAAGCCCTGGCAAAGCTGCCCCAAATGACGTTCCTGGTAGGTACCGAATCGGTCTGCTGCCCAGAAGGTGCAAAAGCTCTGGCTGAAAAGAACAGCGAAACGATCAAATACGTAGTCGCAACCAAGCAATTCGATTGCAAAAATGAAGCCTTCGCCGCTCTGGTCGAAGAAACCGAGACATTCGTCAATGCTTTCACGACTCCTGCCAAATGCGATGCCTCTGGCAAGACCAGCCTCTGCGGTACCTCGATCGGCTGCTGCGAAGCGGCTGCAAAGCAAACCGAAGTCGTTGCCAATGCCGTCAAGGAAATCAAAATTGCTTATCAAGTCGACGGTAAAAAAGCAGGTTGCGTCAACTGTGCGAAATCTGCTTCCGCTCAAACCGGAAAACCGATCGAGTATGTCGTTGCTGACAACACCACCCAATGCGAATTGAACGCTCGCCTGATGGTCGCCAAAGCAAAGTACGTCGCGGCCGTTAAAGCCGTTGCTGAAACTTCAGCCGTAGCCACGGAAGCAGAAGCTTCCAAAACAGAAACCTCGGTTGAAACCGCCGCTAAATAGCGACGAACTTAGAGAGCAGAATCCTTTCTGCTTTTTTGAACCAACGTCAAGATAATTTTATCAACCGGATGAGTCACAAGCTCGTCCGGTTTTTTTTTATTTTCCCAAGTCCGACTGTCCGGTATGAGGGCCGTCAATCGTCGATAGTACGTCAACCGGACGATTTCAAAAATGGACGACGGATTCTCGTTGGCATAGTACAATACATGCCAAAGATTCGCCGTCACTTCATCAGGCCCGGCGCTCGTGCGTTGGGGCCAAATCGTCCAACTTCATTTTCAGGAGTGCATTCTATGCCCAAGTACCTATTGATTTATCGCGACAGTGCCGACCCCAACAACCAACCTTCACCCGAAGAAATCCAAAGCTTCCTTCAGATGTGGGAAGGCTGGTTTCAAAAGTTCAAAACCGAGATCGTCGATCCGGGTGATGGATTGTTGCCGACAGGCCGGGTCTTGAAATCAGATGGCGTCGTCGCAGATGGACCCTATGTCGAAGCAAAAGAGATGATCGGCGGATTCTCGGTGGTCGAAGCCAATTCCTATGAAGCCGCTGTCGAAGTGGCTCGCGAATGCCCGATCGCCCTGGTCGGCGGAGCGATTGAAATTCGGGAATTTGCAGGATACGTCTAGACGTGGATTCGGCGCCGAAAATTGTTGAACATTTTTTTCGGCATGAATACGGACGCATCGTGGCGTTGCTGACTCGCAGCTTGGGAACAAGGCACCTGAACTCGATTGAGGATTGGGTGCAGTCAGCCATGTCGCGGGCGTTGGCAACCTGGCCTCGAACAGGGATTCCTGCAGACCCTGCGGCGTGGCTTTATCGAACCGCCCGCAATCTGGCCAACGACTCGTTCCGGCGAGAGCGTATCGCGGACCAGGTGCTATCCTCACCGGAGGTTGCTCAAGAACAAGCGAAATCGACATCGGAACCATCGATTCACTTCGAAGACGAAGTTGGCGACGAAACGTTGAGGCTGTTGTTTCTTTGTTGTCACCCTGCGATCCCTGCGGAATCAAGAGTCGCCCTGGCATTGAAAACCGTCAGCGGTTTCAGCATTCCCGAAATTGCCAACGCTTTGCTGACCACTCATGCCAATGCCGAGAAGAGAGTCCATCGCGCGAAGCAACGATTGCAGTCCGGTGATCTGACGTTGACCGAACTGAACAATGCGGCTGTTTCAGAACGCCTGGAGACCGTTCGATCCACGATCTATCTGATTTTCAACGAAGGGTTCGCGGCAACTCAGGGTACAATCTCGGTTCGGCAAGATCTTTGCGAGGAAGCCATTCGATTGGCGAACATGCTGGCGCAGCATCCCATTTGTCAATCGCCTTCGACCTTCGCGCTGTTAGCATTGCTTCGGATGCATGCAGCCCGACTCTACAGCCGTATTGACTCGCAGGGAGATGTTGTGCTGCTGGCGGATCAGGATCGAACCCTTTGGGATTGGGCCATGATCCGCGAAGCGATGAGCTGGATGGAACGTTCGGCAACAGGAGATCAACTGAGCCGGTACCATATTGAAGCCACCATCGCCTGGGAGCACTGTCGTGCGGTGCGTTGGGAGGAAACCGATTGGCAACGAGTGACTGAGTGTTATGAGTTGTTGTTGCAACATTTCCCGACACCGATGATTCGCTTGAACCACGCCATTTCCATTTCATACTTGGAAAACGTCCAACGCGGTCGAACATTCCTGCTGGCCATCCCAGACGCCGACCGAAAACGGCTGCGTCCCTGGTGGGATTGTGCAATGGCTCAGATGTTTCAACGTGAATCCAATACTCGGCAGGCCATTTCTCACTGGCGCGACGGGCTTGCACTGGCCCAAAACGGGGCTCATCGGACGTTTATTGAATCGCAATTGAAGAAGCTGGAAGCTGTCTGAACCGTTTGGCTACTTTCTGAAACTTTCGTCGTGTAAGGTCTGTACTATTGATGTCTGTGTTTGAAAATACGAACGCTTTTCGGTGCTAGTACATGCCATTGCCTAACGCAAGAAAATCACGCCTTAATCAACGCCTACGGACCATGCAGGCAGTTCGCGAATGTCGCATCCCAGTCGACATTGCCTGGATAGGCTGGCGGGTTATACTCATTGATATCCGATTCTCAGTTCCATCCTCACCCAACCATCGCCCCTCTCCAACCCACGCTCGAACCCAAGCGTGGTCATGATGAACGAGCCAAATTCCAACCCTGATCCGTCTGCGCCCAAACCGATGGCTGGGGGGAATCCGTTGGACAATTCGACCGAATTTTCACAACACCGTTCGGCACTACAACGGCTTCTCGAGGAAACAGGCAGCTTCGAACAGACGCCCCACATCGACGAAACGACTTCTTTTGATCGGCAAAATCAAAGCGCGAAAACCGTAAAACTCCCCGCCGACGAAATGGCTCCTCTGTCGATTGGGGGCTATACGATCAAGGAGCTGCTCGGACACGGGGGCATGGGAAAAGTTTTCCGAGCGGAAGATTCTTCAGGCAGCGCCGTGGCGCTCAAGTTGTTGTCACCGAAATTGGCTCGTTCGGATGATGCCTTGGCCCGCTTTAAACAGGAAGGTTTGATCGCCAGCCAGATCAATCATCCGCAAATCGTTTTCGTCCATCGCGTCGATGAAGATCAGGGAACCCCTTTCATCGCAATGGAGCTGATGACCGGCAAGACGCTCAAGGATCTCGTACTCGAGCGCGGACGGCTGACTTGCAGGGAATCCGTTGAACTGACGCTTCAGTGTATCGATGGCCTGATGGAGGCTCATTCCAAAGGGATGATTCATCGCGACATCAAGCCCGCGAACTGCTACCTTGATGAAGACGGCTACGTGAAGATCGGTGATTTTGGGTTGGCCCGTTCGCTGATCACGGATTCGGAGCTGACTCAAACGGGTGCGTTCCTCGGGACACCCCTTTTCGCTTCGCCCGAGCAACTGCTCGGTCAAACACTCGACGAGCGCTCCGATATTTATTCTCTGACGGCCACGCTGTATTACTTGATTGCCGGAAAAGCCCCCTTTGAATCGCCCAATGCCGCTCAGGCGATCGCCCGGATCGCATCATCGGATCCACCTTCGTTCAGTTCCATCGGTGTGGAAGTTCCTCCCTCGCTCGAAGCAATCGTCATGAAAGGCCTCTCGCGAGACGCCAACGAGCGATACTCTTCGTTCACTGAAATGCGCGACGAGCTGAACGTGTTGCTGGCACCGAAACCTGAAGCCCCCTCGCTGGGACGGCGAGTCATCGCCGGGATCGCCGATTCGTTTATCAGCACAACGCTGCTGGGCGTGATCATTTTGTTCGTCCTTTCGCCGCTGACGGGACGCTCGGAACCGCCCACCGAGCTGATCGGCATGCTCATGGCTCTGTTGTACTACTGGATTTCAGAGTCGCTGTTCGGAACGAGCCTAGGTAAGGCCGCCCTCCGGGTTCGCGTCGTGGATCGTCAAACGGGGACAAAACCCAGCAGTTTGAAATGCCTGCTGCGAGCGGTCGTGTTTCTGGCCGTGGTCCACGGCATCGGGTGGATGGCCAATTCGATCATGGCCTACAGCGGGATTGACACTCCATTGCGCAGCTTTGCGGTCGGCTGGTTGGCGATGTTCGCCGGATTTGGGCTTTGCTATTCGACCTGGAAGAAATCCGGTAACAAGCACCTACTGCACGATTGGCTAAGCAAAACCGAGTGCCAATTCAAACCGGTGGTGCAAATGCCGTTGACCACCATGGAGCTACCTGACTGGTCGCCGAGCCGGATCGATGCACCTTCAATACCCCATCAATTAGGCCGATTCGAAGTCCGAAATGAAATCGTTCCACTGTCGAGTCATACCGGAGTACGATGGTTTGAGGGAGCCGATCCCCAATTGGGTCGGAAGGTTTGGTTGGCGTTATCGTCCGATCCGGATCTTGATCTGGAAGCGATTCAGCAGTCCCGGCCGAGATGGAATCGCGTTCGTTTCATTGAAGAAGGACGGATTGGGAGCGAACACTGGTTTTGTTACGCCACACCCGCAGGCCTGCCGCTGAGTCAGTGCCTGTCCCAAAGCGTCCACTTCCCCTGGCCACAAACCCGATCGGTGTTCAGCCAACTAGAGGAGTTGTCGGAAGTTAGCCAATGCATGCAGGGCGAACATTTGCCGACCAGCGACAAACTGTGGATCGATCGCGCTGGTCGATTGAGTGTGGTTGATTTCGACGATGCGTGCACCGAAGGCGGAGGTCAGAAGTCAGAAGTCAGAGGTCAGAGGTCAGACGTCGGAAATCAGACGTCGGAGAGCGGTGAGGAACCGTGGGATAGACGTCCACGTCTGTCAGAATACTCGGAAGACGGATGTCCGACGTCAGAGAGCAGCGCCGTGCCGTCGGATTTAATCAAAACCGTTTGCACTCTGGCATTATCACCCAGCCATCGGTTCCGGAAGCGGCAGCTCAAATGCAAGGCGACTCAATGCCAGATTTCGGTCGAGTCGATGCTTCCACTGCGAGCAATGAAGCTGTGTGAATCGGTTGCGGCTGGAAAATATGAACCGACGCTCCCGCAAGCTCTAGAAGACATTCGCAAGGTCAGCAATTCGTCGCCCGCTATTTCAACACGCTCCCGATTCTTTAGTGCGGCGCTGTCGTGTGCGTTTCTGCTTCCCTGGCTGGTGGCGTCGTGGGTACTGCTGGCTCTTCCCTGCTTTTTTTACCTGCACGGACTCGATGAAGATGTCCGTTGCTTGAAGACGCTGGACTACATGACCGCCAATCAACGTACTGTTTTGGAGGATGATTGGGCGGGCGCCACGGCCGAGCAGCGGATGTTTTGCCGAACTGCGAGGGGGGCCGTTCGTATCAAGGAAGCGATCGAAGCGGCAACCGAGAAATTGGTGTTAAACCATGACAAACTGGGTACGATTGAGAAAGCGCTCTGGTCGCAGGCGGCGATGGCGGGAGACAATCTCCTTTCGCCAAACCGCTTTCTGCTAAGTAGCGAAACCAAAAAAACCGATCGCAATGACCAAGCGGTCCACTCGATCGCCCCGCCAATCTCGATCCAGGCCCAAGCCGAGACAGATTCCGCATCGACCGCATCGAAACTGGCGGATTCCACCAAGGACGAGCCCATCATTGAGATCAAAGGTTCCAACAGTTCACGCCCCATGGTCATTTCCGTCGGTCATTCGGAATGGTCGCCAACTCAATTGCAGCGAGCAATGAATCTGGCTCATTCCGGCCCGACAGACAACCCTCATTTTGAGGAACAGATGAAGGACTATCCTTCGTTCGCCATCTGGATCATTTTGGGGGCGGGTGCTGTCTGGACCTGGGTGACGCTGGGCGGAGTCTCGCAATACCTTTGCGGAATTTGCTACGTCCGCCGAGATGGCCGGCGAATCGGATTCTTGATGGGCGCGATCCGGGCGGTTCTGTTGTACTTGCCCTTCGTGGTGGTCGCGTACCTGATTATCAACTGGAACCTGACGAATGAACATGATCTCTTCTGGACCACGCAATTGAAACGGCTGTTTCTGCTGCTGCCGTTGATCTACCTTGCCACCACGACGTTCCGCGGAAACCGCACGCCGCTGGATAAGCTGACTGGAACCGTCGCGATTCCTCGGTAGAAAAGTATTCCCGCTTGACACTATCTGCAAATTTGCCGATAGTGAATGGATGCGGTCAACGTTCGTTTACCGCCCGCCCCGGCGGTTCCGGGCTGAATCAGGAGATTGATAATGGATCGAGAAACTTTAATGGATGCCATCCACGAAGGACCTGTTCGCGTCACGATGAATGATGGTCAGGCATTTCTAATTCCTTCATCGGAGTTTGCAATCGTCGACGAAACGGCTGCCCATGTATTGACGAAGGAAGGCCATGGCAAGTATCGAGCACGAATACTTGCTCTTGTGTGCATGACACATATTGAAAAACTAAACTTGACGACAGGATGAATACGGACGACCCTATCCGCGATGTCGTTTCCGCCCAAGCTGAGAAGCTTGGGCTTTCTGCCTATGCGATCGCCCAACTGACCGAGATCGATCCCGGTACGGTCAAACGTTACCTGACGGGTCGCTGTTCGCTCAACAGCCGCTACGTTTCCAAAATCTGTGGCGTGCTGAATCTGGAGTTGCGAGAAACGAAAACTCCCTACGAGGTGCTGCGTTCCAGTACCCAAAGAAAAAAGGAATCAAGTTAGGAAAATTCTCCGGATTTCGTTTTACCTGGCCTGGATTCGTTCATCTTTATGGGTATGTGATCATTGATGAACCCGACCTGCCTGAGCGATTTCGTGCGAAATGAAATGGAGGAACACTGGCCAGAACTGCTGCGGTTTGCCCGCAGCCTGACCAGGAACGCCGATCTGGCGGATGATATTGCTCAAGAGTCGATGGTTCGCGCATTGCAGCGTGACCAAAACCTGCCGGAAGTTGCCAATCCGCGAAGCTGGCTGTTTCAAATCGCTGCCAACGTGTTTCGCGAATGGTGGCGGAAGAATGCCAGGCAATCGGCTCATCAGCAACAATACGCGAACGAATATAACACCCCGCCGCAAGAACTTCCGTGCGACGTCGTCGAACATCGAGAGTATTTAAAATCCATTTGGGAATTCGTGCAGTCACTTCCGCCCAAACAGCGCGAGATGATCACGATGCACCTGGTCGACGGACTGTCACAAAGTGAAATCGCCGAGCGAATGTCGACGACAACCGATAATGTCAAAGCAACGCTCAATGTCGCCCGAACGAAACTGCGCCAAAAATTTCTCAGCCGCGAGTAAATACCATGCATGACAAAAACTTTTGCTCGCTTTGTGACCGCTGGTTCGACGGCGATCTGCCGGAAGGCGAACGAGAACATTTCGAGGCTCATTTGCAAGGCTGTTCAAAGTGTCAGCAACGAATTGAATTGCTGAAACAACTGGATTGGGATATCCAGGCGGCCTACCAGTTGTTCGAGACAGATTGCCAGATCGAAACATCGTTTGAACCAGACGTTTCATTCAATCGAAATCAGCATGAATCCGTAGTCGCAGCGACAAGCGGTGAATCGAACTCGTATCGCCAGCAAACCCGCTGGGTTTATTGGCTGGTCATGGCCGCAACGATTTTGGTTATCGCGGGAGCGGGTTGGCTCATCAGCAGCAATCGAAATGAAGTGACGCAGACGGCAGAAATGTCGAATATCGCTACGGCCCCACTTCAAACCGAAACGGCGCACACACAAAACCAATCGAGTTCGAGCAAAACGATTCCTCAAGTCGAGGTCACGATCAAAGCTCCGGCAATTGCGGCGCCGGCATATCGAACAGAAAAATACACGTTTGTCCAGGTTTATCCCAAGTTCACCTGGCGTGATTCAGATTGAACGAATTCACAACCATCATTGATAACGATCCCTATCCCTTTGAACACCTTTTGAAAGGAATGACTGAATGAACTCTCGATACAACTTTGCAAGAGGTAGCCTTACCATCCTGTTTCTTCTTTCGTCGGTATTCTTGAATCCGGCGTTTGCATTGCAGACCGACCCGCCAGGCCATACTGATCCGTCGGCGAAGCCAGGCGATGTTGATCCGTTTGCACAATCATCCCAGACACCCAGAAGTGCCAACGATGAACGGATATTGGTCTATCGACTCCGGCATGCCGACGGCAGACTAGCTTGCGAAGTCTTGGCGACGATATTAAGGAAGGAGCTAGGCGCAGTATCATTGGACGAAAATACAAATGCACTCATCGTGATGGCAAAAACAGACGGGCACGCAAAGGTGAAGGAGTTTCTGGAGAAACTGGACCAACCTAACCCTTTGTATCAAGACCGATCTCTACTGGGATCAGTAAACTTTATCGTAAAAATGATCATGGAAGCTGATGATGGAGATTGGTCTCAACATGCAGCTAAACCAGACGAAGATACCTTGCTCATCCTGCAGGATATTTACAGAGAAAATTTGGTTAATCCATTCAAAGACCCTCGTGTAGTAACCAGTTCCGTGATACGGGTGAATCCTTTCCGGAAAGCCCCGCAATCAGGGTCGGGAAAGATTCAGTCCGAGAGTTCGACCAGCCAGAATACAGGTCGGCTCAAAATATCCGGTCAAGTTGCTGAGCAACTGGGGGGAGAAATCTACTCATTGAACTGCAATATCGAAGTCGAACTGGTTGTTTCCGTTCCCAACTCAGATACAAACCCACAAGGAGGTGGTGGCGGCGGTGTATCAGCGGCCGCTGGCAGCCCCAGCGATGCTTCCATACGGGTTATTCGTTCATCCATTGAAGCCGATACGACACTGGTCTCGCATCATCCCGTATTGCTCTCGCTCAATTCCATCGAAGGAAAAAATTGCCTGATCGTGGTTGAAGTCAGAAGAACCAAGTGACCAGCGCCAGGTCGGGTAGACACAGAGAAGCCGTTTTCCCCAATCTGAAGGCTGGTTATACTCCAGCAAGGCAAAATTTTCTTCGTCGAATTGTTGGTTCATCCCAGCCTGCCAGGTTTTCGAAGCCCCTTTGATGACAAGCAAAATGAATTAACCAAGTCCGAACGAGAGTTGCTGGCATTCATAAGTTCGAGCCCTAGATCCAAGGCTGAAATAGCTGAGTTTCTTCATGTAAATCCCCGCGGCAGAGCAGTAAATCGCGTCCTCGCTGGCCTTCTTTCGACCGGTCTGGTTGAAATGACCATACCTGATAAACCAAACAGCCGAAATCAAAAATACCAGGTAAGAGACCAGACAAGGAATTGACCAATGAATTGTAAATTTATTAACAAAAAAATTTGTTGTGGTTGGGCAATCCAAAATTTGTAAGCCCCTCCAGTGCTTTGAGGGAACGACGATACTCAATAGGTTTTCAGTCGCCTGAAAGCGATTCCGCAACAGATCCGCAACAGATCCGCAACAAAATCGTCGCAAAATCACCATAATTCAAAATAAAACCGCAACAAATAGAGTAAGTCTTGCGGTTATAAACACCTCCCTTGGGTATGGCCACGACCTTGTTCTGGCCTACAAAAGCGCAACTTCAAAACTTACTCGTCAGCCACGTCGCGCCACTTTTCCAGTTCAACCTGATTCCCGGTTGCCTGGTACAACGCAATCAACGTTTTCACGGTATTGGTGATCAACACCTGATCATCCTGCGGAATCTGGTTTTGTTTTGCCTTCAGCCCTTCGTAGCCGGATAACAAGAACTTTTCCGCTTCCTCGTACTTCTCGCTTTCCAGTAGACAGCGTCCCAACAATGCCTCCGTCGCGCTGGTACTCCAGTCGTCTACGCCGTTTGCGCTCCGGATCGCCAGCGACTCCCGCAACCATGCTTCCGGAGCCTTGTAATCGCCGATCATGAACAGTCGGCGAGAGAACACCGTCAATAGTCCCGCATATTGATGATCGCTGACGGCTTCGGTCTGTCCTCGCCCGTTTCGAAACTCTTCAAACAACTCGATTCCCTTTTCTTTCTGACCGCTGGTCAGACACGCCACCGCCAAATTGTGGGTCATTCCGAGTGACTGCGGACTGAACTCTCCCAGTGCTTCGCGGGTGATCAGCAACGTCTCTTCCAGCAATGGGATGGCCTTGTCAGCCTGTCCCGTTGAACGATACACGATCGCCAGATTGTTGATCGCTGTCATGGTTTCCCGATGGCGGTCACCATGAACTTTTCGGTTGGTTGCCAACTGTTTTTCGTACAGCGCAATTGATTTTCCGTACTCATTACCATCGGCATACGCCCTTGCCAAATCACCCAGGGTGATCAGCGTTGCCGGATTTTCTTCACCGTATCGCTCGACCCGGTATTTCATCACGGCTTCCAGAATTTCCACCGCCCGCGCATGGTCTCCAAGCCCGTTGATCGTTACCGCCAACCGGCTTTTCTGACCGATGGTATCGGGATGCTCCGCGCCGTAGAGCGATTCTGATCCGGCCAGTAGCGACTCCAATAGTGGCAAAGCCGACTTGTAGTCTTCCGCAGCGACATACACACCGGCCAGCTTGCCGCCAGCCAGCAGTGTGGATGGGTGAACCGCACCGAACTTGGAAAGCGACTGCTCGTAGGTCTCACGAAGAATCTTGAGTCCCGCCGCTCGCTTTCCGGTTTTCACTTGCAGTACCCCCCAATTCCCTTTCAACAGCAAAACCGTCGGATGATCCGGACCGAGATGCTGCGTCGCCCGCTCGGCCGTTCCCTTGAGCAATGCCAGCCCGTCTTCGTGCCGCTGCTGGTCGACGTAGACAGTCGCCAAATTACTGGTTGCCAGCAGCGTATCATGATGGTTGTCACCTAAATGGATTTCCATCAGTTCAACCAGATCCGAATACATCGCTTCGGCGCCTTTCAGGTCTCCGATCGATGAAAGCGCCGAAGCAAGATTGTTCATGCTGGTCATCGTATCGAAATGTTCCGGCCCGAGAACTCGCTGCCGCAGTTCCAGAACCTCCTTCAACAACGGCAGCGCCAGATCGTGACGCTCCATACGAGCGTGGCTGACCGCCAAATTGGCTATCGCCATCAAGGTGTTCGGATCCTCCGGGCCAAAAACCTCACGCAGATGATTGACTGCTTCCGTTTTCAGTTCAAAGGCCTCGGACAAGTGCCCGATACCATCCAGCGCTTCAGCCAGATTGACTTGCGAAGCGATCGTTTCCTGAGCATCCGATCCCAGCTCATGCAACCGAATATCGTGTGCCCGCTCCAGCATCGGTTTCGCGTCTGTCGGAAAACCAAGACTCAGCAGTGACGTACCCAATTGATGAAGCAACGTTGCAACTGTCACTGGATCACCGACCGTATCGTCATCGATTTTCTGACCGGCGTCGATCAGTCGCTGAGCCAGCACAGCTTCGACAGGTTTGCCATCTTCTTTGACTTTACGAATGTTGAAGTCTTTGAAAATGTCGAACACCAGTTCGTTGCCCGCTTCGATTTGCTTCAGTCGTTTCTGAGTCAGTTCATTGGCCGCTTTCTCGGCCGCCGCCGACCTTGCAGCCTCCAGTGCCGAACTCTCGGCCGCAAGTTTCGCAGTTCGTTCGCCTTCAGCCCGTTCTTTTTCACGAACGGCGGCTTCCTGCGCCCGTTGCTGCTGCTTGCGAGCCTCAAACAAACCCCATGTTGTTCCAATCATCCCGCCGACCATCGCCAGCAACACCAGCGAAGTCGCCACCACCGCCAACCGATTGCGCCGAACGAACTTCCTGAATCGATAGCTGCGACTCGGAGGCCGGGCCTGAATTGGTTCGTGGGTAAGAAATCGTTGGATATCGACTGCCAGATTCGCGGCACTGTCGTAGCGACGATCCCGCTCTTTCTCCAGCGCCTTCATCACGATCCAGTCGATATCGCCGCGGACCCAGCGCAGCAGTTCTGCAGGTTCAACGGCTCGCGATGCCGCCAGATTCGGCAAATTGTCAAGGCTGCTCAGCCGCGTACTTGGGCGAGGTGGATCGACTTCACGAACCATCCGCAGCATCTCCAGAAACGCACCTCGCTGAAATTTACTCGCGTCGAGCGGTGGAACTCCAACCAGCAGCTCATACAAAATCACACCCAATGCATAGACGTCCGCTCGCGTATCCACATCCGTCGTCGGGTCGGCCTGTTCGGGACTCATATAAACCGGCGTGCCCACAATCGCTCCGGCGTCGCCGATCGACTCGTCGATCAAACGATGTTCAATCGCCTTGGCCAATCCGAAGTCGATCACTTTGGGAACAGGTCGCCCATCAACGACTGTGACCAGCACGTTGCCCGGTTTCAGATCGCGGTGGATGATTCCCTTTTGATGAGCATGCTGTACCGCTTGGCAGACGCGTGTGAATAATTCGAGCCGCTCGCGAACCGGCAACCGTTCGCGATCGCAATAGTCGGTGAGCGGGATTCCATCGACCAACTCCATCACAAAATAAGGCTGACCATCCGCCGTCGTTCCGCCATCGTACACGCGTGCAATGCCCGGGTGATCCATGATCGCCAAAGCCTGACGTTCGGCCTCGAAACGTTTGACGATGGGCGCGGACTCTCGGCCTCCTTTGATCAGCTTGAGTGCGACTTGCCGTTTGACCGGTTCAGACTGTTCGGCAATCCAAACCGATCCCATCCCGCCTTCACCAATTTTTCTCGTCAGTTTGTACCGCCCCGAAATGACCGCTCCCTCGCCAAGCCCGCCCAAGCTCATTCGTTTCATTTCGTTCCACTCGGCGCTGCCTGCCAGAATCGTCGCCGGTGAAACGTCCGGTGCCGCCGAGGGGGGAGATGCGGCATCCCGAGAATCGATGGTGTTTGCCAACGAGGGATCTGCGTCTGTGTGCGATCCATGAACACCGCTCATTTCAACCTGAGATTTTAATTGCCCCAGATGCTCGAGCAGCCATGGTTTTCGATCCGGTTGATCCTGAAGAACTCGCTCCAGGATTTCCTTGCGTTCATCATCATTCGCACCAATCAACTGTTTGAGTAGCTCGCGATAGTTCATGGGTACACCAGCTTATAAGTTTCGAAGTCGTAGAGCATAAATCGCCGCGATCATTGGGCGAGCGACAAGTAAAAGTTTACCCTATGGCACCCCTGCTAGTTTAGTTGGCTGGATACAAAGTTCTGTTGTTCCCCACCGAATTTATTCGGTGGGAACCAGGATCAGTGACTAGAACGGCGGCTCCCAATGATAGTAGGTGATCATTGCTCCCACCGAATAAATTCGGCGGGGAGCCTTTTTTTGGGCATGGCTTTTAGTAACTGATCCTCACTCCCACCGAAATAAATTCGGTGGGGAGTAGTCCATGCCTCCAAGCGACCAAACTTTCGCTCCTGCCAGACAAGGAGGTCATGCGGCTTATAGATCATCCGCATCCAAATCGGTAAACTAAACGATCTCCACACGAACGTAGTCCCTATCCCTTATTTTGCCTGTATTTCCATGTTTGATATCACTTCGAGATTCATTTCGGTTTGGGTGGCTGCTCAAATAAGTATTTCCTGTGTCGCGGCTCAGGAGCCAACGAACCATCCACCCCAGTCATCGGAGGAAGCGGTGGTGGCATTGCGTCAATGGCTGGCCATTTCGCCGGACCAGAGAGAGCCTGTTGAAGCCCAGCCATTTGCCCAATCGCCACTCACTCGGCAGGATTCAGTACTCGCACGGGAATTGATCTGGCAGGACCATGTGCAGCAGATCAAGGCCGAACGAGCCAAGGAACTGGATTCCAAACTTGTCCGAATCAATGATATTGAAATGCGCTATGATGTCGTCAGGTTTGAGGGGTCCGATGATGGCGACCAACCTCTCAGTCTGTTCCTCTCGATGCACGGCGGCGGTCAAGCTCCCGCGCGTGTCAATGATTCCCAGTGGCGAAATCAGGTTCGGCTCGGTCGCAGCTACGATCCGAAACACGCCATTTACATCGCGCCCCGCGCTCCATCAGACGACTGGAATTTATGGCACAAGCCAGAAATCGACCCACTCTTCGACCGATTGATCGGCACCCTGGTAGCGGTGGAAGGCGTCGATCCGAACCGGATTTATCTGATGGGCTATTCGGCCGGTGGGGATGGCGTCTATCAACTTGCTCCGCGCATGGCCGACCGATTCGCCGCAGCGTCGATGATGGCGGGACACCCCAACGATGCCAGCCCGAACGGATTGAGAAATTTACCATTCACCATTCACATGGGAGAAAAAGACGGTGCGTTCCGGCGCAACGAAGTGGCGGCCGAATGGAAAACGAAACTGGAACAGTTGCGGGCCGCCGATGATCAGGGCTATGTTCACTCGGTCGAGATTCATGCCGGCAAGGGACACTGGATGGATTTGCAGGACAAGGCAGCCATTGAATGGATGCAGCAATACGAGCGGAACCCGCTGCCAAAGAAAATTGTCTGGCGGCAATCGTCCACCAAGCACGAGCGATTTTATTGGCTGGGCGCTGACCCGGCGACCACTGCCAGCGGCGACGAAGTGGTCGCGGTACTGGACGGGCAGCAGATCAACATTGAGCGAAAAGCTGGCAAGCCCAAGCTGCGAATCATGCTCAGCGATGCCATGCTCGATCTGGATCAACCCGTGACGATCACGATCGACGGTGAAAAAATCTTTGACGGAAAACTGCCGCGTACAATTGAAACCATTTTCGCGACCTTGGCTCAGCGAGGCGACCCGGAATTGGTATTTGATTCTATTTTTCTAACATCTATATTGCGCGATACATCTGACACTCGGTGATTACGGAGTCCAGACGCACGTCCCAGGGCTTCGGTTCGATACGATCCACACGCTGGATTTCATAGGTGAATCCCGTCAGGATCGGATTCTGAAAACCTCGCTTTCGAAACTCGAACGTCCGGTCATAGTAGCCCGCACCGCCGCCGACTCGGTAGCAGCGATCATCAAATGCAATCAAGGGACAGATCACAAAATCGAGCTGATCACCCGTGATCCATTCCGATTGCGGCACATCAGGCTCATCAATTCCAAACCAATTTTGCTTCAATCCGATTTCTGGCGACCAGGGAGCAAACATCAACGGCGTTCGCTTGGCGACCATGATCGGTGCATAGACCTGCTTGCCGTTTTCAACCGCATGAATCATCAACTCCATCGGGTCGGCTTCGGCCTCGAACGCAAGAAAGCCCGCAACTTTTTGGGCTTGCTGAAACGAAACCAGTTGCTGGAAGCTCTTGCAGATTCGTTGATTGGCTTCGCGCCGAATATCGTCGGACAAAGTTCTGCGAAGGGTTCGGATGTGCTCTCGGAGTGGTTTCATTTTGGCTTGATTGGGTGTATCGCACACGCGCTCCATTTTGACAGACGTGGACGTCTATCCCACATCAGATTCCTCGACATGGCTAACGGTCCGTCTTGACCACTTCCGGAGCGGGCGATGCTGCCGGAACGGGATCCACGACATCATTGGCGGTCATGCGATCGACGATGCTCGATGCACAGCAATCACTCCAGACGTTCACGCTGGTGCGACACATGTCCAGAATACGGTCGACCGCCAAGATAATGCCTTGCGTTTCCAGGGGCAAGTTCACGGCCTGCAGCACGATCGCCATCATCACCAGACCTGCGTGGGGAATGCCAGCGGCGCCGATGCTGGCCATCAGTGCCGTGATCGCGATTGCGAACTGCTGGGTCAGCGTCATGTCACCACCCGTGACCAGTTGGCCGATGAACAGCACCGCGACGGCTTCGTAGAGCGCCGTACCGTCCATATTGATCGTTGCTCCCAACGGACAGACAAACGAACAGACTCGGTTCGGAATATCCGCTCGCTTTTCGAGGTTGTTGAGCGTGACAGGCAACGTGGCATTGCTGCTGGCACTACTGAACGCCGTCAAGAGCGCCGGGCTACAGGCCTTGGCAAGCTTCCACGGGTTTCGCCGGGCGAATATCCATACGATCAGCGAAAGCGTCACTACAGAATGGAACGCCAACCCCGAGAAAACCGCCAACATATACCATGCCAGCGCTTTAAAGACCGCCACCCCCTGAGTCGCCGTGACATAGACCATCAACAAAAACACGCCATAGGGTGCGAGCTTGATAATCGCCGACGTCAGCCGCATCATGACTTCGAAACCATCTTCGGCCAGTTGGCGAAATCGCGTCAACGTATCGCCACCAATCTGCAACACAAAAATACAGAAAATGATCGTGAAGGAAATGATCGACAGGAACGCAGAGCTTGTAACGGCATCGAAAGGATTGGCAGGGATCAGACTCTCAACCTGCTGCATCATCGTTTCCACAATTCCGTCCGCGCCGACTGGTGTTTGAGTCGTGGTCAGATGCATTTCGCTGCCGACACCTGGACGGATGATGTTCGTAACAACCAATCCGGTCAGGATCGCGATCAGGCTGGTACTGACGAAGTAGGTCATGGTGATTGTGAACATCCTTCGGAAGCGGGCTGCTCCGCCGAGTCCCAACACACCCGATGCCAAGGACGTGATAATCAGCGGCACGGAAACCATTTGCAACATTCGCAGGAACAAACCTCCAATGCGGCGACTCCATTTACCGACGACCTGAGCATAACTGGGTGCCATTTCGTAGAGTGCCAAGGCGACCGGAGATCGTTTGCCCAATTCGCCGAGCGTCATGACGGAGTCGGGTGTTCGACCGGTCGGATCGACGACCCAGGTTTCCGACGGCTGCGTTTCATCCTCCGGTTGCCAACGGACTTCAATTAAGTCGGACGAAACCTTGACATCGGCTGACTTGATCCCCGCCGGCAGCCCGTCGGTCAACGTCGTCTGGCGTTTGCTCAGCGTCACATTGGTCGTGATGCCAATGATCGCGCCAAGAATCATTCCGATCAGAATTTGCCAGTGAAGCTCAAGTTTTTTCATCGTTGACTTTCGTTGAGGAATGGATTCCACCTGGGGGCGTAGCAGGGACTTTAATCCATTTTCCGGAAGACGGATCGGGATCGTGACAGACCCGTATTGTAAATCAACAGCCGCCCAACTCATACCCAGCCGATCTCAAATTCGGTATCGAAGTCTTCGTGTAACCGTTCACGACGAGCCAGAACGTTTAGCCGCAAGCCGTCGGGGGGTGCCGCCAAAAAAATACGCCACACCGAAATCGCTCTATCGGCAACCCCCAAAGGCGCGCGGTACGTCGGGTTGCAGATGTTTTATTGGCAGCTTGGTTGAATACGGAGGCTGCACCCTGCCGTCGCGCCTGCGCCGACCATTTCTCGACCTTTCAGCTTCAACCATGAGTCGATCTGCTTTCCACAGTAATCACGAACGGAATAGTGGTCGGCTTCGGCTAAACGTTCTGGCTTGTCGTGAACGGCTACTTTTTCGTTACCGCGTTCATTTTTTGCTATACTGGAGATCCCTGTTTTGAAGTCAACGGCTGGGAACCGATTTGGTTCTCGTTTTTCGATGCTTCTGTAGATCTAACCCCTTTCGAAAGGCGGAATAATCGTCATGGGATCGTTGTCACCACGAGAGTATCATCTGAGGCCGGATATGCGGAGATGTTGTTGGTATTGATCACAATGACAAAACACCCAGTGATTGTTCTGCCAGGGCTTGATGGCACGACCGGGATGCTTTCGAGCTTTCGCGATTCGGCGCCCGCAGATTGCGAAGTATCGCTGGTGGATCTGCCGCCGGATTTGTCAACCTATGACTCGCTGGCTAAATCGCTGGCCGACTCGCTGACAAGCCTGTTTTCTGATTCGCATCCATGCACTTTGGTTGCCGAGTCTTTTTCTGGGCCGCTGGCGGTGATGTTGGCAGCTCAATTTCCGCAGTCCATCACTCGTCTGGTTCTGGCGGCCTCGTTTGTCTCACCGCCAGTGCCACGACTGGCAAAATTTGTTCCGTGGTCGCTGCTGTTTCGAATTCCAATGCCAGCATTCGCAGCCCACCAATGGATGCTTGGACGAGGTGCTGTTGGGCGTGGTGGCGATAGGACATTGGTGCGGCAACTTCAACAGACCGTGCGCTCGGTTCCAAGCCGCCTGCTCGCCGAACGAGTACAGGAAGTCATTCGTGTCGATGTACGAACGTTGCTGCAGGAACTTTCCTGTCCCGTCATGTATCTGCGGCCCCTGCAGGACAGATTGATTCCCGAACGATGTGTCCGTGAAATCAGAACGTCGCGACCGGATGCCGTCCTGGCCGAGCTAGACGGGCCACACCTGGTGCTCGAAACACGTCCGCAGGAGGCCTGGGAGAAGATCCGTGAGTTTGTGGGTCGTGTTTAACCGCGCCCCAGAGTAGTTCGCCGCGAGTTCCCTCGGAAATTTAGAAAGGAATGTATTCGGCGAACTACGGCGGCAAGCGGTCGTTCGTTTAACCGCGCCCCAGAGTAGTTCGCCGCGAGTTCCCTCGGAAATTTAGAAAGGAATGTATTCGGCGAACTACGGCGGCAAGCGGTCTCGCACTGAGCGTATCCATCTGGAAGAACACCCGATTCAAACCGATACCCTGGTGCAACCGCTTGGCGTCGCAGATTGGGCGTCCAGTCAAAACCAGATTCCTCATCCGCTCTCGCCCAATCTGCTTTGCAGCGCGGTTAAACGATTTACTGGGAAATTTTTGTTTCCAGTGTTCAGAATTACGTTTACAATCCAGTAGCTACTGAACTCAATTTTATTTTGACGGTTGTCATGGAATAAATTCCGTGGTACCACCCTTTCATCCTTCATCCCTCAACCCTCATCCTTTCCAAAGATGCTGACGATCGTACTTATTTCAGCGGCTGTCCTGGCGATTGCTTACTGGACTTACGGGCCGATTCTGTCGCGGTTGCTGCAAGTTGATGAAACCCGCCCCACGCCGGCCGTATCCTTGCGGGATGATCTGGACTATTCGCCGCTGGAGCGCGGGCCGCTGCTCAGTCAGCACTTCTCGGCGATTGCGGCTGCTGGGCCGATTGTCGGACCGATTCTGGCGGCAACCATGTTCGGCTGGTTGCCCGCGCTGATCTGGATTCTGCTGGGCGCCATCTTTGTGGGCGGTGTGCATGACTTTGCCGCCTTGATGGCTTCGATTCGCCATCAGGGAAAATCCATTGCCGAAGTCGTTCGCGAACACATGAGCCATCGAGCGTTCATCCTGTTTCTGATTTTCGTCTGGCTGGCACTCGTCTATATTATCGTCGCGTTCACCGATATTACGGCGTCGTCGTTCACTGGAATTCAGACTCTGGAAAACGGAGAGACCGTCACGGGTGCAGGTATCGCAACGTCGTCACTGTTGTATGTCATCATTCCAGTCGTGATGGGATTGTTGGTTCGGTTTACCAAGTTGTCGATGGGCTGGGCCACCGTGATCTTTTTACCGCTGGTCGGCGGAGCGATCCTGGTAGGACAACAAATTCCGTTCGATCTTGCCGCTTGGCTGCAGCAACGCCAGCCCGAACTCACAGCGGACGAAGCCAATCTCCAAGCTCACCGAATCTGGAACGTCGCCTTGTTGATCTACTGTGCGATCGCGTCGATGGTGCCGATGTGGTTGCTGTTGCAGCCGCGAGGGCAGTTGGGAGGGTTTTTCTTGTATGCTGCACTCGGGGCCGGAGCGCTCGGCGTTTGTCTGGGTGGCAAGCCGGTCGAATTGCCGGCCTTTACAGGCTGGACCAGTGTTCGCGGCGAGACGCTGTTTCCGTTACTGTTCATCACCATTGCCTGTGGTGCATGCTCCGGGTTCCATGCGTTGATCGCGTCGGGCACAACATCGAAACAGCTTCGAACCGAAAAAGATGCCCGGTCCATCGGATACGGGGCGATGTTGCTCGAAGCCATGGTCGCGATCGTTTCGTTGTGCTGCGTGATGTTGCTGGCCGCGAACAGCGATCTCGTACAAAATCCCAAGCCAAATTTTATCTATGCTCAGGGGATCGGATCGTTCATGGAGACATTTGGAATTCCGGCCGCCATTGGCGTTTCGTTTGCGTTGATGGCGTTTACGACCTTCGTGTACGATACGCTGGACGTTTGTGCGCGGTTGGGGCGATACATTGTTCAGGAGTTGACCGGCTGGACGGATGCGAAAGGACGTTGGCTGGGGACGGTTCTGACCGTTGGCGCACCGCTTTATTTTCTGCTGCAAACCGTCACCGACACGTCGGGAAAGCGCGTACCGATCTGGCAGGCGTTCTGGTCGCTGTTCGGCGCTAGCAATCAGTTGCTGGCCGCGTTGACGCTGCTGGGAGTGACGGTATGGCTGTGGCGAACCCGGAGAGCGGCTTGGGTCTGGTTCGTTACAGGGATTCCGATGGTGATCATGTACTCGATGAGTACGTTTGCGCTCACCAATATCGTGATGGCAAAATTCAAAGCGCCCGGCGGACTGGATCTGGTGGCATGGATTGCGATCGTGTTGGTGGGACTGGCGGTGTTGATGTTCGTGGAAGCCGTGCTGGCAGTGAGAGCCGCGACCGGTCAGGTTCTCGCACAGAGGCACCAAGGCACAGAGTAGCGCGCGATTC
The DNA here is from genome assembly GCA_964414815.1 of uncultured Pirellulaceae bacterium. Classification (GTDB taxonomy): domain Bacteria; phylum Planctomycetota; class Planctomycetia; order Pirellulales; family Pirellulaceae; genus Mariniblastus. The sequence continues at coordinate 4,845 of CAYPXY010000035.1, read as the reverse complement.
CGATCACCAAATTGAATTTATGCGATTGTGGACGATCCATCCAAAATATCTTGATCCTCAGGGGCTGGTGGCGCTTTGGCGCGAGGCTCTTTTGGCTCAGGCAGTGCTGCGCAATCAGACGCGAGGCTACAAGCACCATCCGCAACTGGAACGGTTCAAGCTCCATTCATCGCCACGCTTTGCGATCAATGCCTATCTTTCATCCGTTCATCTCGAAGCGACAGAACGCGGCTACCAATTCGATCGCTGCAAAATCGGACCTGTGCGCACCGTGCCTCTCATTGATACGACAACGGGTCAGGTAAGTTACGAATGGGAGCACCTGTTGGCCAAGCTCTCGAAACGTAATCCCACAATTTTTGAGAAATGGAAAGACCTGAAAAAGCCAGAACCGCATCCGCTATTTCGCGTCCACCGAGGACCCATTGCATCCTGGGAACGCGCGTTTTGAAGTTGCGCAAACAAGTAGGCCGGAACAAGCAAACGCCGAATAAAGTAAGCCATTCTGTTGGTCTTTGTGCGTTTGCGCAGTTCCGGCAGGAACCCGGTGGCGATGCCGGAAATGCGGTCGCGGTGGCAAATACAGCGGATTGGTGGCTTTTTTCCGCGACCTTGTTCCGGCCTACAAAAAAGTACAACTTCAAAAATCGCGAGCAGGGCCGATTCTGAACCAGATGGTCGTGCAGTTTAAATCGGCCAAAACTACATCGTGAATTTGGACTGGTGGGGATACGCCTGATTCGACTGAAACAGATTCGTTCCAATTTTTCTGTTGTTCCTCAGAATCGCGTGACTGATTGCCCCCTGTTCATCGGTCGCCATTGGCTTTATTCTGAAAGGTTTGGTAGGGCGGTTACTGGACAAGGAGTAGAAAATGGACTTGCGATGGACGTTTCGCCCGCATGATGGTCAATTGGTCGAATCCATCGAGCGCGAATGCCAGGTTTCTCCCATCCTCGCGCAAATTCTTGCTCTACGAGGGATCGTTTATCCCCAACAAGTCGCTGCATTTCTCGATTTGAAACTCAACGGCATGCGCCCGCCCGAAGACCTGCCGGGAATCCCGAAAGCGACCGAGATCATCTTGTCGGCGCTCGCGGACCAGCGGAAAATTTTCATCTATGGCGATTACGATTGCGATGGCATGACGGCGACAGCGATTCTGTATCGCTGTTTGAAGCTGCTCGGTGGTGACGTTCACTACTTCGTTCCCAATCGGCTCGACGAAGGCTATGGCCTGAGCATCGAGTCGCTGCAAAAGCTGATCGATCGTGGTGCCGATCTGATTGTCACCGTGGACTGCGGAATCCCCAGCATCGCCGAAGTCGAATTCGTCAAACAAAAGGGCAAACAGATCGTCATCACCGATCACCATCAATTCGGTGAGTCCATTCCCAACGCCGACGCCGTAGTTCATCCTGCACTCCCCTACGGCAACCCATCCGTCGTGGGCCAGCCGTCCACGTCTTTCTCGGAGTCAGGTACAAGCTATCCGTTCACTGGCTTGTGCGGTGCCGGCGTCGCATTCAAACTGGCGTGGTCGATCTGCCAAGCTCATCATGGCTCACCGAAACTGCCCCCCCATCTCCGCGAGTTTTTGTTTGCTGCCATTTCACTGGCAGCCATTGGAACCGTGGCCGACGTCGTTCCGCTGCTCGATGAGAACCGGATTCTGGTTCACAATGGACTGAGTTGCATGAGACAGTTTGCCAATCCTGGACTCAAGCATTTGATGCGGCTGGCCAAGGTGATCGACAAGCCGGTGCTGGAAGCCGAAGACATCGCCTTTAGCCTTGGCCCGCGATTGAATGCCGCCGGCCGACTCGGGCAGGCTCAACTTGGCGTCGAATTGCTGACCTGCGAATCCGACGAGCGAGCAAAAGCGTTGGCCGAATACATTGATGAACTGAACAAGACCCGCGACACGCTCGACCGAAAAATCGTCCGCGCGGCCAATAAACTGATCAAGGAACATTTCAACCCCGAAATCGAACCGGCGTTTGTGCTGGCCGAACACGATTGGCATCTGGGAGTCATCGGGATCGTGGCCGGCCGAATTGCTGAAACGTATCATCGGCCCACGATTTTGATTTCAACCGATTCGACCGGCGCCAAACCGGGAGTCGGTTCGTGTCGTTCGGCCTGCGGAATCAATCTGTTTAACGCGCTCAAGCATTGTCAGGAACATTTAATTCGCTTCGGCGGACATTCGGAGGCGGCTGGCCTGACGATTCATCGCGATCAAATCGATTCGTTCCGGGAAGCCTTTTGCGAGCAAGTAGTATCTCAGTCGCGGGAATCGCAATTGGAAGCGGAACTGGTGATCGATGCCGAAGCCATGATTCCGCATTTGAACCTCCCGACCATGAACGAGTTGAATAAACTGGCTCCTTTCGGGCAGAATAATCCGCGACCCGTATTGTGTGCAACTCAGGTTCGTCTGTCCGAACCCGCAAAGCCGATGGGCGATGGGCGACATCTGTCTGTGACGTTGACCCAGCATGATTGCCGCATTCGAGCCGTTGCGTTTGGCAAGGGCGAATGGATTCCTCAGTTGGGTGACACCGAGGCGCTCTATGATTTTGTGTTTCGGCCGGTTATCAATGAGTTTCGAGGATACAAATCCGTCGAGCTTCAGTTGATCGATTTCCGAAAGTCGGAAGTGACAGCGAGCGTAACGGTACCAGAACCTAAGTTCAGTGACTCCCATGTTGCACATCAGCGGGCGGTTTGATGAGGGATGAAGGATGAAGGATGAGGGATGAAGATTGGCGGAAAATTGTGAATGCGTGGCCGCGAGAGAGTGATTGGACGGAGATTCTACAGCCGGTTTTCTCATCGCCTTGGTTTGAGTCGCTGCAGTCCTTTGTGGCCAACGATCGCCTGTCGCATACGGTTTATCCTGCTGAGGAACATGTTTTTGAGGCGTTTCGTCTGACTTCATTTGCAGACACGAAGGTCGTTCTCATCGGCCAAGACCCCTATCACGGCCCTCATCAGGCGCACGGGTTGAGTTTTTCGGTTCGCACCGGGTGCCCGCTGCCGCCGTCGCTGAGAAATATCTTCAAGGAACTGCAGGACGATCTCGGAGTTCCCGTTCCTGTTCGCGGTGATTTGACGGGATGGGCGAGACAGGGAGTTTTGTTGCTCAATTCAGTGCTCACCGTTCGGGCTGGCCAAGCCAACTCTCATGCAAGAAAGGGGTGGGAGACGTTTACGGATGCGGTGATCGAGTTGCTCAATCGACGAACCGACAAACCGATGGTATTCCTGTTGTGGGGATCTCCCGCAATCAAAAAAGGGCGTTTGATTTCGGCGCCTCATACTCGCATCGAATCCGTGCATCCATCTCCGCTATCCGCCTATCGCGGTTTTTTGGGAAGCAAGCCGTTCTCGAAAGCCAATACAGCGCTGGAGTCCTATGGGCTGGCTCCGATTCAGTGGCAAATGGAGTAGGTGTCAACATCAAGTCGCCTGCTTCTAGCTGCTAGCCGCTGTTATTTTTTCAACGTTGGATCTGCTTTCGCAAACCATTACGATTAAGGCCTTCGTAATCCTGATTCCTGTTGTTCATTCGATGAGCCGGCGGCGCAAACGTTCTCGATCTACCAAGCCGATCATTCGACGCGATTTATCTTCGTCGAACGGGTCAGCGATTGCGCTTCGCCGAAATCGTGATCTTGCCCATGGCGTAGCGAACCCCAGTACTGCGGCGCGGTCTCAAACGGCCTCCTCGATTGAAGCGGTACTCAAACCCGTCCGGCCATCAAAATCCGGAGCGGAAGCCACTCGGCCACAGGGTGTCTATCATCGTGAATCGCAGCGTCCACTAGTTTGTCTTGCTTTTGTGTTGCCGCTGATTCTGATTTACGAATTTGCAACGCTTTCGTGGGGCGGACAAACCGTTCGAAGTGGTCTTGATCAGTGGTTGTTCACGTTTCTCAACGGGTTTGGATTGGGACAGATCGTCCTCTTGCCGCTGATCGCCTCCGGAATGTTGATCGCCGCTCATCACCGCTTGAAGGATCATTGGCGCGTGAGGCCAATGACGTTGTTCGGGATGGCCGTCGAGTCATTGGGGCTTGGGTTGATCCTTTATTTTGCAGCCAACGCGACGTTTCTGTTATCCGAATCGGCTCCCGCGTTTGCCCAACCAACCCGATCAATGACAGGGCTGTGGTCCGCAGAAACCTTGGCCTTGATCGGAAGCGGAATTTATGAAGAACTGCTATTCCGGTTGATCCTGCTGAATCTGCTGATTGGCTATCTGAAGCCGATGTGGGGCCAAACGCCCGCCCGGGCGATTGGCATTGTGGTGATCAGCCTGCTCTTTGCCAGTCTGCACTACCGTTTTATCAATCCCGCGGGCGCAGATTTCGATGCCTGCAGTTTTCTGTTCCGCTTGGGCGCAAGTGTCTTGTTTTCACTGCTGTTTCTATATCGCGGGTTCGGGATCGCGGTGGGAACTCACGTCGCGTTTGATGTGCTGACGCAAGTTTGATCGCCCGAATATCTGTTCACGTGTCGCAAAACCGTTTAGCCGCAAGCCGTCGGGGGTTGCTGCCAAAAGACTACTGCAATACCGAAATCGCTCCATCAGCTACCCCCAAAGGCGCGCCGGACACTGGGTCGTAGGTATTTTATAGAGAGGCCGTTTGACTACTGAGACTTCGCCCTGCCGTCACGCCTGCGCCGACCTCTTTTCGATCTTCTCACGTTCATCATTGGCTGATCGGCTACTTAAGGGCAACCACAACCACTTGTAGTCGGCTTCGGCTTGCGGCTAAACACAATACCGTTAAAGTTTTAGAAAAACACGACTCCTGCTATAGTTTTGGAACATAA
>CAYPXY010000034.1:0-48333 GCA_964414815.1 uncultured Pirellulaceae bacterium | reverse complement strand
TCTGACTTCTGACTTCTGACTTCTGACTTCTGACTTCTGACCTCTGACTTCTGACTTCTGACCTCTGACCTCTGACTTCTGACCTCTGACCAACAAATGTCCAAAAAAAAATCCGGCAAAAAAATCAGGGCTGAATTCAAAAAGCGCTACGAAGAGCGTGCGCGCAAAAATGACCTGACGCGGAGATTTGAAGACAATGCCGATGCGGTTGCCGATGTCGATCAACAGGAACGTGTATCCGGCAAAGGCCGTTTGACTCGCAAACGAACCGTCATCGGATCAGAATCCGATACCCAACCTGGGAGATTCCAGGTCGAACTCGAGATCGATCCTGAACGTTGTTTGGCCGGTCGGGTGCTGCAAGTCTTCGGCTTGACGAGCTGGGTTCAAACCGGCGATGGCCGCAAATTCCGATGTACCGTTCGAGGCATCTTGAAATCACTGGCCTCCGATCTGCAAAATGTTGTTGTTGCGGGAGACGTTGTGACAATTCAACTCGGTGAACCGGGGTCCGAGCAGGAGCAGGGCGTGATCGTTCGCATCGAGCCTCGCAAGAATCAGATCAGCCGCACCAGTCGCCAGCGTCAACAAATCATCGCAGCCAATATCGACCAGGCGCTGATCGTCGCCAGCGCTGCCGAACCCTCACTCAAACCGAATTTGATCGACCGGTTTTTAGTGACTGCAGGTCAGTCAAAAATCCAGCCGATCGTCATCATCAACAAAGCCGACTTGATCCCCAACGAAGACCTGCAACCGCTGGTGGGCGTTTGGAGTCAACTGGGCTATCCCGTGATTTTGACTTCCACGGTAACAGGCCTGGGAATCGACCGTCTTCGATCCGCAATCGCCAACCGCTGCAGTGTCATCGCGGGCCAGTCGGGCGTCGGCAAATCATCGATTTTGAATGCGATTGAACCCGGCTTGCAGCGCCGTGTCGGCATTGTCAGTGCGGAAAACCAGAAAGGACGGCACACGACCACTTCGGCCGAACTGGTGCCGCTGAAGATGGGCGGCCAGATCATCGACACGCCTGGAATCCGCCAATTTCAGCTATGGGACGTGATTTCGGACGAATTGGCCGGACTCTTTCGCGATATTCGGCCATTTATTAATCTATGTCGTTATCCCAACTGCACCCACACCCACGAAGAAGAATGCGGTGTAAAATGGGGAGTCGCCGACGGCAAGATCGACGTGCGCAGATATGAAAGCTACATTCAGATGCGCGAAGATAGTTAATACCAAAAACTAAAAACCAAAAACCGAAAACTAATTTGTCCACCGACTTTAAAAACATTCCTGAAACACGCGACTGCAAAGGTCGCTATGCCTTTATCAGCCTTGGCTGTCCAAAAAACACCGTCGACAGCGAACGGATGATGGGGCTATTGAAACTGGACGGATACCAGCTTGTCTCCGATCCGGAACAAAGCGATTTTGTCATCGTCAACACTTGCGGATTCATCGAGCAGGCCCGCAAGGAATCGTTCGGCGCGATCGACGAAATGCTGGAACTAAAAAAGTCAGGCAAGACCAAGGGAGTCATCGTCTCGGGCTGTCTGGCTGAACGTCAGAAAGAGCAACTCCTCGTCGACCGGCCAGAAATCGACTCGCTGGTCGGAGTTTTCGGCCGCGAAGCGATTACCAAAATCGCGGATCGATTGCTGGGCGATCTCGAAGAACAGCGAACCGTCTTTCAACCGGCTCCGATTCGCGCGTTGTCCGATCAGGACCGGCTTCAGATTACCCCCGGTCATTTTGCGTATCTCAAAATTTCGGAAGGCTGCGATCGGCTTTGTACGTTCTGTGCAATTCCCAAAATGCGAGGCAAACATGCGACCAAGCCGATGGAAAATGTGCTGGCCGAAGCCCAGCAACTGGCCGATAACGGAGTGCGAGAACTGATTATCGTCGCGCAAGATACGACTTACTACGGCATGGACATGTACGGCGAGCCGCGACTGGCCGAACTGCTGGAAAAGCTGGATCAGACCAAGGGCCTCGACTGGATTCGATTGATGTACTTTTATCCGATGTACATCGACGAACGATTGTTGAAGGTGATCGCAGACGCTGAAAAGATTGTTCCGTACATCGACATGCCGCTGCAACATGCTGATGACGTGATGCTCAAACGCATGTCGCGGCGAGTCAATCACGCTCAAACCGAAGAGCAGGTCCTCAAGATGCGCGAACTGATTCCCGACCTGGTTTTGCGAACGACGTTCATCACCGGTTTCCCGGGCGAAACCGATGAACAATTCGAAACGCTGGTCGATTTTACTCGCCGCCACAAGTTCGAACGCATGGGCGTATTCACTTATTCGTTTGAGCCGGATACCCCTGCGGCCAAAATGGATGGTCATCTCGACGAAGCCATCAAGAATGAGCGGCGGGATCGCTTGATGGAAGTCCAGCAACAGATCGCGTTCCGCTACAACAAGAAACAGATCGGCAAAACGATCGACGTGATCATCGATCAGGCCGTTCCAAATCAACCCAAAGCCTGGGTCGGTCGTAGTAAGGGCGACGCCCCCGACGTCGACAGCCTTGTCTTCGTCACTGAGTCTGACCAACGCCTAAAATCCGGCGACATCGTTCCCTGCGAAGTGGTCACCTATTCCGACTACGATCTGGTTGCGGTTGCTCAGTAAGGCGACCGGCAGGTGGATTTGTGCCAGAATGAGTCGTGTAAGTTTCCAGGACAGCAGTAACGTGTACCGAAGACAAACGCTCCCTGCCAGTTCAACTGGATAAATTCAGCAGGAAACAAAAAACGGAATTCTGTTTTGTAGCGTCAAACCCGCGTACAATAGATGGTAATTTGTATTCCGTTCAGCCATAACTGTAGACCTTTCTCAATCTTGAAATATTCATATGATAAAAAAAATACTGGGCAAAATTCACGGCAGGATGATCGAACTTGAGGAAGATCCCGGTATGTCTGATGGGCAGACGGTCGAAGTCGAAGTGAAGATTTCTCATTCAGTTCAGCAATCGTTTCCTGAGATAAGCGAAGGGCTTGCCAAGGTATATGAAATACTCAGCCGACGCTATAGCTCGGGGCATTCGGATACTGCAGAGCGACATAGCGAGCACCAGCCATGAGAGAAGTCTTCCTTGACACGGTAGGAATGATTGCTGTCTGGGATGATACGGATCAATGGCATGCAGCTGCATTGGCCGCTTGGCAGACTTTACTCACCAGAGGATGCCGTTTGGTAACGACGCCGTTTGTAATTCTGGAATGTGGCAACGCGTCCGCTCGGCGACCCTATCGACCTGATGTCTGTGAATTGAGAAGGGTTTTGGCGGAAGAGGGCTTCTGATAGAGCCAGTTGAATTGGAAATCGAGCGTGCTTGGGAATTTTACGAACGTGGCGAAGCTGGCGAAGCCGGAATCGTCGATCACATTTCATTCGAAGTGATGCGTCGGCTGAAGATTACGGAAGCATTTACCAATGACCGGCATTTTCAGGCAGCCGGATTCACTACACTCTTCTAAAAATCACTTCTTTTTTCGGTCAGGGCGATATCCAGCACCGGGTTTATACCGTGATTGTTTTTGCGGGCTTTTCTTTTTGGATGGCTCGATGCGATGGACGTATTCGCCTTTGAACTGTTCGCCAGCCATCGTGCGGCGACGGTCGATGGCTTCTTTGGGAGGCTTGGCCGGAATCAGGCAATCACAGCCATTTCCGATTAAATCTTTGCGGCCCGCCTGGCTTAGTGCCTTGTGGACCTCGAAATAATTTTCAGGCTTGAAGAACTGCATCAACGCTCGCTGCGTCTTGCGGTCACGAAGGGCTTTGGCGACGAACACCGGCTTCTTCGTGAACGGATCCATTTCCGTGTAGTACATGCACGTCGCCACATCGAGCGGTGCGGGAATGAAATCCTGAACCTGATCCGGCTTGTAGCCGTTTCGCTTCAGAAACACGGCCAACTCAATCATTGAATTCAGGCTGCTGCCCGGATGGCTGGCGATGAAATAGGGAACGATGTACTGCTTTTTGCCGATCCGTTCGGATTCCTCGCGGAACTTGTCGGAAAATTTTGCGAACTCGCCGATGTTAGGCTTCCGCATGTTGTGCAGCACGCTGTCGTCCGCATGTTCGGGAGCCACTTTGAGCAATCCGCCGACATGGTGTTCGGTCAGTTCCTGCATGTACTCGGGACTTCGCTGGGCCAGGTCCATCCGGATGCCGCTGGCGACGAGAACCTTGCGGACGCCTTTCACTTCGCGGGCTTCGCGCATCAACTGAATCAGCGGCCCGTGATTCGTTCCCAGCAATTTACAAATTTTCGGATGCACACACGATTGGCGGCGACAAGTCGCTTCAACTTCCGGTCGCGTGCATCTCATTTCGTACATGTTCGCCGTTGGGCCGCCGATGTCGCTGACCACGCCGCTGAACTTGGGATCGGCGGCCATCGAGTTAATTTCACCGACGACGGAGTCCTTGCTGCGCGACTGAATGATTCGACCTTGATGAGCCGTGATCGAACAAAACGTGCATCCGCCAAAACAACCACGCATGATCGTGACCGAATCCTTGATCGTGCTGAACGCGGGAATCGGTTCTTTGTAGGATGGATGGGCTTTGCGGGTGTACGGCAGCCCGTAAATTTTATCCATCGCCGTCTGAGAGATCGGAAACTGCGGTTGATTGACGACGACGGTCAGGTCTCCATGCCGCTGGATCAACCGTTTCGCGTTGTAGGGATTCGTTTCGTTGTGAATGATTTTGGTCGCTTCTGCGAACGCCAGCTTGTCGGAACGAACGGCTTCATAAGATGGCAATTCAATTGCATCCGTAGGGACCACGTCTTTTGCACCGCACACATAGGCCACGCCTCGCATGTCGCGGAGGTCTTTGACGGTTTCGCCTGCGGCAAGTCGCTGAGCAATTTCGACGATCGGGTTTTCGCCCATGCCGAAACAAACCAGATCTGCTTTGCTGTCAAGCAGAATCGATTTACGAACATTGTCGCCCCAGTAGTCATAATGAGCCAACCGGCGGAGCGATGCCTCCACGCCGCCAGCGATGATGGGAACTCCTTTGTAGGCTTCCCGTGCTCGATGACAATACGGCATCGTTGCCCGATCGGGCCGCAATCCGATGCGGCCCCCCGGCGAATAAGCGTCGCTGTTGCGGACTTTGCGATTGGCCGTGTAGTGATTGATCATCGAATCCATGTTGCCGGCACTGATTGCGAAGAACAGTCGCGGGCGGCCAAAGCGTTTCCAGTCTTCGCAATTTTTCCAGTCGGGTTGCGAAACGATGCCGACGCGAAATCCAGCGGCTTCCAAAGTGCGGCCCAGAATCGCCATCGCAAAGCTGGGATGGTCGATGTAGGCATCGCCCGTAACAAATACAATATCCAGTTCGTCCCAGCCGCGCTGCCGAGCTTCTTCCATCGACATCGGCAGGGGGATTTTCCCTTCCGGTGTCGGCACGATGTTTCCCTTGAGCCGCTCAAGGCGGACGCATTGGGATCGGGCGATATCGACGAGAGGAAGATTCATTGAGAAAAACAAGCGTTACTGGATTGGATACAAGGTTTAGGCGACCGGTAGGTAAAAGTTTACCCAAGCAGTATTGTGTTTCCCAGATGCTGAGTTGCGAGTCGCGGAGCGACTCGCCTACACCAGGGTACGTCTTTATCTGCCGGTCGCCTTAATGTTCAGTAGTCATCGGCTGGTAAGGAAACGATTTTCAAATCGCTTCTTTGTATCGCTGGGAGCGAAACGGCCTGCCCAGGAGGAAGGATACCATAGTAACAGAAATAGGATCCAGTAAATACTGAAAACTGAGCACAGAAAACGGAACGCTGCGGATTTAAAGCCCCAAATCCAGCGGATTTGCAAACAATTGTCTGGATCGGTACAATGGTCGGTCTTCCATACCACCGTCAGTACGCAGAGGCGCGAAATTGGCAATCGAATTTGTTTGTGGCAATTGTTCTAAAACGCTGAGGGTTCCTGACGAACATCTGGGCAAGAAGGCTCGCTGTCCGAACTGCTCATGGATCAATGTGGTTGAGCCTCAACATCGCCCGCAGGCCGCTCCGCCTCAAAACCCGACGGAGTTTCCCAACCACCCGACTTCATCTTACCACGCTTCACCATACCACACTTCACCTCACCCAACCTCACCTCCACCTACTTCGCCCCACCAGTCCCAAGCACCTCCTCCGACAGACCGCAAAGACTGGATCGATTTTTCAAAGCCGACCGTCGATCACCCCTACGCTCCGATAAACAGCGGAGGTTACCATCCTGCATTGGCCCCTCATCGAGGAGGACTGGTTCTTACGTTGGGAATTGTATCGCTATTCCTGAATTGCTGGTTCCTGTTGATACCAGGAATTCTGGCATGGTCTTTCGGACGGGCTGACCTGAAACGGATGAAAGCTGGTACGATGAACCGCGAAGGCGAATCCATAACACTGGCCGGCATGATCCTCGGAATCATCGGGACGCTATGGCCGCTGCTGGGGATTGCATTAGTGATTTTCATGTCGATACTGGGAGCGGCCATGGGATGATATCTGAGAGATTTAATAACCACGGATGACACGGATAAGGTGGTTTAGATCAACAAAAAGACAATCTACATCAACACCCCATTTGCACTGCGGCGCGGTCGAAACCGTCCGAAGCCATAGAAACGATAACGCTACAAGAGTCCCGCATTGGCCTGGTGGAAATCATAACCCGAAGCGTAAGCGAGGGAAGAACCCCGGCCCCTCGCTTACGCTTCGGGTTATGATTCGAATAATATCAACAGTGATAGCAGAGAAATCCACCAGCCCAGTCCCGCACTCCATAGAGGTTAAACGAACTAGAATTGTATGATTTTTCACAAATTAACAACTGACAACTAAAAAAAAATGTTCCCATCCATCCAGACACAACTTGCCCTCTTCGCGTTGATCCTATTATTCGCCATGAACACTCAATCGCATGCTCAGCTAACGACCGGCTGGAAAACGCACGACTTGTCACGGCCGCAACCTGAGGTCGTGACACCGGGAGAAAGCAATCTACCACTCAAAGCGCCCCGCGATGCCATCGTACTCTTCGACGGAGAGGATCTATCACAATGGTGCGATGACAAGGGAAATGAAACGAAGTGGAAAATCGTCGATGGAGCGATGGAATCGGTGGCAGGTGCAGGTTATATCTTCACAAAGGAGTCTTATGGGGATTGCCAACTCCACGTCGAGTGGGCGTCGCCTGCAAAGGTCGAAGGAAACGGGCAGGGGCGTGGCAACAGCGGTGTTTTCCTGATGACGAAGTACGAAATCCAGGTTCTCGACAGCTTCAACAACGCAACCTACGCCGACGGCGGAGCAGGTGCGATCTACGGACAGTACCCACCGCTGGTCAACGCCAGCCGAGCTCCGGGCGAATGGCAAAGTTACGATATTATTTTTCGGCAACCTCGATTTGATGACGATGGCAATCTGAAATCGGCTGCACGATTGACGGTGCTACACAACGGGGTTCTGATTCAGGATCATTCGGAGATTTTTGGACCGTCGAACTGGATCTTGCACGACAACTATCAGGCGGGCGTCGAAAAGGCTCCGCTCAGCTTGCAGGACCATGGCAACCCGGTCCGTTTTCGAAATATCTGGATTCGCCCGCTGGCGGCCGAAAGAGCAAGACCCGAACAACCTTACCGCTCGGAGTCGGCAGACTTCGAACTGACCCAGGAAGCCAGGGACAAGGTTGCCGGGGAGTATGACGGCTTCAGAATTCGAGAACGCGACGGAAAACTGTACATGAATTATCTGGGAAGAAGACTGGAACTGGTTCCACTGTCAGAAACCGAATTCCAATTTCGGCTGGTAGCGGGTAGCGTTGAGCTTGAACTCGATGACGAGGGCAATGTCCAGGCGGCTACCGTCTCGGTCGATGCGGCTGGAAAGCGTCAAGGAAAAAAGCGATAGAAAAAGGAACTGAACCATTGAGGACAATGGTTCTACAAAGAAGGAAGAACACAATGAACGAAATGGTTGCATCCAAAAGCTGTGACGAGTCGGAGACGACGCGCGAAATCCTGGAGAGTCTCCCCAGGGAAATTCGTCGTCACCTGGAGTACACGCTGGGCTATCACTGCCGCGACATCAATGCCGAGTATGTTTACCGGGCGTTAGCGGTTGCCGTCCGCGACCGCTTGGTTCGGAACTGGCATAAAACGAACGAACGGATCGCCAATGCGGATTGCAAACGGACGTATTATCTGTCGCTGGAGTTTTTGATCGGGCGGTCGCTGGGCAATGCCATTCAGAATCTCGAACTCGAAGGCGAAGTCCGCGAAGCCCTGGAGACCTACAGCGCCCATCTGGAAGACATCGAAGACCAGGAACTTGATGCCGGGCTGGGCAATGGTGGATTGGGAAGGCTGGCCGCTTGCTTTCTGGACAGTTGTGCCAACATGCGCCTGCCCGTTACGGGCTACGGGATTCGCTACGAGTTCGGCATGTTTCATCAAACCATTTGTGATGGCCGTCAGGTCGAACAACCCGACCACTGGCTGCGTGACGGCAACCCTTGGGAATTCGAACGTGCGGAAGACGCGATTCGTGTTCCGTTCTACGGTCGCGTCGAACAGTTGTGCTATACCGAGGGAGAATGCACCGCTCGCTGGGTAGAAACGCGAGACGTGCTGGCGATTCCGTACGACATGCCCATTCCTGGCCATCAGGACGATACGGTCAACACCCTGCGACTCTGGAAAGCCTCGGCAACCGATGTGTTCAACCTGGGGGAATTTAATTCAGGCAGCTACACCGAAGCGGTCGCCGCAAAAAACACGGCCGAACAAATCACGATGGTGCTCTACCCGAATGATTCGAGCGAGAACGGCAAGGAACTTCGGCTCAAGCAGCAGTATTTCCTCGTCTCGGCCAGCTTGCAGGATGTACTGCGGCAGTGGGTGCGCGAGCATGGAGCGGACTTTACGAATTTTAGCCAGCAAAGCTGTTTTCAATTGAACGACACGCACCCGGCAACGGCGGTTCCGGAATTGATGCGATTGCTGGTTGATGAACACAAGCTGAGTTGGGACGAGGCCTGGAAAATCACCACCGAGTGTATGGCTTACACGAACCATACACTGTTGCCGGAAGCCCTCGAACGCTGGTCCGTCCGCTTGTTTGCTCAGCTTCTACCCCGTTTGCTCGACATCATCTATGAAATTAACCGCCGTTTTCTGAATGAAGTCGCCCAGAAGTGGCCTGGCGATGTTTCCAAACTGCGAGCGATGTCGATTGTGGAAGAAGGAGAAAATCCCCATATCCGCATGGCGTACCTGGCTATCGTGGGAAGTTTCTCGATCAATGGCGTGGCTCAATTGCACACCGAGCTTCTGACCAACGGGTTGTTTTCAGACTTCCACGAGATGACGCCAGCGAAGTTCAACAACAAAACCAATGGCGTAACGCCTCGTCGCTGGCTGGCGCATTGCAATCCGAAACTGAAAAGCCTGATCAACGACGCGATTGGAACGGACTGGCAATACGATCTTTCTCAAATTGCCATGCTCTCGCCGATGGCGGACGATAAAAGTTTCCGCAAGCGTTGGGCGCAAATCAAACTCGAAAACAAGATCCGGCTGGCAGACTATGTCCAGCAAAACACTGGCGTTTCGTTCGAGATCAATTCGTTGTTCGATGTTCAGGTCAAACGAATTCACGAGTACAAACGTCAACTGCTCAACGTATTGCATGTGATTCACCTGTACGACCGGATTGAACGCGGCGATACCGAGGGCTTGACTCCACGCTGTGTGTTGATCGGAGGTAAGGCGGCGCCTGGCTATCATATTGCCAAGCTGATTATCAAACTGGTCAACAACGTCGCCAACGTGGTCAACAACGATCCCAAGATCACCCCCTATTTGCGGCTGGTTTTCTTTCCCAACTATCGGGTTTCCGCGATGGAGGTGATTTGTCCGGGCACGGAGCTGTCGGAGCAGATTTCCACCGCCGGCAAAGAAGCCTCCGGCACGGGCAACATGAAATTTATGATGAACGGTGCGCTGACCATCGGAACACTCGACGGTGCGAACATCGAAATTCGTGAACAGGTGGGCGATGAAAACTTTTTCCTGTTCGGATTGAATGCACAACAGGTTGCCGAAGCCAAAATGGATTATCGTCCGAACGAGATTATTGCTTCGGACGAAGCGATCGGACGCGTGATGCAACTGCTCGAAAGCGGTCATTTCAATCGGGAGGAGCCAGGGGTGTTTGATATCCTGACGGCTGGCCTGAGAAATCGCTACGACCAATGGCTGACCATGGCAGACTTCCGCAGTTATATCGACGTCCAGCAGCAAGTGGGCCAGGCCTACCAGGATCAGGACCACTGGAACCGCATGAGCATTATCAACACGGCCTCAAGCGGCAAATTTTCTAGCGACCGCACCATCGGCGAATACGCCAAAGAAATCTGGAAGATCCGCCCGGTGGACGGGTAGGGGATTTAAACCACCTGAATCTCGTTTCGCACGTTCTGGGTGCCAGATATTTTCACGGCCACCGATTGCGCCACTTGCTTGAGATAGAACGAATCGAGCTGGCCGGTGAGCGTAATCATATCCCCGTCGGCGGTACACCGCACGTGATTCAATTGAGCATACCCCAAACACGACAGCGTTCGTTGAATCTGATCAATCACGTTGGTGGATTGCGTAAAAACGCCAGCAAGATTCGTGGGAGTCGCTGGCGACGAGTGGCTCGTTTCGGGGGTATTCATGGACTGGAAATCCAGACGATTAAAACAGAAATCAGATGATCAGAATCGCGTCCGTGGCTGGTTATACCACAGTTTTTGTGATTCGGACATCCTGCTATTGATCATCGGCAGGTTGGGGGCAAAAGTTTGGAACACGGGCGGGTTCGGGGGGCTTTTCTTCATTAATCCTATCCTCAGGCCGGGGTAATGGAAATTTCTGATGGTATTCAAATCCCAACCCGAAGCGTAAGCGAGGGACAAACTCGTGTCCCTCGCCTACGCTTCGGGTTGAGATTTGCCAGCCGGTCTCAGGCCCACCAGCCGCCGTTGACGTGCAGGGTCTGGCCGGTCACGTAACTTGCCAGATCGCTGGTTAGAAATAAAACCACGTCCGCGATTTCGGTGGGAGCCGCAAAGCGTGCCAGCGGAATGTTCGCCAACATAACCGCCCGGTTTTCCTCGGGAATCGACTGTCCCATTTCCGTATCGACCACGCCCGGTGCGACCGCATTGACCCGGACACCTTGTCGAGCCAGTTCCTTGCTGAGTACTTTCGTCAAGGCCACCACACCTGCCTTGGCCGACGCATAGTTGGCTTGACCGAAAAACCCCATGACGGCCGCCAGTGAAGCAACATTCACAATCGCGCCACCGCTGGCTAGATGGGGTAGCGCGGCCTGACAGGAATTGAACACTCCTGTCAAATTGGTGTCGATGACGTCTTGCCATTCCGCAAATGACATTTTCTTGATGCTGCGGTCTCGCAGAATCCCGGCATTGTTCACCAGAATATCCAGCGACCCAAATGCTCCGACTGCCCGGCTCATCAACGACGACAGCTCGTCCGGTTTTCGGACGTCGGCGGCAACAGCGATCACACGATCTTTCAATCTGGCTGCCGCCTGGTCTGCCAGATTCTGGTTGTGTCCTCCAGGATCGGCGAAGTAATTGATGACCACATTCGCTCCAGCAGCGTGCAAAGTTTCGGCGGTGGTCAAGCCGATTCCCTGGCTGGAACCAGTCACAACAGCAGTTTTATGGGTCAGATCAATAGTTCGCATTTTTGCTTTAATTTCGTTTTAGGTTCTCTGTCAGGGTTGCCAATACGGTTTTCGTTTCTCCAGAAACGCTGCCAGTCCCTCGCGGGCATCCACAGTCTCTCTCGCTTCCGCCGAAATCTCGATGGACTGTCGCAACCGCGAGACCACACTGGCCGCCGCAGTCTGGTGGAGATGGCGTTTGGTAATCTCAAGGGCGGCTGGAGAGCCGGTTAAAATCGCATTTTCCAGGTTGGAAAGCCGCTGGTCAAGCTCCCCGTCGGAAACCACATCGTGGACCAGCCCCACCTCAAAAGCACGTCGGGCGCTCAGTCGTTCACCGCTGAGCAGCAACTGTCCAGCGACTCCGGCTCCTACTCGATGCACCAACAGCGGCGTCACGATCGCAGCCGTAATTCCACGCATCGGTTCTGGAAGACTGAAGAACGCCCCCTCGCTGGCGACGATCAAGTCACAGGCCAGGACCAGACCGACGCCGCCCGCCAACACCGGCCCCTGCAGTTTGACCACCGTAGGCACCCTCAAACTAAAAACCGATTCGAGTAACTGGCTGTAAACTTCCGAGTCCCGATGCCATTCCTGCGCTCCGTCAGCGGATGCTGCACGAGCCTGCATCTCATCGAGATCCATTCCCGCACAAAAAGCCTTGCCGTGCGCGGCAAGTACCAGCAATCTCAATTCAGGCATCTCGCGAAACCGCTTGATCTCGCTGAGCAATTCTTCAATCAAACCTCGTGTCAAAGCATTTCGCTTCTCGGGTCGATTCAAGGTCATTCGACCAATACCATTGTTGAATTCAGATTGCAGCATTAAAACGTCTCACATCGTGATCAGATCAAAACAGCGAAACCATCGCTGGAAATATTGTAGAACAATTGTCCTCCATTGTTCAGCACTCCGGCAATCTACCACGAGACACCAACTCACACAGGTTGGCATCCGTAACCTCCTGCGGGCAACTCCAAACCAGAAAGAACAAGGCCTCCCTGGCCCACCGACCGACGGGGTGACTCGACACGAACCCGGCCCCTTTGGCGATCTGAAGTGCGGCTTGCGTGGATCGCAGTACAATGGAATTGGCTTGCTGGCGAAGCTGCGTAAAAGAACCCGTTTCACTTCCTGCTCCGGCTTGACCGAGTTGAAACAGGCCATGCTGCAACCGATCCACTTCGTCTCGAAACGGGTCTGCGATCGGCTTGAGCGTTGGGCGGTGCGACGCCTGCTCTTGCATGTAGTCGGTGGCGATGGAGGCCAATCCAATTGCCAGCGCTGAAGTCGGCAGTCCGCCGGCGGCACCACCGCTGTTGAGCGCCTTCTGCATCACATTCGGGATCGGCCCGTCCAGCACATCACTGTCCGTGACCAGCACCCCCTCCAGGTCAATTCGGTCGGTACAACTGGCGCTCAGCGCAACCAACTCAAGGCCCGGATAGCAATTCATACCGGGCACACCAGCAGGAACGGCAGCCAGAATCTGCGAGCCATCCTCAAGCGTTGCTCCCAGCACAATCAGATTCGCAGCCGACCCAGCCGTCACCCAAGGCGAAGTTCCATCGAGCCGAAAACCGCCATCAATCCGCGTCGCTCGCAGAACCGGTTGAGAGACATGTTGGCGACTGGTGGTTAAATGGCTGATCCCGACGGTCACAAACGTTTCGCCGCTTGCCAACTGCGGTGCGATTCGTTTGCGTAGTTCAAGATTCGAACCACTCAGAAGTCGGCGACAGGCGGCATGCCACTGAGTTAAAATAAACGCCGTGGTCATGCAGCTTCGGCTCAGAGCGAGGTATCCTGCCAGAATCTCCGTGTCGCTCCAGTTCCATCCACCGAACTCTTTCGGCACGAACCAGCGAAAGACGCCTGCGTCTGCACAAGTAGCGATCGATTCCTCGGGCCAAACACGATTTGCATCCACACTCTCTGCCAACTCGGTCAGTCGTGTAGTTAATTTGCAAATCTCTGACGCCGAGAGCGGTGTTTCCAGTAAGCGAGGGGGGTAACGGTTCACGCAATGTCCAGGGTTGCGAGGGTTGGTGCATGAGGGGGGCGGGAGTTGTCTCTTGGGATAAGCATATCCCACCGCTGCAGAAAACGATACGGTTATTTACGCCCATTGAAAATTTCAACAGAAACGGCTCACGACCCCTTACGGTTTCAGGATTGGGAAGATCCCTCGTATCCTGAAAAGGAACAAAAACATAAACTCAATGGGGCCTGTCAGTACCAACTCTTTGACAGCCCATCCCCAAGCCCGGGCTGCTGGATTTCTCTGCTATCACTGTTGATAATATTCGAATCATAACCCGAAGCGTAACCTCAAAAAGCGTAAGCGAGGGACCGCGTTTCTTCCCTCGCTGACGCTTCGGGTTGGGATTTCCACCAGCCCCACCAGAAGCTAGCGTCCGCCTGAGAGCACATGGCCACTGAAAAAACTACCGCGATCGTCCTGCGAGTCACTGAGTTCAGTGAAACGAGCTGTATCGTCACGACGCTGACGCGCGAGTTCGGCAAGCTGACGTTGATCGCCAAGGGTGCTCGGCGGCCCAAAAGTCCGTTTGAGGCTGCTCTTGACGTACTTGCGGTTTGTCGAATAGTGTTCATCCACAAATCGTCGCCGGTACTAGGCATCCTGACCGAAGCCAAACTCGAACGGCGGTTTCGAAACACCACTCGTGATTTGCAACGGCTTTACGGGGCGTTTTATGTTGTGGAATTGTTAAGGAATCTGGTTGAGGAAGGAGACCCGCACCCGAAACTTTTTGATTTGGCCGCCGAAACCATCGCCGCACTTGATGGCAATCGCATCGATGGCAATCGCATCGATGCCAGCAATTTGATTCATTTTGACGATTCATTCGAACTGAACCATTGTTTGCTTCGTTTTGAAATCGGATTGCTGAAGGAACTGGGACACTTGCCCATGCTGTTTCGATGTGTGGTTTGCGGTCGTGAACGGAAATCAGATAACGACGTCGGATTCGCGTTGAATTCAGGCGGGATCATTTGTCCGACCTGCCGACCCACGCAATCGAACGTGATGCCAGTTTCGGCCAAAGCAATCGGTGAAATGATCCAATTAAGTGAAAACGGTGATTTGGCGGTGAGTGTTTTGGCCGTGAACGAACAGCGACCCAAGTATCACACGGATGGTAGGATCGACGATCACAGTGGGATCGGCGATCACAGTGGGATCGGTGGCCCAAGTGGGATAGACGTCCACGTCTGTCAACCTTTACCCAGTCCCCTCCCCTCGGATTCACGAATCGAAATCAGGAAGTTAATGAATCGATACATGCCGGTGGTGCTGGGATACGAACCACGCTTGATCCGGTTTTTGAAGCCGCTAAGTATAAAAATTGAATGAGATGTCATGGAACGACTGAAATTACGGCTTGCCCAGATGCTTGACGGGTGGGGCGAAGTCAAACGGAATTGGATCGGGGCCTCCCATTGCCCATTCCAAATTGCAAATTGCAAATTGCAAGTTTGTGGATATTTCGTTTTGCTGACTTCATTATTGACATTGACGCTCGGCTGTCAGTCGTTCACGGGCGGCAAGAAATCGGGTGGGCTTTTTGGAACGGGCAAGCAAAAGAACCATCAGGACATGTCGCAAGAGTTGATGGATCCGTTGGGCGCTCGAAACGTCAACCGGATCCTGATCGATGACCTCGCCCCCAGCCAGATTGCGACGACCCTCAAGACACGCGGCGGCAAGAAATCGGATGAAAACACTGCAATTGGGCACTATGAAAAGGGAATGTCACTCTATTCCGAAGGCGTGGAAAAAATGCAATCCGAAGAAGGCGGATCCGATCACAAGGAGATTTTTTCGCAAGCCGCAAATGAGTTTCGATTGGCATCGACCTGGTTTACTGATTCCGCACTCGAAGAGAATGCACTGTTTTATGAAGGCGAATCGTATTTCTTCGCCGATCGCTATGTGCAATCGAACCGGGCGTTTGAGAAATTGATCGCCGGCTATGCGGGCACGCGATATCTGGATATGGCCGAGACGCGGCGACTGGCGATTGCCCTGTATTGGTTTGAGTTGAGCCAGCAAGGCGGGTGGCCGACCGTAGGGGATCCGAAACGACCCAAGACCGGACTGGCCGGCGAATCCCGTCGCGTGATGCACCGCATCCGCATCGACGATCCAACCGGCAAACTGGCCGATGATGCCACGCTCGCACTGGGGAAAGCTTTCATGCACAAAAAGCGATACTACGAAGCGGCTGATACGTTTGAAGATTTGCGACGCAGTTATCCCGGCAGTAAACATGTCTTTGCAGCCCACCTGTTGGAACTTGAGGCACGACTCAAAGGCTATCAAGGTGCGAGCTACGATGATACACCGCTGCGAAAGGCCGAAGAGTTACTGAAAACGATTGCGGTTCAGTTCCCCAAGGAGGCTCGTGAGAATCTCGAATACCTCGAAGCCCAAAACACGCGGGTGCAAAACATGTTGGTCGAACGGGACTACACGATGGGCAAGTATTTCGAAAAACGGGGCGAGAATCAATCCGCCCTCTACGTTTACAGCAAACTGGCAGAAAAATATGACAACACCGATTTCGGTGCAACCCTCCGAGAGCAAATCGCTGATGTTGAAAAGCTCCCACCGACACCCCCGCAAACCGGCAAGTGGATTGCAGACCTGTTCCCCAAACGGGACAAGGAACATGTGCCACTGATTGCGGCAGGGGATAATGAGTCGATGATTCGATAGGGATCGAGGATGAGGGATGAAAGATGAGAGATGAAAGGCAAAATGAACACAGGCTCATTTTCGGCGCACTGTCGTTGGTTGCGTTCACTCTCTCGATCGGTTGCGCGAGCTATCATGTCGGCAATCAGTATCTCTTTCGCAGCGACATCCGAACGGTGCATGTTCCTGTGTTTGAATCCGAATCGTATCGCCGGTTTCTCGGCCAACGATTAACCGAAGCCGTCATCAAGGAGATCGAGCTGGGAACACCGCTGGTGATCACTGAGCCGCAATTGGCTCATAGTTTCCTGCGAGGCAAGATTGTCAACGAAGGAAAATCAGCGCTGGGTGAAAATCGGTTCGATGATGTCCGGGTCGTGGGAACCGACTGGCGAATCGAAGTCACATGGACCGACCGTGCAGGTGTTCCGCTGATGCCGCGACAGGTTCTACGGATCAACCGGAACGAAGTCTTCATTCCAGAGGGTGGTCAATCGCTGTCATCGGCTCAGCAGCAAATCATCGAACGCCTCGCACGCGATATCGTGAACCAGATGGAACAGCCGTGGTAGAACAGGTATTGTGAAATTCCACACAAAACTAGGCACTGCTACCCTGAGGAATACTCACGACGGGAATCGAGCAGGGCACGACCGGAGCCGCGATACGCTGAAGGTTGGTTGACAAATCGGAAATACTTTCCAGTACATCGCTTTCCGATGAGTCGACGGCTGCAAAATCGGCTTCAGAAAACAATCGATTCAAACCATTGAACGCAGCCACGCGGTAGCATTCAGCCATCGTGGGGTAGTTAAACACCGTGTTGCAGAAGTAATCCACGGTTCCGCCAAGGTTCATCACGGTTTGACCGATATGAACGATCTCCGTCGCCAGTTCACCGATGCAGTGAACGCCGAGAATCTTTCGGGTCTGGCGATGGAACAGAATTTTCAGCATGCCTGTCTCGTCACCGATAATTTTTCCGCGAGCGATTTCGTTGTATCGCGCCAATCCGACTTCATAGGGAACACGTTCGGCGGTCAGTTGTTGTTCATTCTTTCCAACCATCGAGACTTCGGGAATCGTAAACAATCCATAGGGAAGATCCTCCAGCGGTTTGGTAGCCTGTCCGAAGGCCTGCAGTGCCGCGCGGCGGCCCTGTTCCATGGAAGTGCTTGCCAGCGACGGAAACCCGACCACATCGCCCGCTGCATAGATATGAGGAACCGAGGTTTGAAAATTATTGATATCGAGCCGCCCGCGACTGTTGGCTTTGAGATTGGCGGCCTCCAGATTGAGTCTATCGCACCAACCGTCTCGCCCCACTGAAAACAGAGCCGATTCGGCAACCAGATGTTTCTGACTTTCCAGGCGAACCGCGACTTGCCCGTCGCTTCGCCGAATGACCGTGTTTACACTTTCTCCCAATCGGAATCGCATATTCAACATCCGGCAATTGAATAACAAGGTTTCGATGATCTCCGAATCGCAGAAATCGAGAACATTGGTACGCCCGTCGACGACGGTCACCTCGACACCGAGAATCGCAAACATGATCGCGTACTCGATCCCAATCACCCCCGCGCCAATCACGATCATTGACCGCGGAATTTTTTCAATCAACAGGAATTCGTCGCTATCGAAGATGGCTTTGCCATCGAAGGGAATATGAGCGGGCCGAGCGGGGCGTGTTCCGCAGGCAATCAGGACTTTGTCGGCATGGAGAATTTCCTCACGATTCGGAGATTGAACCTGGATGCGATGCGGATCGACGAACTGGGCGTTGCCTGTATAGACCGTGATTCCGTTTCGTTCGAATTGTTCGTAGAGGACTTCGACCTCCGTCTGAATGACGCGATTAAGCTTGCGCCGCAGGTCGTCCATAGTAATGTGACGTTTGGCACGAAACTGTTCCTGATACACACCTCGTTGCCGAAAGCCCGTCAAGTGCAAGATGGCCTCGCGCAAGGTCTTGGAGGGAATCGTCCCACTATGAAGACAAACTCCTCCGATCGTGTTGGGAGATTGCTCGATAATCGCGACCCGTTTGCCGAGTTTGGCAGCCGCGAAAGCTCCTTTTTGGCCTGCTGGGCCACTGCCGATGACGACCAAATCGAATTGGGACATGAAATCTCCTTGCCTGAAACGTTCTACCCCGTTCTGTATCGTGTTTTTTGCTATCAAAATCCGATTTACTGGCCGGATTAGGGACAATCGGAATAGTCCTCAATAGCGACCTTGCCGGCCTACCACTACAGTTTGCTAGCAGCCCAACAAATCGCCAGCTCAAGTGCGCAATCCGCACAACCGATAAACTTTAACATGAGTCTACATATTTCCCAGTATGAACTGTTGAGCAACGCGATTGAGTTTGCCGGCCAGAACCATCGTGTGATCAGCCAGAACATCGCCAACATCAACACGCCCAACTATAAGTCGATGGAATTGTCGTTTGAGACATTCCTGAAATCAGCCGAGAAAGGCCCGAGCGGCGGCGACCAACAAACTCCCATCAAAGTCCAGCTGACCGAAGGGCTTGAGTCGCGCACCGACGGAAACAACGTCGATCTGGACAATGAGCTGGCCAATATGAAGCGAAACGATTTGATTTATCAAACGTTGACGCAACTGGTCGGATCGAAGCTGGATTTAATGAGAATGGCCATGAGAAGGTAGGGATGAACCATGAACTTATT
Organism: uncultured Pirellulaceae bacterium; assembly: GCA_964414815.1. Lineage (GTDB taxonomy): Bacteria > Planctomycetota > Planctomycetia > Pirellulales > Pirellulaceae > Mariniblastus. The sequence goes on along the minus strand of CAYPXY010000034.1, from coordinate 29,115 downwards.
TAGCGGCGCTAATATCAGTGCGACCGGGATGTCTGCGGAACGGCAGCGGATGGAGATTGTGGCCAACAATATCGCCAACGCAAACTCTACGCGTTCGGCCGATGGCGGTCCCTATCGGCGGCAGGAGTTGCTGTTTTCCGCCATGCTTGACGACCAGCCCGCGCACCGTCAGGCAACCACCAACACATTGCGAGGCGTTCAGGTCACCGGTCAAATCGGCGACCCCACGGACTTTCCGTTGGTTTACAATCCCGGCCATCCCGATGCCGATCCGCAGACGGGGTTGGTTGCGATGCCCAATGTCAAACTGCCGAACGAGATGGTGGATTTGATCACGGCATCACGATCCTACGAAGCCAACTTGAAGGCCCTGACCAGCTACAAACAAATGGTTGAACAAACGATTCGATTGTTGCGAGCGAATTGATGAATATCAATATGATTAACGCGATCTCCGCCTATCAGCAACTCGCTCCTGCCGAGCAGGGGGTGTCGATTGTCGCTCCGAACCGCGCGAAAGAGGCCTTGGCCCTCAAGGAATCATCCGGGTTCGGTGATTTAGTTCAAAACTTTGTCAAACAGACCAATGCCGATCAGGTTTCGGCCGACCAAGCGATCGAAGATTTGATCCTTGGAAAAAATGACAACATCCAGCAGGTGGTGATGGCGATTGCCAACGCCGACATGGCGTTTCAGTTCTTCATGGAGATTCGCAACAAAGTCATCGATTCTTACAACGAACTGATGCGAATGCAGTTTTAGCGGAAATGTAAACCTCACTTGAAATTTCTGACCTTGATCGCTATTGAATCACCGCCCGTTTGAGGCTCCCCAAAACCAACTCAGGAAAGACAGAAATCCAGAATCCCCCATGCAGACCATCAAAGCATTTCTCGATCAATCGCTGGCGATTTGGAAAGAATCGACGGCGGCGGCGCGATTCGGGATTCTGTTGCTGTTGGTGATTTGCGTGGGGGCGATTGTCGGCGTGGGGATCTGGTCGGCCCAACCGCAGTATATCGCGCTGGCGACGGACCTGTCTCACACCAAGTCGACGCAACTGATGGCAGCTCTCGATCAGGCCAATATCCGCTATCAGATCAAAGGGGCGGGTTCGATGATCTTGGTCGACAAACGCTACTTCAACGAAGCCTCGGTTCTGGCAGGCAGCCGTGGCATTCTGCTCGACACCGCAGAGATGGAAAACGCTTCCCCGTGGATGGATCCGACCAACCAACAGAATATTTTTCGCCGGAATCTCGAACGACAGCTTGCCAACTCCATTCAGAAATACACCCATATCGAAGCCGCAACGGTTCACTTGAGTATTCCAGAACGTCAACCCTTCCTGCGACATACCACGACACCGTCCGCTTCCGTGGTGCTGGGAATTGCCCCCAATAAACGTTTTCTCGAATCACACGCAACCGCCATTTCGCAGTTGATCGCCAATGCGGTTCCCGGAATGCGACCGGAACACGTTGCGATTTCGGATACCGCCGGGAATTTGTATACGCATGACGCCGACGAAGGAAGGCTGAGCAAGCAGGAAGAATTTCGCGCCAACCGCGAACGCGAACTCACACAAAAAGCTCAAGCATTGCTCGCGAACTTTCTCGGCTTTGGCAACTCACAAGTCGAAGTGACCACCGACTTTTCGTTTCCCGAAGGACGGACCACCACCAAAGAATTCGATCCCGAAAAGCGGGTTGCGACCAGCGAAATCATTGACTCGAGTACTTCGAGTGGACAATCCGATTCGCCGACCGGAGTCGCCGGAACGGCCTCCAACACCGGCCAACGGGGGACGCAAAACGGTGGACGCAGTCAGTTGACCAAGTCCGAAGTCATCAACACGAATTATGAAGTTTCATCAACCATTCGAGAAGACGTAGTTCGCACACCGGTGCTCAACGTGCTGACCGTTTCCGTGCTGGTGAATTCAAAAAACGTCCAGAACGATGCCGGCGAGATTCCTCCGGCCGTTAAGTCGAGCATCGAAGCGATGATCAAGCAGGCGGTTGGATTTCGCGAAGGAAGCGATCAGTTCAATCTGGAGTTTTTTGAATTTGTCGATCCGGTGCCGCTCGAAGGGATCGCACCCAGTGGAATGCCGTGGGAACAGATTCAAAACGTACTGCGAAATCTCTCGCTCGGAATTGCGGCGCTGGTGGCCCTGTTGATCGGCCGAAAAACGCTTCGGCATCTTCAGCCTGCTCCGGCCAGCAGCGGCAGTGCATTGTCAGGTGAACAAGGAGCCAAAGTCGCCCAGCTGAGTGAACTGGTAAAACAAAATCCGGAAGTCTTCTCGAAGGTTCTCGCCTCGTGGGCCAGCGATTCATCACGGGAAAAAAATGAATCTCAATCCCGGAAAGCCGCATGACACTCGGTATGATTTCATACACTATAGATGAACGGCTGGCGCTGCTGCTGAGCGTTCTCGGAGACGATTTTGCGGCCAATGCTCTGCAGAACATCGATCCGGACCACGGACGGGTCGTCGAAAAGCTCTATCGTGAGTTCAAGACGGATCCGCCTTCATTTGAGGAACTCGAATTCGTAGTCGGCGATTTCATGCGGTACTTTGATTTCGCGATGGAGGCCTTGGATGGAAAAAAAGCCAAAGCAGGTCAGAAGGAACGTGATCCCATTGCTGAACCGAAGTCTAAGGCTGCGGCTCGCAATGATGGTCCAACGGCGACCATTTATTTTCCAGAGTTGACGCCGAGCGACGACCCGATGACAGACCTCCGGCGCCTTGACGCATGGCAGATTTTCAAGGCGATTGATAGCGATCATCCCAAAACGATCGCGATGGTATTACGGAAGATCGATGTCAAACAAGCGGCTCAGGTAATCGAGCTGCTCAACTCGGAGACGCGCGGAGAAGTCGTCCGGTTCATGACGCTTGAATCGACGGTTCCAGCCCCGATTCTGAAGCAGGTTTTGAAGACCACCGTTCAGAAGGCCTGTGCGGTGACCAGCCGTCCCCCGGAAGTCGATTCGTCCCAAACGCTGGCCGAGCTGATGCGTTCGCTTCCCAAACCGATGCGGGCCGAGATGATGAAACAGATTGATGATGCCGATTCGGGCTTGGCGGAAAAAGTCAAATCGATGCTCTATGTTTTCGAAGATGTCCTTCGACTCGATGATCGCGATGTGCAAAAGTTGCTCGGGCAGATCGAGACCGATTCGTTAATTATGGGACTGCAGCAATGTGACCAAGCACTGATGGACAAACTACTCAACAACTTGTCCCGACGGGTGCGCGAGACCGTAGTAGAAGAAATGGACTACAAAAAGGGCTCCTCCGAAGCAGAGATCAACGGTGCCCGCAAGCAAATCGTTGAAGCGTTGGCAAGAATGGACGAAGCTGGCGAAATTAAACTGTAGGGCCGTAAAATGCAATCTGTCACCCTTCGCTTCCGCCGCCGAATCAAGAACGTCGTTCTGGTAGATGCCAGCAAGCCTGTTTTGATAGCAAACGACAGCGATTCGACTGCGAAATGGGGCGAAGTCGATAAACTGACCGCGACAGAATCCGAACAGGATGCTAAAAGCCTGCTTGAACTGAAGCAAACTGCAGTCGATTGGTGCGCGCGGCTCGGGCAACAGATGAACGCTCTGGGCGCCGACCGTGCATCGACGATTCGTCAGTTTGAGGACTTGGCTGTTCAGCTGGCGATGAAAATTGCGTCGGCGGTCGTACGCTACGAGGTCAACCACCATGAAACCCGCTTGCGGAAACTGGTGGAGGATTTTATCGAGCGATTCGAGCCGGACAGTCCAGTGGTGGTTTACGTTCACTCACTCGATCTGGAAATCTTGCGATCCCAGCTTGAGGAAGGTTGGTCAGAAACCGGCATTCAGTTGAAGCTGGATGATTCACTCGCCCGAGGCGATATGCGATTGGAATCGTCCGAACAGCGAATGGTCGCCGACGTTCGGCAGCAACTCGCTGACATTGAGTCGCAGATAATGGAATGCCTGCACCATGCCCGGTTTGAACCTCCTCCAATTTGAATCCGCAATCCGGTCGATCGATCCGTTCGTCCGTGCTGGTAAAATCGAGAAGGTGGCAGGGATGGTGACGGCGAATCTCCCCGCAGCGGTGGGCGATCTATGTCACATCAGAAATCGCGAAGGGAAAAAATTTCTGGCGGAAGTCATCGGCTTTGATGGAGCGCAAGCCGAAATTATGCCGCTCAAGCTCATCGAGAATCTTCAGTGCGGCGATGAAGTGACGCTGCTGCGAAGACCGATGCAGGTCCCGGTCGGCTTCGAAATTCTTGGCCGGGTGGTGGACGCCTTTGGCGAGCCGATCGACGAGCGGGGGCCACTGCCTGCCGTGCGACGCGTGTCGATTCATGGAAGCCCGCCCGCCGCGCTTTCACGTGCCGATATCGACAAGGTTTTTGTAACGGGCCTGAAGGCGATCGATGGCTTGTTGACCTTGGGCCGAGGACAGCGGGTCGGTATCTTTGCCGGCAGCGGTGTCGGCAAAAGTACGTTGCTCGGACAAATCGCCCGCTATTCTCAATCGGATTTAAATGTCGTGGTGCTCGTCGGAGAACGAGGACGAGAAGTCGTGCCCTTTGTCGAACAGGCGCTCGGTCCGGACGGACTGGCCAAGTCGATCGTGGTGGTCGCGACCGCAAATGAAAGTCCGCTGGCTCGCGTTCGATCCGCTGAAACGGGGGTGGCGATTGCCGACTGGTTTCGCAGTCAGGGGGTACACGTGATGTTGATGATTGACAGTCTGACACGCTACGCGATGGCCCAGCGCGATCTCGGATTGATGTTGGGCGAGCCACCCACCGCGCGCGGCTATACGCCATCGGTATTTCAGAAGATGGCAGTGTTGCTGGAAAAAATGGGTAACTCGGATCGCGGCTCCATTACCGGCATGATCACCGTGTTGGTCGAAGGCGATGACATGAACGATCCTGTGGCCGATGCCGCGCGTTCGATTCTCGATGGCCATATCGTGCTGACTCGATCTCTGGCCCACGCGGGCCATTTTCCAGCCATCGATATCGCCGCAAGTGCCAGCCGGCTGTTTCTGGAGCTGGCGGACGGATCGCATCGCCGAATTGCGACGGCCGTGCGCCAAATGATGGCACGCTATAGCGACGTGGTGGACTTACTGCAAGTCGGTGCGTATCAACGTGGGCTCAATCCTCAAACCGATTTGGCCATTGATCTATATCCGCAGGTCTGTCAGTTTCTGCAACAAGAGCCGGGGGACCCGCATTCGATGGAGATGACCATGAACAAACTTAAACTATTGGTCGCGCGTTGGTTGAACTTGGCGACGTGAGGATTGAACGACGAAGGATACTGGAATGAGCCGTATTGTCAAATTCAAACGAATGCTGAAGTATCAGACCCATCGTGTTGAGATGATCAAACAGCAGATCGCCATCGAGCAAAACGAAATACAAACTTTACAGCAACAATTCGCGATTCTGACGGACCAGATGGAGCAAATTCAGGAGACTTCGGTTTCCTGTGCGACCTCGGTCGCTGCGATTCAGCTTTGCGAGCTAAAGATAATGGAGACGCAGAAAGCAATGAACACTCGAAAAGCAGAAATGGCCGACGCCGAAGCGAAACGGGATGACTTGTTGCATTCGTACCACGAGGAAGAACGCAAGCTCAAGGCGTGGGAGAAACTGATCTCCCGAGAGACCGTCCAATGGACCCATGCCCGGTTGCGGTTCGAGCAGCGACAAGCGGATGAACTACACCTGCTAACCAAATTTTCAGGAGAGACGCGATGAAGGCCATCTTGTCCGCCGGTATTGTCGGCGTCGTGTTGTTTGCCATTTCAGCCTCGGTATCGTGGTATCTCCAGAACCAGAAGGCAGCTCAGCTCGTTGCCGAAAATGAAAATCAAGAGGAACCGGAGGATCAGCCCGACCCCGAGGAATTGGCGGGGATACCGCCCATCGGCAAGGGGATTGCCAAAGAAAAGCAACTCCCCGTCGCGATGCGACCGGACGTTCCACTCTCTGTGGAAGCGGTGCTTCAACTGAGCGATTCGATTCGCAAGAAGGAACAAGACCTGATTGCTCGAGAGAAAGCGATTGAGAAATCAGAACAGAATATCAAGCTACTGTTCGAGGATCTGAAAATCGAACGCGCCGAAGTGACGGCGATGCTCGAAGGAATCGAAGCCAAACTGCATCTCGCTCAGGATTCGGTATCGACGCTACGTCACGAAAATCAATCGCTTGCTTCCAAGACTCAGGAATTGACCAAGCTCAAACAACAGCAGGATCAACAAAAAAAGAAATCGGGTGTCGAGGAACTCGACGAGATTGATAAACGCGTCAAAATTGCCAAGAACTGGTTTGAAACGATTGACGACGAGCAGGCCGCCAGTTGGATTCGTCAACTTGCCGACAATGGTGATTTGCAGTTTGCCGTTCGTCTGCTCAAGAGTGTGAAAGAACGCAAAGCTGCAAGAGTGTTCGAGGCACTCAATGATCCGGAATTCGCTCATCAAATCCTCCAGGCCCTGGAACAGAAAACGGAAGAAGAAAGCGATGATGTTGCCCGCAAGAAGAATGAAATGTTTCGTTGAGTCATCCCCTATCCATCACCGATCCCTAACTCGATCCCTAACTCGGTCCCTAACTCGGTCCCAAGAAAATGGAAACCTCGGACGCCATCATGGTTGCTCGCGATTTGTTGACAGTGGCCTTGCTGCTTTCGACACCGGTGGTCGTCGTGTCGCTGATCGTCGGTCTGCTGATCAGTATTGCGCAGACGGTCACCAGTATTCAGGAGCAAACCTTGACCTTTGCACCGCGGATTGTGGCTGTGGTGGGAGTCATTCTGTTGTTGACCCCGTGGTACATCGCGACCCTGAAGACGTTTACGCTACGGATGTTTGAAATGATGGTGCAGGTAGGACTCTAGCTGCCCCTCGAAATATTCCGTCGAGATACGGATCCGCCAACAAAGAAATGCTTGAAACTTATGCCCTATCCTTCGCGCTGATTCTTGCTCGTGTATCGGCATTTATTGGCTTCTTTCCGTTGTTTGGCCGGCAACAAGTCCCTTCGTTGGTCAAAGCCGGATTGGCAACCGCGCTGACACTGTTCTGGTTTGGCGCCACTCCGACGTCTGCGGACTCTATGTCCAGTACCAACGCTCTGCTGATCGTCTTGTTGATGGTGAAGGAAGTTGCGATCGGCATCATTTTGGCGATGCTGGTGGGGTTATTGTTGGTGCCAGCCCGGATTGCGGGTTCCTATGTCGGGCAGGAGATTGGGCTCTCGATGGATCCCGTCACCAATTCATCCTCCGAGCAATCGACGATTATGGCTTCGATTTTTGAGGCCTTTGCGATTCTAATGTTTTTTGGGTTGAACCTCCATCACTTTCTGATTCTGTTCTTGCATCATTCACTCGGGGCGCTTGCAGGCAAGATTGATTTGCTGAACCTGCCCGTCGAAGGCTTGGTCGGCATTCTCGGACGATTAACGGAATATGGACTGTCCATCGTCGGACCGGTGGCCGTCGTCAGCTTTATCATATTGATCGGTTTGTTTTTGTTGTCCAAGGCAGCTCCTGCGTTGAATCTGTTCTCGGTAGGGATGCCACTGCGGGTTGGGCTGGGATTGGTGGTGCTGCTGTTGTTCATCCCTGTTCTCTGGCGATCCATTGGCAGCTACTTCTTGAAAATGATAGGAGAGCTGGAGGAGTTTGCTGGCTATTTCATGATGGGCTCGTAGTGTAATTCATGGCGGAAGGACAAAATCAGGATCAACGCACCGAAGATCCCACCCCTCGCCGACTGGAGCGGGCGTTGGAGGAGGGGCAGATTGCGTTCAGTTCCGAGCTGATCGCGGGTCTGATGCTGGTGGTGGGCGTGATCTTCTTTTACATCTGGGGACGATGGTTCTTCGATGTATTGCGAACCGTTATCCGGGAACGATTGACGTTTATCGAGCCGATGATCGAGCACCCGGAAACGATTCTGTTGGGGATGCGGCGGGATTTGATGCAGGCTGGCACGGCCTGTTTTGCCATTTTGATTCCAGTCGTGGTCGTGGTATTGGTCGCGTCCCTGTTGCAGACTCGGTTCAACATCACCACCAAGCCGCTTGAGTTGAAGTGGGAGCGGCTCAATCCAACCTCTGGAATCAAGCGGATTTTTTCCTCGAGGTCGGTCGTTCGCGGAGCGGTGGCGCTGGTCAAAGTCGCCTGCATTGGCGTGGTGGCAACTTGGTTGACCTTGAGCCGCTGGGATCAGATTTCCGGAGCAGGCCAAACCAGTCTCGCGGGCGCCGTTGGGTTGGGGGCCGAGATTCTATTGGTGATTGCGCTGACCACTGCCATTCTGATGACCCTTGTGGGGGCGGCGGACTATGGATTCCAGTGGTGGAAACAGCGACGCGAACTGCGGATGTCGCTGCAGGAAATTCGTGATGAAAACAAGGAGACAGAAGGGGACCCGATGATCAAGGCCCGCATCCGACGAATTGCCAATGAAGTCACCAAGAAGCGAATGATGCAGGCCATTCCTACGGCGTCCGTCGTCGTCACCAATCCGACACACTATGCGGTGGCCCTCCGATATGATCCCGAGGAGTCCCCTGCCCCGATTGTGGTGGCCAAAGGCACCGACTATTTGGCTCAGCAGATTATCGCAGCGGCAAAACAGCATGGTGTTGCGGTTGTCGAGCGAAAGCCTGTGGCACGGTTCCTGTATGCCAATGTCAAAATCGGCCAGCAGATCCCGTTGGAGATGTATCAGGCCGTCGCCGAGATTCTGAACTTTATCCGCAGCCTGCAGAAATCGGCCTGATAACCGGAAATATTACGCAAATTCCCTGGAAAGCTATAAAAACCGGCGCCAATTTACCGACGACTTGTAAATGCAATTCAAATGCAGTAAATTATCAACTGCGAATACGAGACTGTCTCGCCCACCCGTCTTGGGTGGCTGTCCCGTTCATGGATTCCTTCGATCAATGTCAGAAATACCGGCCAATTTTCCCATCCCATCGAGTGCTTCAACGGACGCCTCGTCGAATACTTCGGCGGCCACCGTTCAGCAATGGGGTGACATATTGGGTTTGGTGGCGTCGGTCGGATGTGCGGTTCACTGTGCGGTGACCCCGGTGGTGATCGCCTTTTTACCGACTTGGGGACTGTCGTGGTTGGGCCACCCGTCGGTTCATCAGTGGATGTTCTACATTTGTTTACTGGTAGGAATCGCCGCATTTATTCCCGGCTTGAAGCGCCATCGTAAAATTATGCCCGTCGTGATCGGGTGCATCGGTTTGGCAATCGTCGGAACGGCCGCATTTATTCCGGGCAATGGCTCGATGATCGGGAACTGGATCGTTCCGTGGCTAACGCCTGTTGGAGGCGTTCTTTTAGTATTGGCTCATCTGCTCAACCATCATTTTGGGCATGCCTGCGATCATTTCATTGCCCGTTCACCTCAATGTTGCTCAGGACATTGCCATTAGAGCAATTCAGGCGATGGTGTGGGTTCGGGCAGCTTAGGGAATTGTCCTGAAACAACTTCCGCATTTCATGATAACCCGAAGCGTAAGCGAGGGACGGCCTAACCAAGCTGGAGTAGTCCCTCGCTTACGCTTCGGGTTACGATGGACATGTTAAAAGAATCGTGAAATTATTTCAGAACAATTCCTTAAAGCCGGCACCTTCGGACCAATCGATGGATTCCTGAAAGCCGCCTCATGAGAATGAGTTGTCCAGGAAAACCCGATCGGACCACTCATGTTCGAAGCTAGCAGCGCTCGATACGTAGTTTGTGAACCACGGTGGCCAGCCGGCGCTGCGCCGGGTTCGGGACACCCATCCCTTTGACTTTATCGAGGATGTAATCTATGCGGCGGATCAGGATTATGACGGTGGGGTTTGTGTTGGCCTTCATCGGCCTTCAACTCAACGTGATCGACAGTTATGAACTGAATCCACGTTTTTCGACCTTGGTTGCCGAACACAGTCAGCCAGCGGACCAGTTCCAGCCGATTCAGCCCACACGTCCATCGCCCTATTACCAGGCTTCGTGGGCGCCTGTCCAGAATCCTGGCGCGACCAGTATCCTGACGACCACCAAGGTGGTACGTCCCCCACGCTGGATTTGCTGGCCCATCCTGTTTTGTGGCACCGTGCTGGTTTTGCACGGGTTTATCCGTAACGACTAACGCGGACTTGAAGGCTTGAGCCGAAGGCCAGTTACAACGATTGTAACCCTGAGACGCGATTGAAAACTTACCATCAGATTTTTTTCAAACCGCAGGCATTGAATGCCGATGATTCCGAGAGAGCAAATGCTGCCAGTCCCCTGAGTCGCCTATAAGACTCGCAGAAACGAATTCCCGCGTTTTTGTTTCGCTGGCCGCAGTTCAAAAACACTAGACCAAAGCGTAAACGAGTGAAACTCTGGTTAATCATTCGAGAACGCCAAGGCTAGTGTTTTTTCGTTTGTGGAACTCGACTCCGTTCCCCTTCTCGTTGTAGATCACGGTATCCATGAACGTATGAATTAGCATCACGCCGCGGCCGCTGGTGTTTTCCAGATTCTCTTCGAGCGTCGGATCGGGAACATCCTCCAGCCGAAACCCTTCTCCCTGGTCGATGATTTGAGCGTAGAAGCGGTCGGCTGAAACCCGGATCAGAATATAAACCTTTTTGTCCGCTGCACATCGATTGCCGTGGCGAATGGCATTGAGAATCCCCTCCTCCATCGCCATATGAATAGCAAACACGTCACGACTGCTCCATTCGAGCCGTTCCAGTTGCCCTACCAAAGGGCCAATAATTTTGGCGCAATTGTCCGGGTCGCTTTCAATCCATTTCTCGAATCGCCAATCGTTTTGCGACGTCGTTCCACGGAATTCAGACAAGTTCACTTGCTCGTTGGGGGGATCGTTGGAGGAAAAAGGCATGTCTTGAAATGCTTGGGATCATGAAAGACGTTCAATCAGGGTGTCGGGGATCCCACCTCATGATTCTTCTGATGCGCCACCACTCAATCTTCGATGTGGAAGACAGAATCCAGGCGGGTTAAATTGAAAACGTCGCGGACTTCGGGGCGGAGATTGCTCAGCCGGAGCGTTCCTCCCCGAGCGCGAAGACGTTTCTCAAAAACCACCAACTTGCTCAGCGCGGCACTGGACAGAAATTTTACGTTGTCAAAATCAATCTTCAAGTCTTTCGCCTCGGAGGCCGCGATCGATTCCAGTTCCTTGCCAAGCTGCTCGACGCGAACCGGATCGGAAACCCGCTTGTCCCTGATTTTGACGACGGACTCGGAATCGATGGATTCGACTTCCAGGCACTCAAACTGATCCATTTTATTGATACTCTCTGATGGACGTTTCATCTTGAAAGTGGCAACCCGTCACCGGGTTTTTTAACCACCGCTTATTGTAACATGGAATTCGGATTTTGGGGGGGCCGTTCACTAAGCGACTGAATGTTTAGCCGCAAGCCGCAGCCGACCACCATTCGTTTGCAATTATCATAGAAAGCCGATCGACTCATGGTTACAGCTGAAAAATCGAAAAATGGTCGGCGCAGGCGCAACGGTAGAGTGCAGTCTCTGTATTCAACCTGCCTGCCAATCAAATACCTGCAACCCGATGTGCCGCGCGCCTTTGGGGTTGCCGATCAAGCAATATCGGCATTGCAGTACGTTTTTGGCGGCAACCCCCGACGGCTTGCGGCTAAACGTTTTGGCTCGTCGTGAACGGTTGCGGGGGGCCGTTCAGTTGGCCGAAAGACAAATTCGGGTCACGTGAAAGAAAATCGGCGCGGCAAAGCAGATCGAATCGATGCGATCGAGTACGCCGATATGGCCCGTGACCAGTGTTCCATAGCTGCCGACACCGCGGTCTCGCTTGATGGCCGCCATTGTCATCGATCCCGAGGACGCCATCACGCTGATCAGCATGGACATCAGACCGGCTCCATACCAGGTAAAGGGTGTGATGTTCACAAACACAAGTTGCAAGGCGATTCCAAACAGGCCGGCGCAGACGGCGGCTCCGATCAGCCCCTCCCACGAACGACTATCATTGATGGTGGACGCAATAATGTGTTTTCCGAACAGCCGATCCCATACGAAATGGGACATATCACTGACCTGAACGACGACGATCAGGAAGAACAGCAGCCCCCCCGGTTTCCCGGACCAGGGCACCCAACTATTGGCGCGATCATCCCAGGCTTGCAATTCCAGGTTCAGCAGCGCCGCCGCATGGCTCAGCGCATAAACACAAATCAACAAGCCAAACTGAATCTTGGCCGTGCGCTCGAGAAACCGTTTATGATCGCTGGTAAATGCGATCCGCGCCGGGATGAACAACGAAGCGTAAACTGGAATCACAATCGTGTAGTACTCGTAAAGATTGTACCCGACCAGCACATACTGCAGCGGTGTGAATCCCAAAAATACCCAGAAAAGAGTCCGGTGATCGCCCCGCCGCGTGGGTGTCATTGTGATAAACTCACGAAGTGCCCAAAACGACGCCAACCCAAACAGAACGACGGTCACCACCTTGTTGGTCAGCAGCGCCAGCAGCAGCACCACGCACATCGTCAGCAACGAAGTGACCCGCTTGTTGAATGTGCGGACAATGTCGACATCAAATTTGGAGGCGGGCTGGCGTTTGAGCAGTCGACCCGCAATCAGCAACAACACCAGAGTGCCAATCACCATCAACGCCAGCACCAAGGTTGGCAAGTCGACGAGCGACGGAACTCGCAATTGGTTCAATAGGGTTTCAAATTCAAACATCAACGTCCTTTTAACTTCAGGACCGCGTTTTTGGCGCGTTCCAGAAACTCGACTTTACCTTCACCCGGCTCCAGCCACATCGGCGCACCGATCGAGATGCAGCTCAATAGGGGAACAGGCAGGTACTCTCCTTTGGGCATGATACGGTTTACGTTGTCGATGTAAACCGGAATCAACTCTAGTTCCGGGCGTTTCTTGGCCAGGTGAAACAATCCGCTTTTGAACTCCTGCAATTCACCGGATGGATTGCGGCTGCCTTCGGGAAACACGATCAGCGAACGCGTATCTCCGATTTCCGACAGCATAACATCGATGGGACTGTTGTGAACCTTGATTTTGGTCCGGTCGATCAACAGCACATCAAAAATCGACGCCATATACCGTCGCACCGGCCCGCCCTCCCAGTAGTCGGCCGCCGCGACCGGCCGAGTAAGGCTGCGAATCGACTTGGGGAGTGAGGCCCACAAAATCAACGCATCCAGGTGGCTGGTGTGGTTGGCAAAGTAAACACGCTGGCAGTCGTCCGGTTCACATCCCACCCAGCGCACCGTCGCACCGCTGAGCATTTTAGCAATACCTACGAGAATCGGAACGGAGATCTGCTTCATATCAAACCAAAAACCATACTATACCTGCGATGACCCGAACACGAAATTCCATTAAACTATATCTTTGTTGAATCAAAATTTCTCCCTCCCCACCTTGCTGCCATGGCCAAACCCAAGCCACGAAAACACCGACCCCTCGATGCTTTGCGGGAACCGGTACCGGACAAACCCAAGTCAAAACCCTTCAAACCGCCGGTCCGATGGGACTTGATCGGCCTGTTTTTGTTGATTTCACTTGGCGGTTCCTACCTGGTTCTGTTCCTGCGAACCAAACCCACCACGCCTCAATTTACTTACGAGGTTCTCCGGACATTTCCGCACGACACCACCGCTTTCACCCAAGGATTGCTGATTCATGACGGGTTTTTGTGGGAAAGTACTGGCAAAAAAGGAAAATCAAAGTTTCGCAAAATCATTCTGGAAGCCGGTGAAGAAATCCAGAGTGTCGATCTGGACGCGAAGTATTTCGGCGAAGGGCTTGCCTGGCACAACGGGCATTTCTATCAGATCACCTGGCAGGAACACAAGTGTTTCGTCTACAACGAGCAAATGGAAAAGGTCCGAGAGTTTACCTACGAAGGCGAAGGTTGGGGTTTGACATCAGACGGCACGCATCTGATCATGAGCGATGGCTCCTCGATATTGCGGTTTTTCGATCCGGAAACATTCGAGGAGAAAAGGCGAATCCCTGTTCGACTAGGCGGATTCCGCGCTCCCGTGCCCAACGAATTGGAATATATCGACGGTAAAATCTATGCCAATGTCTGGATGCGCAACCTGATCTATGTGATCCATCCGGCGACCGGCGAAGTCGTTCATCAAATCGACCTCGACGGACTATGGCCACAAAGCGAACGACCGGAGGAAGGGGTACTCAACGGCATCGCATTCAATCCCAAAACAAAAAAGATACTATTGACCGGCAAGTACGCCCCGAAGATCTGGGAAATCGAAGTGGTCCCGATCAAAAAACGGTAACGGTTACAAAATTGCTCCCCCATGCCAACCATCCATACATTCCCAAACTCTCGCCAGCTTGCCGAACAATTTGCGGCCAATTTCTCTGACTGGCTGAACCAGGTCCCCCAGGATCGAAAAGCCTCGGTTGCGTTGTCGGGTGGTTCTACGCCTAAACAACTCTTTGAGCTTTGGGGAAGCGAATGGGCCGAATCAATCGACTGGAACCGAATTCATTTTTTTTGGGGAGACGAACGCTGTGTTGCGCCTGACGATCCGGAAAGCAACTTTGGAGTCGCCCATGAAGTATGGCTGAGCAGGGTTGCGATCGATCCTTCGAACATTCACCGTGTCTTCGGCGAATCAGATCCGGAAGTCGAGGCGATTCGATACGGAAACGAAATTCTCAAACAAGTGCGTATCGGCTCCAATGCGGTGCCTCAATTCGATATGATTCTTCTGGGGATGGGCACCGACGGCCATACGGCCTCTATTTTTCCAAACCAGATGGAGTTACTGACATCGAATCAAGTCTGCGCAGTGGCAACGCATCCCGAGACAGGTCAAAAACGAATTACGTTGACGGGAACCGTGATCAACAACGCGGCCAAGGCCGTTTTTCTGGTGACGGGTGCGAACAAGGCAGAAATCCTGCAGCAAATTTTTGAAAAGACCGGAGCGTATCAGACATTCCCCGCAGCCCACATTCAGGCGCAGGAGAACGTTTTCTATCTGGATGAAGCCGCCGCCAAGCGGTCATGAAAATAGGGGACGTTTAGCCGCAAGTCGTCGGGAGTTGCCGCCAAAACATACTGCAACAGCGAAATTGCTTCATCGGCAACTCCCCAAGGCGCGCGAGCCACTCGTTCGCAGGTATTTTAATGACATGCAGCCTCAATACAGACACTGCATCCTGCCGTCGCGCCTGCGCCGACCTTGATTGATCTTCCGCTTGAATCATTGCTTGATCGGTTTCTTACTGTAGCTGCGAGCGACTAGCGGTCGGCTTCGGCTTGCGGCTAAACATTGGCCTGTTGTGAACGATAAATCCGCAATCGGGTAGACAGACGTGGACGTCTTTCCCACTTATTACCAACCCACCAAAAACCGCTTTACATCAATGTCTGAGATTGCGGGTCGTATCCTACGCCGCCGGTCAGCTCCGCCAATCGTTCCAGGACCAGCATCAAGCCGCCCGGGTCGAGCGAGCTATCGTCATCGTCCTCGACTGCCTGAGCAGCTTCCGCAAAATGAAAGACATCGAACCGGGATCTCGATGAACCCAGCAATCCCAGCTTGCTGCGATCTTCACCCGTCAAGGTCATGGTTCTGAATTCGGAAAAGATTTCCTTGATCTGATCAGCGACTTCGTCACCGTCGGTGTACACGATGTCCATCGCGGAAAAATCGCGAGGTGAGTAAATCGTAATCGATTCAAACTTGCCATCCGACTCACGAAGATTCTCGGCGCGATATTTGCCACCCAACGATTCAAAAAATGATTTAATCGCTTCACCGCTCGGGCGAGCCTCATCGTTAAAGAAAACAAACAGGGTGTCCTGATAAACAAACCGGTTATCTTCAAACAGTGACATGGAAACTCCTTTTCGGAACGAGTGCCTCGCAAACCGATTTGATTGAAACGTAAAAACAGAGAATCACAAAAATAGAGAAATGCCAGAGAAACGCAAAACGGTAACAACCGAAACCGGAAGCGGTCTTCGATTCTATCAGATCGCTTCGCGGGGAACAGCACCCAGGGTTGTTAGGCGACCGGCAGGTAAAAGTTGACCCAAGCCGTATTGTGTTTCCCAGACGCTCAGTTGCGAGTCGCGGAGCGACTCGCCTACACTCGGGTACGTTTTTATCTGCCGGTCGCCTTACTCCATTTTGCCCAGTTCCTCTGCACGGCGAGTTGCTCTTTCGATCGCAGATACAACCGCCTCGTGAAAACCACGCTCTGCCAACTCCTGAAGACCTGCCAGCGTCGTCCCCCCTGGACTGGTCACCATGTCTCGCAGGGCACCTGGCTCAAGTCCAGTCTTCTTGACCATCGAGGCCGCCCCCCAAACCGTTTGCTTAGCCAGACGACTGGCCACGTCATTTGGCAGTCCGGCTTCAACACCGCCTCGAGTGAGTGCATCGATAAAGGCGTAGACGTACGCAGGTCCCGAGCCCGATAGTCCTGTAACCGCGTCGAGCAATGATTCCTCCACCACTTCCACCGTCCCCACCGACTCGAGGTACGACCTGATTCTGGCTTGATCCTCTGTTGATACGGCGACTGAAGCAGCCATGGCTGAAATGCCTTCACCAATCAGGCACGGCGTATTGGGCATCACACGAATCATACGCTCACAACCCGTGATCGCGCCAATGCGCTGCATGGAAACACCGGCCATCACGGAAACGATCAACACCGACAACGGGCTTTCCACCACCGGCTCGGCCAACACGCTTGAGAAAAACTGTGGCTTGACCGCAAGGAATACAGTCCTGCTTTGCAGAAATACGGCTTCGTTGGAGGCTGCAAATTCAACTCGAGTCTCCGATGAGTTTGCCGATTCAACTTTGGATCGAAATGTCGTCAGTGCCTGCTCGGCAGGATCATGGACGATGAACTTCATTTCAGGATGGGCACGCGCAATTCCGCCGGCAAGCGTCTGGGCCATCCGGCCGGCTCCGATGAAACCGATTTTCTCGATAGAGGATGTCATGGGGCAATAGGTTCAGATAAATGAAAAAGGCTCTCTTTTTCATTTCTACATCGGTCCTGTCTGTTACGAAATAGGGGGAGCTTTTCCCACATTGGGAAGCCTGAGATTTCGAACTCTTCGATCAAACAAAATTCTTTTGAACAGACTCCAGATTTTCAGTATCAGAAATCCATTGAAAACCAGTATTGAAAGAGAACAAACGCCCATTACCAAGTTGAAAATCAGACTAGATTCGGTCACCTTGACGCTTGAAATTGTAGCGATGATCAGCAGCAACACCAACACAAAATTGATGGCCAGCCCTCCCAGCAAAAACCGAATTACCAAGCTTTTTCGCGAATATTGCATTGCTCGATTGGCAAACCACCAATCAAAACGTTTGATTCCGACATTCGCCGAAACGACCAATAAATGCACCGAATACAGCCCCAACACAACCAACAACACATACTTAATGGGGACTCCCGCCAACCAGAACGGAATCAGCAATAGCGAGAACCAGACTCCAAAGAAAATGCAAACCCGCAACCAGAACGGAATGCGTTGCAACCGCAACATCACCCAGCGCAACGGGCGACTACGAATCGCCAGAATCGACGTATCCGCAACGAAAAACCACTCATAACTGAGCGATGGAATCCAGAACAAACCGAGCGAAATCAACAGCCAGATACCGTACGGAATGGAAATCTTAAAAACAACGCATAGGAGCAATCGGGATCGTTTTGCAGGTGTTCCAGAGACTTGCTTTCCAGACGATGCCAGTCATTGATGTCCCAAAGGTGTTGTAATAGCTCAAGGCTCATAAACGCTCATAAATTCATTTCTGGCAAATACCCGTCAGCATGGATCACCGCTATAATAACCTCCTTTTGTAGATTGTGGTTTTCGACCTGGAATTATTTTTATGGGCGTGTTATGAGTGATATGGAAAAAACATTGGGGGCACTGCGCGAGGCGGTCCGGCTGGCTCCCGACAACATGCCCTTGCTGCGGCACTACGTCGGAACCCTGATGGATTTAACCCGCTATGACGAGGCCGAACAGTTCCTGAAGGAGAGGTTAGCCAGCGAACCCGGGCACAACCACCTTCAGCTGCTGCTGGCAGAAACGTTCTATCGCCAAAGCAAAAACTCTCATGCGATGGCCATCGTCGAAACCATCTGCAATCCAAAGACGCTTTTCCCACCCGCTCTGGTTTTACATGCCAAGCTCCTCTACCGGAATGGCGATGTTCGCCGAGCCGTCGATGAGTACAAACGGGCCATCGACCATGACGAATCTCTGGCCGACGCTGATTTTGCAAACTTGCTGGGCATCGGAAAATCCTGGGAGGAACCGGACACTTTCGATGACGGGCACGAAGTCAGTGACGGGCGGATTCGCATGCACGCTGCCGATGAGTCTACTTCAGCAGAAGTCAATTTCGAACGTCCGCAACTCAAGTTCGAACAAGTCGGAGGCATGGACGCGGTAAAAGAACAGATTCGAATCAAGATCATTTATCCGCTCACACACGCCGAAATGTTTGCCGCCTACGGAAAGAAAGTGGGCGGCGGAATTCTGATGTACGGGCCGCCAGGCTGCGGCAAGACGTTCATCGCGCGAGCCACGGCCGGAGAAGTCAATTCAAACTTTGTCTCCATCGGGATCAACGATATTCTGGACATGTGGATGGGCAATAGCGAACGCAACCTGCACGAGGTTTTCCAGAACGCGCGCCGAAATCGTCCTTGCGTGCTGTTCTTTGATGAGGTCGATGCGCTCGGAGCGAGCCGAAGCGACATGCGACAAAGCGCAGGGCGACATCTGGTCAATCAATTCCTGGCAGAACTCGATGGAGCTGAAGCAGACAATGAAGGGCTGCTGATTTTGGGGGCGACTAACGCGCCGTGGCATGTGGATGGAGCGTTCCGCCGACCCGGGCGATTTGATCGCGTCATCTTTGTTCCGCCTCCTGATGAAGCGGCACGCGAGCAAATCTTGCAGCTTCACATGGCCGGCAAGCCCAACGAGAAAATTGACTATCGTAAACTAGCGGGCAAGACGTCCGAATTTTCGGGAGCCGATCTCAAGGCCGTCGTCGATGTGGCGGTCGAGGCCAAGCTCCAACAAGCCATCAAAAGCGGAATGCCGACCCCGATTTCAACCAACGACCTGCTGGCGGCCGTCAAGTCCGTTCGTCCAACCACCAAGGAGTGGTTCTCGACGGCGCGAAACCATGCGCTCTACGCCAATCAAGGTGGAGTGTACGATGATATTCTCGTGTATCTGAAACTTAAGTAGCCCCGTAACCTCATGATCAATTTTTCACATGGATACTGACGCAGCCGTCGACCGGGCGGAATTACTGATCTCACAAAACCGTTATGGCATGGCCAAGGATCTGTTACATCAGGCACTGGCCAGCGATCCCGATCATGCTCGCGGTCATGCCTGGCTGGCGTGGTGTCTGGCACAAGATCGCGATCAACTGAAGGAAGCCACCCGTGAAGCCGAACTGGCGGTCTTTCTGGCACCCGATGTTTCCTTTACTCACTCTATCCTGGCCGAAGTCTGGGAGAACCGGAATCAGCTTGACAAGGCTCATGCTGCCATTGATGAAGCCATTGCGATCCATCCCGATCATTCGACTTACCACGGTATGAAGGCCCGATTGTACGCGCAAGGGAAAAAATGGAAGGAGTCGCTCGAATCGGCGGAGACGGGACTGTCATTCGATCCTGAAGACGAGTCGTGCGGGGCGCTTCGGTCCCATGCACTCGAACGGCTGGGTAAGGTGGACGATGCTGGACTGCAGGCCGACGAATTGATACGGCAAAACCCCGACTCGTCGTGGGCTCATAGCAGTCGCGGCTGGACGTTGCTTCAGCAAGGCGATTACAAGGCGGCTCAAACCTCGTTTGCCGAAGCGCTCCGTCTGGAACCTTCCAACGAATTCGCCCGCAACGGCATGATCCAGACACTCAACAGTTCGAACTTCCTCTACCGTTGGTTCTATTTGCTAATGAGCAAGGTCAGCCGAATGGATTCCGGCACTCAGTGGGTGCTGATCATCGGTCTTTGGCTCGGCATGCGATTCCTGGGAAGCTTGGCGGACAAGCATCCATCATTCGCCCCCTGGATCCTGCCGATCATGGGAATGTATCTGCTGCTGGTGATCATGAGCTGGATCATGCAGCCGCTGTTTAACACCCTGTTGAGGTTCCATCCTTATGGAAAACACTTGCTCTCGGCCAAGGAGAAATGGGCATCCAACCTGATTGCGCTCACGATTGGAACCTCGATATTGCTGGGGGCGATCCTGGGAATTCTTGGTCAGACCTGGTTGCTGTTTGTTCTGCCAGTCTTGTTGGGCATGTACCTGACGATTCCTATTGTCATCCCGTTCAATTGCGAGGCCACTTGGGCCAGAGGCGTTGCGATAGTGGTTGCGATTACGTTTGCAGTCTGGTACCTCGGAATCCACGGGGCCTTGTTTTTCGGAATCTTCTCGGTAATACCCGTCCAGATTTACATGTTGGGGATTCTGATTTACTGCTTCGTCGGCCAGATTTTGACCAAGGTGGAGCCGAAGTACTGAAATAGAGAATGCTAGCCCGTTTCAACTGGACAGACTGGACAGGCTTGGCGGTTTTTGAAATAGTCTGGCTCATCTCGTTCCCATCGTTGATTTCAGGGCACCTTCAAATGAAAACGTTCTCAATCATCGTCCATTCAGGTTTCATGCTGAGCATGATCGCGGCAGCGTCCTTGGTTCAGGCACAAGATTTTGTGCCGTTTGGAGGCCGAGGCATTCCGGATAACAATCCGATTCCCTATTCGAATCGGGCAATCAAGAAGGCCGATGAACCTGGCGACAGCCAGCCGTTTCGGCTCTTTGGAGGGCAAGGCGTAATGCGCCCTGCAAAACCAAGGGAAATAGAAGATCGACCGCGATGGCTTGGATCGATGTTTCCGGAACACGACCCGGACCAGCCCAACTTCTTTGAGCGATCGAGCCAGCGAAGCCGCGAGTTCTGGGGGCGAACCAAAACCTGGACCCAAGACCAGAACCAGCAGTTTAGGGAACGAACCGCCGAGTCCTGGGAAAACCTGACGCGCGGCCTGCGCCCCTCTCAAACGGCTCCCCCACCCGCAGCTTCCAATGGCCCCATCCGAACGGCCGAAAATCCTGATCGGGGAACCGCAAAATTTTAGCCGCGCTACTCCCGCTCCGCGACCCGAATATTTGTATCATTTCTCACAAAAATAGCATAGGTTCGGTCGTCATAAACCTTACGCCATTCAAAACGGCTGACAAGTTCCGCTGATTGGGTCATGCCTTTGTACAGCGGAGCATCGACCGGAATCAGTATCGCGCCGATATTTGAATCACGGAGCGACGTCACCCACTCGTCGGCCGCCTCGCGCGATCGCTTGCCCGCCTCACGATTTCTGGTGGCGTACTCCGAATTCAGTTCATGGTCCGACCGGATGTCAATCGCCGGAGCCAGCTTCCAGCGAACATAACCGGTCGCATCGTAGGGCGCAAACACCCATCCGTCGACGGGTGCGGACTGGAGATAGCTGATCGCGCCCGCCGGAAATACGCTCAGTGGCTCTCGGGCGGAAGCCATAAACGGACTGGAACCTGTATTCGCCCAGGGGCGTACGTTGAACGAAAATGACATGGCCACCATCCCGAACGATGCCGCGACCACAGCGATGTGGCTTGACCCGCGCCGGGCCAACTGGTGAAGCAGCTGGTTAAACGCAGTCCTTTCAACCAGAGGCGGCACCAGGCACAACCAGAGGGCTACGAAGTGCGGGATGTACTGAGCTTTCAGAATCGCAAAAATGGCAACCAACGCCAACGCGATGCTTTCGAAAATGGGCCACGGGTTGGATCTGAGAATGCCGTATCCCGCGATGGCAAACGCCAGCAGAAACGAGAGCTGCGCAATCAACGACGGCAAAGTCCAGATCGGTGCGTTGCCGGATATCCAGGTGTCGTGAGACAGGACCTCGCTGGTAAGTTGTCCGTACACCTGCCAGCTAACCGGATTGGCCGACAAACCGATCGCGCAAGCCGCCATGACCAACATCAAATACATGTCTCGGCTCAGCGCTCCGAACAGCGAACGGCTCTGGCAGTACTGTTCGCAGACTCTTGAATAGACATAGCTCGCCAAAATCCCCATCCCGATGACGACACTGCCATGAATGTTCACCCACAACGCCATCAGTGGAATCGATAACCAGATCCAGAATCCCCCGTTGGAGCTGTCCGCATGGATGAGGTGCAACAGGCCGATCAGCAGAGCCACAGAAACCAGGCTCGCGCGCAGTTGAGCCATCTCGATCGGCATCGCAATGCAGAGGGCTACGATTGCCATGAAGGCAAAGTTGTACAGGCCGACCCGTTTTCGAACCGCCAGTCCGTGGCAGGCGACCGCGATTCCGAAACCCAGAAGATACTTCAGAACCAAGGCGCCCTGGATTCCCCAGCTCGGTGTGGCAATAAACCCGTAATACAACGCCCCGACGCCCCACTGCCCGACCCGAACAGGATCGTCTTCATATCCGCCGTCGCGATAGAAGGCCATATCGCGAAAGACTTCTGGATCAACCAGCGGCGTTGCCGTCGCGCATGCAAACACAGCCATCAACAGGCCAAATGCAATCGACCAAGATTTGAGTGTTGAACCAGACACCTTACTTCCCTGTAAACGTCAAAACGATGTCTTGATCATCGGCGAACCGCTAGAAAACCCGTCAACGCCCGCCGATTTTTCAGGCAGCTAGCAAATTTTCAGCGTCCAGCGATTGCCCTCCTCATGCGAAAAATCGAAACGCCATTCCTGATCGTCAAAGTTTACCATCATGCTCAGCGACGCAGCCTGCCAGGAATCATCACGATTCAACATGCGGTACACGCCTGAGAGGACACGCGAGACAGAACCTCGGTTCCCTGAAATGGGGCCTTCGTATTCGAGATAGGCCAGCCGATGATCGGTCAGTCGAATCGCGTTCAATAATTTCCCTCGGCTCGGCATTTCCTCGACCGCCCAACTCAGCAGAACCTCGCCGCATTCGAACATCAAATCCCAATGATCATTTGCAGTGCGATGTTCGGCATCCTCAATACCAGAATGAAACAGCACCACAAACCGCCCGTGAAGCGTGGGATCGATGTCCACATCTGTCTCCCTTGAATCCGGCCCGGTCTGGTCCGGTCGCGATGAATTACTCGCTCTCATCGATCCGTTTGCGTCCCAATGCCAAGGCCCCCTGCAAGACCAGATCGGGGATGTGAATCCACTCATGGGGCAACCAGGATCGCAATCTCGCCATCCCCCCGCCCGTCAAAATGACTTGAACCTGGCGGTCCAGTCGTTGCTGGATCGAATCGACAGTCGATCGCAACGTTCGCAACTGGGTTTGATAAACGCCCAGCAGAATCGCAGCTTCGGTGGACTGGCCCAAGGGCGGCAGATCCATTCCATCGGTTCGAAGCCAAGGTTCTGAATTTGCATTGGACCTCGATAAAATTTCACCCAGATCATGCTCTGACAAATCCGGCAGCGAGGAAGCTTGCTGGGTCAGCGAGCGAAACATTGTGGCGGTACCTGGAAAAATCAGTCCGCCAAGGTGAACGGACTGGCGAACGATGTCAACCGTCACCGCCGTTCCGGCATCAATTACCACCAACCCTTCCTCATTCGACAACTGACGTGCCTGCCAACAGGCGACCAGTCGATCTCGGCCTAATTTTTCCGGCGATTCCACCTGCGTTTCCAAATCCACATCACCAGGACGAATCACATAGAATCGATCGTCAGGACAGCCTCGTTCCATGACGGACTCAGCAAGCTGCAACGCCCGTCGCTGATGGACACTGCAAACGGACCACAAGATCGGTTCGCCACCGGGCACCCAAGTCCACGCCGGAAAATCGATGGGCTGATCGTTTTTAATGGTGATGACTTCACGAAAACCGGGGCCTTGATCCAGGGGAATGCCGAACTTGGCGGAACTGTTGCCGACATCGACTGCCATTACGAACATGCCGCGGCCCGGTCCAATACTTCGGCGATGCGATGGATCAACTTCGGCAATCCATCACCGGTAACGGCGGAGATCAACAGCACTTCTTTTCCCGCTTCCTCGCGCAAGCGCTCAGCGATTTCGGCGGCGTTGGGGAGTTCGGCCTTGGTCACAACCAGAATTTCAGGTCGATCTTTCAGCCGGTCGTTGTAATGTTCCAGCTCGTATCGAATGGCCCGATAGTTTTCGACAGGGTCCGATTGATCCATCGGCAGCGGCTCGATCAGATGCACAATAATCCCGGCCCGCTCGATATGTTTGAGAAAATCGTGGCCCAGCCCGACGCCACGATGCGCGCCCTCGATTAAGCCTGGAATATCGGCCATCACGAACGAGCGATCCCGATCGATTTGAACGATTCCCAAGTTGGGATACTTCGTGGTGAACGGATAGTCAGCGATTTCCGGGGTCGCGCTGGAGATGCGACTGAGCAGCGTACTCTTACCGGCGTTAGGTTTTCCGACCAGGCCGACATCGGCAATGACCTTGAGTTCCAGAATTAGCTTTCGCTGTTCGCCCGGGAATCCTTGTTGGGCTTGTCGCGGTGCCTGATTGGTTGACGACTTGTAGCGAGTATTTCCTCGTCCACCGCGACCGCCGTGGGCCGCGATCACGCTGTCGCCGTCTTCTGCAAGGTCCTTGAGAATAAAGTCGTTATCCGCATCGATCACAATGGTGCCGGGCGGAACTTCGAGGAGTACATCCTCGGCGCAGCGACCGTGGCGCCCCGACCCTTCGCCATTGGTGCCGTTGTGGCCGCGAATATGATGGTGGCCTGTGAACGAGACCAGACTGTTGACACCCGCCCGCGCGACCAGGATCACGCTGCCACCATCACCGCCATCGCCACCATCGGGTCCGCCGCGCGGCACATATTTTTCGCGCCGAAAGCTCATGCAACCATGACCACCACGACCGCCTTGAACTTCAATTTGAACGCGATCGATGAACATGGAATCGTAGAACGGAATGGATTCCGTTGCCTTACACTGCTGACGCTTAATACCGGAGAGGAACGGAAACAACTCCGTTCGGCATGGGCCTAACCAGAATGAGTGCTAATTTGAAGCGGCAATCACATT
Source organism: uncultured Pirellulaceae bacterium (assembly GCA_964414815.1). Lineage (GTDB taxonomy): Bacteria > Planctomycetota > Planctomycetia > Pirellulales > Pirellulaceae > Mariniblastus. The sequence continues at coordinate 3,869 of CAYPXY010000034.1, read as the reverse complement.
GATTCGTCGGCCGTTTCGATCAAATTTGACTTGGCCATCGACCAGCGCGTAGAGGGTGTAATCATTTCCCTGACCAACCCCTCGGCCGGGATGCCACTTGGTACCGACCTGACGGATCAAGATATTACCCGCGGAAACGGATTCGCCACCAAAACGTTTGACTCCCCGTCGCTGTGCATTGGAATCGCGACCGTTGCGGCTGGAGCCTTGTCCCTTCTTATGTGCCATTGTCTGGACCTTTTACCGATATTTGAAAATTGGGTTTAATTTCTGATGATTCGATTTTTGCCAAACGGCGGTTCACCAAGCGGTTCGCCCAATGGTATGCCAAAAACGAAAGTCCAGCATTTTATCGATAAATCCACAAATAATCAAGGCTTTTGATAAACCGAATTTTACGGCTATTTTTCTCGATTATCGGCTCCCAGTACTGCGGCTCGACGATCACCGCATAGCGATTTCCGTCGTGTTCGAACGACCAGCGGCGGGTTGGGACCACTTCGGTCAAAATGACCGTATCGGTTCCGTCAAGTCCCGTGGCACGGAGCGCATCGCTTACTTCTTTCGGCAAACGCCCCTCTTCGAGAATCGGGATCAGCTTGGACTGGAAATCAGTCAAATTGATCTGTGCGTCGACTTCCGCGACCAGCACTCGCCGATCCCCCGCATCTGCGTTGATGTGATACACCGAAATCACCGGACCAGGCAGGTGATATCGCTCGGCAATCATGACCTGCTTTTTTGGGTCATCCACCAATGGGATCCCGTAGTCGATGCGATCTTTCTCTTCGTCGGCAATCCCACCTGGGCGCCAGAAATTGATCTGCAATGTCTTACGCAAGCTCGGCTGCGAAAGATCCTGGTTGAGGCGGAAAGCGTTGGTCAGCCCTTCGACCTTGAGATTCACATAGTCGATTCGTGGATCGACATCTTCAAACAGAGCGACTCCCCATACGCCGCCATCAGCATCGGTTTTCGCCAACGGAATCGAAGCCTGTGACATCGCAATGGAATCGAGCAACTTCAAATCGGGATCATGGCGTCGCTGAATCTGGTTGAGCGCCATAGGAATGATCTTATCGTGATACTTGACCGATTGATAACCGTCTTCAGGTCTGCCGATCACATAGCCTTCAAGATAAAACTGCGGAAGGAAAAATCGCTTTTCGGCAGCAATGGGAACATCTTTTCTCAGTTCCGCCAGCACATGTTCGGAGTCGGTTCCCTGCGGCACCTCTTCATAAGTCACGGTGTTACCCCGATCACGGATCCGATAAACGATGTACCAGATATTTTTTTCTGTGGCCGTACCCGTTTTCAAATCAGGAACTTTCACGACGGTCTGACGCAATCCGCCGACAAAGGAAAATTCATATTCAAAGACATCATGATGGAAAACATTTCGGCTTCCCAGTTCCGCCAGCGTATCTTTCTTCGAAAGATAGATCGGGTCGTATTCGGGAGCTTCGAGATCCGGCAGGCCCATGGGCAACGTATGGGTGTCGCGCGGATTGATACTGGGCGGGATCGTGACCAGAAGGCCTTCCGGAAGTTTCCTCTGGGCGAACAGGCTCGTTGTTTGCAGCACCAGCGACGCGACCAGGAATGTGGCGATCAATCTGAATGGGATTCGTGGCATGTTGAAATACGGAATCTAAGTCCGTGACAGGAGATTTTGGATAGCGATGACACCGAATTCATTCTACATCGCCACCGCATGTATCGGAAAATAAATTCCGCACGGCAGGAGTTCGAAGGTGCCCTGTTTTTAGTATAGTCAATTGCGGCGAAAATCAGGCAATTTTTTGATTTTTCGGCGTTCCTTTAGCTTGGCAATGAAGCCAAACCGCCTCAGAAGCCTAAAAAATCCCTTTTCCAAACTCATCCTTTGAGTCTGTGTCGGCCGGGGACGAGGTTTCCGGGGGTGGGTCGTGCGGGGCAGGTGGGCCAGAAACCGCCTCGTCGATTCTCTCATCCGTTCTTCCATCCGTTCTTTGGCTCGACTCGTCCGAATGAGGGCCTGGGTCGCCGGTTTCTGCTACCGGTTCTACTTTCGGATGCCTTTGCTTTGCCTCATCCGTGAATTCATTAACATCGTAGTCATCGTCATAATCGTCATCATAACGAGACCGGTATCCGGGCAGCGACGCCAGTTCAATCTCCTTGTTCAGTTCTTCGATGATCCGGCTTTGAATCATCTCTCGGCATCGAGCATTGACGGGGTGCGCAATGTCGGCATACAACTTGGCCCGCCCGGAAGCATCGTAGGCCAGGGTGACGTGTTTGATCCGCTCGCCACACTGGTTACAGAAATTGGCGCGCAGATGATTTTTCGTTCTGCATTTGTTGCAATTGGCCGTGAGTTTACGACTGGGCATGGCCACAAAAGGCCCTGTGTTTCCCTGAATGATTTTCAGATCACGGACCACGAAGCAATTGTCGAACGTGATACTACAAAAGCCACGCAATCGATCTTCAGTCGCTTCCATCAGTTTGATTCTGACTTCGGTGATTTCCATGGTGTAAACTCCATCGTGCAATTGAAAAACTCAGGTCCTGTTGTCGACTGTCTCATGGACATCAAACGGACGTCCAGCGGGTTGGCTGCAGGTCTGGCTGCTGTAAATTGTTGCTTCAGGCAATTGAGCGGCCAATCGTCGAGCTGTTTTTCGGGCGACGTGTACCGAATCAAACAGGCCAAAGTAACTCGAGCCGCTCCCGCTCATTTGATGTCCTAATGCGGGAGTCCGCTCAAAAAGCTGTGCGATTCGGGCGATCGCAGGATTGAGTTCGAACGAAACGGACTGCAGCCGGTTGAGCATGGATTCGGCAATTCGTCTCCGGTCGCGAACCGCGACACTTGCGAGCATGGAATCCGCAGTAACGGGTGGATGCTGAATTTTTGCGTGCTCAAAAACGGCGGCTGTCGATAGACCTGATGGCGGTTTGGCGATCACGACAGGGATTCGACCAACCGATTCAATGGGCTCTACGATCTCGCCTCGACCGCGACAAAGGGCTGCCGAACCGTACAGAAAAAATGGAACATCACTGCCCAGCCGCGATGCGATGGCATGCATCTCAGATCGCGGAACCTGTAAATTCCATAGCCGAATGCCCGCCTGCAATGCCGCCGCCGCATTGCTTGAGGCGCCTCCCAGGCCCGCAGCGGACGGAATCCGTTTGTGCAGTAAAACATCGCAGCCTGCTGGCCGGGAATCTCCTGTGAAATCTCGCAGAGCCTTGAGTGCCCTGACTACCAGATTCCGTTCATCCGTAGGAATGGATTCTGTGTCGGATCCGCCAATGATTTTCAGGCAGATTTTTTCATCGTCGCGGAGGCTCAAGCGAATGCGGTCAAACAGATCGACGGTGACCATTACCGTCTCCAGTTCGTGATAACCGTCGTCCCGTTTTCTGTGTAATTCAAGAAACAGATTGAGCTTGGCGGGAGAGGCAACCTCAACGCATCGCCGTTGGCGACTGTTCAATACCTGGTCGTATTGAAGAGCGGTGGTCATTTCATCACGATGGTTGTAACACGATGCAAGCAACAGGACATCGACTTCGCCGCCCCAACAGCGTTCCATTGCCGTTCGGACTTCCGCGTGAAGCTATATCAGATGCAGCGAACCCTCTTCATGACGGTTCATTGGAATTAATCTATCATCTGTTGTCGGAAACGCCATCATCAAAATTCGGAATTTCATGCCTTTTTGGCAAACAGAAGCCAAAAAACGGCATGACCTCCACCCAAATACTGCGCAGCTTACCTACACCGCCTATGCCCCAGAAAGGTCGTGCGGCTTTTGTATTGGCAAACGGGAAGGGGGCGGCAAACGGGAAGGGGGCGGAAGTCGTTTCTGTTG
>CAYPXY010000033.1:0-49347 GCA_964414815.1 uncultured Pirellulaceae bacterium | reverse complement strand
GTTGCGAGTTGCGAGTTGCGAGTTGCGAGTTGCGAGTTGCGAGTTGCGAGTTGCGGGTTTGGGAAAGAGATTAGTGTAGATTAGCGAAGATTAGCGTTCCTCTTCTCTCCCGACCCCCTCATCCCTTCTCTTCTTTCTTCTTTCCTCGCATGACTCGATCTAAAATGCCATTGACGAACTGGGCGGAATTCTGCGTTCCGTATCGTTTGGCGATTTCGATTGACTCGTTGATAGCCACCCGGTCGGGTGTATCCGAAAATAATATCTCGTAGACACCGATTCGCAAAATATTCCGATCGGTGACGGGCATGCGGGAAAGTTTCCAGTTCTGGGCGGTGGATTCAATCGCTCGATCGATTTGCGACTGTTGACTGCGGACTCCCGCCAACAACTGCCTGGCGAACCGAATGGAATCGCGGTGTCTGTTGAGCCGGGCCTCGACGAATCGCTGCTCCACATCGTCGGGCTGATCAGGATTCAAATCACTTTGATAGAGAACCTGCAATGCGATTTCACGGGCACGACTACGGCGGGACATAAATGAATCAGGTTCAACAGTGCGCGGGAAACCGAAATGACAAAGAACGGATTTTACTGAAATCGGGGCCCCCATTGTACTCTATGGAACCACGAAAGTGAATCGGCCAGGCGGAAGAGGTCGAGCCGCATACGTATGGTGGCTTTTTCCAATTTTTTCCCACTGGAGATGGCCCCCGTCAAAATGACTCCAGTCAAAATGACTCGCCGGATTGACAACGGAGCCTGAAAACCCGCAAATCGAAGATTCCTTCCCCGGATTGAAAAAGAATCGAAACCGTAGTCATGCGAAAAATAATTCCGATCATTCTCTGGTCAGCCGTCATTGCCACCTTTTTGACGCTGCTGTTTATGCGTTGGCGGCAAACCAATGGCTTTCAGTTCGTCATGGTGCATCCTGGCGATCCCCCCGGCCGTCTTCTGGAGGAAGTTCCATGGAAACACTTTCCGGATGTCCCGCCGTTTCAGATGGTGGATCAAAGCGGTAGTCGATTCGACTCCCGCTCACTTGCGGGCAAGCCCTATCTGGTCAGCTTCTTCTTTGCTCGCTGCCCGGTCATTTGTCGGCAGCTCAACACACAAATTGCGGCGCTCAATGAGCAACTGAGAAATGAAGACATCGCGTTTATCAGTATCACGGTCGATTCAAAAAATGATACTCCCGAGGTGCTTCAGCGGTACTCCCAGGATTTTGGAGCCTCACCCGGCCGATGGTTTTTCCTAACGGACCAGCACTACAAAATCGTGCAACTCGGTGAACATGTATTCAATGTACTCGTTGGCGACAATCCTGACGATCACACTCATACCGAGGACTTGTTGCTGGTCGACAAATGGGGGCGCTTCCGGGACCGATTTCACTGGAACGATCCGGTAGACCTGCGGCGATTGCAGAAAGTGATTCGGGAAGTCGCCGCCGAGTCGGAACCACCACTCGAGCAGTCATTCCGTACGCGAAATGTGATCGCCGACGCTTCATCACCCGCAACCGCTCAAACTCAGTGGATTCGTGATTTTCATCTCACCGATTCCAATCGCCAGCCATTCTTTTCGCGCGATTTGACCGGCCAAGTCTGGATCACCAGTTTTTTCTACTCCTCCTGTCCAGGTATCTGCGTACAGCAAAATGCTTACCTGACGCAGTTGCGGGAGACGCGAGGCAAGGATTTGCCGATCCTGGTCAGCATCACAACCGATGCGGCAAATGATACGCCCGAAAAACTAGCGCAGTATGCAGCAACCTTGAACGCAGACGAACGATGGAAATTCTGTACCGGCGATGCCCACTTGATTGAGCGCATTGGTTCCGAGTTTTTTACAGCAATGTCCGGCGATGGTCAGCACTCTTCAAAACTGTATGTCGTTGATCGCTGGCATCAACTTCGTGGAAGCTTCGATTGGCAACAACCTGCCGAAGAAGCGGCGATGTTCGAATTGATCGAGAAGCTCAAAGTTGAAGACAAGCCCGTTTATGAACAAAAGTTGAAATCCGAGTTCATCGAAGCAACTGAGTAGGGTGAAGCGGTCGTTTCAGCCGAATATCAGGAAAGAATAAATATTTTATCAATCGAGTAAGGTTACTAGCCGCGTAACACACCGATATGCCCATGACATGGTGTGTTACGCCGTCGAGCTATGGTTCCCTATCCAATCCGAATGGTTGACTTATTCAGATGACGAACCTGTTTTGAAATATAGCGAAGACGACTTCACACACCCTACGACACAGACTGCCAAATTCAAACAAACATGATACTACTCAAAGACTATCTCCAACGACCGCCCAACTTGCTGCTGGCTCGGCGTTTGTATCTGGGAAACGGAATCATCACCATCGCGGTATTATTCCTGGTGGGACTGATGCGCCGCGTCCGGATTCCACTCCCGGAAGGGGTTCACTTCGATTTTCTGCCACCGTTTTATTCCAGCTTGAACGCACTGGCGGCGGTGTTGTTGATCGTCGCCTTTTTGGCGATCAAACGCGGCCATGTGGTTGCTCATCAACGGGCGATCAATGGTGCGATGATTTGTTCGTTGGTGTTCTTGCTGTGCTATGTGGTTTACCACCTCACCACCCCCGAAACCAAGTTCGGCGGAACGGGTGCCATCCGTTTTTTTTACCTGGCCGTGCTGATCTCACACATCGTATTGGCGGCGGTCAGTCTACCGTTCATTCTGTTGACCTGGATCTACGCCGTCACGAATCAGTTCGACAAGCATCGTCGTCTTGCAAAACGTGTCTTTCCGGTCTGGCTCTACGTCGCCATCAGTGGACCGATCTGCTATTTGATGTTGAGGCCGTATTACTGAAGTCTGAGCGATCAATTGAGCAGCCACCGCAGGATGGCATCTTCCAGGAGATCCATATTCCCGCTGTAGAAATGATCCGCTTCTGGAATGATTTGAACATCGACCGTCATCCATTTCTTGCGACTGGATTCCAGATCGTTCTCAACACCGATGAACCCCGGATGCGAGTCCAGTTCGCGCTGACCAAACACAAGCAACGAAGGTTGTTGCACTCGCTCAATAAAATTCAGCCAGTTATATTTCTCGTCCGGCCCATATTTATCCAGATAGCAGTTCGGGGTCATCCAGGTCCTGACCGGAAATTCGACCTGAACCGGATCATTCCCACGCCCGTCATTGACAAGTGCCTTACAACGTTCAAATGTCTGGCGAAACAGCCCATCCGTTGACGTTTCCAGCATTCGTCGATAGCTCAATCGAGAGGGAGAAACAGCGACGATTGATTTGAGCTTCTGCGGTGCCTGTTCGGCTGCCGCAAAAAGAGATTTAATCGCTCCCAGCGAATGCCCCAGAAACAATACATTCCCGTGCCCACGATCGATCAGGAAATCGTGCCAGGCCGTCAAGTCGTACTGACAATCGCTGACCTTTTCGAACGCCGCACCCACGGTTCTTGCCTGCCCGCCCCACGAAAGTGTATTGACCATCTCGTACCCGCGAGTGTTGATCAAAACGACGCTGACTCCAATCCCGTTCAGCATCTCAGCCAGCTTGAGCAACAACCGCGACGAATAAAAGTTGCCGCCAATACCGTGAACCAGAACTGCGGCATCGACGAAGCCTTTCGAAGGCGACACCCGATGAGGCAGTTTGGACGGCAAATACATCCCGTGCAGCCGGACAAGATCGGACGTCGTGACAGAAACAAGCTGCATCAGTTGTAGACGAATTCAGAACGGAATGGATTCCGTTCTACCACCTAATTTTCCTGCATTGAGGTGTTGGTGCTGAGCTGCGACAAAAGCTGCAACACGCCGTTGAGATGGGCCAGCCTCGGGCCGTAACGATCGACAAATTCGTTAAGGACGAACTCGCTGTCAATCATCTCTTCAAAATTGTCATTCACATCAATCGTCAGCGACTGAAGAAACTCGGTTTGGACCTGTGACAGCGCCTCGGCGGCCGCACGACATCGGCGTGCCAGCATCGGATTGGCGTCTTTCCACTGATTCAGCTCCACGATTCGCTGACGCTGGCCGGCCTGCATTTGCTCGACCAATTCCTCCAAAAGCTCGTTTTGGCGGTCCTGCCCCTGAACCAATTGGTGCATCAACGCAACCATTTCGCTTTGGGTTTCCTGCGGATGTCGATGCAACGGTTCCGCCGCAGTATGCGTAACGTCGAGGTGAAACACGGGGTGCAAAGAATGCGATTTTTGAGTCATTCGAATAATTCCAGTTAAACCGTTATAACAACTCGCTATTATAAACTGCGGTCAGGCGAATGTCGAGCAATCGCTGATGCAATCCGAAGTTTTGGATTTCGGCTCAGGTGAAAAACTGGATCGATCCACACAGTTTCACAAAAAATCAAGTGATAGCATCTTGACAAACGAAAACCTTGGCATTTATTCGCATCGTAGCGATTTGTCAGAGACCGACCACCCGCAGCGGTCGTTTCAAGATGATCGGATCGTACTCCGAATAAGTACCAGTACGGTAATGATCACTTTACACGTTGAACCCGCTTGAACAAGCCAATCACCCAATCGCAGCCTGTCTACGGATTCATGTCCGTGCATGAATACGAAGGAGTCGGATACTCCGGCGGGCTACTCATCGTCTCGCAGATCGGACGGCCGATCGAGTTTCACTGTACCGCGCCCGTACTGGCCAATCGGGCACAACAGATTCTCTATGGACAGACGTATCCATCGTTTCTGTTTTGTGAGCAGATCGGAATCGCGCTGCTCGAAAAAGCCAACCTGAAACCCAATGTGCTGATCGTGGATTCAGAACCCCTGATGGATCTGGAAAACAGTCTTTCGGTTCCCGTTGTCTTTTTCGCAGGGCAGGGGGAGGACCAGGAACGATCTCTCTCGACCGCCAACTCCATTGCTGTCGGAGAGCAAACGGTATGGATTCGAAACGATAGCGATCAACCACAAGACTCAACCAGGAATCTTGCAAGCCAGTTGCTGAAAGGCTTTTCGAAATCATTGACACTTGATGAGCCGTTCGAACGCATCGAGAAGGCCATGGAGGAAGTCCAACTTGCCGTCCACGCTTAGACCCTGCCTTGACTGGCAAAATGCGATCCACTATCAACCGGAAATTGAGGTCCTATCCCAGTCTCCAGAACGGATCGAAAAGCCGCTCATTGTCTCGGCTTCATTCAAAAAGAAGCGGGCAAAAGTCATCAGCTACGTCTTCAACTCGCTGGTTCTCGACCAACCTGAGAACCAACGCACACGCTCTGAGTCCATTCCGGCTTCGCCAGACGTTGCCAGCCTGGTCGACTCAGTGTCCGGCAACAACGCTCAAGCTCCTCAAATCTCCAAAGTACCCAGCGAATCGCGGGCTCGAATCGCGCCACCGGCCGATGTGGTCAAGCTGCAAGACCGCCTGTTCTACCTCCTGCAACCGCCCCTTCAGACGTTGCTTGATGGCAAGACCATGGAGTTTCCTTTCGAACCGTTTCCATTCCAGTTTGCCGGGATCGGGTTTCTCTTTCCGCGATACCACGCAATCCTGGCCGACGAAATGGGACTTGGCAAGACCATGCAGACGATTGTCACCATCCGGATGTTGCTGCGAACGGGCCAGTTAAAAAGCGTGCTACTGATTTGTCCCAAACCGCTGGTCACAAACTGGCTTCGCGAGTTCAACCAATGGGCACCGGAAATTCCGGTCGCCTCCATCCAGGGAAACCAGCAACAGCGGGCATGGCACTGGGGATACAATCCGGCATTGGTGAAAATTGCCAACTACGAACTTCTTCCTCGTGATGAAGCGCTGGTCACGGATCCAGGTCGAACCTACGATCTGGTGGTACTCGATGAAGCTCAACGAATCAAAAACAAGTCGAACACAACCAGCATGATCGTCCATCAAATTCCCCGCAAGCGAAGCTGGGCGTTGACCGGCACTCCGATCGAAAACGGGATCGAGGATCTGATCGGCATCTGTGAATTTGCCGCGCCGGGAACGGTCCACAACACCATGCCTGCCAAAGAAATTCGCCGCCGGGTCAGTGACCTGATTTTGCGAAGGACCAAAGACCTGGTGATGAAGGACATGCCTCCTCGTTTGATGCGGGATGCCGAACTGGAACTTTCTCCGGAACAGCAAGAGGCCTATCAGTCTGCCGAAAGCGACGGCGTGATTCGGCTCAACGAAATGGGAGATGAACTGACGATCAAACACGTGTTTGAATTGGTGCTTCGGCTAAAGCAGATTTGCAATTTTGGTCCCGTCACCAAGTCGAGTACGAAACTGGATCGGTTGAGCGCTGATCTGGAAGAAGTGGCGGCCAGTAATCAAAAGGCGATCGTCTTCAGCCAGTGGGTCGATGCGCTGGAACAGATCGAGGAAAAGATCCCTCAGTTTCGTCCCCTTCAGTTTCACGGACGCATTCCATCCTCGCAACGTGATTCGATTCTGAAAGAGTTCCGGGAAAATCCAGACCGCAAAGTGATCCTGATGAGCTATGGAGCGGGAAGCGTCGGACTGAATCTTCAGTTCTGTCGCTATGTCTTTCTGTTTGATCGCTGGTGGAATCCAGCCGTCGAAGATCAGGCCATCAACCGCGCTCATCGCATCGGGGCAGCCGGTAGCGTCACGGTGACGCGGATGATCATGGCGGGGACGATTGAACAGCGAATTCATGAAATTCTGGAGGCCAAACGCGAGTTGTTTCGGGAAATTCTGGCCAGCGAAGAAAAGCCTTCGAAGAGGGGCTTGACCAAAGAAGAGATTTTCGGTCTTTTCAATCTTCGTACTCCCAATGGGAGAATCCAGCCGCGTAGCCAAGCGGCCTGACCTCCAACCCAAGCACTGCGGCCTGAAACTCAAGGCCGATGTCAAACACAATCACTCGTGTTGTGTCCAATCCATGGCTTCGAAAACCCATTCGCCAAACAAGCATAACTGGTATCCTCCCTGGGCGCCTCGTTTCTGGAACGGAATGCGTGTCATGGATTATTTCCGTTTGTTGCTCGAAAACCGGTTTCAGATCCATCCTCTCCGCTACCCGATGGCTGGCATGGTCGCCGGCTGCGCTGTCCTGAATTCTGGCTATTCACTAATTCAGAACGCTTTTTACGGCCGTCGTATCGAGCAGACGGAACTCGTTGAGCCACCTGTTTTTGTGATCGGGCACTGGCGATCCGGTACGACGTTGATGCATGAACTGCTGGCTCTGGATCCGCACTATGCATTCCCCTGCAACTATGATGCGTTTGTGCCGTGTCACTTTCTGCTGACGCGCCCTGTGTTCTATCCGCTGGTCAAACTGCTGATGCCGCCGTCGCGACCGATGGACAATATGGAGATGGGTATCGCTTCGCCGCAAGAAGATGATTTTGCGCTGGTGGCACTCGGTGCACCGACGCCCTATCGCCGGATGGCGTTTCCGAATCGCTCGCACCGCGATCATCTGCTGCTCAATCTGGCCAATGCAGACGATGACGAACTGAGGCAGCTGGAGCATTCGATGCGCTACTTTTTGAAAACATTGACGGTGCTTTACAAGAAGCCGCTGGTGGTCAAATCACCCCCCCATACGGGCCGCATTGCCAAACTGGCCGAGTGGTTCCCGGGAGCAAAATTCATCCACATCGCTCGCCACCCCTATTCGCTACTACCGTCGACGATGCGGCTGTGGAAAACGCTCGACACGCTGATGGGATTTCAGATCCCCAAGTACGACGACGCCACTTTGAAGAACTACATTTTCGAGTGTCAAGACTTGATGTATACCGGCTATCACCAACAACGCTCGATGATTCCACCGGAAAACCTGATTGAAATTCGTTTTGAAGATCTGGTCGCCGATCCGATTCCGATCATGAACAACGTCTATCAGATGCTGGGTCGGAACGACTTCGACCAGGTTCGGCCCTCACTCGAAGGCTACTTTGAAAAGAAAAAAAGCCACCAGCAGAACGTATTATCGCTAGACGAAAATCTGCGCATGGAAATCGATGCCCAATGGCCAATCTATATGAAAATGTTTGGGTACGAGATATTTGGGTACGAGAAATAGCCGATGCCGATTGATTATTATTCTTCTTCTTTAAGCGCGACTTCAAGATCACGTGCGCCGTGAAGAACTCTGACGATTTCGATATGGCAATCAATTTTGATTTTCAACGTCTTTTCTTATACGGCTCCACTCGTCTGCATCCAAGCGTATTGAGTCTCCACTGTTAAGACCTTCAATCAGGAGCGAATCCAGCCTCTCTTTTCCGTTTTTGACCCGCTCTATCAAAGCCTGGATATAGGCGGCGGGGCCATCAAACTGGCCGGCTTGGGTCTGGTCGTCGACAAACCGCTGCAACTCTGGGGATAAATTCAAATTCAAGATTGTCATTTTAAGATAACCTCATTGTTAGCACCAACTAATTCTGCATCTGCTCCATATTTCAATTCTAGCCCGCCGGACCGCTCTATTCAACAATTGGACTTATAAGATAAGACTTCTTGCCGCCGCTATCCTCTGACAGAATTTGCCTGCCCCGCTACTCTGGAACACGGCGGAGCGGCTTCCTGCTCGATCCCCGTCGATTTTGCATCCGCTCTTCATCTCGTAATTCCTGATCGGTCATGCGGATTCGGCGCTGGTATTCAAGGGCCTTGAAGAAATAATCGACGCCCGAGAGCAACAACAGTGTCGCCGCCACACAGCCACAAATCCGTAACGTCAACCGAAAAATGGCGTCCATCAGCTTGTCCGGCGTCAACGTTCCCAGCTCAAAAAAAGAATCTCGAAACATCCACATGCAGACCATCATCACCACCAATGCAAGCACGATCTTGGGAACGCAGATCAACGGCAACCCCAAACCGCTCCACGAAAACATTCTTGCAAACCAGTGTCGGGGTGAAACTCGCCCCATCTCCGGCCGCACATGCCCAGGCAAAAAAACAGGACCGGTTTGAAACCAGTTGGCCAGTACTCCCATCACCATCATCAGCAATCCAAACGGCACGATGATCGCCAATAGCGACCAGGCCACCGTCTGAATTTTCTGGATTGCCAGTGAACTCGAGTCAGTACCGACTGAAAACGGCTCTGACCAGATCGTCAAAAACTCTGTCTTCATCCATTGCCCGATGGAGCCCAACATCAACCCTGCCACGATCAGTCCGCCGATGATTTGAACGGCTGCCGCCAACTCAAAACTTTTTACGAACTGGCCTTCACGCCAGAATGATTGCTGTCTCGTCGGCGTTGCAGCATGAATACGGTCTTCCGCTTCGTTGCTCATCCTGTCTCTCCCATCCGCTGCTCAATGACCGAGATCAGCCCCTCGATATCGTTCGTAAATAGCCAGACACAGCCGCCCATCGTCAGCAAAATTGCAAACATGAAAACAAACTGATTCGAATTGAACCCCAGTCCCAAATTTGCCAGATGAGGATAAACTCGCCCGATCATCCCGATCGTGATCGTACTGATCAGCAGCGCTGCCACCGCTGGCCCGACACCACGCAGCGTTAATACCAGACTTTGCTGCATCACGTCGCCGAGCATCGCCAGCCCCGTAAGTGACGACAGTTGGGTTCCGACTGGAATATTGACAAAGGAATCCATCACGGCTCCCAACACCATCTCCGGACCGCCCATCAGCACAAAGATAGCCAGTGACAGAATTCCGAACAGTTGACTCACCGCCGAAACAGGCTCACCTGATTCTGGATCCGTATCCGTTGTCCATTGCATACCGGCAAGCTGGCCAATGATGGTTCCCGCTGTCTTGGCGGCCGTCACCAGGATCGTGACACTCAGCCCCAACATCGCACCGATCGCCATCTCCCCAGCAGCCATCGACAGCACCCGTTCAGGGTTCCTCAAAAGGTTGGCATCCACCGTTTGCTGAGATGAAATCAGTGGAAATATCGCCAGCGTCACAAACCCGATCAATACCAGCCGCATCTTGAGCGGAACTTGACGCGTCCCCAGCACGGGTGCGGTCAACATCAGGCAGGCGATCCGAATCAGGATCAATAACAGTAACGTCAAGGGTTCCATAAAATGACGCGAGTTGCGGCGGCCGACTAAACAGCGATTATAGCTCCTTGTTTTCCTTCTGTAATCGCGAGAACCGATAGTTGGGCAACTGGAAAGGGATCTTGCTCGGCTCGAGAGATTCCTGGCTTTTCGGTAACTGCATCGGACTGGTGTTCGCGGCCGGATCCTGGTCGTCGCGATGAAGAACTGCCACGCTGGCCGTCCTGAACGTCGTCGGGTTGCTATTGAACAAGATCGGTGTTGAAAAAGTTTCCCGGCTGTATTCGATCATCCGGTCGGTCAGCCACGGCAATGCCAAAGCCAAAACCAGAATCAGCCCTATTAGCTTCGGCACAAACGAAACGGTCTGATCGTGAACCTGACACATGGCCTGACAGACACCGATCACGATGCCAACAATCAGGCTTACAAGCAGTATCGGACCGCCGATGATAAGACAGGTCTTGATCGCTTCGCGGGCAACATCGATAACTTGGTCAGGATTCATGTTGGTTGTTTGTTGTCAGTTGTCAGTTGTCAGTTGTCAGTTGTCAGTTGTCAGTGGTCAGTGGTCAGTGGTCAGTTGTCAGTTGTCAGTTGTCAGTTGTCAGTGGTCAGTTGTCAGTGGTCAGTGGTCAGTGGTCAGTTGGGAAATGATATTAGTGAAGATTAGCGAAAATTAGCGTTCCTCCCGAATCCCAAACCCCGAATCCCGAATCCGTCATTTTTCTGCGTTCAATCTTTCTGCCGCCGTATTCATCCCTCATCCCTCATCCCTCATCCAAAGCTCTGTAGCAGCATCCCAATCACCAAATTCCAACCATCGACCAGCACAAACAGAATCAGCTTCAGCGGGAAGCTGACCATTTGCGGCGGCAGCATCACCATTCCCATCGAAACCGTGACGGATGAAACCACCAGGTCCAGCACCAGGAACGGCAAGAACACCTGAAAGCCCAGCAGAAATGCAACTTTCAGTTCGCTGATCATGAACGCCGGGATCAACACATTGATGGGAACTTCCGACAGATCATTGGGAAACGGAGCCGATGACTCGTGGGCGTACCTGTAAAACACCGCGACCGATTCCTCATTTCCGGCAAGTTCAATTTGCCGGACCATAAAGTTTCTGATCGGCGTCACACCTCGATTCCAGGCTTCTTCCCAGCCAATCTCGTTGGCCGAGTATGGATCGATGGCCGTCGTTTTCAGTTGATTCCAGACCGGCGACATGATCAGGAACGAGATGAACAACGAAAGTGCCGTCAGCACCTGAGCCGGTGGCAATTGCTGTCCACCAAACGCCTGCTTGAGCAGCGACAGAACGACGATCACGCGAATGTAGCTGGTCGTCATCAGAATGATCGCCGGTGCAAGACTCAGCGCCCCCAACAGCAAAGCGAATTTCAAAGTCGAATGAATGCCCGACGGAGCAGTCAACGAATCGGTCCCTCTCGAGAAAAATTGGCCAAATGGAAATTCCAAAGGCTCCGACGAAGATGAATCACTCGGTTCTTGTTCTGCGGGCGGCTCATTGGATTCATCCAGTTCAAAGCTGGCCAGCCCAATCTGATTCCGAACCTCGCTAGATGGATTTTCCCAATCCAGTTCCGCTATCGAAGCAACAGGGTTCACCGATCTCATCGGTTCGTCAGTAACAGGAATCGTATCGAGGGTAGTGGGCTGATTGGCCCGAAACTTAAAATCATGGTTCGACAGATCTGCGGACGCATGAGTCGCCAGAGTATTTGCAGCCCAGCCCTGCGGGTCGGCTGCCAGTCGATCCTGCCCCCATGTCTCAACCGCTACCAACCCCATCGCTGCGGCAGCGAACACGACAACGCATCGCATGCACGCAATCAACGAACCGAGATCTTTCGATCTGAGCGCGGCATTATGGACTTGGGACGGACGTGACATCAGGCTTCAAAATAAGTTCGGCGTTTTGGATTGGATCGGCTCACCGTGTCGATCGCTCTGGCAAGGTCGGTCAAACTGACTTGGTTCGTATCATCGGAGGACGTTCGTGCCGGGCGCTCCGTGTTCAACAACGCGGGGATCGCAACATGATTGGAATGGTCCGGCAAACCGGATGTTGCACTGCGCCGACGACGAGACGGCGGTTGGCAACACATCCCGATGACTTGCTGAACCTCGTTCGGGTCTTCAATTTCGGCAATCGGCTGAATTCCCTCACTACTCTCGAGCAACAACAACAGCTTGCTGCCGAGCCGTACAAGTTGCAAATTTTGTCGGTTGCCAAAAGGCGTTTTGCCAAGCACTTCAACCACTTCGGTGGGCAGCGGCCCGTTTCGCTTCGGATTGATCCATCGGACAAACGATACCAGTAGAAAATAGCCTCCCAGCACCAGTGCCAGCCCTCCAATCATCCGCCGCCAATCAGGACCGCCCGAAGTTCGCGCAGTGGAATCGCTGCCAAACAACTTGCCGGATTGCTGAGAGACAAATTCCATGATCCCTCCGACGGAACGACCTAAACTGCTCGATGCAGGGCCAGGTGTTCTCGCATCCAATAAGTCTGAACGGTCGAAGCGGGCTGGCTCGGTATGAACCGCCTGACTGGTTGCCTGAACAGTTACCCGACTGGCTGCGTTCGAAGATCCGGAGCTGAAACGAAATTCACCCGGCTCGGGGAATGAAGCATTTACCGTGTTCGCATCACGACGTGGCTCGGCGCCATCCATCGCCTGGAAACGGGTAGGTGGCTGAAACGAGGTATTGGGCTCAAACGATGAAGGCTGGGCTGTGGAACTCGCCGCTGGCGGTAGCCATCCTGCATTTTGCGCATGACAACGCAGTCCCATCCCATGCAGCATTGCAAACGTCAGCGACGCTTTGCAGCAGCAACATGCAATATTCACGATGAAATCAAATTTGAAATTTTGACTCATCTTTTTAGTCATCCATGACGAAAATGATTAAGGGGCGGTGTCGATTCAACCAGCGGGTGGCAACTTTCGCGAAAACCGTCCCTATCGACAAGGCCAGTTCGAATCGCGGCAAGCTAGCGGTAAGGCGACTGGCAGGTAAAAATGTACCCCCAGTGTAGGCGAGTCTCTCCGAGACTCGCAACTCAGTGTCTGGGAAACACAATACTGCTTGGGTAAACTTTTACCTGCCGCTCGCCTAACAAGACGAACATCACGCGGCGTCGCGAATCCAATTTTCGATTACCTTCGCGGCGGTATCAGGATCGTTTTGAATCATCTGGGACAATCGCTGCTTGGCAGCCTCTGCATCATCCTCACTCGCGGGCGCTTTCATTGAAATCAGATTCTGCTCGATGTCGCTGGCTATCTCGGTTTGAGCCATCGAAGCAGGTACGGGTTTTGTTTTCGCTCCGTAGGTTACCATCGAGATCAGCACTACTCCGACGAGCAGCACCACGATCGACGGCCAGTTCTCAGATAAGGCTTCACGAACCTGCACCACCCAGACTTTCTCCGCCACTGCCGTTTCAGGGATCAGATTGTAGACGACTTCGACTTCGTTTCCTCCGGTCAGCCTCGCCACAATCGGGCGAATCAGACGATCCATCTCCGACTTGAGTTCGTTGAAACCGGCCTCGACAGTTTGACTGGGCGGCCTGCCGGTTTGCGTCCGATAGCTTGTTGCCGAAGAGGATTCCTTGCGGCCACGACTTAGGGCTAAACGTGACGGCACGTCTACCACTACGGTGACTTGGTTGGCGACCGCAAGGGATACGTGATCCGGTCGAACGGTCTCGCGCTCGACAAAATTCACCCAACCAACGGTTTCTGTTTCAACAGTCTTGGGCTCGACATCCGAGTACCCAACTTGCTCAAATACAGACAATGAAACCTGTCCGTTGGCTCCGGCGAGCCGGTCATCGCCAATCATTCCTCCAGCGGTAACGAGCTGAGTAGAAGGAAGGGATGTTTCACACACACTACATTCTGCTTCGATTCTGGAATCCGGAACTACGAGAGCCGTTTTATCGACCAGCAAGTCCTCATCGGACTCCATCACCACGGTAACGCGAACGCCTGGAAAAGCCTGAATCGCGTCTTGCAGACGACTCTCGATCATCTGCTGTTTCGCAAAGGCTGCACGCTGGGCGTCCAGGAATCGTTCGGTTTTGCCCGGCTCGACGGGCCCGCGCCATGCGAATCCGGATTGCAAATCGACGATTACGATTCGCTCGTGGTTCAGGTCGCTGATCGCACCACAAACCATTTGGCGAATGGTGTAAACATTTTGTTCGATCAAAGCCTGCTCGTTTTTCGGCCGTACAGTCACGACCGCTGATTTCTCCAGCGGATGAAACGAACTGCGCTGAATCGGTTCATCCATTTCGAACCAAGCCTGCTCGACAAATGGCAGCAGATTGATCAGCTCCTGCAGCTTCAGATTCCGCGATTCACGTTGAATGGAAACCTGCTGGGTATGCGAAAGAAACGGATTCGACAGTGAACTGGAAACTCCCTTCTCCTTGATCGCCGCAGGCAAGGCGTTCTGATCGGCGAGTGCCTGGAGATAAATGGCCTGATGCTGCTTAGGGACAAAGAGTTGATGATCGGCGACTTCAAACTCTTTCAAGCCGGACTTGCTCAACGCAATCTGCATCCGGTGCAAATCATGACTTCGCAAATCACAATCGGCAAACAGTTGGACGGTGGGTTGAGTCTTCTCCAGATTTCGGACCTGCAGCAACACGAGCGCAGCCAATACCAGAACGCCGATGATCAGCGACTGGTTCCGACGATCGTTGATCCACGATTTGAATTTTTCTCGATTCCGAACAGGCGAATCCATTCGCGACGCTCCGGGTAATAACCGCACCGAATTTGTGAAAGCAGAATGATGTGGGTTGCTTGTAGCCGATTCAGGCGGATCGTGTCAATGGAGAAGGATTGACTTTACCGCTCCTGCGGATCGAGTACCGCACTGTGAATCATCTCCATGATCCAGCGGTTCATGTCCGACATCATCTGCGGGCAAGCGGAATCTGTGGTGTACTGTCGCAATGTCACTGAAAAACCGGCGATGTGCAGCAGCTTCAACTGGCGACATAGCTGTTCCTGATCAAAATCACTGCAATTCCTGCCGTGTGTCCAGTAAACCGGCATTTGGCGACATCGACCCCAGTCACGAAGAGGGGCGTGGTCGGTCGGCAGTGGACCATTGATCGACATCACACCGGCAAAAAGATCGGGCCGATGAAACGCAAGGCGAAAGGCCATGCTTCCGCCGCTGCCCATGCCCGCAAGAAAGATACGTTTCGAGTGGATATTACAACGCGTTGCGGCCAGATCAATGGCTTCCGTCACCGATTGATGAGCCGATTCGATCGTCTCCCAATCCTGATCCCAAAAGAATCCGGTTCGCGGGCTTCCGTTGGGGCTTTGAGGAGCGACCGCAACGTAGTTTCGCATGCTCAGGTCGATCATGACTTGCTGAACCTGACTGGCTGACTGGCCGTCGGGATGCAACCAAACCACCAAGGGATACGCGTAGTTCCGCTCGTAGTGGAGTGGAACGAAAAGAGAAAGCTCTTCGCGAATAGGCCCTTTGACGGGACGGGACGGTAAAACACGAGGCTCGGCAACGGTTTCGACTGCCGGATTCGCTGCCAATGGACTAAGTTTTATTCGATTCATCGCCTGCCTTTTTGATCAAGCTGATGGCTGGGTTTTTGTGAGAGGATAGTTTTTAAGTCAGAGGCCACGGCAAGTCAACGGCAGCTCAACTCGAAGCGGTGCATTTGCAGAAAAAACTATTTTCGCTAGCAACGATGTATTTCTCCGATTTGCTGATTGACAAATTTGGCACTTCGGGAATCAGGATAACGACCGGGGGTAGATTGACGGATGCTTATCGTCGGGTACTTTGCCTTTCTTTTAGCCGTTGCAAGGTGAACCTCCATGGCATAAAATACGTCCCCATTGCTGATGTAATCGCAAGCCAAACCCTAAACCGGTTTGGGGGGCTTGGTTGACCAAGAAAGTTCCCCCCGCGATCCCGTCAATATTAAACAACACTCGGCCGAGTGGTGGAATTGGCAGACACGCCAGATTTAGGATCTGGTGCCGCGAGGCGTGCAGGTTCAAGTCCTGTCTCGGCTATTTTTTCTCTTGCACCCATCTGCAACGGATTGCAGTCTTTCGCAAAATGCAGCTTTTCCCGAAGTTTTTGCAAGTTCATGCTACTGGCTGCGGTCCCTTGCTGCTTCGCATTTTGCTTCCGTGCTTCGGGTTCTGCTTCGCCTTTTGCTTCGCCTAAAAACCCATTTGAATCGGTAATTACCGACTCTTTTTGAAAAGGACGTTTCTTGGGGCTGATTCCAACTGCTTCGGGTTCACCAACACCAGTTGATGCGTTTGATGCGTTATTTTCCGATGTTTTTTTACCCATGTCACCCAAGGGTGCTTCGGGTTTTGCTTCGCTTTGCTGTTTTGCCGTATCCGGTTTAGCTTCCAAGGCTTGTTTGAAGTGCTTGTCTCTGACCTGAAGATAATACTTTTCAGCGACCTTGTCGGTGTTCCCCAACCACTTGGTTACAACATGGGACGGGAAGTCTTCCTGAAGTTCGGTTTGCCTCGTTGAACGGCAGTTTTGAAAAATCTTAGGCCACGCTTGCCCACATGCCTTTTCGACGATTCGAAGCATGTGTGTTGCTGGGTTGTATGCCTTATCCCGCAGTTGAGGAAGAACATATTCTGCCCCCTCTTCAGCTTCCTTAAGTGCCTGAGCCAAGTAGGGTTCGAGTTCGGGGAACAATGGCATAATCCGTTTGCCTTTGCCGTGATGCTCGGTTTTGGGAGCCGTCACCACAATCCGCTTATTTTCCCAGTCGATATCCGACCATTTGAGTTCACGAGGTTCGCTGGGGGTACGCATTCCACCAAACCTTGCCAGTGCAAAGAGCAATCGCCACGAGGTATTGGGACAGGCATCCAAGACGGCAAACGCCACGTCCCGTTCGATGTAATGAAACCGGTCGTCTTTTGGAATGGTGCTGGAAGCCTGACCTTCAAACGGGTTTTGGGCGATCAATTCCTTTTTGACGGCATACTTAAAAATCGTCTTACAGGTCTGGATTGCCTTTCGGATAGTGTTTTCCGATTTGACCTGAGTTCCAATCCAATCACGAAAATCTTCGGCGTCGCCGCTGGTGATCGTTCCAATCAGCCGATCTGGCTTAAAATATTCATTCAACCGTTTTTCCACCATTTGATATTTCAGAACGGTTCTCGGTTTCAGATTGGTTCTTTTTTCGATGTAGTTCTTTACAAAATCTCCAAGTTGGGTTGATTCCCGGGCCGGAACCAAGCCGCAATTTGCCAGCTTGGAATAAATCGACTCGCTGACTCCCCGAAGCCAATTAGCCGTCTCGTTGTCGATAGGCATTCGTAAGTCCTTGGCGTTGAATAACTGTTCTACTCGCATCCGAACCGTTTCGGCTGTCTTTCTCGAAACTTTACCCAACCGAAGGGTTTGCCGCTTTTGATTGACATCGACAAATTGAATCCACTTATGCCCGTTCGGGCGATTGGTGATACTGGCCATTTGAATTACTGGTTGGAAATTGAGCCTGACGAATTGGGTCGTCCGATCATAGGAACGAGGGTCTACCGAGGCAAATTTGGGGGAACTGAATCCAAGCCCTGATCTTCAATCCATTTTCTGAGAGCCTCAACTGAATAGCGGATACTTCTGCCGATACGAATGAAGGGTATCTTGCCTTCAGTACGCAACGTCCAGAGCGTTCTTGGACTGATTCCAAGAATGCGTGCGGCTTCGATTTCTGAAATCAAAAGCTTGAACGGTTGCCCCGTAGATTCAATCGGATCAAAATTGGAATCGTACTTGATCATTGGAATAGTCCTTTTGATGATGGTTTTTTTAGTCAATCAAACAAATCGTTGAGATCGGCATCTCGCAACTCGTCCACGATCTTCCTTGAACCATCGGGGCTATCCTTGGCTTTTTCCTTTTTGGGTGCAAACAGGTTTTTCTGTTCTTCTGTCCATGGCTCCAGATACTGGGCTTCAACTGAGCGAGAAACAAATGGACGGGAACTGCTGTCAGGCGGAATCAGGAAATGGCCAAACAAATCGTTTGGAAGAACCTGCAAAGCGCAATACCCCAAACCACGAATCGAAACCACTCCGCACAGCCCGTTTTCCAGTCCGCACGCTCGGATACTCATAAACTCCGATGGAAGGATGGCACGTGCAGTCACGTGTTGGTAGCTCGTGGTCGTTGAGTTTTGCTGTGAACTGGTATAACTCACATTCCGTTGGATGTACTCCATATCTCCAACTACCTTGGAACACCAATCCGCCGTTTCTGCACATTCAACCAATCCAAAAAAGCGGTTTCCGGTTTGGCCAAGAATCTCGTCCGTCTCGTGTTTGCCGTACACTTTCTCGTGCCTCAACGAACTGATCGACTGGAACGAATAAGCGACACGGGCGCCTCGACTACGCCCCTTTTTCATCAGTGATGTAAGACCTTCCATGCGCCCAGCATCGCCCAACTCATCAAGAAAAAACCAAGTTCGGTCTGCCGCCCCCTCCGGCATCGCCAACATCAAGTCACAGGCCCGCTTAAAAAACAAACGGTTGATGGCTTGTACCGTTGACCGTGAAGACTCTGAGTTTCCCAAAACCAGAATAAGCTCGTCCGAATAAAAATCCTTCAACGAGACCTCCTCTTTAGCGGCTTCCCAGCAGGACACCACGGGTTTTATCTCAAGCAGCTTGGAATTGATCGTGGAAAATACATCTGCACACTGCTTTTTGTTGCTAAAGTACGTTCCGGCATATTGAGCAGAACGGGAGTGTTTCTTGAGGATACGGTGAGCAACCGCCGGATTCCCAATCCCTCGTACCACATCGGCCAGCGACCACGGTTGCTCGGAAAGAATGAACGAGATAATGACACCAGTTACAACCTCACGGGCCGCATCAGTAAAAAAGCGGGTTTGTTCGTTACTATCGGGAACCAGAATCTTGGCAAGCTCAACCGCATATCTCGGCTCGTCGATGTCCTTATAGACTGCCCATGAAACGCATCGTTCATCGAACGGATTAAGAATCAGGGTTCGTGTCTTTTCTGCAAACCCGGCCAGAATCGGAACCATATCCTCCTTGGCATCGTAGACGATGGCCCTAACGCCATGACCTGTACCCACGTTAGGAAGAACCGACTGCATGAGAAGTCGCAAAACCGTCGTCTTACCACTACCCGTCGTCCCGACAGCGCAAAAATGGCCCTCAGCATCGACATCTGCCAAAGGAAAAGTACACCAGTTGATCTGCGTGAAATCTGCCGGATCGTACTCGAAATAGCGTGCCTGAACTGCCGGTGGCAGGTCGTCAGGCACCTCAGAAAATCGCTCGGTAAAGAAATCAACGATTCCTCCAACAAGCCCAGTCACCAGACTCTGCACCCCCCATTTCATTTCTGGCTCCTTGTCGGTTCGGAGTCAATAAGTTGGCGAGGTGTTGCCGCTCCACCCCGAAGTGTCATTCGGCGAATGGCCAACTGTTGACGAAATTGATCGGCGCTCTTTAACTCGCGCCCTCTTACAAACGTCCCGTGTCCCCCACTGCTTCCAAAAAGGAAAATCAGAAGCGGTGTCCAGTCGAGCCGCATTCCATACCAGACCAGATAGGCTGCGATCACTGCCGAGATCAACCGTAAAGGATTCAATAGTAGCGAAAGGAAATAAAGTGGGATCGTCACCAGCCAGAACTCAATCATGCTGAGCAATGTCCCCTCAACGATATTTGTGACCACAATCAGCGCCACTGCTGGTAGGTGGATTAGAACCAGCAACCAAAAAACCTTGACCGGCCAAGTGTGGGGCGGACGATTTCCAATTAGTCTCATCAGAGTTAACTCCCTATTGACCTTGTGACATTTCCCATTTCGTGGGCCATCTGTTTGATTCGAGAACTGGCGACTTCCTGTTCCAGCACTTCCAGTTCATTCCCCGCATGGGCACGATCCACATACAGCTTTGTCTGCTCTCTGGCCCGAGTGGTTTGAACGTAAGTCAACTCCTTGCTGGTCATCAGGCCACCGACTAGGACATAGCACTGGTCAACCGTTTGTCCTTGCATCTTGTGTGTGGTGGAGGCATAGGCTAATTGAGTTTCAGCCTTTTTCAGTTGGTCAAACGTGAGGGTTACAGTCTGTTCTCCTTTCCTCTGGCCAAAGGCAAGTTGAGGAACACGATCAAGCTGGATGACGGCTTCCTTTCGGGCTGAATCGATCTTGATTACCGTCCCCTGAAACCCGTTTTCAATTCCTCGAATCCTCAAGGCTTTATGAAACATGATCCGGTCTTTTTCATATACTTTTGTAGCCCCAACTTTCATCGATCTACTCCCGAGCTTCCCAGACATCAACCGATCAAACTGACAGTAGCGGTTAATCTCCTTTGCCTCGGCTCGGGTTTGGGTCAAAATGATTTTCCCTTTCGGGTTAGCCAAGCCTCCATCCTTCGCCCAGTCGTCAACCAAACGCTTGGCCGCTTCTGAGCGGTTCGCCGTGACTATCAACCGCCCTCGTTCCAGATAACCCTTGAGCGCCTCTTTTGCCTTTCCCTCCCGAATCAGATTGGTGGCCCGAACATCAAGCGGGTCTTTCAACCGCCGATTTTCGTTCAAGGTTGCAGGACTTACCTCCCGAACGATGCGTTGAAACGGGCCACCGGCCTCAATGGGAGAAAGTTGCTTTGAATCTCCGACCAATACAATCGTCCCTCCGGCTTTCTCGACGTAGCGAAGCAACTTGTCCATCGTTCGATTACCGATCATTCCAGCCTCATCGACAACCAGTACAGTTTTTTTGTCGAGCACCGGCACGTCGGGACGGTACGTCGATTTTCCTTGGGCAGATCGTCCAAGCATCTTCAAGTCATGCTTCAGGCGATCAATGATTTTCTCTTGAACTGACTTGTCCAGATGATAACGGTAGCTTGCAACGGTTCTGGATTTGATGTTGGCCTGAGCGTTCAGTTCCTCTTTTGCAACCCCCGACAACGCTCCTCCAATTACATTGAAGCCAGACTTCTCGTAAGCGATCCGAACGGTGTCAAGGGCAAAGCTTTTCCCAGAACCTGCAATCCCTACCAGCGTTCGGATACTCCCCGTTTCTTGAAGTAGATGACGAACCGCTTGGGCCTGTTCGTCCGAAAGTGAACTCTGACTAGCGATCACGTTCTCGATCGTTCGGTCATTAACGACTGCCCCCTGTTGGTTTTTGAGTCGCTCTACGCCCTGAAGCACTGATTCCTCAACCTTCCACATTTCAGGAGTGGTATAAACGGTTCGCCCCGACTCGCTCTTGATCGACAGGACATGTTCATTACGCCTGATCTCGTTGTCCACCTTGGCCACAATCTGATTGGCGGTAAAGGGAACCGCCTGTAACTTTTCAGAAACGACCTGAATCAGCTTGTGTCGTTCAAAATAGGCATGTTCGTCTGTCAGTTGCCGAAGACCATTCTTTACAGCCTTTTGAAACTCCACTCCAAGATCAATATCCTTCACAGGTTTGTTCATCAAGGCTTCCGCCTTCGAGCCATCAAATCCAAACTTCAGGGCATCGGATTTCCATTGAGCAAACAGCTCAGCTTGAGACGGGAGTTCCTGCTTGGCTACTCTTGTCATCAGGTTTGCCTGTTGCTTGGCCTTGGCACTTGACCGCATCCCATCTAAAAGCAAGGATACTTCGTTGATCTCTTGTGACCGGCTCGACCAGTGCTTGCAAAGTTTCTCAGGAACTCCCTTGATCTCGAACCATCCTGCTTGCTCGCCGCTCTCAAGTTTCGGTTGATGTAGCTCAAACCCCATTTCCTTTTGCAGCATGGTAGCTACGTTATTTCGAATCAGTGGCCCCAGTGTTCTGACCCAGCGGTGAAGGAGCCGAGTGTTGATCTTGGAGTACGTTCCATCTTGTTGCTGGACAACGTTTGGAATGACGACGTGATAGTGCAATTGTGGATCATTATTCTTTCGGGAACTGCTATGCCGAAAGATCGCAGCGGCTATCTCGGCATGTTCCATTTGCCTTCCGTTCTTCCCTTTTCTGGCCAACGGAAGCTCTTGGACCGTCAAATCGATTCCTTCCTTAATCGCCCGAACCACGATTCCTTCAAGCTGTTTTCGATGTGGCCTCTTGAGTGTTGCCCAGACGGTTGAAACCGTCTTTGGAACGGAAAATGTAATGTCCACACCGGGTACATGTTCAGCCTTCGGCTTTTGCGTTTTAGTTTGCTTGTCCCCCTTGGCTATCGACTCCTTCGACTTTTTTGGACGCTTTACCAGTTCCCGAACGCCATCAGGGGACATACCAGCCAACAGATTCCGAAAGTGGTCTGCTTCGACGACCCCGGTCAACCCAAGACTCTCGGCACACTTCCCGTACCAGATCCCCTTCGGTTCTACACCCTTGAGATAGTAGTCGGAGCTTGTCCTATCGACGTAGTAGTCGGCTATTCCGAGGACTCCCAAATGCCCCAGCTTCAGAACCATTATGGATGCGGTCATGGCGACTCATCCTTGTCGTGAAGCAGTCGTCTGGCCAACGTCCGTGCGTCGTCGGCGGAGAGGTTGCCAATGTTGACCAACTCCAGATAGAGGGTTTTAACCTGATTTTCTAGTATGGTATTTAGTTGACCATGGAGATCGGAGAGGCTGACCGTATCTGCCGGTTCAATTTGCTTGTTCTGCTCAATCAGGTTCAGCCACGTCGTGATGATTCCCCTCACCCAATCGCCACGGGAGATGCCAAACGATACCCGTTGCTCATCGATCTTCTTGAGAAGATCGGTATCAGCCCGGAAAGCAATGGTTTCAGATTTCTTACGCATAATTGGCGGAACCGACGTGAAAATTAAGTTTACAGGTTGTAAACGTGGATTGAAGCGAGAATTTGCGATGAACTCAAGGAACTTGACGGTCTGTTGATTGCACTCCGTGCCGGGGTGTGAATAACAAATTGAAATCACTCAGGAAGGGCTACGGTAATCGGCGGCAGGTTTGCAACTCGAAGTGTCAATGGCTTTTTCGGATCAAGTGATTCAGTGATCGCTACTCGGTAGACTGGCTTTGTAAGTTGGCCAATCACGGCTTGAAATTTTTG
Source organism: uncultured Pirellulaceae bacterium (assembly GCA_964414815.1). GTDB lineage: Bacteria > Planctomycetota > Planctomycetia > Pirellulales > Pirellulaceae > Mariniblastus. The sequence goes on along the minus strand of CAYPXY010000033.1, from coordinate 26,184 downwards.
AATCAAGCTATCGGCCCGATTGACCATCTGGAACGATCCACCTGTTTGGCTTGCGATACGCTGCAAAACTTCCGGCTTTGTCTCACCGGTTTCAAGAGCTACGATATGAATCTGAACCTGAGATTTTTTCGCTTGATCGACAGCGGGCTGGAGAGGATGGTTCGTAGAATCCGATCCATCGGTGAAGAGAAGTAACGAACGAGGTCCGTCGAGCGTTGCTAGATCGGCAACTGCTTCCTCTATGGCTCGATGAAGTGCTGTTCCACCATTGGATCGAAGCGAATCAAGTTTGGTGAGCAGTTCCGAATTATTGGTCGTCCAGCCGGTAAGAGGTTTAACGTCGCTACCGAAGGCCCAAAGCTTTATCCGGCCGTGACGGCCGTAGTGGTTGATAAAGTCAGCTATGGCAGCTTTAGCTTGAGGCAGCGGTTGCCCTGTAGTTGAGCCGCTCGTATCTACTAGCACGGCAAGCGATGACGGGCGCCCGTGCCGAACCGATTCACCTACCACGAGCCAGTGAATGCGGCGGCCACTTTGCTCTACATGGAAATCATGTCGCTTCAGTCCTCGGATGAATTGACCATCCGGCCCGACAACGGAAGCCTCTACCCAGATGATTGGTGGTTCCCGCTTGATGGAAATCAGCGAAAGCGTTGCAACTGGATTGAGGGAAGAGGGGCTGGGTAAGGCCGCCAACGCCTGTTTAGCAGAGGAAGGACTGATGCCTACCTGATTCGCAAAGGCGACGGCTTTGTCGTATTTGCTCCCAGCAAAGACAGGATCAATATCCTGAACGAACTGGGCGTGCTGAACTGCATCATCGAGATGTTTCTGGCGCAAGTCTGGATAGACTGGAGCGGTTTCAATTATCGGTGGACGTTCAGCAGGAACGGCAGCGTTCGTCTGAGGTGGCTTGGCCTGTTTCAGCAAATAGTGACGGCCTACAAAATAGCTGATAACGCAGATGTAGAAAAGAACTCCGATCAAGGCCAGGTACAGCAAAAGTCGGCGTTTTCTTTTTTCAACTATCACCGGACGCTTCCGCCGTTTCGAGTTAGTGGCTAGGTCAACCATGTGAGTTGTCATTTTTTTCTCCTGTTAGAAGCCTGAAAATTGAAAGGACGTTTAGTTGGATTTAAGACTGGGAAATTCAATCGATTCTTTGGTGACGGTTGCTCCCAGCGTTTCAAGATCACTGATGCCGTTAACGAAGTTCAACTGCCATCGCTCATCTCGAAAAGCATTGTTCAGGTCGACCAACAAAGGCGCACTGAACACCTCTGAAATCTTCGAGAAATGACGAAAATGAAATCTAACTGCGGCGGCACCGAATTTAAGGTTATTGGTGAAGTACACCTGAGTTTCAGAGTTGAGCTTCGCAATTTCACTTTTGATGGCTTCACGGAATTTCTCATCACAGGCGGGAAGAACCATGAAGGTTGTCGACGGCTCAAACCGTTCAATTCCTCCCAATGGGGGAGCTACTTCTTCAGCGACTCGATTCATCAATCGCTCGGCGATGTGATTGAAATGGGTGCTCATCGAAGCCGCAATCTCCGCCATTCCGTAAACCGTCACTCCGGATGCCAACCCTGCCAGCATCATTCGGTGTTCGCTTGAATCGGATTGCGAAATTTCCAGAAGGTCTTGAAATGCGTCGTTCAGAAACGGAACCGTTACCACGGCAGGCACGGAGTGGCCGCTACGAGTTGACAGCTGGGAAAGCAACAGCGATTGGATGCTTTTAAGTTGCTCGTCGTGCAACTTGATCAACGCGACAACGACATCTAGTGTGTCCAAGAGAAACTGATTGATGTCTTTCAACAGTTCGATCTCATCAAGTATCGCCTGATGACTATCACCACAAGCAATCAGCGCTTCCAATCGAAGCTGGTAATTGCGAGATCCAGAGCGACAAAATTTAGAATGCGCCCTTTTCAATTTCAGCTCGGATGTTTTGATTTCTACCAGCCAATTGGAAATCTGCTCATCGACTTCCTGAACGCAATCTCCTATCGAATTTTCCACTGCCAGCAACAGATTCTGACGATCAATAAAGTCATCAAGCGAATGAACCGGCCGTCGCCCATCAACCCCGAGCTGAGAAACGACAACCTGACGTCCATCGATCACTTCGATGAATGCAGAAATCTCATTGTCGAAACCTTTGACCGCAAGCTTGTTCAGCAGCTCTTCAAAGCTCATCCGATCAGCAATCGACCCAACAGCCGAAACCGATTGACGAGGGCAAGGTGTCGAATCATAACCGATTTCAAATTCGTCAATCAAATCGGCTTGAGGCTGAACCTGAAGTACCGCAACTTCAAGATCCTTGGCCAATGAGGCTGCAACTTGTGCAGCTATCAGTTCGGGTTGAATTGATCCAATGACTTCCAATTCCCGAGCTTGAACATGTCCGAGTTGATCAGTACCGCCGTTATTGGGATTTTCGATTGCCAGTTGAGTCTGAAACTCCTCGGCCGACAGAGCCTGTGCCTCAAGATTTAGAACGGAGGCCCGCTTTTCCAGATTGCGTCCATAGGGAGCAAGCTCGGAAAGGAATACGGTTCGAACAATCCCTTGCTCATGACCTTTCGGATAGACGTATTGAGCAAGGACATGAGCAAGGCTGGCGGCGGCATTTGGTCTTGCTCGCTCTGACGCTCCAGAAAACGTCAACGCCATCAACAGATGAAGATGGGAGTGTACAACCAAGCCAGCGGCGGCAAGTTGCTGAGTGATGGCGGACTCCAACACGGTCAATGCTCCGCCACCCGTTGCTCCTGCCAAACTCAGATGCCATTCGGCGAGAATGTCTTCGGGAATTCCACCGGTCACAGTATAGACTTGGTCGATCAGCTGATTGAGGAACTTTTGAAAATCCGGCTGAGTGATTCTTCGCTGGGCGGCAAGAAATCCAAAAATTGCCCTGGCTCCCATCCCATTGTTTGTCCCAAAGTTGGCAACTTTGTGGGCGGCCGTTCGGATCACAGGATCGGAGCCAATGGCCAACAGGTGTGAGGTCAAGTTCGGGCCGAGTTCGAAGTAGACAACTCCGTACTGGTCGTAAAGATTGCGTTTTCCCGAAATCTCATTCCGGTTGTCGAACACCACAACAACCGTGTTGGGATCTCGGATATACTGTTTGAGAAGCGCCCGTTTTGCTCCACCAATAAAGAGAACGATCCTGAACCTTCGATTTTTTGTAACCGACATTTTTATAGCCTTTCTTGAAAAATGGCTTTCCAACTGGACTTAAGAGTCTCTCCAGCATACGGTTTGGCGATTTTTGAAATGATGGCAGTACTCGCCATCGAGACACTTCGGAAAAAAGCCAAGCACTTACCAAGTGTGGGCAGTCTGGCTGCATTGGGAAGAGATTTTCCGCAAAATAGATATCCTTGAACCTGCACCAAGTACAAAGACCCGGCAAATTTGCATGGACATCTCGCAACCAATGGCAAAGAACAGCAAACTAACTCCTAAATCCGTCCAAAGGGGAACTTCCACAACTCCACCGAACCCCTCCAGTTCCACTGAGAAGGTCTTTGATGACCTAGATGCTTTAAGTCTGTTTCTAGAAATCGCCTATCAAATTCGAGACGGAAAGAGCTTGAAAGCAGCAATTGCACACCAAAAAGGGGTACCGTCAGCTTTAGAGACACGATTTAACAGGACTCGAAAAAGACTCGAAGCTTATTTTGGGATTCGGCTATTTGACAGCGGCGCAGGAAAGGTGCTGATACCAGCCCAGTCTCGTGAAGGCCTTGAGGTATTTGATTCCCTATGTGGACGAATCCGATCTATTCTGGATATGAGGAACGAACTAAAAAGTATTTCACCGATTCCTAAATCATCTCCGGTTGCAATTGGATCAATACAAAGCATCTTCGGAATTTTCTTCCCAGCGCTGATTTCTGTGGCATTGCAAAAGATGGGAGAGAATTGTCCCGACATTGAAATGGTTCCGGGTAATGAACAGGCTATGTTGCGTCAACTACTGGAAAGACGAATCGACTTCGCAATCCTCCCGACTGGATTTATTAGGCCAAACCACAATCATCTGGAAGAAATAAAGTTGCAGTATTGTCGTTCGCATCAGGGTGTCCTGTTTGTGTGTCAATGTGACGGAAAACCAGAACCGTTTCCGGAAATCAACAAGGTGCTGAATGACAAGCATGGAATCAAACTAACCCTGATCCGAGCTTTGAGTGAATCTCGCCTTATCAATATGAGGTATCTTGCGCCTGGCGACAATTCGTTTGAATACCGGGTTGCCGAATTGTTCCATCGGCAGAATCAAGAAAGCGTCTATTCAAAAGGGGGAATGCGAATTACTGCCCCGACGTACCGCCACGAAAGACTGTATGTTCACCACCATCTTGGCATAGGCTTCAGCCATCCTCCCCGAATCATCGAAGAGCGAACGAAGTTTAGAGATGTAGACGTGTGCTACGGACGAGATCCCGGATTCGAGAGAAATCAGTTGGCCTTTGTAGATTCGAAACTTTTCCAAGGAATTGCGAAGGATTTTATTGATCCATCGGCGCTGACGTTTTCCATTTTCGTCCTAAAACGCTACGAGCGACCTCAGTACCAAGGTGGTCTCTCTGAACGATCACTGCGGTTGTTGCAAATAGTCATCGAAATTTGCGAAGGCAAACATGGCGACTTGGGCTACTTGAAGTTTGACGGGCCAACAGGCAACAAAAAACTTGTCCACGACTTCATTTACGATGGACAATCTTTTGAGCCAAAAATGGTATCATCAAAGTCCAATCGATCAAAGAAAACGGTTGTCTCTTAGCCATCGTTGGATCGCCAATTCAATTATCTCCTGAAGGCTTGAAGGCTCCTGACCGTTCAGCTTCTGCTCCAGCCCAGCACGTTTGAGTGCGGCGGCAGTGGCTGGTCGAAGACGGGTGGCAATTGGGACAAGCAGATTATTCAGGCCGAATCCAAGATTTGAGTTGGCTTCGGGCGGCGGCTGAGTCTGCTTTGACCGATAAGCTCGGGTTACTTGCCCTTTTTTTGGCTTCACCTTATTTCCTTCGACCATCTGCTCTTCATCTGAGGAGTCGCCATCTCTCTCAGCCCGAACTGGATTTGTCTTTTTCGATTTCAATTTTGATTCGACCGGCGCACCACTCCCACCACCTTTTATAAACTCCAAGGCCGCTGGGTTCATTTCCACAACATCCTCCATTGTCCGTCTTGCCTTCTTTGCTGCCACTACTTCCTCCTCTTTGTCGATCTAAAATTGGATTTAGTCAGTTGCTTACCGAGCAACTCTTGAAATAGTCGATCCAAATCTGCGGCTGCTTTCGCTCCCCGTTTTCCGATTTGAAAAACAGTTTCGCCTTGCTGAGCTACGTCTCGGCAAACTGCCAAATCACGAATTACGGTTTTTGCAACTCGAACTCCAAACCTTGGCGCTGCCTTGAGTAGCTCATTTGATATCCTGTCTCGCATTCGAAACTTGTTGAAAACCACTCGCCCCTCCGGTCGCCCTTTGTTGATCTTTTGAGCGTACTTCAGGATTTCGATTGCCCCTTGCAGGGATCGGAAATCCAAAATGGAAGGAGTAATTGGGAGTACGGCAAGATCGCTATGGATGATTAACAGTCTCGAAATTTCATCGATCCCTGCTGGGCCATCACCCACCACAAGATCGCATGTCTGGGACAAACCTCGGACGCAAGAGAGGCACTCTTCTGGAGTACCAGCAACACGAACTTCAATATCTGGACGAATTTCAGTCAGCCAAGTCGAACTTGACCTCTGGGGATCGCAATCTATAACGCCGGTTGAAAATCCCTGCATCTGAGACCAGATTGCCAAGTTGACGCTAAGCGATGATTTTCCGGTGCCGCCTTTTGAATTTATGAATGAAACTATCACCCCGCCACCATAGCGCATCAGCATGTTTGCTGGCAAGACAGAAAGTTTACTTTCATGCAAGTTTTCATGATGGCGAGAAAACACGCAAACCAGATGACAATCATGATTGTTTGCGTGCAAACATGCGAGCTTTCTTGGTTCCTTGCTTACATGTTAGCAAGCAATCTTGTTTGCAAACATTCAATCAATCAATCAAGCAAGTAGATCGCTGGACAAAAAATAAACTGTTGCGCCGAGCCTCGAATCGAAGTAGCGTCGAATGACCGTTAGTTCAAGTGAGTTGAAGTTGTAATTCTTCGTCTTCAGTTATTGGAATCCCTGCATTCAAACGACTCTGAATGTGCGATACCGTGATCGAAGACAGACTTCCAATACTCAACCGTGAGCGGGAACAGTATGTACCGTGGAAGGAGGCAGGAAATACCGTTAGCTGGGGCAGACTTCTACCGTGATCAGGGACAGGAAAGCACCGTGATCTGGGGCAGGGAATTACCGTGATCTGGAGCAGAAAAGTGGGCGTATTCTTAAAGGAAATCAATATGTTACGAACCGGCAATCTAATAAAACATATAAAAATAACAACAAAACGGTTGATGTTTTTTTGAATCAGATATGACTAACGCTGCCGTAAATAATCTGGTTGTCAGGTCTCCAAAGTTTGAGAAAGCCAATTTGAGACCAGCCAACCAGCTAGGTGTTGATGAACTCAACCTTGCCGAGTTCCCCTTGGCTGCTTGCGGATACAAGGTCAGCCCTGAACAGAAGACCCTGATTTTTGAAGATACGATCTTCGATGAAGGGCAACGTCAGGCCGTCAAACGAAAATTGATCATTGCAGCAAGCGAAGCTTGGGGACTCCCGACACCCGTTGACAGCGATGTGCTGCTAGTTCTCATGCACCTGACCCGAATACGGAACGGATTCACCAATCGTAAAGTCCTATTCAGTCGGTACGAGCTGATCCAACTTTTGGGATGGAACGATAGCGGTCGTTCGTACCATCGATTAGATCATTCACTTCAACGCTGGGCCTCGGTCACGTTATCGTACAACAAGTCGTGGTGGGACAAGCTCAGTCAGGTTTGGAGAACACGAACATTTCATGTCGTTGAATCGTTGGACCTACGGGGAAGGGTTGATCGCAATCGTGACAATATGCAATCCTCATTCACATGGAATGAGGTTCTCTTTGAGAGCTTTGGATCGAACAACCTCAAACGACTTGATTTGAAAACCTACTTCAGCTTGGAGCGCCCAGTCTCTCGCCAGATGTTTCGGTTTCTGGACAAACGATTTTATCGTTCATCCAAACTGGAACTGGATTTACGATACTTTGGTTGTGAACATGTGGGACTTTCCAGAAACTACGATAACAGCCAGCTTCAACGACGATTGCTCCCGGCACTGCGCGAACTGGAGCAGATAGGATTCCTGACTCCACTATCCAACAGCGAGCGGTTCAAGCAAATTCAGCGACGCGAATGGAAGATTATCTTGATTGCCAATCCTCAGTTTAGCAAGCAAAGCAAAGGTCAACGACTAAATCCAGTCAACGATGACAATCAGAAGTTACAAGTTGAGTTGGAAAGGCGGGGAGTCGGTCGCCGAGTTGCATCGGAACTGACAAGCGGATTCCCAGTATCTCACGTTCAAAAGAAGATCGAGGATTTCGACCGGTTGATTTCGGCCAAGGACAAAAAGGTCTCAAAAAACGGTGCAGGTTACTTGGTGATGTCGATTCGGGACAACTATGAGGTTCCACCTACCGCCGGTGAGGTGTCAAAACCGCCGAGTACCAATCATACCAATTCCAAGAGACGGCCAACTGCCAAGGAGCTTCAGCGTGCCAAGCTCGAAGCCGAGCAAGAGGCCCAGCTTGACGAGTGGCTGAAAGGTCTGACGGATGCTGAGTTGAAGGAAGCTGAAGCGGAGGCAGTAGCCAACGCCACAAGCATCAAGATTGAAAGTTACTATCGACTTATGCCGACCGGCGGAGCATTGTTCGAAAGCCTTCGCCGACAACTTTTGGCTGACCTCCGCAAATTCCAAATGTCCGCAAAACCGCATGCGCCGGTGATCTGCATCAAGTGACGCAACTTCAGACATGGCACCTACAACGATTCCGCAAACCGACGCCGATTGAACAGGAAACAGGCCAGCAGTAACAAATGCAAACTGACGAAAGCGACAGTTTCGAATTGCATTCCGAGTCGTGAGTTAGTTAGTTTTACTCTCTTCAATTGCATCCGCAAGTTTTTTGGCAGAACTTGGGTCGTTAAAAAAGTAGCGTACGATCAAAAATTGGGACTCGGGGTAATCGGCATTGTTGCTCAAAGCACAGCACACCTGAATACCTGACTCTCCATCGGGCAATTCATTTAGAAAAATTGCTCTAATACTTGGAATCGCATTCAAGGCAAGGAGATTTCCTTCGGGACTGGTACAACCTAGATAATCTCCATCGATTTCAATGGAGTTACCAAAAGCATCAACGAATTTCCTGTTTTCAGAATTCATAACATTCGCTTGTAAAGTTTGAAACGTTTGCCACGTTGAATATTGGTTTTTTTCCTGTTCATATTATAGAGCGGTTCGGATGACGGCTGCAACAATGGTCTCGGAACAAACTCCAAGCCACGGTCGGCAGAAGCCCGTTTTGCTGCTACTCAAACGCACGAACTGTGACTGAGATACGTTGTCCTTTGTGTCGAGCCGATTTAGGAACCTCGTGATACCAGCGTTTGTTGGTGTCCCAAGGAACTACTATCACGTCGCGATTGGCAAATTCAAAATCGACCGCTGGTTTAGCCGCAGGATATGGGCGCATTCGGAAGATACGCGGTTCTCCCAACGAAATCGTGGTAATTGGTGTCCCATGAATCAAACCCGTAGTGCTATCCCGATGCTTGCCGTGGTAGTGCCCCAAGCTACCATCGTGCCAGTTTACGAAGAGTCCGTTGGCTAGCGGTTCGACGTACTGTTGTACCCATGCAAGAAACGGGGATAGCAGAGGCGGAATGTCACGCACCGCGAATGCAACTTGCCCGGAAAATGGGTAGTCTCGTCCGTATGCTTGGTCCCATCGAGGCACTGGGATTTGCTTACCCATGATAGTTACTACCGAGTGAGTATCAGGATGCATTTCCCACAGACGGTGAAACTCAGCGGAACCAAACACAAAATCATCTGGCAAAGTGCCATGAAAGATATGGCAATCGTCGCAAAGTGATAGCTTGGGTAATCGGATAGGGTGGGTCATAGTAGCGCCTCGACGAGCAATCGTATTCAACGATCTACTCTACGGCAAATCACCATGATGGCTATTCTCGTGTGCAAGCTGGGCGACAAGTACATTTTTGGGGGCTGCTTGATATACAATTGAAAAAGAGTTATGGTCGCACCAGCACGGGTTATGGATAGCCCGAGCAGGTCGTCAAAGCAATGAAGCGTTGCGACACATTTCCATTTGGAAAACGCACCCGGTAAACGTGGCTACCAACCACGCTAAGGGGATGGGGTTAACCGCCCATCAAGCGTTTTGCCGGTAGAGCCGGATGCCTGGAGACAGGCTTGTCCGTTGCTCGATGGAGGCTTTCTGAAGTAATCCTCGTCCCTTTGTTTCGGACGTGAGTAATCTCAGAATTTCTATCCAATATAACTACCGAAGGGGGCTGTTTGAACTTTCGGATACATTGCAGTTCCACTATCGCCAAGCTCTTGGCGAACTTCTAATCAGACCCCCTCGGTGAGAATAAGGGCGATGCGGACATCCCTGTTGTTCGTCTTGATTCTTGGAATCGAGCCGTAATGACAGGCCGCTATAACCGAAGTGGGTGCGGCAGTCTCGATGAGACTACCCAATCCCCCCACGGGGTTCGCTTCCTCTTTGAGGGGCGTTCAACGTGAGCCAGCGTAGGGAGCCTGCCTGTTGTGAAACAGGTAGCCGGAGGGGTGACTCCTTTCGGGTATCGAAGTAAGCCTTCGAACGTGAATAGCTCAACTATGAAAGGCGAGTAATCGCTTGCTGGTCAGTCTTTACGGAGTCGTCGCCGGACAGGTTTCAAGGCGCCAATAGGATGCCTTGAAACGACGAACGGTCGCTGATCCATCGGTAAGGGAGGAGCTTCTTTCTTCTGCCCCCTGAAATCGCTTGCAGTCAATGCAAACGGAAAGTTTGGCGGCCTGACAGCCGCACAAAGGATCAGAATTTTTTGACCTCGCCAATTAACCTTGGCTAGTCGCGAGAACGTAGAGAGGACGGTTATAGATAACGCAGGAAGGACTTGAGTTGCCGGGGGTGGTTCCTCGGAGCTTGGTAGTCACCGAGTGCATGTGCAGCAATCCAATTGCTGTCACCACATGCTCAAGTCTGGGAGTGGGGACTAAGTAGAAAGTCGTTGGGAGCGGTTGCGGGAGCAGTCGATTCCAGCGAGCGGTGTTTTGGGAAGGCACTCAAAACCCGTGCTGTACTAACAGGTGGTGCTGGGTACATAAGCCGACGAAAGGTCTGACTGGCTGATGCCAGATGGAAGTTGTGATTCGCTGCAAAGGAGGATGCAACACGGTTGTTGCACCTCCAGCAGCGGATTCCGTGGCAGGATGCAAAGTGCGGTCAAACGAGAAGTTACTTGGCAGTGACTTGTCCTTTGGCAGTTGATTCGCGGCGTACAGGTGAGGTGTAACTTGCACCTTAGACTGTCGCTGTTACGGATTTTAAGCGGTACGCCAATGGAATTGGCGGCGGTGCAACTTGGAAGAAAGCTGCACCGCCAGCCTTCAAAGGTCGATCGCTGCAATGTTTTGCTGAAGGTAACAAGAGGTTTTCAAGCGGCAACCATCACCAAAATTGCGAAGAAGTGATTTCAATCTTGAAGTCATCTCGCATTTGATGATCGAAGCCGCAAGAAAGGATCGTTCAGGGTAGGGGCCAAACACGATGTTTGGACGCTACCGACTGCCAGTTAAGGATTTGGGCTTTGGGAAGCTGAGCCATTAAAAAATCAGCTTCCCTTTTTATCTTGAATGGAGTTAAACATCATGAAGTACCGATGTGAAGCCACCAGCGTCGAGGGATTCGTTCAAATGTTGGCCAGCAACTACCTGCCCCACGGCTACTGGTTCTATATTACTGGCCACGTTCCGCCGAATAAATCTCCTGAAGCCATCGACGCCAAACTGCTCGACAAGTATTCGATCAGTCTATCACGACAGCAGCGCTCTCGACGAAAACGGCTGGGCTTTGCCAATCTTCATTATTTACGATACGGCGATTTTTTTGTCATTCTTGCCACGCACGGCAAACACCTGTTTTTCGAGTCGGAAGGGGAAGCGGTTCGAGACATCCGGAAGTTTCCATTGAGATTTTATGGTTATTCGCTGACAGTCCGTCGAGGCGGCTACCTCAAGAAAGGGGCAGGGGAGGAATCTGCCTCACCCGATGGGCGCTACCGGGTCAGAGTCACCATAGCTCGGGACAGGTTCAGCACCCTCTACCATGACCTCCTTGACAGGGCCGCTCACCGGTCTCTTGATTCCCTCCGTTGGGAGCTTTGGAACCAACCTTTTGAGCCTTATGCCCCGATCCGAAAACAGATGCTTCGTCTCCTTCGAGGCGTCAATCAGGTTCGGGCATCAATGGGTTACGAGAAAGTTCCAACCGATTCGATTCGGTATCAACGGAAGATTGTAAAGCCGTTTGAAACTGCTGGACATTCAGACCATCTGGAAAGCGATCTCCCGGATGCTCTCCTTGATAGCCAGTCGAACGTGCCAATTGCTCGGATGGCTGGAAATCCGGCCAATAATGAATCAGAAGTTGAAATCCCCTTTTAATATAGGGAGATTGTCGAGCCGACGGGATTATTCAAGGCGCGGCGGGCAACCAAATTTTCGGACATTTCGTAGTCGAAACGAAAAATTGGACTGGCGCATTGTTCAACGCACCAATCCAACCGAACACATACCTACATCGTGACGACAGATTCCGGTTGCTGGATTTCAGAATTGGCCGTAATCCAACTAGCGGCATCGTTGATAACGTCTTGAAGTTCAGGCACGTTATTCCCAAAAAAGTTCCGAGAATAGCCAGTCTTTTCGCTGGACATGGACTTCCATGATCGGCTCAGCGTAAAGTCGAAGTAGGCGAATCCATTCGGGCTTTGTCGTCGCCATATCGAGGCTGCGATTGCTCCTTTGCGGATCACCTTGACCGGATCGGAACTCTCCGGCACAGCCGCTTTCTTTCGGCCTTTAGTTTCAGTTTGTTCGTTCATAACTACCTCCATGAAAAAAGTCGAACAGCCCAGTTTGCCATCAATCGGATCGCTAATCAAATACCTTCTTTGGAGCCAACCATCTTATCTTCCACTGAAGTTTGAAAGCCATACAACGCGGCAACCTGATGGTTTCAAGGGATTATCGATGGCGTGGTTCCCCTCCGGCGATAACTCTGTAAGAATAGGGCAAAATCCTGGATACAAACGGGCAGCATTTAGGAAAACTGGAGTTGGTTCGACTCTCCAGATTCTAACCCTTAAAGTTTGCCAATTTTTAGCGGGCAAGTCGGGTATTTGTCACCACCCAGTAATTACTGGGTGGCAAAGGGCCACCTGATTATTTATTCTAGGGTCATCTGACAGGAGCATGACGGAACAATCTTCTAAACGGGTTTAAGGAGGGTATTGAGTAAAGCACTGAAACCACCGGGAAAATTGATGGATGTATTTGGCTTGCACAGTCAGATGTTGGCGGACTACGCCGCATATACCCGCAGCTTTATTCGAATTGCCGATGAACGCATCCGAAACAAGGTTGATGAAGAAATTCGTGGCGGCCTTCTTTGGCCCGACCCGCTCCTTCAACTCAATCCATCGTTTGAACCCGGCACGTCAATCGAATCACTGGTTTCTGAAGGCATCTTGCACGAAGACTGTGCAAACATATTTCGCATAAAGTCCAGCACATCCGATGTCGGTCGGCCATTGCGACTGCACAAACATCAAGAGCAGGCTATTCGCGTCGCCGCTAAAAATGAACCCTATGTCGTCACGACTGGGACAGGTTCTGGAAAAAGCCTTACCTATATCATTCCTGCGGTTGACCACATACTTAAAACCGGAACAGGTCAGGGAATCAAGGCGATCATTGTTTACCCGATGAACGCCCTAGCCAACAGCCAACGCGAGGAACTACACAAATTTCTCAATCGCGGCACCGACGGAGCAAAATCGCTTGTCACCTTTGGGCGATATACTGGCCAAGAGACCGAACAAGAACGGGAAAGCCTCCTCAGCCAGCCACCCGATATTCTATTAACCAACTACGTGATGCTGGAATTGATTCTGACCCGCATCAGAGAAGGCAAATTGGTTGCCCACGCGGGCAATCTCCGATTCCTCGTATTCGACGAATTGCATACCTATCGGGGGCGGCAAGGCGCAGACGTCGCGATGCTCGTTCGTCGATGTCGTGAGGCGTTCCATAGCAAGGCCATGCGCTGCGTTGGAACATCGGCCACGATGGCGTCGGCAGGCTCATCCGCCGAGCAGTCTCAAGTCGTTGCCGAAGTCGCATCAAAGATTTTTGGCGAACATGTTCCGGCTGAAAATGTCATTGGCGAAACGCTCCGGCGTGCGACCGGTGAATTTGATTTTAACGATGAAAAGGTAAAAGCCGAACTGGCAAAATTCGTAAAAGACTTACCGGAAACCACCACCAACTTCGATGAATTCTGTCGGCTGCCGATGGCCTCATGGATCGAAGACACGTTTGGTCTGCGACGCGAGCCATCGTCCGGGCGATTGATTCGACAAATTCCCAGCAAGCTCCGTAGTCCCGACGGCGCTGCCCAACATTTGGCAAACTTGCTTGGAGAAAATCCCGATCAATGCGAACTGGCCATTCAACGCACCCTTTATGCTGGAAGCCAATGCAAACATCCCGAAACGCAATTTCCGGTTTTCGCGTTTCGCCTACATCAGTTTATCAGTCGTGGTGATACCGTTTGGGGGACACTGGAATATGAAGACCAGCGAACATTAACGCTCAAACCTCAACAATATGTTCCCGGTGATCGAAACAAAATTCTGTTGCCGATCGTATTTTGCCGACACTGCGGACAGGAATACTACCGGGTGGATCGGCCAGCACACGGACAAGACGGCTCAATCGTCCCGCGAGAGTCATTTGCGAAATCAGACAACGACGAAGTTGAATCTGGCTATCTCTATATCTCTTCACAATCGCCCTGGTCAGGTGAATTGGAAGATGTCTTGCGTCGTATTCCCGAAGATTGGATCGACTATCACCGCGATCAGCCAAGAATCAAACGGAAGCAGGACATTCCAAAAGTTGTCTGGCTGGGAACAAACGGGACAGAAAGTATGGAAGGGGTACAAGCTGCATTTATCAAAGCACCATTTCGATTCTGTCTGAATCCAGCCTGCGGAATTTCGCATAATCCACGCCAACGATCTGATGCGATGAAGCTCTCGACCATCGGTGTTGACGGGAGAAGTACGGCTTCAACGGTATTGGCGCTTTCCACCATTCTTCAATTGCGTGTCGATGAAGCGTTGGACCCGACAGCTCGAAAACTGCTGAGTTTTACCGACAACCGTCAGGACGCTTCATTGCAAGCCGGACACTTCAACGATTTCGTGGAAGTCGGTCTGATTCGATCTGCCTTGTATCGAGCGATGGCAGCAAGGGGGAGCGAAGGACTTCGATACGACGATCTGGTGTATGCCGTTGAAAAGGCTCTCAACCTTCCGCTCAACCTATATTCCAACAGCCCTGATTTACGGGGAGTCCCCGCCATTGAAGAGACTCGCAAAGCCCTTCGTTCGGTACTTGGATATTTTGTTTACCGAGACCTTGAACGTGGGTGGCGTGTAACGTCGCCCAATCTGGAACAGTGCGGTTTACTGGAATTTGATTATCTGGGATTGGAAGCTCTTGCCGCCGATCAGGAACTTTTTGACGAATTAAAAACACATGCTGCGTTGACTGCCGCCACTTCGGAACAACGGGCCGAAGTCATTAAGGTTCTGCTGGACCACTTACGTCGCAGTCTTGCCGTCAAAGAAGACTCGCTCGACCGCAACTATCAGGACCGAATTTGCCAGCAAAGTGGCCAACGACTGTGCGAGCCGTGGGTTCTGGAAGAAGTTCGTGAAATGGTTTGTTCAGGAACGGCGTGGCCTCGATCAAGCGCCGAATCCGATCACTGGGACGACATCAACATTTCACCTCGCAGCAATTTCGGCCAATGGATTCGCAAGAACGGGATACTTGCCGATTTAGGAAGACCGATCACTCTCGACGAAACCGGCGATATCATCATTGATCTGTTCAGATGTATGCGGGCGCATGGATTGGTCGTCGAAACACGTTCCGCTCCCAAAGGGACATTGATTCCGGGCTATCAAATTCCTGCGTCGGTTTTAATTTGGCGTCCCGGTTCAGGCGAACGCCCGATGATTGATCCGCTTCGCATGACCAAGGCCAAAGAAATCCAACTGGAAGCCAATCAATACTTCGTTGCTTTCTATAAACAGTTTGCCGAAATCGGAATTGGTCTGGAAGCACGCGAACATACTGCTCAGGTTCAGTCGGATGAACGCATCAATCGCGAACAAGCATTCCGGGAAGGTCAACTCCCGATTTTGTTTTGCTCCCCTACGATGGAATTGGGAGTGGATATTTCGCAGTTGAACGTGGTCAACATGCGGAACGTCCCGCCGACTCCCGCGAATTATGCCCAGCGAAGCGGCCGCGCCGGACGAAGTGGACAACCGGCACTGGTTTACACTTACTGTTCTGGCTTCAGCCCACACGACCAATACTACTTCAAGCAACCGCAGCAAATGGTGGCCGGTGTCGTGACGGCGCCCCGATTGGATTTGTTGAACCGCGACCTGATCGAGTCACACGTTCACGCCATTTGGCTTTCCGAAGCAAAACTCGACCTTGGGACAACCCTTTCGGAAATTCTGTCAGTCTCGGAAGACGATCTTAAACTTCCGTTGACCAATTCGGTTCAGGAAAAACTGGCGGAAGCACGCCCCAAAGTAAACACACTTCAACGAGCCAAACGGCTACTTGAAAGTATCGGGCCGGAACTGCTGGAAACGAATTGGTATCGCGAAGATTGGCTGGAAGATGTCATTGCCCGGCTTCCGCAAAAATTCGATGACGCTTGCAACCGCTGGCGTAGTTTATACCGAGCCGCCGTCCAGCAACGACACCTGCAAAATAGAATCATTGGCGATCACTCAAGGCTTCCAACCGACCGTGACAGAGCAAAGCGGCTGCGTGCCCAGGCAGAAGCACAGATAGCGCTCCTCACGAATCCCAAGAATTCGTTTGAAGGAGACTTTTATAGCTACCGATACTTCGCCAGCGAGGGATTCTTACCCGGCTACAACTTCCCGCGATTGCCGCTTTCCTGCTTTGTTCCGGGGCGTCGCAACAGTCGCGGAAGGGATGAATACTTGTCACGTCCACGTTTTCTTGCAATTGCCGAATTCGGACCGCGTGCTGTCGTGTACCACGAAGGAACTCGCTACCGCGTTAATAAAGTAAACCTGGCGTTCGATGAAGACACTCAGGAAATGACAGAATCATTGATGAAACTCTGTCCACGTTGCGGTTACGGGCACGTCGTGCATGAGCGGCCGATTGACAACTGTGAAAACTGTGGGAATGTTCTCTCTCCGCAAGACGAAGTACGGGCGATGGTTCGTCTGCAAAATGTAACGGCGAAAATGGCGGATCGAATCACGTCGGACGAGGAAGAACGCCTCCGAATCGGCTATGACCTTCGGACAACTTTTCGGTTTGCAATTTCCAATGGAGAACTCGACTATCGCAAGGCCGAAGCATCGGTTGACGAACAGAAAATTGCAACCTTGTGTTACGGCGATGTGGCCACCATTTGGCGGATCAACGTCGGCTGGAAGCAACGGCGGCCAGACAACGAGTTCGGATTTCTGCTCGACGTTGAAAGGGGCTACTGGGCTGCAAACAAGATGTCGGAAGACGATCAGGAAGACCCGTTGTCGGCTCGCGTCAAACGAGTTGTTCCCTTTGTTCAGGACACTCGCAACGCTTTGACATTCGAACTGGAAGGGGCACAAGACATCCAGTTTATGGCAACACTCCAGGCCGCACTTAAAAACGGAATCCAGCAGGTCTTTCAGCTAGAAGCCAGCGAACTGGCCGTCGAACCGCTTCCCAATACGGGTGATCGCCGTATCCTCTTCTTCTACGAAGCCTCGGAAGGAGGAGCAGGCGTCCTCCGCCAAATTGCCGAAAACCGGGACATCCTTGCCACGGTGGCACGCAAAGCAATCGAGATTTGCCACTTCGATCCAGACACCGGAAACGACTTGGCCAAAGAAACTTGTGCAGCCGCCTGCTACGATTGTTTGCTGGAGTATGGCAACCAGCCCGATCATCGTCATATTGACCGGCATTTGATCCTCCCCCTGTTACAATCACTCACTCAATCGACGACGCTGGTGTCGGGTTCGCGGAAAAGCCGAACCGATCACTTTGACGATCTCATCCGGCAATGCGATTCAGGACTCGAACGGCGATGGCTGGAAATGGTACGTGATGGCCAGATGCGCTTGCCTTCCCATGCCCAGCACATCATTTCCAACTGCTACACACGTCCCGACTTCTATTACGCCGATCTCAACACGGCAATCTATATCGACGGGCCAGTTCACGATGAAGATAAACTGGTTAAAGAGGATCGGGAAATTGAAGAACGGCTTGCCGCAGCAGGACATTTAACCATTCGCTTCCACCATCAAGCCGACTGGAACGCCATTTTTGATCAATATGTTGAAATTTTTGGTGAACGCAGGAGAGAAAACCAATGACGGCAACTTTTTCACCCGGGGCGTTAGTTCAGGCACGAGGCCGCGAATGGGTAGTGTTACCCGAATCGACCGAACAGCTTCTCATGGTTCGTCCGATTGGCGGACTGGATGATGAAATTGTCGGTATCTGCACGGCAATTGAGCCGGTTGCATCCGCTTCCTTTTCGCATCCTGATCCCAATCAGTTTGGCGACTTCAACTCCTGCCGACTCCTTCGCGACGCGGCTCGGCTTTCGACTCGCGCCGCTGCTGGGCCATTTCGCAGTTTCGGAAAAATCGCTGTCGAACCGCGCCCCTATCAGTTAGTACCGCTGTTGATGGCGATGCGACTCGATCCCGTCCGGTTGATGATCGCCGATGACGTTGGGATCGGAAAGACCGTTGAAGCCTGCCTGATTGCCAAAGAACTACTGGAACGCGGGGAAGTCAACCGACTGGCAATTCTCTGTCCTCCTCATTTGGCTGAACAATGGCAACGGGAAATCGCGGAAAAATTTCATATCGACGCCGAACTGGTTCTCAGTTCCACCGTCCAGCGGCTGGAGCGTGGTCTGAGACCCGGCGAATCCCTGTTTGAACGTCATCCGTTTGTGATTGTCTCGACTGACTTTATTAAATCCGTTCGACGCAGGGATGATTTCGTCCGTGCCTGTCCCGAACTCGTGATTGTCGATGAAGCCCACACATGCTCGCTACACGGACAAGTCGGTCAAGCCCGACAAGCACGGTTTGATTTGATCAAACAGGTATCCGCCAATCGTGATCGGCATCTCATTCTGGTTACTGCCACACCTCACAGCGGAAACGAAGAGGCATTTCGTTCATTGCTGCATCTCATCGATCCAAAATTTACTGACTTGCCTCGTGATATGGAATCTGAATCACGCTCAGCCCTGCGGGCCGAACTGGCAATACACCTGGTCCAACGCCTACGCGGCAACGTCATCGAAATGGACAGAGAGCTAGGCACACAAACCAGCTTTCCTGAAAGGGAAGACGCCGAGGAGAGCTATAAACTGAGCAAGGAATACAAATCGCTGTTCAACAAAGTGCTCGATTTTGCGGGAGAGCTGGTCAGTGACGAATCGGGGAACAAGAGAAACCGCCGTGTCCGCTGGTGGTCAGCCCTTGCATTGTTGAGAGCAATGGCTTCCAGCCCCGCAGCCGCAGCAGCGACACTTCGCAATCGCGCTGTGAACGTAACCGCTGAAGACGAAACAGCCGTCGATGAATTGGGGCAACGTGCTATTCTCGATCAGGAGGAACTGGAGATTTCGGAGGTCATCGACATCACACCGGGAGCCAATTCCGATGAAGAAAACGAACAAGAAGCCAAAAGCAATGAACGGCTGCGGCGGATGGCCAAAGAAGCCGACGCATTGGCGGGAGCCAAAGACGCCAAGTTGCAGAAAGCGATCAAGCTGGTCAAAGAACTACTCAAAGACGGCTTCAGTCCCATTGTCTTTTGTCGATTCATCGACACGGCTGAATATGTCGCCTCGCAGTTACGCGACTCATTGAAGCAAGTCGAAGTCATTGCCGTCACGGGAACTTTGGCGGCGAAAGAACGAGTAGATCGAATCGAGGAGCTTGCGACGCATCCTTCGCGAGTTCTTGTTTGCACGGATTGTCTGAGCGAAGGAATCAATCTTCAAGAGGACTTCAATGCCGTCATTCATTACGACCTCTCCTGGAATCCGACTCGTCACGAACAAAGGGAAGGGCGTGTTGATCGGTTTGGACAGGCCAAACCCAAGGTCAGGGTATTGACCTATTTCGGCGTGGACAATCAGATTGACGGAGTCGTGCTTGATGTGCTGCTCCGTAAGCACAAGAAAATCAAAAGTGACTTGGGCGTCTCTGTTTCTGTTCCCGGCGGAAGCGAGGATGTCGTTAAGGCACTATTTGAAGGAATGGAACTGCGAGGAAAAGGAGACAATGACAGCCAGCTCTATCTGCCTGGCTTGGATCCCATTCGCAATGACCTTCATGCCCAATGGGAAGACGCCCGGGAGAAAGAGGCTCGATCCCGGTCACGATTTGCTCAACACTCAATCAAAACCGATGAAGTGAAATCCGAACTTGACGCCATCCGTGAAGCCATCGGAACCGGTCCCGCCGTTCAAAAATTCGTGCATGATGTTTTTCATTTGGCGGGTGTTCCGATGCGGGTCAAGCGGGGTGACGTTTGGGAGACCGTCATTTCCACCGAGACGAATCGGGCACTGCGAAACGCCATCGGCGAAGACAAACCATTTCAGGGAAAATTCGATTTGCCGGTTGACGGAGACGTGTATTATCTGAGCCGAACCCATCCCGTTGTCGAAGGGCTGGCATCCTACGTCCTGGAAACGGCGCTCGATCCGGAGAACGCCGAAGCCGATTCAACGATTGCCCGTCGGTGCGGTGTCGTTAAGACCAATTCAGTGAATGAAAAAACTTCTTTGCTACTCGTTCGCTTACGGTATCACATTCAGGTTCAACGCCGTGATGGTACAACCGATCCCTTGCTGGCCGAAGAAATCTGCATCAGGGCATTCACTGGAACGCCGAACACCCCGGTCTGGGTTGACGAAACAGAAAGCCGGAACCTTCTGGATTGCGAGCCAAGCGGAAACATCCCAAGCGTTCTGGTCAAGCAACAGCTGGAACACTTGATCGGCGGCTTGCCAAGCTTACTGGATCACCTGAAACAATACGGGAAATCGAGGGCATCGAGTCTGGGTGAAGCCCACACCCGCGTTCGCAAATCAGTCAGGATGGCGGGAAAAGTCGATGTAAAAATGATTGATCAAATCGACATTCTGGGAGCCTATGTCCTGCTTCCGAATCAAGGAAGTTAGGAGTTGAGCCATGGCAAAACGAGGAACTCAATTTCAGACAATCAGAACCGAAGGGGCATTACTTCCCCCCGACATTCTACAGCTTGTAGCATCGCTGAAAGTCGACGGGACCAATACCGCAGCCTTCCACCTGCCACCCGGCATCAAAATCAACGAGGCGATCAGTCAGTCCTGGAACAGCTTGCGTACCCATTGGGCTGCCTTTCAGAATGCCCGAAAGCAGCATGAGGGGAAGGAAAGCGAATCGGAAACCGGTACAGCCATCACTAATTCGCACTGGCTGTTGCCGCTATTCAAGGAATTGGAATTTGGGCGATTAGTCACCAGCAAATCACCAGTCATCGACGACAAAGCCTATCCAATCGAGCGATTTTACAATCACGCACCGATCCACTTTGTTGGTTACAAGCTCTCGCTCGACCGCCGAACCAAAGGGGCCAGAGGTGCAGCGCTGGCCAGCCCGCACTCGATGGTTCAGGAATTTCTGAACCGAAGCAACGAACACCTATGGGCATTTCTGTCGAACGGACTTCAGTTGCGAATCCTGCGAGACAATATCTCTCTTTCACGTCAAGCCTTCGTTGAATTCGATCTCGAATCAATGATGGAAGGGGAGGTTTATTCGGACTTTGCGATACTCTGGCTGCTATGCCATCAGTCGCGAGTCGAATCCGAAAAGCCGGAAGAATGCTGGCTTGAAAAATGGAGCAAGTTAGCTCGCGATCAGGGAACTCGCGTCCTCAACGATTTGCGGAATGGGGTTACGTCTGCAATCGAAGCATTGGGACAGGGATTCATCAGTCACCAGAAAAACGAACCACTTCGAGAGCGACTTCGTTCCGGCGATTTGAGCAAGGACGACTTCTATCGGCAGATTTTGCGAGTCGTATATCGGATGCTGTTCCTGTTTGTTGCGGAAGATCGCGACCTGCTTCATCCGCCAGATGCCACGGACGATTCAAGACAACTGTACGAATCACACTATTCGACCAGCCGACTGCGTGAATTGGCTTTTAGAATTCGCGGTTCGAAGCATTCCGATCTATGGCATTCGCTATCTCTGATTTTCGACGCACTAGGTCGAAACGAAGGCTGCCCGGAACTTGCATTGAACGGACTCGGCTCCTTTCTGTGGCGTCGATCAAGTACGCCTGACCTGAATGGGCCAGTAGGGAATTGGGAGGTAGGGAGTAGCCAGGTAGGGAGTAGGGAGGTAGGAAGAAATGATGAAATCAATGACTCTTCCCCTACTGGCTACTCCCTATTGGCTACTCCCTCCACTCCTACTGGCTACTCCCTATTGGCTAACTCCTCTCTTTTGCAAGCCGTTCGTGCGCTGGCCTATGTCGAGCAGAACAAGACGCTTCGCAACGTTGATTATCGAAATCTGGGGACGGAGGAACTGGGTTCCGTTTACGAATCGCTCCTCGAACTTCATCCCGAAGTCCACATTGAAGCCAAAACCTTCGAATTGAAAACAGCCGCCGGTAACGAACGCAAAACAACCGGATCGTACTATACGCCCGATTCTCTGGTGCAGTGTCTTCTGGATTCGGCGCTCGATCCCGTAGTGGAAGAAAGGCTGAAAGAAGCAAGAGAGTTAGCCAATAGCCAATCGGGAATAGGGAAAAAGGAAGAAAGAAACTTGCCTGATTGGTTTCGCTCGATTTCAATCCCCGATCGCGACCACCTACTGGCTACTGGCTATTCCCCACTGGCCGAGCAAGCCCTGCTTGCTCTCAAAGTCTGCGACCCAGCTTGCGGCAGCGGGCATTTTCTTATTGCCGCCGCCCACCGACTGGCTCGGCATTTGGCCCGCATTCGTACCGGCGAAACGGAGCCAAGTCCTGAAGACTATCAACGCGCCTTGCGGGATGTGATCGGTCGTTGCATTTACGGCGTGGATATCAATCCGATGGCGGTCGAGCTTTGCAAAGTCAGCCTTTGGATGGAGGCCATTGAGCCAGGCAAGCCCCTTTCGTTTCTCGACCACCACATTCAATGCGGCAATAGTCTGCTCGGCACAACGCCCGCGCTGCTGGCCAAGGGGATTCCCGACGATGCGTTCAAGCCGATTGAAGGAGATGAGAAGAGCGTTTGCACGTCACTGAAAAAGGACAACAAACGAGAGCGGGAAAATTACGCCAGTGGACAAGGCTACCTGTTTGCGCCAACGCTCAAGCTCGGCAACCTTCCAGCCACAATTGCCAAACTCAATAGTGCTGACGATGCAACCCTTTCCGATGTTGCTGCCAAGGAAGAGATGTACGCCGAATTAGTCAAAGGAACCGACTATCGCAACGCTCGCCTGTTGGCCGACACTTGGTGCGCCGCATTCGTTTGGAAGAAAGATCAATCCGACTTGGGCCAGCTTTGTCCGACCGAACGCAACTTCCGCGACATCGAAAATAATCCACACAGTATCAATATCCATGTGAAGGCGGAAGTCGAGCGGCTGGCTGGGCAATATCAGCTACTTCACTGGCACTTGGCGTTTCCAGACGTGTTTCGCCTTTTGGAGAACGAAGCAAGCACCGAAAATGAGCAGGTCGGATGGAACGGTGGGTTTGACGTTGTATTAGGGAATCCACCGTGGGAGCGGATCAAAATCCAGGAGCAAGAATGGTTCGCCGAGCGGGCCCCTGAGATTGCTGACGCACCAAATACCGCGAGTCGACGGCACCTAATCTCACGATTGGCAATTGAGAATCCAACATTTTACGATGATTGGATCGCAGCGAAACGCCGCTCGGAATGCGAAAGCGAATTTGTTCGGTTCTCCGGTTTGTTCCCACTCTGCGGACGTGGTGATGTAAATACCTTTTCTGTATTCACTGAACTAAATACGAGAATCGTTTCCACCAACGGACGAGTTGGATGTGTCGTGCCAACCGGAATCGCTACTGACGACACTACCAAACACTACTTCAACATGCTCGCATCAAGCAGGCGTGTTATAAGTCTATTTGACTTCAGTAATGATGAGCTTCTATTTCCAGAAGTTCGTAAACATCAGCACTTTTGCTTATTTACGGTAGCTGGACGCGAATCTCTCAAAAAGAAGAACACACAATATGCATTCTTCTTAACCAACCCATCACAATTGCATCATAGTGACCGAGTCTTCGAACTGAGTGCCAATGATATCGCGCTAATCAACCCGAATTCAAACACTTTGCCGACGTTTCTGAACCGGACGAACGCCGCTATTACGATTCACCTTTATCGACGATTGCCCGTTTTATGGAGGGAATGCGACACAGGAGGCAATTCGTGGTCGATCTCTTTCATGAGAATGTTCGATGTATCCAACGACTCTGCCTTGTTCCGAAGGAAGGAAGAGCTTATTGACGACCACAACGTCACATTGCACAGCGACAGTTTTGTTGGTGCAGATGGTACAGAGTATGTGCCTTTGTTTGATGCGAAAATGGCACAGCAGTATAACCATCGTGCAGCAAACTTGTCGCTTAGTGGCCATCAGTTTCGGAAGGTGAGTAAGGATTCTTCTGCCGTCGATCAACTGAGAGACCCAAACTATAAAGTGACACCAGCCTACTGGATTTCCAACACTGAAGTCGAAGATCGGATATCTAGGTGGCCTCGAAAGTGGCTCCTTGGGTTCAAAGACGTAACAGGTGTAACAAGTGAACGACTGGCATCCTTTTCAGTGCTTCCTCGATGTGGTGTAGGACACCCTTATCCTGTAGTGTTTCTTGAGAGTGACAGCATAGGTCATGCGAACCTTTTGTCAGTGATGAATACGTTTCTGGTTGAGTTCGTGCTACGACAAAAAATGCAAGGGCTTCATCTGACCTATTTTATTCTGAAACAACTACCGATTCCGCATCCAAATTCCTTCGCTTTACCTTGTGGATTTGCTGAGTGCAGTCTCAGCGAGTTTGTGTTGCCACGAGTAATTGAATTGTCCTATACAGCTTGGGATGTCCAAGCATTCGGTTTGGATTGTGGCTACAACGGGCCGCCGTTTGAATGGAGTGAAGAGCGACGATATTTAGTGCGGTGCGAATTGGATGCGGCCAACTTCCATTCGTATCTGGGGCCGTCAGAGTGTTGGGCTACCGACAGCCCCGAACTCTGCGAGATGTTTTCCTCGCCGCGCAATGCGGTTGAGTACATCATGGAATCGTTACTTATTATCAAACGTAAAGACGAGCAAGCCCACGGCGAATACCGCACCAAACGAGTGATCCTCGAAATCTACGACGAAATGGCTGAAGCCATCCGCACTGGCCAACCTTACCAAACCCGCCTCAACCCATCACCCGGCCCGCCAACCGACGCCGACGGCAACTTCATCCCAATGGCTGAGTGGGACGTAAACAACTGGCCAAGCCATATTCACAAACCACGAGATTCCGAGGTATGAGATGTCATCCAAATTTCTTACCGTAATGTTGTCAAGTCGTTGCGTCACCAAAATACAGTACAAAGGCACTAATTCCACACTTTCCGAAGTTCGAAAGAAAGCCAAGTGCAGAGTGGAGGAAATCGAAATAGGTGGTGAAAAACTTTTCAATTGTTGGATCAATGAGCTTGCACCTTCAGAAGAAGGAATTGACGACGCTTGGGAAAAATGCCTGAAGGAAGCTTCCAAAGCCGACATTTTTATCGCGATCTACAATGGCGATGCCGGATGGACTAAATCGTCAGGGGGAATCGGAATATGTCATGCGGAACTCCAAAAAGCATTCACAACCAACCCCAGCAAGGTTCATCTAATTAAGTTGCCATATACGCCCAGAAAACTTAAAGGAGAACACAAGAGGATGGATAATTACATCGATCAACTGAATCTGTTTCGCAGCACCGCAGGTAATGGCGAACAGGTCATTGAAGAAATACTTGCAGCACTTGGCGAGATTACACGGAGACTCGTAAAGTCCGGAGCAAAGTCTATCGGAGCATCAAACTATCATCTAGGACAAGCACTTGATTGGAACCGACTGGATTTCGTTACACGAAAGAATGCTATCGAAAAAGTGCTTTTCGATAGCTTGAAGGAGCACCCGTCAGGTTCAGTTAAGTCGTCGCACGTGTTTCTGATGTTTGGCTCAAAAAAAATCTTGTTTCGTTGCCATGGAATACCTGCGGCTATGAGTGTCGCGGCAGCTCGTGAATTGGTGGGGCAACCTTTTCTTCAAGATTTTGAGTTGGATGTCCACCTTACAGGTAGCGCAGGGCCAGTTCATCTAATTGGTTGCCACCGAGGGGTTAGCGAAAGTCAGGCTACTGCGATGCTCGG
Source organism: uncultured Pirellulaceae bacterium (assembly GCA_964414815.1). GTDB lineage: Bacteria > Planctomycetota > Planctomycetia > Pirellulales > Pirellulaceae > Mariniblastus. The sequence continues at coordinate 283 of CAYPXY010000033.1, read as the reverse complement.
ACACCCAGATGCAATCGTTGTCGACGCCAAGGTCGGAATTTATGTTGCCGACCAAATCCAGAAAACCCAATTGATTCTTCTGCGAAACTGCAGAGATGAATCCTCAACGAGACATGCAGTTCAGCGAATGCTCGATTGGCTTGAAAGGTCGGGAGAAGTTAAAAATCTGGCTGCCCGAGCCATTTCCCGTTCTAGGATTTGCAAGCTCATTGCCAAGGAGAATTGCTAGTAACTGTTAAGTAATTACGTACGCTCCCCGCATAGGGTTTTGTTAACGGGTAGG